>CAZRYC010000001.1:0-141107 GCA_964604175.1 uncultured Bacteroides sp.
CCGGGGACACAAGGCCAGATATCAGACACTCCAGTCCTTTGCCCTGCCATCTGAGATATGACGGAAAAGCCTCAGTGAATTCACTGAGGCTTTCTCTTGTGGTGTCACCAGGAATCGAACCGGGGACACAAGGATTTTCAGTCCTTTGCTCTACCATCTGAGCTATGACACCATCGTGTTTTGCGTTGCAAAGTTACGACTTTTTTTTCATTCCACAAAATATTTTTCAAAATTTATTTCAATTTTCATTTTCAGACCCGTCCGCAGAGACCATTCGCAGGCACACCAACCGCGTCTACAGCCCATCGGTGAGCTCCAGCCAGCGCATCTCCTTTTCATCAAGAAGGTCCTTGACCTGGCTGTAGCGAGCAGCCTTGGTCGCCACATCGTCAATCTGCGCTCCGCTGTTGAAGAGCGCGTCAAGCTCAGCCTTCTCAGCATTAAGCTTCTCCAACTCCGCCTCCAAAGCCTCAAGCTCGCGCTGCTCCTTGAATGTCAGCCTCTTCTTCTTGTTAGGATCCTCATACCGGGGCTTCTCCGCAGCCTTCTTTGTCACAGCGCCACTATCGGCCTGACTCTCAGCCTCCTGATCCTTAATAAAATTGCGATAATCCGAATAATTTCCGGGGAAGTCACGCACCACCCCATCTCCCTCCATCACAAAGAGATGATCCACGATATTATCTAAGAAATACCTGTCGTGGCTCACAATCAAAGCACAACCCTTGAAACGCACCATATAATCCTCCAGAAGCCCAAGAGTGACAATATCCAAGTCATTGGTGGGCTCGTCAAGGATCAAGAAATTGGGATTTTTCATCAGCACCGTGGCCAAGTACAGCCGACGCCGCTCACCTCCGCTGAGCTTGTAGATGTACTTCTGCTGGTCAGGCACCGAGAAGAGGAAATGCTGCAAGAACTGCATGGGAGACAGGCGAGCCCCGTCGCTGGTGACAATCTCCTCGGTCATCTCAGTGACCGCATCTATCACCTTCTTGTTTTCGTCAAACTGAATTCCATCCTGCGAATAATAACCGAATCTCACTGTCTCGCCCACATTCCAGTGACCAGCATCCTGGGGCACAAGGCCCAGCAACATCTTTATGAACGTGCTCTTCCCTACCCCGTTGGGCCCAATTATGCCCACCTTCTCGCCACGGGCGAAAGTATAGGAGAACCCATCCAGTATCTTCTTGTCACCGAAAGCCTTGCTTATGCCCTTGGCCTCGAAGATCTTATTGCCTATGTAGGAGGCCTGGTTTAGCTCCAAGTTTACATTGCGCTCAGTGAGGTTCACTCGCGAACGCTCTTTAAGCTCGTAAAACTGGTCTATGCGATATTTGGCCTTGCCAGCACGCGCCTGGGGCTGACGGCTCATCCAGTCCTGTTCCCGGCGCAGAGTATTCTTCACCCTGGCCAGCTCCGCGCCCATGGCCTCGATGCGCTCGCGGCGGCGACGCAGATAATAGTCATAGTTGCCATCGTAGGCATACATCTGCTCGCGGTCAATCTCCACAATCTTGTTGCATACGCGGTCGAGGAAATAGCGGTCGTGTGTCACCATCAAGATAGTGGCTCGCGAGCGCGCAAGATACGCCTCAAGCCACTCAATCACCTTAATGTCAAGGTGGTTGGTGGGCTCATCAAGCAGCAAGATATCAGGCTCGCTGATCACGGCACAGGCTATAGCCATGCGCTTGAGCTGGCCGCCGCTCTGGTGATCCACCGGAGCCTCGGCATCTTCAATGCCGAGCTGCCCTAAGACTTGCACCAGCTTTTGGCGATATTTCCAAGCATCCTCCTCGCTGTGGCTCCACTCCTGCGGAGCGGGGGCCTGCTGCAAGCATGCCTCAATGATGCTCTGGCCAGAGGAGAAATGGCTGTCTTGATCGAGATAAGCCACTCTCAAGCCATTGCGCAGAGTGATTTTGCCAGAGTCATAATCCTCTTTGCCAGCCAAGATGCGCAGAAAAGTGCTCTTGCCAGCGCCGTTTTTGGCAATGATGCCAATCTTGTCGCCCTCGTTGACGCCCAGGGTGACATCGCCGAAGAGCAGGCGATCGCCCACGCTCTTGGTGAGATTTTCTATTTGGAGTGATATCATAATTCTTCCGCCAGGAATGAAGATGTGGGTGATGAGGTCCGGGCTATTTCCTCCGGTGTGCCGGTGGCGATAATGCGACCGCCATCGCGGCCTCCGCCCGGGCCCATATCAATCAGATAATCCGCGCACTTGAGCACATCCAGGTTGTGCTCGATCACCAGCACGGTGTTGCCCTTGTCCACCAAGCGGTTGAGAAGGGCCAAGAGCGTGTTGATATCCTCAAAGTGGAGGCCGGTGGTGGGCTCATCCAAAATAAATAGCGTGCGGCCAGTATCCTTCTTGGCCAGCTCAGTGGCCAGCTTCACGCGCTGGTTCTCACCGCCAGAGAGGGTAGATGAAGGCTGTCCAAGCTTGATATAGCCCAAGCCTATATCCTGCAGCACCTTTATTTTCTTCAATATAGCAGGAATGCCGCTGAAGAACTCCACAGCCTGATTGATAGTCATGTCGAGCACATCGGCTATGGACTTGCCCTTGAAACGCACCTCCAAGGTCTCGCGGTTGTAGCGCTTGCCCTGGCACACCTCGCAGGGCACCAGCACATCGGGCAGGAAGTTCATCTCGATGCTGCGGTATCCATTGCCCGAACATGCCTCGCAGCGCCCTCCGGCGCAATTGAACGAGAAGCGGCCCGGCTTGTAAGCCCTGATCTTTGCCTCCGGAAGATTTACGAAAAGATTGCGAATATCGGTGAATACCCCCGTGTAGGTTGCCGGATTGGAGCGCGGCGACTTGCCCAGAGGCGACTGGTCCACAGTGACCACCTTGTCAACATTCTCCAGCCCTATTAATTCTTTGTAGGGCAGCGGCTCCTGGAGCGAACGATAGAAATGCTGGCTCAGAATGGGCTGCAGCGTGGCGTTGACAAGCGATGACTTGCCGCTGCCCGACACACCCGCCACGCATGTGAAAGTGCCTAATGGGAGCTTTAAGTCCACATTTTGGAGATTATTGCCGGTACACCCTTTCAGCTCCAAGAATTTTCCATTGCCTGGACGCCTCACAGCTGGCACCGCAATCTTTTTCTCGCCATTGAGATATTGCGCGGTGAGCGTATGGGTTTTAGCCATGTCAGCAGGGGCTCCGGCAAACACCACCTCGCCGCCTTTTCGCCCGGCCCCAGGGCCAATGTCCACCACATAGTCGGCATCAAGCATTATATCCTTGTCGTGCTCTACCACGATGATGGAGTTCTGGGCATCGCGCAGCTTCTTAAGCGAATTGATCAGGCGCCGATTGTCGCGCTGATGCAGCCCTATGCTGGGCTCGTCGAGGATGTAAAGCACATTGACAAGCTCGGAGCCCAACTGCGTGGCCAGCCGGATGCGCTGGCTCTCGCCGCCGGAGAGGGTGGCAGAGGCGCGATTGAGCTGAAGATACTCCAGACCCACATCTACCAAGAAGCTCAAGCGGTGGTTGATTTCTTTCAAGATCTCGGTGGCTACAATCCTGTCGGTGGGCGACAGCCGGTCGAGAATGCCTTGGGACCACTGGTAGAGCTGGGCTATGTCGAGGCGCGAAAGCTGGGCTATGTTCTGACCGTCAATAAAGAAATGCAGGGCCTCGCGGTTTAGGCGGTCGCCCTTGCACTCGGGGCAGATGACCCGCGAGTAGAATTGGCCGCTCCATTTCTGGGCCTGATACCCGGCATCGTCGCTCTGCTGCATCTCGATGTACTTCACGATACCCTCGTAGTGCGAGAGATAGGCTCGGGCTGAATATGCTGACTGTGGCAGTGAGAGATGCTCGGTAGTGCCATAGAGGATATCGCTCATGCATTCGTCGGAGAGGTCGCAGATGGGTGTCTTGATGGTGTAGCCATGTTTTTGGCAGATAGCGTCAATCTGCCAGAAAATCATGGTGTCCTTATACTTGCCTAGCGGGGCTATGCCCCCGGCATGGATCGAAATCGATGGGTCGGGAATAATTTTCTCGCGATCCACCTGATCCACATAGCCCAGGCCCTTGCAGCATGGGCAGGCTCCCTGGGGAGAGTTGAACGAGAAATTGTGAGGAGCAGGCTCGCGGTAACTAAGACCCGTGGTGGGATCCATGAGCTGCATGGAGTACTGGTACACCCGCTCGTTGTCGTCAACATCCACGATGAAGATCTCCTTGTCGCCCACCTCGAGAGCGCGGTGCACGGTGTCGCGCAAGCGCTCGTCAATAGTGTCGCTGGCGCGGAAGCGGTCGATTACCAGTTCTATGCTGTGGTTTTTGTATCGGTCCACCTTCAGGCCGTACTCCAGTTCGCGGAGCTTGCCATCCACTCTCACATAGAGGTAGCCTTTCTTGCGCAGTGTCTCAAAAAGCTCTTTGTAGTGCCCCTTGCGGTTCTTCACCATGGGAGCAAGCACATACAGCTTTTTGCCGGCAAACTTATCACCAATGAGAGATAGGATCTTTTCTTCGCTGTATTTCACCATTGGCTCACCTGAGAGGTAGCTCACGGCCTTGCCAATGCGTGCGAAGAGCAGACGCAAGAAATCGTATATTTCAGTGGTGGTGCCAATTGTGGAGCGAGGATTGCGGTTGATGGTCTTCTGCTCGATGGCAATCACGGGACTCAGGCCGGTGATCTGGTCCACATCCGGGCGCTCCAGATTTCCGAGCATATTGCGGGCGTAGGAAGAGAAGGTCTCGATATATCGGCGCTGGCCCTCGGCAAAGATAGTGTCGAAGGCGAGCGAAGACTTGCCACTGCCGCTAAGGCCGGTGATTACGACCAACTGATTGTGCGGCAGGGTTACGTCGATATTTTTGAGGTTGTGCACTCGAGCGCCAATCACTGCGAGCGAGTCCTGTGGCTGTGTTGTCATTGAGTTACCCAATTGGGATTGTACACTGCTGTTTTCTGCTTGGAGCGAGAGAGGCTGTTTTTCTTAGGGATTTTCACCTGATAGGTCTTTCCAGCCTTATTGGTCAGGGTCTTGGCTCGAATCCAGGGGTTAGCATCTCGCAGCTGGGCATAGGTGATGCCATGCTCCTGGGCCCAGGCAGGCCAGTCCTCCACGGCTCCGCTAACCTCCACGGTGTCGTAGTCGCCGGGCATATACAGCTGATCGGCGCGAAGGCTGAAGCCGTACTTGCCCGGATTTTCCATAATCTCCTTCATGGCCATCACGCGGAACATGTATCGCTGTGTCTCATCGGTCAGATAGAGGTCAAAGGCAGTGTCCACGCCTTGGGCCTCGAGCTCTTTGCTGATGCGAGCCTGACCGCCATTGTAGGCGGCCATCACTGACTCCCAGTTGCCGTACTTATTGTATGCTTGCTTGAGGTAGCGGCAAGCTGAGGCTGTGGCTTTCTCCAGATTGTATCGCTCATCCACCTCATCGCCCACCTCGAGGCCGTACTGCTTGCCCGTGGCTGGCACAAACTGCCAGATGCCCGCTGCCTTCGCGCCAGAATATGCGCGAGGGTTGAGGTAGCTTTCTATGCAAGCCAAGTAGAGAAAATCCTCTGGAATGCCATTCTTCTTGAGGATGGGGGCCATCACGGGGAAATATTTGTTGGCCCGCTTGATGGTGAGCAGGGTATTGCCATGCGTATAGACCATGGAAGCGAGCTCGCGGTCGTAGCGCTCGTACATATCTTCGCGGTCGAGGTCCACCTTCTCACCGCAGAAGGTCACCGACTTAGGGATGTCGGGGGTAAAAACTGAGCTGAAAGAGCCAGCGGTCTGAGGGGGCTCAGCCGGGGCTATACTTGAAAGGCAGCCAAAGCACAGGGCTGCAAAGAGGGTTATGTAAATTATCTTCATTTCTAAAATTTTTTTATTCGAGAGTTTTCGAGAATTTTCGAGAGTTTTCGAGAATTTTCGAGAATTTTCGAGAGTTTTCGAGATTTCTAAGAATCGGGGGCATCGTGGGCGATCACTCCGAGTTAGTGGTGCCGATTTCTCGCATGCGCACTATGTTGATGTCACCGCTCAGGTTGTAATTCTTGCCATCGCTGCCCCGGGCCTTGATCACATAATAGTACACCCCGGCCGGCACCAGCTTGCCCTTGTATTTGCCATCCCAGCCCATGCCCGGGTCAGTGAACTTGATCATCTCCTGGCCCCAACGGTTGAAGATGTGGCACTCGAAGCTGACAATAGACTTGTAGCTCACGCGCCACTCATCGTTGACCCCTTCGGTGCTGCCAGGCGAGAAGGCATTAGGACATAGCAGGGCGCTCTCGCCCACAAATACCTCGTAGGTCTCGCCCAGGTACTCGCAACTGTCATCATCATTGGCGCAGAGGAAGCGCACATAGAGAGTGCCGTTGTCGCGGAACACATACTCGAAGTCGAGCTGCTGCCAACGGTCCACCACTTGCTCGAAGTCGGCATCCGTACTCATCTGCCATTCGCGGAAGATTGCGGCATCAGTGACCGCGGCATGGAAATTCACGGTCACCGGGGCGCTGCCGCCGAGCGAACCAGCCTCCACAGTCTGCTCATTTTCATTGTCGCGTTGCTCCTGGGTGGCAGATGTGCGAGCCTCCACGGCAATGGCGGTGTACGGCCCACTTGCCACACTCTGCTCCAAGCCCCACTCCCGCAAAAATCTGTCGCCCGAGAGCGTGAATTCAGTATCGCACAGTGGCGCAGGCACCCCGAACGAACCTCTAATCGAAGAGATAGACTGGCGGGTCTCCACCGGGGCATACTCTTCGGCAGCCTCATCGTACTCCATGGTCTGATAGTCCACGGCGAGCTCGCGCGACAGCTCTTTTACAGCTCCATTTATGGTGTAATAGCGCAGAGGCTCGGCATAGCCTTGAAGCTCCAGATGAGCGCGGTCGCAGTCTTGGTCGGCAGAGAAAGCCAAGCCATCGAGCCTCAGCTGATGATTGGCATAGTTGACAATCCAGCAATAGTATCGATTGGTGCCGTCCTCGATTATGTATCCATAATCTTCAGCCGGGAGGGTCACAGAGTAATTATTGCCATCCTTGGTTGAGGGTATTTCCTCGGCATAGGCTCCGCCCAGGGAGCTGAAGCGAGTCCAGACTGCATTCTGGTTGTCGGCGGCATAGGTGGCAGTGACACCATTGGCATCGTAGAGCACATATATGGCATTCAAGCCCGTAGATGCCTCGGGCGAGATGGTGATTACGCTTTTAGCCGAGCCCTGGAACGACAGGGATGCAGCATTAGCGCTGAGAGCGGAAGCCCCCAGCGCTGCAACGAGTATATGTGTAGAGAGTGTGTGTCTCATTGTCGGCGCAATTATCCTACAAAGTTACGAATAATTTCCGACATGCACAAGCGACCCAAAGGGCGCAAGTACTAAATCGTGTTAAAGCGAGCTGCTTTGCTCCACCCAGTTAGTGTTGACAGTTACATTGAACGTGGTAGCCACCGAGCCTGAGAGGTCGCCCGAGAGGATAGTATGGGTCTGGGCTTGGATGGGCACATTCGTTACTTCAATCGGGTCTTCCTCACCGAATTGCACTGTGATTGTCTGGTTGGTGCCATCCACGAGTGCATAGAAAGACAGCACCTCCTCATCGGCAGCGGCAGAAGCAATTGAGGTCGAATAGCCATCGGTCTTGGCGGAGGTGGCGCCGGTGATTGAGGATGTCTTACAGTCATATCCCGAGGCTACTTTCACCCCCTTGACAGTGACGCCTATGAGCGATGTTACAGCCTTGGTGGTCTTGATCGACACCTTGGCCACAGCGTGGATGAGGGTGGTGCTTATTGTGGAGTTGGCTGCGCTGTATTGCCAAGATGATTGTCTGCCAGTATAGGCTATGGAGGCATCTTTTTCAGCTGCGAGGGCTACAGCAGTGAGGTCTGTAGCTGTGTAGTAGTCTTCTCCGCAGTCGGCCCAATAGAGGATATCGTAAGTATGATCCTTATAGATGGTGATATCGCCATTGAATCCGGCGGACTGCGAGCCTGTAAGGGTGATAGGCCCTTGGTCATCGGGATTTGTACGGTCTTGGTCGATGAGCTGCACCAGGCAGCGGGTGACGGCCGCATCGTCGGCGCGAGAAAGAGTGGCGCCGTTGAGGAGGGCTGAGAGCTCAACTGTCACTTTGCCCTCGGCAAGTGCTGACTCGGGGGCTTCGCTCTGGCATGATGCCAAGCTCAGGGCTGCCAAGAGGATTAAAGTTTGGAATTTGTTCATAAGATTGTTTGTTGTGAATTTATTGTTAGATTATTTGTCGCGCACGGGGCGGATAGGAAGACTGTTATAGTAGATTTTATATCCAATATTGTTGTTAGATAGACATGCCGCATATTTCATTTTAAAAATATCATCGGCCTCCCCCTCTTCTCTTTGCTTTGTTGTAGAGGACCAATAATATGAACCAGGCAAATTGCCCTCATTAGAATAATAGTAATTTACGGGTATAAAGATGCTTTTATTGCCATTGGCAGAGGTGTACGTAAAGCCGGCTGCGGTTACAGTCCGAGTCAAGGTCATCAATTCTTCCCACTCAGCCTTTGTGGGCATGCGCCAAGGCTCGCCTAAAATGTGAGTGGCCGTATCGTATTCAGATGGCAAATCTGCGGTGGAGAGTGTTGGGCCATTATAGTTATCTATCTTTCCAATATGATCATTAGTAAAACAACCCCACTGATAACAATATTCCTCATCTTCCGGATTGTCAGCGCCCAGATTGCACTTGGCCCAATACACCGAAAGGCCCAGGTCAACATAGTCAAGATCTTCGTCATCATCAGGCACGGAATACTCCACATTGGCCTCGGTCCATGAAGATGATATCGCTGCTGAAACAGCCAAGGTCACTTGTCCAGAGATATCGCCGGTAAGACAGGTGTGGGTATTGTGGGCCACCGGGGCGTTGCTTACGGTGACTGTCGGCGAAAAGCCATATTTAAGCTCCACGGCTTGGTTGTTGCCATCTACAAATGCGTAAGCCGACATCACAGTCTGCTGAGCCGTCACTGCCTCTGACAAATCAAGACTGTACTCTTTCTGGGCGGGAGAGCCAGTGGCGGCCGAGGTGCGCGCATTGTACGACGGATACACCGATGGGATGGTCATAGTCACTGTTTTGCCAGTTGCCAAGGCCGTGGTGCTGACATAGCTGACCTTAGCCACAGCATGCGTAAGGCTAAGGGATACCGCATGGTCGGTAGCTGATGGCACAAGGGTAGCAGAGCCAGCAAAGGCCACAGATGGGGAGGCTCCAGATGCCACGGCAATTTGGGTGAAGTCGGAAGCATCGTAGCACTCCTTTCCGCAGTCGGCCCAGAAATAGAAGGTGTAATTCTGGCCCTTTGTTAGCTCTTTGGAGAACGAAAAGCCGCTTGCGCCATTACCATCCATGGCAAATATGCCCTGGGTGCTCTCTCCCTGGACAATCTCCACCAGGCAGCGGGTGACTGCCGGATCATCGCCCTCGGCACGCGAGCGCTGACAATCCTCGCTGTCAATGACAGCATCGATGCTGACACAAGCGACATTCAGATCCAGTGACGCCTCATCAGAGCAACCTGCCATTGCTACCCCCAATAACAATTTTAATATCAGATTATTGGCAATAATGTGTCTCAAATAATTCTTCATAATATTATAGTCATTATATCATATATTTACTCATCATACGCTTAAAACGGCACTACTATCTCATTCCATTCGGGGTCAATGCCTACGCCGCCCTGCGAAGAGCTCTGGCAGAGCCAGTTGCCCTCGACAGTAGTGGCACAGCCCTGGCGATAAGGTATCTTGATGCCTGAGGTAGCCGTGACCACCTCGCCTGTGGCAATCTCATAGATTTCCACACGCACTTGCAAGAAAGAGTCATCGGTCCCGGCCAACACGATATCCTGCCCCACCAATATCTGCTCTTCCTGGTCGAGAGTGACATCCAAGGCATAACTGATGCCTGTGACTGCATCATTGGCTGCCCCGGCGCTGACATTATAACTCACTGGATAATAACCCTCATAATACACTTTCGCTCCTAAAAGCGACAAATCCGCCGGCCACCCATTCTCAGAAGCCTTTTCCAAATATTCCTTAGCATCGAGCACATAGAGATTGTATATGGCAAAGGGTCGGATAAGCGACACTGGCACCTCCATTGCATCTGAGCTCACCTTGGCTGTGGTTGAGGCGCAATAGGCCAGTTTTTGGGCAATATCCCCTCCACTGGAGCAATGATATCTCACAGCTCGCAGATCGGAAGTGTCGTATGACGCGCCATCGGCCTGGGGCGGAGTGAGCCAAATCAGAAACTCATAGGAGCCCGGCTCTATCTCTATCTCCACCTCATAAGCGCCATCAGCAGCCAAAGCGGCTTGCTCCACCGCATGACGGGCGCATGCGCTTGAGCCTTCTCGATATGCCTCCACCACGCAATCTAAGCTCTGGCTACTGCGCGACATATATTCTGTCCACTCAGAGTCAGACCAGGATAATAGCAAAGTGACAATGGATTTCTGCGGAGCCGGGTCAGGTTCTGGATCTGGTTCCTGAGGCACAGACGCGCCGCTGCCCGAGCAGGATAGCATCCCAGCCAATATGCATAAAGAGATGAAAATTGGAGATGAGAAAAGATTCAAAAGCCATCTCCCCAAAGGATTGGACATCTATATAACAAAAGTTAAGGATAAGAGACGGCAAAATTAGGCCTATTATCCTTAACTACAAAATTTCTTCGGGGCTTTAACTAAGGTTAAAGCGGGATTTAACATCCCTACTTCTTTGTCTCGGCGAGTACTGCTTGATTGCGCAGCTTGGGCAGCATCTGGGCTCCGGAGAGCAGGCGCTTTTCGAGGCTCTTGATATCGTTGGCCACCGTCTTGTCGCCCTCGCGGTAACGGTCGCGCAGCACTCGCAACTGCCCTTGCATAAGCTGATAGTCTTTGAGCCGGTCCTGATACTGGCGCATTGCGGTCTCGCTCTCCACATTGCGAAGCTGGGAATAGTTGGTATATATTTTGCCAGCTAATGACACATAGAACTCTGGCTTCTCCACTTCTTCTGCATTGGTGAAGAAATCGTTCATAGCCAACAAGTTGCCATCCTGAGTGGCCTTATACGATGCTATGCGTGCGAAATCGCGGATATTTGGGTCGGAAGCCCGATAGTTCTCGCGCACCAGATTGGGTATGAACTGGTATATCGTGATCTTGTCCGGAATCTGATTGCGGTCGGTGGCCCACCAGCCCAGGTTGGCCAACTCATCAATTACCAGCATATAGTCATCAAAGGGCGAATTATATGGCATGCCCACATTCTGGGGCTGAAGCACTGTGCCGTCGGGCTGGCGCCGGCTCATGAAGATATCGTAGCCCCCAAGCGAGTTCTCGCCATTGTTGGCGAAATAGAAAGTGACTCCGTCGGGCATAAAATACACATAGTCGGCATCGCCTCCCTCGCCTAAGGTGTTGTTGATGGGCTCGGGCTGTTCGAAGGCCCCGTCATCGAGGATTTGCGAGCTTACAAGCTCGGTGTTGCCCTCAGTGCTCTCTACACCCCAAAACACCTCGCGATTGCTCTGCGGCTCAAACACCACAGTGGCTCCGGCAGAGGGGAAAGCGGGAGGCAAGACGCTATTGGGCATAAGTTTGCCAGCATCGTAGGTGAGCTGGTAGAATTTGAAAAAGTCCTCCTTATCCACAAGCAAGGAGTCGAGGATGATGATTTTCTCCACCCGCTCGAGCATGTTCTTACCCATAAGAATGCGGTTGCGGAAAAGCTCATATTCTTCCGGCACCTCCTTTTTCTTTCTCTTGAGCTCTTCCTCGGCGGCTTCGAGCTTCTTGGCTGCCGCATCGAAATCGTAGGCTTGATAAGCCTCCACAGCCTCCTCGTAATTAGAAAGTTTCTTTACCGGGGCCGCCGCCACAGCCTTAGCCTTGGACTTTGTGGTCTTAGCCTCAGCGAATGAGGCAGAGCCTATGGTGAATATTGAGATTAGTATATAGAGAAAGATGTGTCGCATATGCTTATCTATTGTGTTTCTGATGATAATAACGACAAAGGTACAAACTTTTCCTCTAATTCACCAAAAAAATTAGTAACTTTGCACATTAATTATGAGATTACAACGGTTTTTCATAATATTGTTCATAACCTTGGGATGCGCAGCTGCCCACAGCGAAGGGCTGCGTGTGAGCTTTGTCAATTTTTACCCGGGGCCTGACATCTACGAGCTTGAGGGCCATGCGGTGCTGAGACTGCAGAGCCCCAAAAGCGATGTGGCCATAAGCTACGGCACATTCGACTTCAACGCGCCCCACTTCGTGTACCGCTTTGTAAAGGGCGAGACTGACTACTGGGTCACAGCCACCCCCTGGAGCTATTTCGAAGACGAGTACCGCCGCCAAGGGCGCCGCATCGTGGAGCATGAAATCATCATGGATTCCACCCAGCAGGCGCGGCTGCAGCTGGTGCTGGCTCAAAACTTTTTGCCGCAGAACCGTGTTTATAGATATAACTACGTCAAGGACAATTGCTCGCTGCGCCCCCTGCGAGTGCTTCAGCAAGCCTTAGGCGACAGCATAATCCTGGCCGCCCCGGCCACAGAACTGGCTGAGACAGCCACTTTCAGAGAGGTGATGAGGCATTACCACCGCAATTACCCCTGGTACCAGTTTGGCATTGACTTGGCCTTGGGCAGCGGCATCGATTACCCCATTGACAATTGGGAACACGCCTTTGCTCCGGTGGTACTCGACACCCAGCTCGATTCCGCTACCGTAGGAGGTCGCCCGCTATGCAGCCGCTCGCGCGTGATTTTCGAGGGCCATGATGTCACCTGCGGCCCCACTCCCTGGTACCTGACGCCCATGGCTGCAGGCATCCTGGTCTTGGCGCTTGGCATAGGATTTACCATCCGGGATATGCGCCGCCGGCGCGTCACCCGCTGGTTCGATGCTGTGCTGTTCGCCGTCTTCGGCTTGGCTGGATGCTTACTGGCGTTCTTGATTTTCGTTTCAACTCACGAGGCGACATCGCCCAACTGGCTCTTCCTCTGGCTCAATCCCTTATGCCTGATAGTGCCGATTTTTATTTGGTTAAAAAACTGCAATATTGTGGTATTTTCGTATCAAATAGTTAACTTTGCATTGATTTTGACCCTGGCTATCGCCTGGCATTGGACACGACAGAGCATGAATCCGGCCTTCGTGCCCCTTATCGTGTGCGATGCTCTCAGGGCTTTCAACTATATATATGTCTATAAAAAATCTAAGTAATAAGCCGCTGCGCAAGAGCCTCCTGATTCTCTCAGCCTCGGTAGCCACCACGGTTGCTGCGGCCACTCCACAGCAGCCCAAACTGGTGGTGGGCATTGTGGTGGAAGAGCTGCAGGACGAATATCTGGCCTTGCTGCAAGACAATTTCCGAGAGGGAGGGCTCAAGCGCCTGATGCGCGACGGCGTGGTGATAGGCAATGTGGACTTCGGCGCCCCCATCGATGCCACAGCTGCCACCGCAATCATTTACACCGGGGCATCCACATGGTCCAACGCCGTGCCGGCTGCCGAGGTGATGCAGAGGGCCACCCTTAGGCCAGGTCCGGTGTTTCAGGACATGGACTTCATGGGCAACTACACCAACCAGACTTTCTCGCCCCGCGCCTTGGCAGTCACCACCATCACTGACGAACTGAAAATTGCCGGCGGCGGAATCACGCAAGCATATTCCATCTCCCCTAACCCAGCTATGGCCCTGATCATGGCCGGCCATGCTGGCGACTGCGGCCTCTGGCTCAATGACGCCAACGAAAGCTGGGCCACAACCACTTACTACAAGAACATACCCGCGTCGCTCAACATACAGAACCGACTGACGCCCCTGCGCGAACGCATAGACACCATGGCCTGGACTCCGATGTTCGGACCCGACGACTACTCTTTCGTGCCATTGCACCTGAAGCTTACCCCCTTCAAGTACACTTACAAGCAGGCGGGACCAGAGCGCATGCGCCAGTTCCGAGCTTCGCCGAAGATCAACGACGAAGTGACCAACTTCACCATCGAGAGCCTTAAAGACCTCTCGCTCGGCAAGCATGGAGGAGCCGATATGATTAGCATCAGCTACACTGTGGCCCCATATCCATATTCGCGCAATGTTGACAACCGCTACGAAACATACGATGCCTATTATCAGCTGGACCGCAATCTCGACCAGCTATTCTCGGCTATCGACAAGTCTATAGGACTGAAGAACACCTTAGTGTTCTTAGCGGCCACCCCGCCAGCCCAGCGCACGCGCCGCGACGATGAGAAGTGGAACATCCCCTATGGAGAGTTCTCCACCCGCAAGGCCATCTCGCTGCTCAATCTCTACTTGATGGCCATTTACGGCAACGGCGAATGGGCGCAGGCTTATCACAACGGCCAGATCTACCTCAACCACAAGCTAATTGAAGAAAAAAAACAGAGCTTGGAGGAGGTGCGCCGCGAGACTGCCCGCTTCCTGGAGCGCATGGCCGGTGTGACCAAGGCTTACAGCTTAGACGAAATCATTGACAGCCGCTCGACTGAGACAGCCCCTCTGCGAGCCGCCACATCTCTGGCCCACGCTGGCGATGTATGGCTGCAAGTGATGCCAGGATGGCAGATCATCGACGATTTCAACAATCCCAAGCAGCGCACCGAACTGGTAGAGCGCTCTGCTGCGGCTACTGCCCCGGTGTATATCCTGGCGCCTAATGTGGCTGCCCGAAAAATCGAATATCCGGTGGATGCGCGCGCCATCGCGCCCACCATCACAAGCCTGCTGCGCATCCGCAGCCCCAATGCCGCGAGCACCGCGCCCCTGGCCCTCGATTAATTTCGGCGGCGAAACCGCCGAACACGAAGCGGGCTAACGCCGAAAACCAGCAGCCGAACACGAGGCGGGCTAACGCCGAATACTGAAAACCGAAAACTGAAAACTGAAAACCGAAAACTGAAAACCGAAAACCGAAAATATGTCAATCCTAACAATAGCACAAAAAATATTTGGCAATAAGCAGAAGCGCGACGACCGTGTGTACTGGCCTATTGTCAAGCAAATAAAGGCAGCCGAGGAAGGGCTGCCAGAACTCTCCAACGATGAGCTCCGCGCCAAAATCGACGAAATACGCCAAGACATCGCCGCTGCCACCAAGGCCGACGAAGACGCCATCGTGGAGCTTAAGAAAGAAATCGAGGGTATGCCGATTGACGAACGCCAACCGGTATGGAACAAAGTCGATGACCTCGAAAAGAAAATCCTCGATACCCTCGAAGACAAGCTCAACGAGCATCTGCCCGTAGTCTTTGCCGTAGTCAAGGACACTGCCCGCCGCTTCGCACAGAACGAAGAGGTGGTGGTCACCGCCACTCAGATGGACCGCGACCTCGCCGCCCAAGGCAAGGACTTCGTGCGCATCGAAGGCGACAAAGCCATATATAAGAACCACTGGATGGCCGCCGGCAACGAAATCACTTGGGATATGGTGCACTACGACGTACAGCTCTACGGCGGTGCCGTGCTCCATCACGGCAAAATCGCCGAGATGGCCACTGGCGAGGGTAAGACCCTGGTGGCTACCCTGCCTGTGTTCCTGCGATCCCTATCCAAGAGAGGCGTGCATGTGGTCACTGTCAACGACTACCTCTCCAAGCGCGATAGCGAGTGGATGGGCCCGCTATACATGTTCCACGGCGCAACCGTGGATTGCATCGACAAGCACCAGCCCAACACACCGGAGCGCCGCGCAGCCTACCAGTGCGACATCACTTTCGGCACAAACAATGAGTTTGGCTTCGACTACCTGCGCGACAATATGGCCATGAGCCCGGAGGATCTGGTGCAGCGCAAGCATTACTACGCCATCGTCGATGAGGTGGACTCAGTGCTTATCGACGATGCCCGCACACCTCTGATTATCTCTGGCCCGGTGCCCAAGGGCGATGACCAATACTTCGATGAGTTCAAGGGCAATGTGCAAAAGGTGGTAGCCGCGCAGGAGCGCCTCTTTATCCGCACATTCAATGAAGCCAAAACAAAGCTCGCCAGCGATGATAAGGATGTGCGCACCGAGGGCGCAATGCTCCTCTACCGTTGCTACAAAGCCCTGCCTAAGAACCGCAACCTGATCAAGTTCCTTTCGCAAGAGGGCATGCGCCAAGTGATGCTCGAAGCCGAGGCCCATTTCTTGGAGAACAACCAGCAAGAGATGCCCAAAGTCACCGACCCGCTATACTTCATCATTGATGAGAAGAACCGCAGCGTGGAGCTTACCGACAAGGGCATCGATGAACTCACCGGCACCTCGCAAGACCCCGAATTCTTCGTGCTGCCAGATGTGGCCGCCCAGCTTAGCGAGCTGGAAAACATAGCCGACCTCGAAGAGCGCCAGCAGAAGAAGGAAGAGATTATGCAGAATTATGCCGTAAAGAGTGAGCGCGTGCATACAGTGAACCAGCTGCTCAAGGCCTACACCCTCTTCGAGAAGGATGTGGAATACGTGATTACCGACAACAAGGTGAAGATTGTGGACGAGCAGACCGGCCGCATCATGGAAGGTCGCCGCTACAGCGATGGACTGCACCAAGCCATCGAAGCCAAGGAGGGCGTAAAGGTGGAGGCTGCCACACAGACATTCGCCACAATCACTCTGCAGAACTATTTCCGCATGTACCACAAACTTGCGGGCATGACCGGTACTGCCAGCACCGAGGCTGAAGAGTTCTGGGACATCTACAAGCTTGAAGTGGTGACCATCCACACCAACAAGCCTATTGCCCGCGTGGACATGAACGACCGCGTGTACCGCACACTCGGCGAGAAATATGATGCCATCATAAACGAAATCACGCGCCTCCACGAGCTGGGGCGCCCGGTGCTGGTGGGCACCACCTCGGTGGAAATCAGCGAAAAGCTGTCGCGCATGCTGCAGATGCGCCATATCGACCACCAGGTGCTCAACGCCAAACTTCACCAAAAGGAGGCTGAAATTGTGGCCCTGGCCGGCAAAGCCGGCACTGTGACCATCGCCACCAACATGGCAGGCCGTGGTACCGATATCAAGCTCACTGACGAGGTGAAAGCCATGGTTGACACCGAAATTCCCGGCATTGGCGAGGGCCATGAAAAGGGCGTCGGCGGCTTGGCTATCATCGGCACCGAACGCCACGACTCCCGCCGCGTAGACCGCCAGCTGCGAGGCCGCGCCGGCCGCCAGGGCGACTCGGGCTCTTCTGTATTCTTCGTATCATTCGAGGATCCCTTGATGCGCCGCTTTGCCAGCGACAAGGCCATGAAAATCATGAGCCTGATGGAGTGGGAAAAAGGCGAAATGCTTGAGCACAAGATGCTCACCCACGCTATAGAGAAGGCACAGATGAGAGTGGAGGAGAACAACTTCGGCATCCGCAAGCGCCTGCTTGAGTATGACGATGTGATGAACAAGCAGCGCACCTACACCTACAACCTGCGCCACCACGCCCTGCTTGGAGAGCGCATCGGAATGGATATCGCTAATATGTACGAGAGCGTATGCGCCAACATAGTGGCTAACAACGATGCCCCAAGCATGTACGACAATCTGGTGATGGATGTCACCAAGACTCTCGCTTGCGAGGTGCCTTTCTCAGCCAAGGAGTACGAGCAGATGGACACCAATGAGAAGATTGACAAGCTTCTTGAAGCAGCCATGGCTGAGATGAACAAGCGCGCCGACCAGATCAAGGCCATCATCATGCCCATCGTGCGCCAAGCCTTGGAGCATGGCGAGACTGGCGTGCGCTCTGTGCCCATCACTGATGGCCGCCTCGTATATCCCATCCTCTTTGACCTCCAAGAGGCTGCCGACACCGAGGGCAACAGCATTATCAAAGAGTGGCAGAAGAAGATTATCCTTGTCAAGATTGACTCGTTGTGGAAGGAGCATTTGCGCGAGCTCGACCAGCTGCGCCAGAGCGTGCAGTACGCTTCGTACGAGCAGAAAGATCCTCTGGTGATCTACAAGTTAGAGTCGTTCAAGCTCTTCGATGCCATGATTGCAAACCTGAGCGACAAGGTAGTGGAAACCCTCTCGCACGGACGCCTATTCGTGCAGCAGCGTCCGCCGCAGCAAGCCCCAGCCCCCGGTGCTCAGCCTGACACCCCGGCTCAGCGCCCGCAGCCCACTATGAGCAGGGCCATGCCCAGCGTGCCTCGCGGCAACGACTACAAGACCAGCAAGGCTACGCTGCCAAGCGAGGAAGAAGCTCAGCGCCGCGCAGCCTCCGCTCCCCAGGGCCAGCAACAAGCTCGCATGCCTTTCCAAGCAGGCCCAAAGATTGGCCGCAACGATCCATGCCCCTGCGGCTCTGGCAAAAAGTACAAGAATTGCCACGGCAGAGGCCTCTAATCCCAACAAAAACAAAAATGCAAGGGCGAGCCCTCGCCCTTGCATTTTTGTTTATATTATTTTGCTAATCGTCCAATTAACCGATTTTTTTGCCAAAATATCTATTTTTGTCACCATCTATTCTGATTTTGCACTAATTTTGGCGGCTGAATAGTTTTGATTGCAATGGATATAGCTGGCTTGCTTGCCCAATTCAAGCCCATTTCCTTAGAGGAGATGAAGGGAATAAGGCTTATGAACCGCATTGACACCAAATATGTGGTGCCAATAAGCGAGTTGCTTTCCATTCTTTCTGACGCTAAGCAAAAATATTACGCGCAACAGATAAAGGGCAACCCCTTGGCCGGATACCATACCGCCTACCTCGACACGCCCGACTACCGAATGTACACCATGCATGAATGCGGGCGCCAAGTGCGCGAGAAAATTCGAGTGCGAACCTATGAGGCAAGCGACATCAATTTCCTTGAAGTAAAGAACAAGAACAACAAGGGACGCACCGACAAAAAGCGCATCTCCATCTCCGCCCTCAGCGACATCAATCAGCCCCGAAGCATAGAGTTTCTTCGCACTCACTCATGGTTCAGCCCCTCAAGCTTGCACTATAGCTTGGAAAATCACTTCCAGCGCATCACCCTGGTCAACTACGCCAAGACCGAACGCATAACCATCGACTTGGGCATTGTTTTCCACAATCTCGACACAGATGGCCGCGCCGACCTCTCCAAGCTGGTGGTGATCGAGGTGAAGCGCGACGGCAGAGCCCACTCGCCAATAGCCGAAATCTTGCACCGACATCATGTGGTGCAAAGCGGCTTCAGCAAGTACTGCATCGGCATGGCCATGACAAATCCCTCCCTGCGCCGCAACCGCATTAAGCCCCGCCTGCGCATGATAGATAAGTTGATAGTTAATAGTTTATAGTTAATAGTTTATAGTTTATAGTTTATAGTTTATAGTTAAAACTGAAAACTGAAAACTGAAAACTGAAAACTGAAAACTGAAAACTGAAAACTGAAAACCGAAAACTGAAAACTGAAAACCGAAAACCGAAAACATAAATGGACGACCTTGAACTTCTTGACGCACCCCTGATTCAAGCAGGCGATCTGGTACAGTTACTGCTCCGCTTCGCCCTCAACATGATTTTCTGCTGGTTCATTATTCGCTGGCTTTACTACCCTAAGAGCCAAAAGCGTGAGTACTATTTCACCTTCATGATGATTAGCGTGAGCATCTTCATGCTCATCTATCTGTTAGGAAGCGTGAAAATCAAGATTGGCTTCGCTTTGGGCCTCTTCGCTATCTTCGGCATCATCAGGTACCGTACGGAGTCGATGGGTGTCAGGGAGATGACCTATCTCTTCGTGGTAATCGCCCTCTCAGTAATTAATGCTCTCGCGGTGAGCCTGAGCCTGGCTGAGATTGTGGCCGTGAACCTGCTCTTCATCGTATGCATCAAATTCAGCGAGAATGCTTTCTGGCTCAAAAATGTGTCGGAGAAGCATGTGCTATACGACCGCATCGACCTAATAGTGCCGGAGCGGCGACAAGAACTTCTCGAAGACCTCACCAAGCGCCTGGGGCTCCCGATCACCCGCATTGAGGTGGGCGCCGTGGATTTTATCCGCGACACTGCCATGCTCAAGGTATTCTATCAAAACAATCAGCCCAATTCGGTTGACAAACTCCTAAAATTCCCCAAAGAGAACCAATGAAACGCACATTTCTGCTGCTTGCTGCTCTGCTGAGCCTCAGCAGCTTTGCCCAAGCATTATGGACCTCAGCAGAGGTCAAGGGCGATATCAACAAGCGATTTTCGGTATCGGCCGAAGTGGACTATCGCACCTCGGATAAGCTTAAGTCCACCGAACGCTTCGACGTAAACATCAGTACCCAATACCGCATCTTCAAATGGCTGCGCGCAAATGCCGGCTTCACTTTCATCGACCAGCATGTGGGCCTATCTACTACCAAGAAAGGCAACATCATCCCCGCTTACTGGCAGCCCAAATACCGCTGGCAAGTGGGGCTAACGGGCAAGTACAGCTTCGACCGCTTCACCATCTCCCTGCGCGAGCAACTCCAGGTTACCTACCGCACATCTCAGTATGTGAGCAAATATTCATCATCCGGAAAGCCGAAGGATGACGAATACATCGCCTGGCGCACCAAGACCAAGCTGCGCAGCCGCTTAGGAATAGAATACGATATTAAGAAAACTCCCCTTGAGCCCTTCGCCAACATAGAGCTTTATAACTGCCTCAATGACAACATGGCCAAAGACAAACTGCGCTTCACCATCGGCACCGACATCAAGCTCAACAAGCGCAACGCATTCTCAATCTACTACCGCTACATCGACGAGGCCGACGATGACGACCCCTCCGGCAACATCATCGGCGTTGGCTACACCCACAAATTCCACTTCTAAGTACTACAAGATACAAAACAGGAATTGCCATCTGCTCATGAGCAGATGGCAATTCCTGTTTTGCTACTTATTTGTCAATTGTAGTTGGTCATTTGTAATTTATTTTGTAATTTTGCAAGAGTAATTTAAAACTTAATTAAGTTAACCAGAAATATGTACCGCACATACACATGCGGTGAGTTGCGCCTGGGTGATGCTGGCAAAGAAGTAACCCTCGCCGGTTGGGTGCAACGCACACGCAAAATGGGAGGAATGACCTTCCTGGATCTTCGTGACCGATACGGCTTGACTCAAGTGGTCTTTGACAATCAAGCTTCTCCAGCCCTCACTGAGGCTGCAAACCATCTGGGGCGCGAATTTGTGGTCCAAGTCACCGGTAAGGTGGCCGAGCGCTCGTCGAAGAACGCTAACCTCCCCACTGGCGATATAGAAATTATCGCCTCCGACCTCAAAATCCTTAACCCAAGCGAAGTGCCCCCATTCACCATCGAAGAAGACACCGATGGTGGCGACGAGCTGCGCATGAAATACCGCTATCTCGATATCCGCCGCGCTGCTGTGCGCCGCAATCTCGAGCTGCGTCACCGCATGACCATGGAGGTGCGCCGGTACCTCGACAGCCTCGGTTTCCTCGAAATCGAAACCCCCATGCTCGTGGGTTCTACCCCGGAGGGCGCTCGCGACTTCGTGGTCCCATCGCGCATGAACCCCGGTCAATTTTATGCCCTGCCACAAAGCCCGCAGACCCTTAAGCAACTGCTTATGGTAGCCGGCATCGACCGCTATTTCCAAATTGTGAAATGCTTCCGAGACGAAGACCTCCGGGCTGACCGACAGCCTGAGTTCACTCAGATCGACTGCGAAATGAGCTTCATCCACCAGGAGGATATCATCAACACCTTTGAGGGTATGGCCAAGCACCTCTTCAAAGAAATCCGAGGCATTGAGCTCAACGAACCATTCCTGCGCATGACCTGGGCCGATGCCATGAAGCTCTACGGCAGCGACAAACCCGATATGCGCTTCGGCATGACATTCGTAGAGCTTATGGATGTGATGAAAGGCCATGGCTTCGGAGTCTTCGACAACGCCGCTTATATCGGCGGCATCTGCGCCAAGGGGGCTGCCAACTACACCCGCAAGCAGCTCGACCAACTCACTGAATTTGTGAAGCGCAGCCAAATAGGAGCAAAAGGTCTTGTGTACGCTCGCGTAGGCGAGGACGGTTCTGTGAAATCTTCCGTTGACAAATTCTACGACCAAGATGCCTTGCAAGCCCTGCGCAAAGCAATGGATGCCGAGCCCGGCGACCTGATACTCATCATGAGCGGCGATGACGCCATGAAGACCCGCAAACAGCTCTGCGAGCTGCGTCTGGAGATGGGCCGGCAGCTCGGCCTGCGCGACAAGAACAAGTTCGCTTGCCTCTGGGTTGTGGACTTCCCAATGTTCGAGTGGAGCGATGAAGAGCAGCGCCTGATGGCCATGCACCACCCATTCACCCATCCCAAAGCCGAAGACATCCCACTGCTCGATACCGACCCAGCTGCCGTTCGCGCCGATGCCTACGACATGGTAATCAACGGCGTAGAGGTTGGAGGCGGTTCTATCCGTATTCACAATAGCGAGCTCCAAGCCAAGATGTTCGAAATCCTGGGCTTCACACCCGAGAAAGCTCAAGAGCAGTTCGGATTCCTGATGAACGCTTTCAAGTACGGAGCACCACCTCACGGCGGCCTTGCCTACGGCCTCGACCGCTGGGTATCGCTCTTCGCCGGCCTCGACAGCATCCGCGATTGCATAGCATTCCCGAAGAACAACTCCGGCCGCGATGTGATGCTCGATGCTCCGGCACCGCTCGATCAGAAGCAACTCGACGAACTGGACCTTGCCGTGGTACAAAAAGAACCCGCTAAGGAATAATGACAATCGCACAAATAATCCACACCCTCGAGAATTGGGCCAACCCCGCTTACCAAGAAAGCTGGGACAATTCCGGCTTGCAGCTTGGCGATGCTTCGCTCGACTGCAGCGGCGTGCTGGTGTGCCTCGACCCCACTCCCGATGTAATCGATGAGGCCCAGAGCCTCGGATGCAACCTGGTGGTCAGCCATCACCCCCTATTCTTCAAAGGCGTAAAGCGGCTTACACCCACCACTCCCTGCCAGCAGGCTGCCATCAAGGCTATCTCTGCCAGCATAGCTGTGTATAGCTGCCATACCTCTGCCGACTCAGCTCCGGCAGGGGTAAGCCACTGTCTGGCGCATCGCCTGGGCATAGAGCCTAAGCGCGCCATGCAGCCGCAAGCTGGCCGCTTGGTGCTGCTTCAGGTCATTGTGCCCCGCACCCATGCCTTGGAGGTGCAAGCCGCCCTCTTCGATGCCGGGGCCGGAAAGATAGGGAATTATGACTGCTGCAGCTTCACAGTGGACGGGCGCGGCACTTTCCGCGCTTTGGACGGCGCACATCCCTTTGTTGGCGAAATAGGACTTAGCCACAGCGAGGATGAGGTCTGCATCAATGCAGTCCTCGCTACTGAGGATTTGAACTCCGTGGAGGCTGCCCTGATTAAGACCCACCCTTACGAGACTCCCGCCTATCAGTTCGTGCCCATGCTCAACCGCCTGGCCAACGTAGGCTTGGGCGTGTATGGCATAGCCAAGGAGCCAATGACTGCCACTGAATTCATAGCCCATGTGAAGAAGCAGCTCGGCTGCAAAGCCTTGCGAACCACCAAGATAGATCTGGACCCCGAGATGAAGATTCGCCGAGTAGCCCTCTGCGGAGGAGCCGGCGGCGAATTTATCGCCACTGCTATCGCCATGGGGGCTCAGGCTTACGTCACTGGAGATGTACGCTATCACGACTTTGTGGATTATCGCGACAAAATCTTAGTAATCGACGCCGGCCACTATGAGACAGAGGCCCCAGTGAAAGAGGCCATCGCCGACATGCTAAGGGCTCATTTCCCTTCACTGTCGGTGGCGACCACCCGCGCTGATGACAATCCCGTCAATTATTTTTGCGGCTAACGCTGAGACTCAGCGGCAAAACCGCTGAGCACGATGGCGGCTAACGCTGAAAACTGAAAACTGAAAACTGAAAACCGAAAACTGAAAACTGAAAACTGAAAACCGAAAACCCTCAAAATATGGCATCTGAAAAGAAATCCGAACAGAACACTGTGGAGCAGCGCCTGCGCTCCCTCTACAAGCTACAGACTATCCTCTCTGAAATCGACCGCATCAAGACTGTGCGCGGCGAGCTTCCCCTGGAGGTTAAAGAACTCGAAGACCAAATCGCCGGCCTCAATGTGCGCATTGAGAACTATACCCGCGAAATCGAAGAGCTCAGCAACATGCTAAATGCAGAGCAAAACAAGATCGCTGACTCCAAGAACAAAATCGACACATACAAAGAGCAACTCGACAACGTGCGCAACAACCGCGAATACGACCTGCTGCAGAAAGAAATCGAGTTCCAGAGCCTGGAAATAGAGCTGGCTGAGAAGCATATCCGTGAGCATCACCGCTCTATCGAAAACAAGCAAGCCGAAATCGAGGCCACACGCACTCAGCTCGAAGACATGGATCACATCCTGGAGGAGAAAAAGGGCGAGCTCGACGAAATCGTGTCAGAGACACGCGCCGAAGAAGAAAACCTGCGCGAAAAGGCCAAGAACGAGGAGACCAAGATTGACGAGTTCACTCTCAAGGCTTTCAAGCGCATCCGCAAGAACGCCCGCAACGGCCTGGGCATCGTGTATGTGCAGCGCAATGCCTGCGGCGGCTGCTTCAACCGCATCCCGCCACAGCGCCAAATGGAAATCAAAATGCACAAGAAAATCATCGTGTGCGAATATTGCGGCCGCATCATGATCGACCCCGAATTGGCCGGCATCAAACCCGAAGAGCATACCGAAAACAAATAAATGGACACCAGCGTGCATTTCACTGCCGAGCAGATAGAAGCTGACCGCCGCTACTTAGAGCTTTTGGCCCACAGCTTTGGCAGCGTGTCAGCCGCCAGCAGCGAAATCATAAATCTGGAGGCCATCTTAAATCTCCCCAAAGGCACTGAGCACTTCATCGCCGACATCCACGGCGAGAACGAGGCCTTTGAACATGTGCTGCGCAATGCGTCAGGCGACATCAAGCGCAAGGTGGTGGAGCTTTTTGGCAACACCATGCGCGATACCGACATCCGACAGCTGTGCTCGCTCATCTACTATCCAGAACAAAAGCTGGAATATGTGGTGCAGAGCGAGGACAACATGACGGACTTCTACCTGATTACGCTTCACCAGCTCATACAGGTCCTGCAAAAGGTTTCCAGCAAGTACACCCGCTCCAAGGTACGCAAAGCCCTGCCCAAGGAGTTTGCATACATCATCGAGGAGCTCCTGCACGAAGCCCCCAGCAGCGGCAGCAAGCAGCTGTATTACAATCGCATCATTGAGACCATCATTTCCACGGGCCAGGCCAATGAGTTTGTGATTGCCATCTGCAATGTGATTCAGCGCCTAAGCATCGACCAGCTACACCTATTGGGTGATCTGTTCGACCGAGGACCAGGCGCTCACATCGTGCTCGACACCCTGGCCAACTACCCTCACTTCGACATAGCCTGGGGCAACCACGATGCACTGTGGATGGGAGCTGCAGCCGGCAACCTTAGCTGCATGGCCAATGTGCTGCGCATTAGCCTGCGATATGCCAACATGGCCACCCTTGAAGACGGCTACGGCATCAACCTGATGCCATTGGCCACATTCGCTATGGAGACCTACGGCGATGACCCCTGCGCCCTGTTCACCCCGCGAATCATCTCTGGCGTAAAGGAGCTGAGCGAGAAAAACCGCGTGCTATTCGCCAAGATGCACAAAGCCATAGCAGTAATCCAATTCAAGCTCGAAGGCCAGCTCATCGACCGCTATCCGCAATGGGGCATGGCCGATCGCAAGCTGCTCCATCTGATCGACACTGCCTCTGGCACCATCTCCCTCAATGGAAAGCAATATCCCCTGCTCGACAGCCACTTCCCAACACTGGACCCAGCTGACCCCTATCGCCTTACCGAAGAGGAAGCCGATGTCATGGACAAGATCCGCCACTCATTCGATGTAAGCGACAAACTAAAGCGCCACATTGCCCTGCTCTTCTCGCACGGCTGCATGTACAACATTTGCAACTCCAACCTCATGTACCACGCCTCAATCCCCATCAACGAGGATATGAGCATGCGCGAGGTGCAAGTAGGGTCTGAGCACTATAGCGGCCGAGAATTGCTCTACCACATAGGCATGATGATGCGCTCAGCTTTCAACCGCGACACACAACCCGACAAGCGTCAGGAAGCCATCGATTACTACTGGTATCTGTGGTGCGGACCCGACTCTCCGCTCTTTGACAAATCGAAGATGGCTACATTCGAACGCTATTTTATCGAAGACAAAGAGACGCATGTGGAGGAAAAAGGCTGGTACTACAAATATCGCGACAGCGAGGAGATGTGCGACAAAATCCTCGATGCCTTCGGCGTAGAAGGCGAGCATCGCCGCATCATCACCGGCCATGTGCCGGTGCACGCCAGCATGGGAGAGAACCCCATGAAGGCTCATGGCAAGATGATGGTAATCGATGGGGGCTTCTCCAAGCCTTTCCATGAAACCACCGGCATCGCTGGATACACCTTGGTGTACCACAGCCGGGGCTTGCAACTGGTACAGCACGAGCCATTCTCCAGCGCCCTTGACTCAGTGAAAAACGGCACTGACATCGTAAGCACCACCCAGATCATAGAGCTTAACAATAAGCGGCTCTTGGTGCGCGATACTGATAAAGGCAAGGAACTGATGCACCAGATCGAGGAGCTGCGCGAGCTGCTATGGGCCTACCGCCATGGCTTTATAAAGGAGAGGAAATGAGACAAAAGGCTCGAGGCATTAGGCTCGAGGCATTAGGAAAATACTTATGGATTATAGAGAAGACATAAGCGAAGCGGTAAAGGTGATGCGCCAAGGCGGTGTGATAGTCTATCCTACCGATACAATCTGGGGGATAGGCTGCGATGCCCGAAATAGCCAGGCTGTGAAGCGGGTGTTTGAAATCAAGCAGCGTGCCGACAGCAAAGCCCTGATCACCCTTGTGGGCGACGAAGCTTCTTTAGAGCGCACCGTAGAAGAAGTGCCCGATGTGGCTTGGCAACTGATTGAAGCCTCTGACCGCCCCACCACCATTGTGTACGACAAGGGCATCGGGGTAGCCACAGAGCTTCTTGGCGAAGATGGCAGCATAGCTGTGCGCCTGACACGCGAACCATTCTCCGCTCAGCTTTGCCAGCGCATGCGAGGCCCTGTGGTCTCCACAAGCGCCAATGTCAGCGGCCAGCCTTCTCCAGCGCGCTTCTCCGATATTCCGCAAGCCATACTCGATGCAGCGGACTATGTGTGCGCTTCGCGACGCAATGAAGCCCCACAGCCTGTCCCTTCAATGATAATTAAGATTGGAGGCTCGGGGTTATTCAAAATAATTAGAAGTTAATATCGTTAAAAAATAAGAGGCTTCCTATAGGGAAACTGATGCTAAAGAGATTTTCTGACATAGCATGCTCTGCTGTAGCTCTGGTGGTTCTGGTTCCAGTGTATCTGGTAATCGGCGCCATGGTGTGGTCTGCCTCCAAGGGTCCTGTGTTCTTTGCGCAAGAGCGCGTGGGGCGCCAAGGCAAGAAATTCCACATGTACAAGTTCCGCACCATGCATACCGATGCCGAGGTAGATGGCCCAGCCCTGTCTTCCCTTGACGATCCTCGCATCACGCCTGTGGGTCGAGTGCTGCGCAAGTACAGGCTCGACGAACTGCCTCAGTTCTGGAACGTACTGATTGGAGATATGTCGCTCGTTGGACCTCGCCCGGAGCGCGAATACTATGAGCAGCAAATCATCGAGAAAGCCCCGCAGTATGCCGACCTCCACCAACTCCGCCCCGGCCTCACCAGCCTCGGCATGGTGAAATACGGCTACGCCTCCACTGTGGACCAGATGATAGAGCGCATGCGCTGGGATCTGGAATATCTTCACAAGCGGTCAATGCTTCTGGATCTTAAAATCCTGTTTCTATCGGTTTCTACAGTCATCACCGGAAAGGGTATTTAGAGCCTTTATGTAATGGCAGCACCTCAAAAACAAGCACGTCACACGCCTGAGTGGTTTCTCAACTTCCTCACTTGGCGCGAACACAAGATCAAGGAGAAAAACTTCGTGATCCTGCTGGCTCTCTTCGTGGGCATATTTGCCGGGCTGGCTGCCATGGTGCTCAAATGGCTGATCCACACTATCGGCAATTTCATTATCCACATAGGAGCCGACCCCAGCTGGCATGTCAACTTTGCCTACATTGTAGCCCCAGCCGTGGGTATCATCATAGCAGCCCTCTATGTGCGCTATGTGGTTAAGGACGATATCTCGCATGGTGTGACTCGCGTGCTCTACGCTATCTCACAGAAAAAAAGCCGCCTGAAGCGGCATAATATCTACACCTCTATCGTGGCCTCCTCCATCACTATCGGCTTTGGCGGTTCGGTGGGTGCCGAGGGCCCTATCGTATATACCGGAGCCGCCATAGGCAGCAACCTGGGATCGCTCTTCCGAATGTCGCCCCGAGTGCTGATGATCCTGGTAGGCTGCGGGGCAGCCGCCGGCATTGCCGGCATCTTCAAAGCCCCTATCGCCGGCATGCTGTTCACCCTGGAGGTGCTGATGCTCGACCTCACCACTGGCACTGTGATGCCGCTGCTCATCGCTTCGATCACCGGGGCCACCATAGCTTACTTTTACACGGGGCTGGACTTTGAATTCTTCTTTGTGCAAAGCGAGGATTTCCTGATGGCCCGCTTGCCTTATGTAATCTTGCTGGGCATAGTGTGCGGCCTGGTATCGCTCTACTTCACTGATGTGATGAATATGATGGAGAACTTCTTTGGCCGCTTCAAGAACCGTTGGTACCGCACAGCCTTTGGATGCCTGATAGTCTGCGCGCTGGTATTTCTCTTCCCCCCGCTATACGGCGAGGGCTACTCCAGCATCAACTATCTTCTCGATGGCAATGTGGCTGCCATAGCGCAAGCTTCCCCATTCAGCGGCGAAGCCAGCGAGGCTTGGTTCATAATGATATTCATCGCCCTGATTATCGCATTCAAGGCTTTCGCCACTTCTTCGACCAACGGTGCCGGAGGCGTGGGTGGTACCTTTGCGCCCTCGCTATATGTGGGATGCCTCACCGGCTTCCTTTTTGCCTACATCATCAATTATTTCGACATCGGCATGGGCGTGAGCAGCAAGAATTTCGCTCTGATAGGCATGGCCGGTGTGATGTCGGGCGTTATGCACGCCCCGCTCATGGCAATCTTCCTCACTGCTGAGCTCACTGGCGGCTATTCCCTCTTCCTGCCCCTGCTGATTGTATCCACCATCAGCTATGGCACCATAAAAATGTTCAAGCCCTACAGCATATACACCATGCGCCTGGCTCGCCGAGGCGAACTGCTCACTCACCACAAGGATAAGGCTGTGCTCACCCTGCTCAAAGTCAACAGCGTAATCGAGCGCGACTTTATGAGCGTCACACCGGAGATGAACCTCAAGGAGATGGTGGATGTAATCTCCAAGAGCAACCGCAACCTCTTCCCCGTGCTTGACCCCAATGGCAAGCTCTTGGGAATAGTGTTGCTCGATGAGATAAGAAACATAATGTTCCGCCCCGATCTCTACCGCAAAATGACTGTGGCCACCTTTATGTCAATCCCTCCGGCCAAGATTGATATCACACAGAGCATGGAGCAAGTGATGAAAACATTCGACGACACTGGGGCCTGGAACCTTCCCGTGGTGGAGAATGGCCGCTATGTGGGATTTGTGTCCAAGTCGAAGATTTTCAACAGTTACCGACGGGTGCTCCGCCACTATTGCGATGATTAAATTATGAAATATCTCTTACTCTTTCTCTCCTTGGCAATGCTGAGCTGCTCTCACAGCCAAGCATCAGGCGTGGATCTCAGCGAGGGGCTCCCTCTGCCCTCTGTGCCTGACAGCCTGCGCGAGCCCAAACAGCGAGCCGATTATCTGATTGCGCACTATTGGGATGACATGGACTTTTCCGATGCCAAATATTCGCTCGACACCGTGTTTATGGAGACGGCTTTCTCCACATATGCGAGCGTTCTGCCCGTGGCTACCCCAGGCTCTCCAATGCAAGCAAAGGTAGATGCGCTAATGGAGCAGGCTGCCGTCAATTCCAAGGCTTATCGCTTCTTGGCTGACATAGCCGAGAAATATCTCAGCGAGGTGGACTCTCCAGTTTATAGCCAAGAGGCTTACCTCTATTTTGTAAATGCCCAGCTCAAAGGCCACCATATTGACCAAGCGGCTCGGACGCGCCTCTCTTTCCAGCAGAAAAGCCTTAGCCTTAATCTTCCAGGCACACAGGCCAACGATTTCGAGTTCGTGGGCCGTGATGGAGCCACACACTCGCTTAGCTCTTGCTTGGGCTCGGCTGAGAAGTATCTGATTATCTTCTACGACCCTGACTGTGACGATTGCCACCAGTATATGGCGCAGCTGGATGCTGATCCGGCTACTGCCGATGCCATTGCTGCCCATGAGTTAACGGTAATAGCCATAGCCAATAGCGAGACGCGCGACCGCTGGGAGGCCACAATGTCATCACTGCCAACAGCTTGGATTGTGGGTTGCGACATCACCGATGTGGAGGGCAACGATCTCTACTACCTGCCCTCTAACCCCTCGCTCTACCTGCTCGACCGCCATGGCACCGTGCTCCTGAAGAATTTTCCCCCAACCACCAACCACTAACCACTAACCACCAACCACTAACCAATTTGAGCAAGCTGCGAATGATGATGCCGGAGAGGCTGGGGCTTATAGCCTTGGCAATTATGCTTTTGGCATTCGCCCTCATCCTGCTCTTGCGCGGATGCGGCATCTCCGAGCCCAATGAGGTTCAGAAGCAGTCACAATCTGAAATAGTCACCGATACCTTATCATCTGATACTACTAAAACCAATCAAGCTCCCCGAGCCAAAAAGTCCAGAAAGTCCAAGAAAAAGTCCGCTTCCACCCCTCCCACCCCCTTCGAGCGCCACCATCTCGACGAACCCGCACAGTAACCCCAAAGGCGAAGCTTGTAATTTTGCATTATTATCCGGGGAAGGAGAGAGTGTGTGTGGTAAACTCATTATGAGGGATGGGTGTTATATTTTAAAAGGGAATTATGGACAGCCAAAACGATAATAATTTCAGCCCTCATTACAATCCCAGCCATGCGCCTATGGCCGGGCCGGAGGTGCCTAACCCATACCAGAAGCAGATCAACCACTGGATATACACCATTTCCCATGCGCTGGTGCTGCTCCTCTCAATGGCCCTTATTTTCTACATCTCCTACGACACATTCAAGCAGATACCTTTCCTGAGCAACCACCACTATATGCAGTTCCAGCTCTGGGTCTGCATATTATTCCTGGGCGATTTCTTTATCGGATTGGTGATAGCCCCTGACAAAGGCAAGTACTTCAAGCACAAATGGTTTTTCCTAATCATCTCCATCCCCTACCTCAATATCATCAACCAGTACAACATCACCTTCTCCGCCGATGTGCTTTACTATCTGCGCTTTGTGCCCCTGCTGCGCGGAGCCTACGCCTTGGCCATGGTCATGGGGTATTTCTCTCAAAACCGCGCTGTGTCACTGCTGTGGCAGTATATCGCGATCCTGGTCTCCCTGGTGTACTGTCTGGCTCTGATATTCTACTATCAGGAACATTCTGTTAACCCCGATGTCAAGACCTTCTGGGATGCCCTCTACTGGGCGGCAATGAACATGACCACTGTGGGCTGCTACTTCCATGCCGTAACATACGCCGGCAAAATCATCTCAGTAATCCTGCCCATCGGCGGCATGCTTATCCTACCTGTCTTCACAGTCTTTATCACCGATTTGGTGAAAAAGCACAACTCCAGCACACCTATCCTATAAAAATGACCAGCTTCGGGATTTCTTTGGAAATTTTATAGTAACTTTGCAGCAAAGTATGGAAGCTATACATCTGCATAATCTTTGTACTGGCTACAAAACCAAAAACGGAGAAATCGCCATCACTCGCGACATCAACGCTGACCTGCTCACTGGCCAGCTCACCTGCCTGCTCGGCTCCAATGGCGCAGGCAAGTCCACACTGATGCGTACCCTTTCAGCCTTTCAGCCCCCGCTCAAGGGAGATATATCCATAATGGGAAAGCCGATAGCTGACTACGCCCCCAAGGAACTCTCCTGGAGCATAAGCGTGGTGCTTACAGAGAAGCTGATGCTGCGCAATATGTCGGCAGAAGAGCTGATAGCCCTCGGGCGCAGCCCCTACACAGGCTTCTGGGGCAATCTCACTGCCGAAGACCACCGCATAGTGGACCAAGCCATAGAGGCCGTGGGCATCGACAGCCTCCGCCACCGCATGGTCAATACCCTCAGCGATGGCGAGCGACAAAAGGCAATGATAGCCAAAGCCTTGGCTCAAGAGACCCCCATAATAATCCTTGACGAGCCCACAGCCTTCATTGACTTCCCCGGAAAAGTAGAGATTATGGAGCTCTTAGCTCGCTTGGCGCATGAGCAAGACAAAGCCATCTTCCTCTCTACCCACGATTTGGAGCTGGCCCTGCTCAAGGCCGACCAAATATGGCTGCTCCACCGCAATCAGCCCTTGGCCACTGGCACCCCTGAGCAAGTAGCCTCAGATGGCTCCCTGGCGGCCTGCTTTCCTTCCCTGCCGGCACTCTTTGCACAGATTAGCGAGCTGCCAAAGGTGGCGTCAATAGCTCATTGAGCACACAATTTTTTGCCATCTTTTACGTTAGTGAATAGTAACCTCAAATTATTATAATAATGAACATAGCTATAGTTGGCACCGGATACGTAGGCCTCGTCTCCGGCACTTGCTTTGCTGAAATGGGCAACCATGTCACGTGCGTGGATGTGGATGCCGCAAAAATCGAAAAGCTTCTCAATGGAGAAGTCCCTATCTATGAGCCAGGACTTGACGAGCTGGTAAAGCGCAACACTGAATACGGGCGCCTGAAATTCACCACCGACCTCACTGAGGTGCTCGATGAGGTGGATGTAGTCTTCTCAGCCGTAGGCACCCCGCCAGATGAAGATGGTAGCGCAGATCTGAAATATGTGCTCGCCGTGGCTCGCCAGTTTGGCAAAAACATCAAGAAATACACTATCTTAGTAACCAAGAGCACTGTGCCTGTGGGCACTGCCAACAAAGTGAAAGCCGCCATTCTCGAGGAGCTTGACAAGCGCGGTGTGACTGTGCCTTTCGATGTGGCCTCCAATCCCGAATTTCTCAAAGAGGGGGCTGCCCTGAAAGACTTTATGAGCCCTGACCGTGTGGTAGTGGGCACTGAAAGCGCTCAAGCCCGCGAGGTGATGGAAAAGCTCTACAAGCCTTTCTTGCTCCAGAATTTCCGCGTGATTTTCATGGATATACCCTCGGCAGAGATGACAAAGTACGCTGCTAACGCCATGCTGGCCACCCGCATATCGTTCATGAATGATATTGCCAACCTTTGCGAGCTTGTTGGAGCCAATGTAGATAACGTGCGCGCCGGCATCGGCAGCGACGAACGCATAGGCAAGAAATTCCTCTATGCCGGCTGCGGCTATGGCGGCAGCTGCTTCCCCAAGGATGTGAAAGCCTTGGCTCACACTGCCATCGAAAATGGCATCCATTTAGAAGTGATTGAGGCTGTAGAGCGGGTGAACGAGCGCCAGAAGAGCATTGTATATGACAAATTAGCAGCCAAGCTTGGCGACCTTAAAGGCAAAACCATAGCTGTCTTAGGTTTGGCATTCAAGCCAGAGACGGATGATATGCGCGAGGCTCCAGCCTTGGTGGTAATCGACAAATTGGTTGAGGTGGGAGCCAATGTAAGGGTATTCGACCCAGTGGCAATGAACGAATGCAAGCGACGCATAGGCGACAAAGTGACATATTGCCAGAACCTCTACGACTGTGCCGACGGAGCCGATGCCTTGGCTCTGCTTACAGAGTGGCGACAGTTCCGCATGCCATCGTGGAATGTGGTTAAGAAAGTTATGGCAGGCAATGTGGTGGTTGATGGCCGCAATATATGGAGCCGCCCCGAGCTCGAAGAACTTGGTTTCGTCTACACCCGCATCGGCGAGAAATAATCTTCCATATACAAAAAATTAAAGCCTCTCATGAGAGGCTTTAATTTTTTTAATCAACTTTAAATGCCACGGGTGATCCGGACTGCGAGTCGCCGGCGACCCAGAGCTGGAAATCGCCTGGCTCCACATGGAGCCCCTCTTCCGGGGTCCAGAAAGCCAAATCTTCAGCTGGGAGCTCAAAGGTTACATGCTTAGTCTCACCGGGCTTTAGATTTACGCGCTGGAAGCGCTTAAGCTCTTTCACCGGTCGAGTGATGGATCCGCTCAGATCGCGCACATACATCTGGGCTACCTCTGTGCCCTCGCAATCTCCAGTGTTGGTAAGATCGAAGTCCACTGTGAGTGTGCCATCCTGAGCGATATGGTCAGCCGAAAGCTGCGGCTCGCTGTAGGCGAACGTTGTATATGACTGTCCATAACCAAAAGGATAAAGCGCATCGAAGCCCGCGTCAAGATGATAGCTTGTGTTGCCCAAAGATGTCTGGCCAGCTTCCAAGGGTATATCGTCAATCAGAGCTTCAGTGCCCCAGCAGGGACGCCCGGTATTGTTATGCGCATAATAGATAGGTACTTGCCCCACCATTCTTGGAATTGTCACGGGCATCTTGCCGCTTGGGCAAGCATCTCCGAAGAGAAGGTCAGCAATAGCCGGACCGCCCATGGTGCCGGGATGGAACATGTACATCACTGCATCAGCCTGAGCGGCCTCGTCAGCAATTGTGAGCGGCCGCCCTGCCATCACCACCATTACTAAAGGCTTGCCAGTGGCAGCCAAGGCAGAAATCAATTGCTTCTGCGCGCCCTTGAGGCTGATATCAGCCAAGGAATGCGCTTCGCCAGAAAGGATAGCCTCCTCGCCCACAAAAGCCACCACCACATCACTATTGCGAGCTGCGGCTACAGCCTGAGGGATGCCCTCGGTGCGATGGTCGCGACTGTAAGCTACGCCAGGAGCATAGTTCACTGACAGGCCCTGGCGTTCGCATAGCGCGCACAGCGGCGTAATTGTCTTATCTTTCTCGCCATCGAATACCCAAGTGCCCATCTGATCATGCTTGGCATCAGCCATCGGACCCACTACAGCCACTCGCTTCACATCTGCGCCCAGTGGCAGCACATGCTTGTCATTCTTAAGCAGAACGGCACTCTCGGTAGCCGCTTGCTTGGCAGCAGCCAAATGGCTGGGAGCATAGAATACAGAGTCGCGCAGGTGCTCATCCACATAGGGATTGTCGAAAAGGCCCAAGCGATATTTTACTCGCAGGATATTACGCACAGCATTGTCGATCTGCTTTTCAGACACCTTGCCCTCTTTTACCAAGTGCGGAAGCTCCTTGACAAAGGCAAAGCTCATCATATCCATATCCACACCGGCATTCAGGGCTTTAGTAGCTACCTCAGCTGAGTCGGCGCAAAAGCCGTGGCTGAGCATCTCGCCGGCTGAGTTCCAGTCTGTGACTACAAGGCCCTGAAAGTTCCAATCGCCACGCAGTATATCAGTGAGCAGAGCGCGGTTGCCAGTGGCTGGCACGCCATCATTGTCGTTGAACGACGACATGAAAGTCATCGCACCGGCCTTGGTAGCGGCCTCGAATGGCGGCAGATACACATTGTGCAACTGTGCTGGGGGAATATTGGTGCTATTATAGTCCTTGCCGCTTTCAGCTGCTCCATAGCCCACAAAGTGCTTTGCGCAAGCGGCAATGGAGGCAGGATCTCCCGGGGTATCGCCCTGATACCCGCGCACCATGGCTACCCCCAAGACAGAGGTAAGATAGGGGTCTTCTCCATTACCCTCAGCCATGCGGCCCCAGCGGGCATCGCGAGCGATATCGAGCATAGGCGAGAAAGTCCAGCGCACGCCAGAAGCCGAAGCCTCGGCAGCAGCGATGCGGGCGCCTTCGCGCACTATATCGGGATCGAAAGTGGCAGCCTGGCCCAGGGGTATGGGGAAAATAGTCTTGAAGCCATGTATCACATCGCGAGCAATCAGCAATGGTATGCCCAAGCGGCTTTCGTCCATGGCTATATGCTGCAGCTGGTTCACGCGCACCGGGTCTATCTCATTGAGAATAGAACCTATGCGGCCCTCGCGCACCTGAGCGCCCATCTCATCAACGGAGCCGAACGATGTGACCTGGTTGAGCTGACCGATCTTTTCATCAAGGGTCATCTTGCTCAGCAGGGCTTCTATATTGTTTTCAATCTCGGCATCCGGGCCCGTAGCAGATTTGCTGCAAGCTACAGCAAGCATTGCCACAAACCCGATGCACAACGGTTGTAATAGCTTCATAACATTAAAAAATCCTATTTTTGGAACACTCTTACATAATCGATTTGATAGGTAGCGGGCAAGCAGCTCTCATCCACTCCATCCCAACCGCCCCAATCGCCACCCCAAGCGAGATTAAGCTTGAGATAGAATGGTGCGTTGAAGGGCCAGGTGTCTTTATTGCCAGTACCATCGTTATCGAATTCAAAGAGCTTTTCTCCATCTACATAAGTGCGAATATAATCTTCTGTCCATTCTAAGGCATAGATATGGAAATCATCTTGCGCACCAGCCAGATAGCGTTCTTTGGTCTTCTGGGTGCCAATACTGTGATAATATGCTTTACAATGGATGGAAGATGAAACATAATTCGGGTTGACACCAACCTCCTCCATGATGTCGATCTCGCCATCATCAGGCCATGCAGTATAGTTCTTAGGCATCATCCAGAAAGCTGGCCAAGTGCCCTTTCCGGTGGGAAGCTTCAAGCGTGCTTCGAACCAGCCGTACGTCCAGCTGTCGTTGGTATTCATGCGGATAGAATACACAGTACCACTAATCTTGGCACATTTGATATTGAGCTTGCCATCTTCAAGATAAGCCATTTTCTCACCAGTGGGTGTGGTACAAGCCACATAGTTTTGAATTTCATGGTTACCCCAGCCACCAGCGCCAGTCTCATACCACCACTTGTTAGTGTCTGGTACTGATCCGCTGTTGAAATTCTCTTCCCATACCAGCGAGTAGCCAGCCGGCACATCGCTTTCCGGTTCTGCTGTGGGGTCGGGCTTTTCTGCGGCTGCCTGGGTGACAGTTGCCTCAGTAGAGGTAGCTCCGCTCTTTACATACACCTTGCCGGTACGGCTCTCATAAGCTGTGTTTTCTTTTACAGTCACACTCACCTTTGAAGCTGTGCGGTCTTGGGTAACTGAAATCCAAGAGTCATTGGTGTAGGCGCTCCAGTCAGCATTGCAAGTCACAGAGATTGTGTACTCGCCACCATCAGTGGGAGCCGAAATAGAGGTGGAGGAGAGGGAAATGGATACAGAGGTCGGGCTCTGAGGTTCGTTGTCATCATCGCCGCCGCAGGCGCAGGATGCCACCAGCAGCATAGATGAGAGTATGTAGTTGAGAAGTTTCATAATTATATGATTAGGATTCCAAGGATTCCCAGGGAGGGAGCCCCAGGAATCCTAATGTTTATAAATTATTCGTGCACTTGTACGATGATATCTTTGATTTCAACTTCCAAGTTATCTGCTTGTCCGCCAAAATCGAAGCAGAACTTGAATGTGCCATCAAAACCGGGTACGTTAGTATAGCGTACTACACAATCTTCGTATGACGCTGTGGCATGGCGATCGGCAGTAAAGAAGGTATTGTCATCGTCAATCATCTGAGCCTTTACGGTCACACCGGGGTGATCTTGGTTACAATTGATCACAACCTGCAGGTCATAGGTGAGAGCTGAGCTGATAGCTATGTCAGATTCGATATGAACCTGGCTCTGCCACTGGTCGGTGTTGGCATAGGGGAAGATGAACTGATAGGTTCCATTCGAGAGGCTCCATTCTGGATCGGCGATCTGGCCCCAGCCGCTGTCGGCATACCAGAATGTTGGGTCGCTGATATTGGCATTCTTCCAAAGGTTGGTGTCAGCATCCACATTCCACTCTACTTCCTTGGCGTGTTCTTGGATCACAATATCCTTGATTACAACCTCGAAGTCGTCTCCCATGCCGCCGAAGTCCAGGCAGAGTTGAGTAGCAGCCAATTCCATGCCTTCGAAGCCGATGAGATAGAATGTGCAATCTTCCCAAGCGGTGCAAGCCATGCGGTCGACGCAGTAGTAAACGTCATCATTATCGCTTTGCTGGAGCTTCACAGTGACACCGGGGTGATCTTGGTTGCAATTGAATGTCACGCGGAAGTCGTACTTCTTGTCGGCGCTCATAGCCAAGTCGGTGAAGATGTGCATCTGTCCTTGCCACTGATCGGTGTTGCCCGAGGGGAAGCTAAGGGTATAGCTGCCATCTGTGCCCTCTACCATTGTGGGATCGTCGAGCTGGGTCCAGCTGCTGTTGGCATACCAGAATGTGATGTCCTTGGTGCAATCCACCCAGAGGTTCTCAGGCGAATCATAGTACCAATCGATCGAGTTGAGTTTGCTATCGCCACTGTCATCGCCGCCGGGCTCTTCGTTGGGCAGCACGGTGCCGTCATCATTGGCATGATCTTTGATAACGATGTTCTTGATGGTAGCTTCCAGGCCATCGCCACCTCCTCCAAAGTCGAAGCAAAGCTTGAGAGTGCCATCAAAGCCAGGAAGGTCACTGAAGTAGTAGATATAGTCCTCATAAGCGGATGTAGCCACGCGGTCAGCCACGAAATATACGTTGTCATCACCAATCATTTGAACCTTCACGGTGACACCCGGGTGATCCTGGTTGGTATTGATGATACATGAGAAGTCGTAGTTAGTAGCTGAGTTGATGGCAATATCTGACTCGATATGCACTTGGCCCTGCCATTGTTCGCTATTGCCTTGCGGGAAGCTGAAGCTGTAGGTAGAGCCATCGAAGCTCCACTCGGGATCAGCGAGCTGCCCCCAGCCACTGTCGGCATACCAGAAAGTAGGATCAGAGATTGTGCCATTCTTCCAGAGGTTGAATTCGCTATCGTACTTGAAGCCAGAGAATGTCTTCACCTGAGCTCCGCTGGTGAACAGGTAGTGCCAGCTGATGCCATCGCACTGAGCCACGAGCTCAATCTGCTTAGCAGTCATGTTGAGCACTTGGTAGCGAGGATTGTCATAGAGCGAGTTGTTGGCCATGTAGGGGAACGGTGTGCCAGCGGGGAAAGTGATGTAGAGGTCTTCGCCCTCGACATCGAAAGAGTAAGTTGACTGAGTGTCCTCGGCATAGGCATTGTAGTCCTCATCAGCTCCGTTAGGATAGTCGGCGTAGCGGGTAACGTCCTTGTTGCAATAGATAGCTGGGGTGTCGCCTACATAGTAGTTGTACACATAGTCCTTTGTGAAGGTCATATAGTGGTCGTAGAGGCCTACGCTTTCCTTATCATTTACAGCGGCAGTCCACCAGTTGGTGCCATCGGTGCCAGCTTCGCCGCATCCGAGGTGGCCCACAGTCTGGCTATCGAAGCGCCACTCCTTGCCATCGAGGAAGGTGAGGTACTTGTCAAAGTTCATGATGGTGTTGTCGATATGGAAAGTCTTGGTGATCGAGCCGTCGCTAATGCCGTTGCGGTTGCCAATCTTGAGCTCTACAGTGTAATCTCCAGCCTTGGCGTAGATCTTCTGGAGGCCATTGACAGTAGAGTACTGTGTGCCATCGATAATCCAGATAGGATAAGCCTGGGTGAGGCCATCCACCTTGAAAGTTACAGTGTTGGTGGACTGGTCCACAGTGACGTTGCAAGCGCTCTCGTACTGGGCAATCGTGGGGATGCCAGCCGGATTCGCACCGTCGAATTTTTCCTCCGAGCAGCTTGTCAGGGCCATTACAGCCAAGCCCAGAGACATGCTCAGGATTTTATATATATTTTTCATATTTGTAATGGTCTGAGTGGATTAGTAATTGTTTTGTACAAGTGCCGGGTCGGTATCAAGCTCGCCTTGTGCGATTGGAATATACTTCTTGTTTGCGTTCCAGCTGTTGGTGCGGTAGCCATAGCTATCGGGCACGAGCACGCCAGAAGCCTTGTTGGCTGAGCTTGCCTCGCTGATGCCCTCGGCGCGAACCAGGTCGAAGTAACGCTTGCCCTCGCCTACGAACTCCAAGCGACGCTCTGTGAGCACATCGTCAACAGACACTGAGCTGAGCGAAGCCAAGCCAGCGCGGTTGCGAACCATATTCACCCAAGTAGCTGCCTCGCTTGCGCCGCCACCAGAGCGGAGAGCGAGCTCGGCTGCGTTGAGCAGGGTCTCAGCATAGCGATAGTAGCGCAGGTTGTTGTTGTAGTTGAGGTTCTGGTCGCCGTAGGTTGACATATTCTTGGTCATTGGGCGATACTTGCCCAGCCAGATATGGGTGTCCTGATAGCGCTGAGTGTATTCTACGCTTGGATCGATCATCCAGAAAGTAGCAGCTTTGCGAGCATCATCATCGCTGAAGATAGCCACAGTCTCTTCCTTCACGGGCAGGAAGCCCCAGCCATCGCTGCCGGCAGCCCAAAGGTCATCGCCGGGGAAGCTGTTGGGAGAGATCAGGGTGGGAAGCACAGTGCCACCGACAGCCAGCGGGCTGCTCCAGCCACGCTCGGTAGCTGACACCTCGTAGTTGATTTCCCAGATAGACTCATCGCACCATTCGCCGCCGGTTTCCCAGATGTTGGCATAGTCGGGATTCAGAGAGAAGCCGCCCTGGTTGATGATTTCCTTCATGTAGGTCAGAGCCTTTGAGAAGCGAGCAGAGTCGTTCTGATACATTACCATCTCAGCATAGAGCATGTATCCGAAAGCCTGGGTCACGCGGCCGAGCTGGCCTTCGTCGTTGGCCCCGTTCTCATCTTTGTAGTAGCGCATGGGGAGCACATTGCTTTCGAGCACTGCTTCGAGCTCGACAATCAGTTCGTTGTAGATCTCGTCAGCGGTGTACTGGGGAGCAGTATAGGGGCTGGTGAGGTTCTCCAGATAGAAAGGCACATTTCCGAAATAGTGCCAAAGCATATTGTAGTAGAATACGCGCAGCAGACGAGCTTGCATCTCGTAGCTCTTGAGGTCAGCCTCGTTGCAATCTTCATCGGCCCAGCCCAGATATTTGAGCAGGTCGTTGCAGCGCTTTACGCCGGAGTAGTCAACAGTCCAGAGTGAGCTGAGAGTGTTGTTCTCGTCAGCTTCGAAGTTGAAGAGCATGTGCCAGTTCTGCATATCGGTCTTATTGGCACCGCCTACCCAGAAGTTGTCGCCCATGATTTCAGCATCGATGTTGAGAGCATTGTACTGTCCCAAGCCCCAGTCAGGCCAGTGGATGGGATCGTAGGCAGCAATCAGAGCCTCTTGGATATGGGCGTCAGTGGTGTAGTATTCCTCCAGGGGCTCGCCAGTTGGATTCTGCACCTCCAAGAAGTCGTCGGAGCAAGCAGTGAGAGCAGCGGCGGCCACGCCCAGCATCATATATATATTGAAGTTTTTCATTTTGTTTCGTATTTTATTTTTTGTTTCCAAATCCTATTTCCAATGACTTAGAATGAAAGATTTAAACCAACATAATAGGTGCGAGCCTGCGGATACACGCCGCGGTCGATACCGAGAGAAGTGCCACCTGAAGAGATTTCAGGATCGTAGCCATGGTACTTGGTCCATGTTACCAGGTTCTCTGCTTGCACATAGACGCGCAGGTTGGAGATGCCGGCTACGCGAGTCCACTTGGCGGGGATGGTGTATCCAAGAGTGATGTTCTTGATGCGGCAGTAAGAAGCATCGTAAACATAGAGGTCAGAAACTTGCCAGTTGGTGGTGTCGCCATAAGCGAGGCGAGGATATTTGTTAGAGGTGCCTTCGCCAGTCCAGCGGCCGAGCATCCAAGTGGGATAGTTGCCACTCCAAACGTCGGTACGGTATGTAGCGTCGAATACGTCGCAACCAGAAACACCCTGGAAGAAGATATTGAAGTCGATGCCTTTCCAGTTAGCGCCGAGGTTGACACCGTAAGTCCAGTCGGGAGTACCCTTGCCAATCTTGGTGCGGTCATCGCTTGTGATCTGGCCGTCGCCGTTAACATCCACGAAGCGAACATCGCCGGGCACTGCATCGGGCTGGATCAGGCTGCCATCAGCATTAGCATAGGCATTGATTTCGTCATAGTTCTGGAAGATGCCATTTGTCTTGTATCCGTAGAAGAATGGGAAGGGTTCGCCATTCTCAGCGCGAGTGATTGTACCAGTGATACCCTGTGCGCTATCGAGGTTCATGAAGCCGTCGCTATTGCCTAGGTTCTTCAGGGTGTTCTTCAGGTAAGTAGCGTTGCCCTTGATGCTGAAGAGGAAGTCGCCGATGTGGTAGCGCCAAGCTGCCTCGAACTCCCAACCTTTGTTCTCCATATCACCTACGTTGCCTTGAGGCTTGCTCTCGCCAACATAGCTGGGGATAGGCATCTCGATGATCATGCCGTTGGTCTTCTTGATGTAGTAGTCAATGCCCAGAGTGAGTGAGCTATTGAGGAATGCCATATCGAGACCGATATCAGTCTGCTCGCTTTCTTCCCATTTCAGGTCTGGGTTAGCCAGGATAGAGGCCTTAGAACCGTTGAACTTAGTGGCGATTTTTCCGAAGAGAACGTTGTTGCCCATTGAGGTAAGTGATGTGTAGGTGAAATCACCGATGTTGTCGTTACCATTCTTACCCCAGCTTGCGCGGATCTTGAGGTTGTTGAGCCAGCTGCGTGTGCTTTCCATGAATTTTTCGTTCATGATGTTCCAACCAGCGGAGAACGAGGGGAACACACCATATTTATTATTGGTACCGAAGCGGCTTGAACCGTCGCGGCGCACTGTAGCGGTGAACATGTACTTGCTGTCAAAGTCGTAGGTCAAGCGGGCAAAGAGTGAGCTCATGCGGTGCTCTGTGTAGTTGCCGCCCCATACGCTGTAAGGAACAGTAGCTCCAGTGATATTGCCGTCATCGTCGGTGGTGTAGGTCACTGTGCTATTGGTGTAGTCGATTGAGGGCTTGTTCACATTGACCAGATCCCAACGGCTGCCACCCAGATAGTCGCCTTTGTACTTCATGGCCGACTGGCCGAGCACGATACCTACGGTATGCTTCTCGAAGAGAGTCTCATTCCAGCTCAGGGTGTTCTCAATCTGCCATGTGGTGCTCTTGTAGTTGCCCTTGCTGGCATCAGTGTGCGAAGCGTTGTTGTTGCCAGAGAGATAGTAGAGCTCAGTAGTAGCGCCCTCGTATCCCCAGAATGACATGTCGGCTGAGTAGTTGAAGCGATATTTGATATTGTGCCAGATATCGAGAGTGGCGCTGAAGTTGGGCACGAACTTGTGGCTCCAGTTCTTAGTGGGGTTCTGAGCAAGAATTGCCAGGGGGTTGTTCATCTCCTGATATGTGCCGCCGTATCCGGCGATAGTGTAAGGATTGCCATTGGCATCCTCGTAGAGGTCATAATCAGAATAGGTGGCGCGCATGGCAGCTGCGGTCTCGCCCTTCACGGTAACGGGAAGCACAGGCGAGAGATAGAGAGCCGAACCGAGCACTGAGCCGTACTCAGAGTTGGTGCTGATGCCAGTGCTGTGAGTGCGCATGTAACCTACGTTTACATCCAGAGTCAGTTTGTTGAGGAATGAGCGATCCTTAGTAGCATCGAGAGCGATGTAGGTGTTGTTGCTGCGCAGAGTGAGGCGGTCGTAGTTGGAGTGTCCGTAGTTACCGCCTACGATACCTTCCTGCTTGAAGTAGCCCATTGAGAGATAATAGTTGACTCTCTCAGAAGCTCCGCTGATGCTTACATCGTGGTTCATCACGGGAGCATTGTCGTTGAACACGAGGTCCTGCCAGTCTGTACCAAAGCCTACTACCTTGTCACCATTGATATCAACAAGATTATAAGGATCGGCATACACGGGAGCTTGGCCGCCATTAATCTGCTTTTCATTTTGGAGGATAGCATAGTCGGTAGCGCTGGTCACCTTGCGCTTTTTGGCTGCGCTTTGCCAGCCGTAACTGAAGTTGTAGTTAACCTTGGCGTTGCCGGCCTTGCCTTTCTTAGTGGTCACCAAGATCACACCATTGGCAGCGCGGGCACCGTAGATAGCGCCAGAGGCAGCATCCTTGAGCACTTCGATTGACTCAATATCATTGGGGTTCACGAAGTCGAGGCCGCCGCCGATGGGCATGCCGTCCACGATGTAGAGAGGATCAGAGTTGTTGATAGTACCTGTACCGCGAATGCGCACGCGAGGGCTGTCGCCAGGCTGACCGGAGGCGGAGGTCACATCCACGCCTGCTGCGAGGCCCTTGAGGGCGTTGTCCATGCGGACAGGGGTCTTGTTAGCGAGGTCATCGCTTGTCACCTTGGCGATTGAGGCGGTCACCACGCTCTTTTTCATTGTACCGTAACCTACGACCACCACCTCTTCGAGGGCTTTAGCGTCCTCTTTGAGGGCGACGTCGATTTGTTCGCGGCCATTTACCTTAATAGTTTGGGGGGTGTAACCCACATAGGAGAAAGTCAGAGAGCCCTGAGCATCGATAGTGATAGTGAAATTACCATCAATGTCAGTACTCACACCGTTAGAGGTGCCCGTGGGCACGACGCTTGCACCGATCAGCGGCTCACCGTCGGTGGCGCTGGTCACTGTGCCTCGCACTTGGATGTTCTCGGCATTGGCGCCGATGCACATAGCCACAGCGAAAAGAAGCACTGTTAGGATTTTCTTCATGATGATTTGTTTAGTAAAATGATTGATTTAGGATTTCCTAATTTTTTCAATGGTTTGTGATTGCAAAATTAGGTTATAATGAGTGCTCCCACCAAATTTTAATCTTCGTTTTAATTTCGTCAATAATCGGGATATTGATACGTCAATGTTACGTCAGAAAAATACTTCATCCTATAAATCAATCGTTTAACCCCTCGCCAAGCCACTACTTTAAAAATATGTTTAATAACATAAAATAAAAAAACTCCCCCAATTGGGGGAGTAAATCATCAGGTAAATTGATTGCTGGCTCAGATGCTATCGATGAACTCTGTGAGCGATTGCTCTCGGGAAAGCTCCAGCTTCTTACGCAAGCGGTAGCGCACAGTCTCTACCCCACGCACCGAAAGATTGAACAACTGGGCAATCTCCTTGGTGGAAAGGTGCATCTTCAGATATCCGCACATCATGCGCTCGTTGACCGAAAGAGTGGGATATTTCTCAGTCAGGCGCGTCATAAAGTTATCGTGAAGCACATCGAACTGCTCCTCAATCCTGTCGATAACCTCCTGACTGTTGATGCTGTCGTCGATGCTTGAAGTGAGAGACTGGAGCTGCTTGCGCGCATCGCGCGCTTCATTGCCCTTGAGCTGGTCAATGACCTTGCCTATTTCACGCTTGATATCGCCGAGCATCTCATTCTTCTGGGTCATATTTACCATCATATTTGCCATCTCCAAGCTCTTATGCTTGAGCTCCTCTTCCAAGCGCTGCTTTTCCAAATTTTCGATATCCTCCTGCTGGCGCACAATCTCATCTTCCTGGCGAGCTATCTCGCCTTCTTGGCGCGCAATTTCACCCTCAAGCTGCTCCTCCATCTGTCGCATTTCCTGCTCTTTCTCTTGGATGGCGCGAGCTTCCTTGGCCTTAGTGCGCCGCTTGTCCCAGCGCACCAGCCACCACGCCAGCAAGGCCAGAACCACAATATAAGCGACAATGGCCCAGATTGTACGGTACCAAGGAGCCTCTACCACCAGGTCCAACTGGTCAGTGGCCTCTGTGCCATCGGGATAGACGGCCTTCACTTGAAGCATATATTTGCCCGGAGACATATTGACATACTGCCTTGCTGGCACAGCATTGAGCTGGTCCCAGTCCCCATCGTTGATCTTGGCCTGGTACTGCACCCCATCTACGCGGCTGTCTTGCGACATGCGCACAAGTATCGAATTGTATCCTGGGGCAATGCGCACCTCGCCTTTCTTACGCATAAAATTGCTGGCATAGAGCACAGAGTCGCGCCCAGTGGTGGAGAATATCATGCTGATGTGGAAAGGCGGTCCGGCATGCTCCTTTACCGAATCTGGAGCAGCGAAGAGCATAAAGCCTTTCTCTGTAGGCACAATTGCCTGGCGGGGCCCCACCGGCAAAATTCGTTCGAAGCCATCAATCATCTCTATCAATGATGTGCTGAACGGAAACACCTCCAACGGCCCCTGCGCCCCACCATCAGTAAGGCCTATTTGGCTTTTGGACAACAGGAAATAATTGCAGAAGCCAGCCTCGGCAGCCAAATATTCCTTGCCTCCGATGTACTTGCTATTAAACAATGTGTCGGGCACAAACTTTTCTGAGGCCTCATCATAAATGAAAAGTCCTTCCGAAGAAAGCACGCTCATAGGTTCACGGCGAGGCAAAAAGCTTAGGCTTGTGGCAGTGGGCACCTCATATTTATGGCGGAAGCGCACCTCCTGCTGGCGAGCATCAAGCTCTATGCGCTCCAGCTGGGTCTCATTTATAATCCAGATTGCCTGCTCTTTATCCTGTTGGAATTTCTTGAAAGAGTCGCTGGCCCCATGGACCTTGTGGCTGCGAGTGAGCATGCCATCATTATAATCGAGCACCCACAGGCCAGTGTATGTGCCAGCATATACTTTGTCGGGGTGACCAGTTATGGGCTGAATGGTCCAAGCCGAGCTCAAGTCGCCCACAGGCGTGGCCACATCCTCTTTGATTAAGAAAATTCCGTTGTCGGTGCACGCATACAGATTGTCTCTTATCTGGCATAGATCCCACACTTGGCTCTTCACTCCCTCCACGGCATGCACCCTGTTGTGCTTCTTACACTGCACATACAAGCCACGGTTGGTGCCCAAATAAAGCAGGTCGCCATGGCGAGCGGCCGTGTAGCCCAAGCCTATGCTTTCATCAACATCAGCGAGCTCCATGAAAGGCAAGCTCATATTAATGCACGAAATGCCACGGTCAAGCCCAGCCCAAAGATTGCCCTCGGTATCAAAGCCTAAGGATAGGACTGTATTATTCTGCAAGCCGTTGTGCTCGCTGAAATATACTGGGTTTTTGCCGTCGCGATCCATCACCACTAAGCCGCCGCGCACGGTGCCCACCGCCATCTTGTCCTTGTTATAGGCTATGCAATACACTTCGTTTTGGCGCATAAAGTCGTCAGCCTCAGTAGGGAAAGGCTTTGCCGTGAAGCCATCTAAGATGTACACCCCGCCGTCGGCCGTGAACACCATATAGTTCTTGCCTTGGCTGATTACCCCGCGAATTCTGTGTTTGGCAATCGGCTCGCTGCCATGAATGGGAAAGAATTTCGAGCCCATGAGCACCATCAGGCCCTTGCTGGTGGCGATGTGGAGAGTTTCATCCACCATGCACGAGTATTGGATACTGTTGCCGGGCCACAGCACTTCATATTCGCCGTCGGAGAAGCGGATTACACGATCCTCGGTGCGATAGTATAGCGTGTTGCCGTGCTTGTGCACATCCCACACATTTCCGGCATAGCGTATTTCATTGTCAGGATGGCTGTCGCTCAGCGACAAATAGCGCATCTGTCCATTGTCAGCAAGCTCGAAATATCCGAATTCATTGATAGCCCCTATGTAAATCCTGCCGTCAGTCTTTGATACCAGGGCCGAGCGCACGCTCTGCCCTCTGGGGAGCTTATGCCTTATCCATTCTGAAAAATCATATTCAAAGAGAGCGTCTTGATTAGCAAAGAACACGCTATAGTCCTGCCCGCTACACACTTTCCAGGTCTGTGTGGCGCGCCCATAATCGCTGCGCCCATAGTTGAGCACCATGGGTTGCCAATCAGCTGAAGCCGCACACCATACCCCCGACAACAGTATTAACAGTATTTTTCTCAAATGAATCATTCAAGGCAAGGAATTAAGGATTTTAAGGATTTTAGGATTTCAAGTTGCTAAATTACACATTTTTCTTTAATAATCAATATTTTTTAATGCTAAAACTCAAAAATATCCCCCTATCCGTCTTATTCTTTATTGTCAACGTGGATTTTTTTCCGTAACTTTGCAAGTTATTAATTATTGCATGGAAAAACTCGACAAAAACGATATAAAAAGGCTGCGCGAGGCTGTGGATGCTTGCACCCGAGTGGCCATAACCTGCCACCTCACCCCCGACGGCGATGCCCTGGGCTCCAGCCTGGGCCTGGCTCAGGTTCTGGGCAATATGGGCAAGGAGGTCAAGGTCATTGTCCCCGACCGCCCCACCGCACAGCTAAGTTTCCTGCCAGGTTTCAAGAACATCGAGGTTTATACCCAGACCCCCGAATTCTCCACCTCACTGATCAGCTCCGCCGACATTCTTTTCTGCCTCGACTACAACGAGCCTAAGCGCACTGACCAACTGGCCAAGGCCATTGTCAGCTCGCCGGCCATGAAAGTGATGATTGACCACCACTTGGGGCCGGATTCATTCTGCGACATCACAATTTCGCGCCATGAGGCCTCCAGCACCTGCGAGCTCATGTTCGAAGTGCTTTGCGCCCTGAAAGTATATGACGCCATCGACCGATATGCCGCCACTTGCCTGCTGGCCGGCATGATGACCGACACCGGCAACTTCACCTACAATGCCAACAACCCCGACCTCTACCGCATAGTGGCACACTTGGTGGAGAAAGGGGCCAACCGCGATGACCTGTGCAAGCGCCTTTTCGACACTTTCTCTCTATCATGCCTGCGCCTCAACGCTTATGCCCTGTATGAGAAGATGGAAGTGTGGGAGAACTACGGAGCAGCCATCATCACCCTCACTCGCGACGAAATGAATAACTTCGGCTACGAGCGCGGCGACACAGAGGGCTTGGTCAACAAGCCCCTGGCCATCCCGCAGGTAGTGTACAGCATTTTCTTGCGCGAAGAGCAGCATTACATCAAGGTGTCTATGCGCAGCAAAGGCCACTTCCCATGCAACGAGGTGTGCCGCGAGCATTTCAACGGTGGCGGCCACCTGAATGCCGCCGGAGGCGAATTTTACGGCTCTATGGAAGAGTGCTACGACATCTGCACCAGCCTGCTCAAAGATAACTACAAGCGATATATATTGCGTTAACTCCATTTCTATATTCCGATAACAAATTCAATATGAAATACAATCTTATCTTTTTCTTGGCGGTCTTAGGGCTGCTCTCCAGTTGCAACAACGGCACCACCTACGCCGAGCTCCTCACTGACGAGAACATCTCAGTAAACCGCTTCCTGTCCAACCAGCGCGTGGTACCTTACCAAGAGCGCGACTCCACTTTCCAATTCGAGGTAGGCGAAGACGCTCCATACTACGAACTTGAAGAGGACGGCAATGTGTATATGCAAGTGCTAAATGCCGGCACTCCTGGCAACCGGGCCACCTACGACCAAGTAATCTACTTCCGCTTCACCCGCTACAACCTCAACTCCTACACCGATGACACCCTGCCCGAGGGCGAAGGCAACAATACTGACCTTACCTACGGCAACACCTCTTTCCGCTATGGCAACCTCTCCTCTACCACCAGCTATCAGTGGGGCGAGGGCTTGCAATATCCCCTGTATTATCTTCCCATTGACTGCCAAGTGAACTTGGTGATAAAATCACAACTTGGCCTCTATCAAGAGATTTCCTACGTATATCCTTTCCTCTACAATATACGCTACTTCAAATCCCAAATCTAACTCCCTCCCAAAATTCCAAACTCCAAACCCCAAATCCCATCATGGCACTCGTAAAATCTATTTCTGGCATCAGGGGCACTATCGGAGGCAAGTCCGGCGACGGCCTCAACCCTGTGGACATAGCCAAATTCACCGCCGCTTATGCTACGTTCATCAAGCGAAACGCCTCCTCCCGTAGCGGCTCCATCGTGGTAGGCCGCGATGCGCGCCTCTCCGGACCCATGGTCTGCGATGTGGTGATTGGCACCCTCCAAGGCATGGGCTTAGATGTGGTAAACATTGGCCTGGCCACAACCCCCACCACCGAAATAGCCGTTACCGGAGAGCATGCCCTCGGCGGCATCATCATCACCGCAAGCCACAACCCTAAGCAGTGGAATGCTCTGAAGCTTCTCAATGCCCAGGGCGAATTTCTCAATGCCCAAGAGGGCGCGCAGGTGCTCCAGCTGGCTGAAAAGGAGGATTTTGACTTCGCCGATGTGGATCATCTGGGCCATGTATATGTCAACAACACCTACGCTCTGCGCCACATTGAGCAAGTGCTGTCCCTGCCGCTTGTGGATGTGGAGGCTATCAAAAAAGCTGATTTCACTGTGGCTGTCGATGCCGTCAATTCAGTTGGTGGCATGGTGATACCTCAGCTTCTTAAGGCTTTGGGGGTGAAGAAGGTAATCGAACTCAACTGCGAGGCCACTGGCAAGTTTGCCCACACTCCCGAGCCTATCCCGGAAAATCTCACCCAAATCAGCCAGCTGATGGCCGGCTGCGTGGCCGATGTGGCATTCGTGGTGGATCCCGATGTGGATCGCTTGGCCATCATCATGGAGGACGGCAGAATGATGGGTGAAGAATACACGCTGGTTTCTATCGCCGACTATGTGCTGAGCCACACTCCTGGCAATACCGTGAGCAACCTCAGCAGCAGCCGCGCCTTGGCAGATGTCACTCGCAAGCACGGCGGCAAGTACGAGGCAGCTGCCGTGGGCGAGGTGAATGTGACCACTAAGATGAAGGAAATAGGAGCCGTGATCGGCGGCGAGGGCAATGGTGGAGTGATATATCCCGAAATCCACTATGGCCGCGATGCCCTGGTGGGAGTAGCCCTCTTCCTCACAATGATGGCAAAGTCGGGCAAGAAGGTGAGCGAGATACGCGCCGAGATGCCGGAGTATGTGATCTACAAGAGCAAGGTGGAGCTTACCCCGGACATCAATGTGGATGCAATCTTAGAGAATGTGAAAAAGCAGTATGCCAGCGAGCGCCTCACCACAATCGACGGCGTAAAGATCGACTTCGCAGACAAGTGGGTGCACCTGCGCAAGAGCAACACCGAGCCCATCATCCGCATTTACGCCGAGGCACACACCTTAGATGAGGCACAGTCCATCGCCTCTGAAATCCGCAATTTCATAGACAAGTCTAAATAACCTCATACCCAATTTCTTACCTTAAATTACCAGTTAATGAAGCTTTCATTTGTCACTTGCACTTTGTCACTTGTCATTCTTATGTGCGCCTGTTCATCGCAGCAAGAGGCAGCTCCCACTCCGGAGTGGGTGGAGGCAGACTCAGCAGCTGCCATCGAGGCCCGTGTTGCTCGCGACTTTTCTCTGCCCTTTGCTGAGGGAGCCGCCGAGATAATTCAGCAGCACCCGGAGCTGACAATGGACAGCATCCGCGCCTTTGCGGACCAGGGATATATAGAGACCATGTGGATCGACGGCCACTGGATGATGTTCCGCAAAGCAGTCCGCAACCTCAATCTCGTGCATCCCTACTACTGGGAAGCTTGGACCAACCGAGGCTGCAACGCCTCGCCCGAGCGCATAGCTTATGCCGACAGCGTAATCCGAGCCAGCCAAGGGCGCCTGAGCGATGGCGCCGCTCACCGTGTGCGCTACCGCTTCTCTATCGATGTGCCTTACGAGCCGGCATACAAGGGCGACACCCTCCGGGTATGGATGCCTTATCCTCGCCAGGTAGAGCGCCAAAAAGATATAGTATTGATCTCCACCTCTCAGCCCGACTATATTATCTCTGCCCCGGAGCAGAGCGTGCATACCACCCTGTACATGGAGCAGCCGGTAGTAGAGGGCGACACCGCCCACTTCGAATATGTGGCTGAGTTCACTGGCTTGGGGGCTTACTTCTCTCCTGAGCGCATCCGCGCCAGCATCAAACCCTACGACACCGAGAGCCCTCTATACAAGCAATATACCGCCTTTGACTCGCCCCACATCGTGCGCCTCGACTCTCTGGCCGCACAGATTGTCGGAGCCGAGACTGACCCATATCGCCAGAGCGAAAAGGTATATGATTACATCGTAAGCCACTACCCCTGGGCTGGAGCCAGAGAATATAGCACCATCGAATGCATACCGGAATATGTGATTGCTGCCGGCCACGGCGACTGCGGCCAAGTAGCCCTGCTCTACATATCACTGATGCGCACCCTCGGTGTGCCGGCTCGCTGGGAGAGCGGCTGGATGCTGCACCCCGGAGAGAAAAACCTCCACGATTGGGCGGAGGTATATTTCGAGGGAGTGGGCTGGGTGCCGGTGGATGCATCCTTCGGCCGCTACAGCAACAGCCGAGATCTGGCGGTGCGCAATTTCTACAGCACCGGCATCGATGCTCATCGCTTGGTGGCCAATCAGGGCATAGGCGGGGCTTTCTTCCCGGCGAAGCGTTATGTGCGCAGCGAGACCGTGGATTCCCAAATGGGCGAGGTTGAGCTCTCCTCCCGGGGCAACCTATTCTATCCTCTCTGGGACCAAAGCCTCACCATCCTCTCACAAGAGGCCGTAAATTAAAATTTCAAACTCTCGAAAACTCTCGAAAAAAAAATTAAATAACAACACCCATGAAAAAAATATTATTGGCAATGATGGCAACAGTGCTGGGAGCCGGCATCTCTGTTTCGCAAGAGTATGGGCAAGTGAAAGTCTCTGTGGCGCACATGCGCGGCGAAGCCCGCGAAAGCGCCGAGATGATTAGCCAGGCCTTAATGGGCACGCCAATCACCATACTCCAGAAAAATGGCTCCTGGTATGAAATCCAAGCAGCCGACGGTTACATCGGCTGGATGGACGCCGGCTCTATAGCCGAAAAATCAGCCGAAGACTTGGCAGCTTGGCGCAAAGCTCCGCGCCTGGTGATGACCCATCCCTATGAGATACAAGCCTTCGCCTGCTGCTGCTCCACCGATCCTCTAAAGCTCATCACCGACCTGGTCACCGGCGACATCGTGGAGGGCTCGCTCGATGTGGTCAAAAACGACCGCGTGGAAGTCACCCTGCCAGATGGCCGCAAAGCCTGGGCCGATGCCAAGTACTTCACCCCCATTGAGGTCTGGGCCGACCAGCCTTTCGACTCCGACCTTATTCTAAGCACAGCCTTCGCCAACATGGGCGCTCCTTATCTCTGGGGCGGCCTTTCATGCAAGTCCACCGACTGCTCGGGCCTCTCGCGCCAAGCTTATTGGGCCAACGGTCGCCTAATAGAGCGCGATGCCAGAGACCAGGCCAAGACTGGCACACAGCTCGACCCTAAGGATTTTGCCAGCTTCCAGCCCGGCGACTTGCTCTTCTTTGGCAACAAGGAGACCGGCCGCATCACCCATGTGGCCATCTACACCGGAGACAACCATATAATCCACTCAAGCAACCTGGTACGCTACAACAGCATCATCCCCGGAGAGCCTGACTACTACGACCGCGAGATTCTCTCTGCTACACGCATCGCCGGCAACGACGGCACCCCCGGCATCACCAAAGTCATCAACCACCCAGCCTACTTTTAAATACCCCCGCCATTATGAATCGTAGAAATTTCCTCCGCACAGCGGCCTTAGGCGTAGCCGCAGCTGCATCACCCATAAGCTTCTCCGCCTTTGGCGAAGCAACTAAGAAAATAGCCCCCAGCGGCAAACTCAACCTCAGCTTCGAGCCTTGCGAGCTTAAGCTCCGCCATGCATTCAATCTAGCCAAGTACCAGCGCACCACCACCCCCGATGTGCAAGTGCAAATCGAGTACGATGGCATCATCGGTTACGGCGAAGCTTCCATGCCTCCCTATTTGGGCGAAAGCGTGGAGTCTGTGACCAAATTCCTCAGCCAGCTGGATCTTTCCCAGTTCAGCAGCCCATTTGCCATCGAGGAAATCCATGAATACATGGACCAAGTGGCTCCTAACAACCGCGCCGCCAAGGCCTCGGTTGACATTGCCCTCCACGATCTCACCGGCAAGATTATGGGTCAGCCCTGGTACAAGATCTGGGGCCTAAACCCCGACAACTGCCCCAATACCTCATTCACCATCGGCATCGACACCGAAGAGGTGGTGCGACAAAAAGTGGAAGAGGCCAGCCCCTACAAGGTACTGAAAGTAAAGATGGGCCTCGATAACGACAAGGAGACGGTAGAAATCATCCGCTCAATGACCGATGTGCCACTCTGCGTAGATGCCAACCAAGGCTGGAACTCCAAGGAGCAGGCCTTGGAGATGTGCGAATGGCTGGCCGACAAAAACTGCCTCTTTGTAGAGCAGCCTATGCCTAAGGAAATGCACGAAGAGACAGCCTGGGTGCGCGAGCGCTCTCCCCTGCCCCTGATTGCCGATGAGGCCCTGCAGCGCCTGCCCGATGTGAAGCGCATGAGCGAAGCCTACGACGGCATCAACATCAAGCTCATGAAGAGCACCGGACTGCACGAGGCTTACCAGATGGCCGTGCTCGCCCGCGCCTTGGGCATGAAAGTGATGGTGGGCTGCATGACCGAAACCTCCTGCGCCGTGACGGCTGCAGCCCAGCTCGCTCCCATCGTGGACTTCGCCGACCTCGACGGCAACCTGCTCATTGCCAACGACCGCTTCGACGGCATCCAGATCGTAGATGGCAAAATCACTATCCCCGATCGACCGGGCATCGGTGTAGAATTGCTCGGATGATCCACCCGGATATCATACATCTGCTCCCCGACTCTGTCGCCAACCAAATTGCGGCGGGCGAGGTGATACAGCGCCCAGCCTCAGTGGTCAAGGAGCTCGTAGAGAACTCCATTGACGCTGGGGCCACTGAGGTGCAAATTGTCATCAAGGACGCCGGCCGCACTCTGATACAAGTCATCGACAATGGCTGCGGCATGTCGATGACCGATGCACGCATGGCTTTCGAGCGCCACGCCACATCGAAAATCAGCCAAGCAGCCGACCTTTTTACCCTCCACACCATGGGTTTCAGAGGCGAGGCCCTGCCATCAATCGCCGCAGTCTCGGACATAGAGATGCGCAGCATGCGCCGCGACGACCCGGCAGGCACTCGCATCCAGATTTCTGCCTCGCGCGTGATAAGCCAAGAGCCCGACATGTGCGCTGCGGGCACCAACATCATGGTGAAGCGCATATTCTTCAACCTGCCCGCCCGCCGCAAATTCCTAAAAAAGGACCCGGTGGAGCTGGGCCATATTGTACGCGAGTTCGAGCGCCTGGCCTTGGTCAACACCTCGGTGGACTTCACCCTCATTCACAATGATGTGATTATCCACAAGCTTCCGGCTGGCACCCTGAAGCAGCGCATCTGCTCCCTTTTCGGCAAAAATCTTGAGCACCAGGTGATACCCATCAGCACCGATACATCCATAGTCAACATCGATGGCTTCATCGGCCTGCCAATGCATGCCCGCCGCCGTGGCACTCTCCAGTACTTCTTCGTGAATGGCCGATACATGCGTCACCCATATTTCCACAAGGCCGTGCTCAGCAGCTACGAAAATCTGATTCCGGCCGACACTCAGCCCAATTATTTCATCAACTTCAAGGTAGATCCTGAGACAATCGATGTCAACATCCACCCCCAGAAATATGAGATAAAGTTCGAGAACGAGCAGCCTGTGTGGCAAATCCTCCAAGCTGCCATCAAGGAGAGCCTGGGCCGCTTCAATGCATCATCTGCCATCGATTTCAATGTGGTCGATGCCCCGGATATCCCCTCTTTCTCTCCGGCTCAGCTGCCTATGCCGGAAATAGCCGATGATTTCCGATATGACCCGTTCAAGGCACAGCGCCAAGCCGAGCGCCAGACTGCCTCGCCCCTCTCCTCTTATCCTAAGACGGCCCCAGCCAGCAATTGGGAGAAATTATACGAAAATTTCTCACACGAGGGTCCGGAAGCCGCCTCCTCGCTCAACTTGGAGACAGTCATGCAGCTCAGCAACTCCGGGGCTGCCCTCACTGGCGAAGAAACCGCAGCCCAAGCCCTGCAGCTAAAGGGCCGCTACATCGTCACACCCTCCAAGAACGGCCTGATGCTCATCGACCAGCATCGCGCCCATGTACGCATACTTTACGACCGATATATGGAGATGACAAAGAAAGGCCCGGTGCCTTCGCAGCGTCTTATCTTCCCGGAGACTGTCTCCTTGGATGCCACCCAGAGCATCGTGGCATCCTCCATCATGCAGCTGCTATCCACCATGGGCTTTGAGATTAAGCCGCTGCAAGAGGGCAATTGGGAGATTGAGGCTGTGCCTTCTGTCTTAGGCAACGCCAATGCCGGCTCTTCACTAATCAACATCATCGTTGCCGTAAGCCAGGCTGATGATGATGTGCAGCAAAGCCAATGGCACTGCATACTGCTCTCCATGGCGCGCTCCGCCTCGATTAAATACGGCACACCTCTCACTCCACAAGAGATGGATCATCTGATTGCCGACCTTTTCCGCTTGGCTGAGCCGGATTACACACCCGACGGACACCCTATCATTCATCTCCTCGACCTGGACTCCATAGAAAAGCTCTTCGCATGATGAATTTCAGAACCTTATTATTTGCCCTTTGCGGCATTATTGCCTGGGGCGCTCATGCTGAGCGCCATACTATCGACTTGGCTGGCCAGTGGCGTCTGGCTCTCGAAAATGAAGATAACTATCAAGGCACTGTGATGCTGCCCGGCACCACTGACACCAACTCCAAAGGCAATCCCCTTTCTGACCGCTCCGAGACCACCCACCTCTCGCGTAAATACAGCTATGTGGGGCCCGCTTGGTATTCCCGCACCGTGGATATTCCCGAAGGCTGGGCCGGCTTCGACTTCGTGCTCACTCTTGAGCGCACCAAGCCTACACAAATCTTTGTGGATGGAAAATTTGCCGGAGGCAGCGACCATATCTCCACTGCCCAGCAATTCGACCTTACCCCATTCTTCAAAGACGGAGGCCAGCATACGCTCACTATCAAGGTAGACAATGGCAGCGGTGTGCCTAAGGAGCTGTACGAGAGCAGCCACGCTTTTACCGAGTCAACGCAGACCAACTGGAACGGCATTATCGGCGACATCTCCATTGAGGCCCGCGAGCCAGTGCATCTGGCTGATGTGCGCATCTACCCCAATGCTCAGGAAAAGAAAGCCACAGTAAAATTCCGCATCATACACAATGACCGCCTGCGCGCTCCCAAGGTGCGCCTGAGCGCCAGCAGTTGGAACTCCTCCAAGAAGCACAGCCCTGCTCCCGTCACAGCAGAGCTCACTCCGGGCCAGGACGAATACGCATTAGACCTGCCCATGGGTGAAGAAGCCCTGCTGTGGAGCGAGTTTGAACCGGCAATGTACCGGCTGACTGTGGAGCTAATAGGCTTGGACAAGCTCACTGCCGACTTCGGCCTCCGCGATTTTGCCACCAATGGCTCGCAGTTCACCATCAACGGCGTCCCCACCTTCCTGCGTGGCAAGCACGATGCCTGCGTATTCCCCCTCACAGCCCATGTGCCTATGGATGTGCCCGCTTGGCGCCGATATCTGCAGATTTGCAAAGACTACGGCATCAACCATGTCCGCTTTCACTCCTGGTGCCCGCCCGATGCGGCCTTCACTGCTGCCGACATCGAGGGCGTGTATCTCCAGCCGGAGCTGCCTTTCTGGGGCTCGCTCAGCGGAGACAATCCGGAGCTGGTCAACTTCCTGCGCGGTGAGGGCGAGAACATTCAGTTCGCCTATGGCAACCACCCGTCGTTCGTGATGTTTGCCATCGGCAATGAGCTCTGGGGCGATCCTTTCACCTGGCGTTACTTAATCGATGATTTCCGCGCCATTGACAATCGCCACCTGTATGCCTACGGCAGCAACAACAGCTTGGGCTACAACGGCCACATCGATGGCGAAGACTATCTCACCACCTGCCGCATCGGCGGAGAAGCTTGGGGGGATTACAACACTCACACACGCGGCTCTTTCTCCTTTGCCGATGCCTACGACGGCGGCCTCATCAACCATGAATATCCCAATACAGCCACCAATTTCGCCGGTGCCATCCATGGCTGCCCAGTGCCGGTGATAAGCCATGAGACCGGCCAATTCCAAGTATATCCCAATTACGGGGAAATGGCCAAGTATACCGGAGTGCTCGCCCCATGCAATATGGAGGTGTTCCGGCAGCGCTTGGCCGACGCTGGCATGGCCGACCAAGCCGAGGATTTCTTCCAAGCCTCCGGCGCCCTCTCAGCCCTGCTCTATAAGGCCGACACCGAGATGTGCCTGCGCACACCCGGGCTTGGCGGCTTCCAATTGCTCGACCTCCAAGATTATCCCGGGCAAGGCTCGGCCTATGTGGGCATCCTTGATGCCTTTATGGATAGCAAAGGCTTGGTAAGCCCTCAAGAGTGGCGGGGCCACTGCGACCGGGTAGTGCCCCTGGCCATAATGGAGAAATACTGCTGGCGACAGGGCGAACCCCTGAAAATTGGCGTAAAAGTAGCAAACTATTCTGGCGCTAACCTGAAGAGCGGCAAAATTGACTGGAAGCTGACTGATGCCTCAAAAAAGCGCATAGATCAGGGCAGCGTCTCTCTCTCCGACACTGGCATAGGCCTGCTCTCCGCTGCCGACATCAGTCCTAAGATTGGCAGCGTCGCCTCTCCGGCTCGGCTTTTACTGGAGCTCACCGCGGATGGTTACAGCAATTCCTACCCTCTGTGGATTTATCCTGACCGCTCTCAGGCTTCGCTGGGGAATATTGTAGTGGTTGACAGCCTCGATGATGCCACAATCGGAATGTTGGCGGCTGGAAAATCTGTGCTGCTGATGCCTAACGCTAAATCTAAGCCGGAGAACACTGTGCCTGGCCTCTTCCAGACCGATTACTGGAACTATCGCATGTTCAAGACCATTTGCGAGAATGCTAAAAAGGAAGTGTCGCCCGGCACCATGGGGCTTCTGATTGATGCCAAGCATCCAATATTCCAGAGTTTCCCCACTGAGAGCCACAGCAACTGGCAGTGGTTCTCCGTGGCCAAGAACAGCTTCCCGTTGGTTATTGACGGATCGAATATCAAGCCCATCGTGCAAACCATCGACAATGTGGAGCGCAACCACAAGCTGGGACTGATATTCGAGGCTCAGGTGGGCCAGGGCAAGCTCCTTGTGTGCATGGCAGACTTGACGGCGAGCGACACCCCGGAAGCGCAGCAGCTCTACAGCAGCATCCTAAGCTATATGAATAGCGCGGAGTTTTCGCCAGCCGCCACTCTTACGGAGAGCCAGCTGCGCAGCCTCTTCTCTTCCCCCATCCAAGAGCAGTCAATCAAATCCCTCCACAATATTTCATATTAAACAGGCTCTTAATCGGACTCCAAAACGGAGGCTTGCAAGCGGACTTCCCCCTATTTTTTAAACAATTTATCAGCCGACACCGACTTCACATTCTTTGGCACCACCGCTTTGCTCCCAGTTTTGCTTCCGGTAGTCTTATTCCCGTCAGCTGTCTTGCTTGCGCTCTTGGCGCTTGTCGCTGTCTTATAATCGGCAATCCCCTCTTTCTGGCATTTTTTCTTCATCGAGGCGATTCGGCTGTCGGTGTCGGGGTGGGATGAGAACATCTGGCGCGCCACATTGCTGGTGGCGCTATTGCCCTCGAGCGTCTTCAACTTCTCGAAGGCATGCACCATGGCCCAGGGGTTCTTGCCATGCTGCTCCAGGAATGTGTACCCATAGTCATCGGCATTGCTCTCCTGGCTGCGCGAATACTTGGCCGAGATAGCAGCTTCGCCCAGTTGGGCGAGCTGGCTCGATGAGAGCTGCGCCATCTCGCCTCCCATGGAGGAGAGCCCGTCAAGCAGGGCGGAATTTAGCAAGGCCTGCTTGTAGGCATTTTTGGAGTCGTGGTGAGCCACATGGCCCACCTCGTGGCCTATCACGCCCAGCACCTCGTCGTCATCCATCAGATCCATCAGGCCAGTATATACCCTCACGCTGCCATCCGCGCAAGCAAAGGCGTTGACATCATCGGTCTGATACACGGCGAAATTCAGCGGTATGCCATCCACCTCGGTAAGGCCCTCGGTGATGCGGGCCAGTCGCTGGCTATAGGGATTAGAGGCGGGCAGCTTAGTGTTCTGCGCGTCCATCTGTTGCACCGACTGGTGCACAAGCTGTGCCACCTGGTCATCCGTTATGCTCATAGCCTGAGCGGCCTTGGCTGCTCCGCTGAGCAGATATTCCGAATTGAGCGAGCCCATCTGAGAGGTGCATCCGCAAGTTTCCACAGCCAAGGCTGCGCCTATGATATAGCTCAGTAATCCTATCTTTCTCATAATTAATGCTTTTCGATGATTTTCGAGACTTTCCAAGGTTTTCGAAATCTCTCGAAAAATTTAAAACATTCAATTTGACTTTAATTACACATAAATATAACAACTCAAATTACACATAAATATAACAACTCAGAGGCCAAAATAGTGTGCGTTCTCCTTTTTTCATCTCCCTCCCATCACAAGAGCCCCTCAGCCTCTACACAAAATTTTTACCGATTCGGACACGATAGGGACACAGTAGGTTGGGTTTGGGGCAAAAGAAAGAGCCTAACAATTGGATTTCAAATTGTTAGGCTCTTTGAAGTGTTGCCTTGGAAGGATTCGAACCCTCACAGGCGGAACCAGAATCCGACGTGCTACCATTACACCACAAGGCAATCGGTGATGATTTCGGGTGCAAAGTTACGACCTTTTTCGGAAATCACCAAATTTTTACCCCAATTTTTACAATAATTTTATCTACAGCCCATAGGGCAAGAGACATCAGCCCATGAGCATGGAAACCAAAACCCAGGTCCAATGGGCCACTACCCCGGCGCAGATGCCCGCTATGGTGTGGGCTCCGATTGCCTTTGAAATCAGTTTGCGGAAGCCCAGAGAGTCGAGCATGGCAGCATGGGTGCTCAGATAGCCGCTCCAGCACATGCCTATGGCGGTGAACACGGCAATGGCATTGTCGTTGATGATGCCCTGAGCCTTGAATTCAGGCACCAGACCAATGGCAGCGCCCACGGCTCCTAAGGCGGTAATCGGGAAGGCTATCAGCTCCATATTGGTGAAGCCCCACAGCCAAGTGAAAAGGAAGCTTACCTTGTCGGCCAGCCAAGGAAGCAAACCCACGCCCTGATAAGCGGCTCCATCGAGAGCATCCTTAGGGGTGTTGAACGTAAGAATCATCACCACTGTGGAGATGATTAGCACGCCAGGAATGATAGCCACGCCCAAGCCTACGCCGCTCTTACCGCCATCGAGCACGGCATTGAGGAAGCGCATAAACGTGCTCTCCTTCTGCTCCTCGCGATATTGCTCCGACTCTGACTCGTCCACCATCTCTTGCTCCAATGCCGGGCGGTCATACTCAGGGAAAGATTTCAAGGTGAATTTTTGCATCAGGCGGGTAGAAATCAGGCAACCCACGCATGCTCCAAACACGCCTACCAGAGGAGCTATCAGAAAGCCCTGACCAATCATGAAGACTACCACAATCATACCCATGCCGAACGCAGTGCCGAAGTTGGTCAGCGACACAATCTGATATGTGCGGAAGAAAGAAGCGAACTTACGATCCTTGCTAAGGGCAATGATGGCCGGGTTGTCGCTAAGGAAAGTGACCACAGCACCCAAGGCAGCAATGCCAGGAAGATTAAAGATAGGTTTCATCAAGGGTCGCAATATCTTCTCAAGCACATTAACCACGCCGAACTCCGTGAGCAGCTTAGATAATGCACCCATAAGCACAGTGATAGCCATGATGAAGAAGACGGTGCTAATCAACAGATCGTAGCTTGTGTGCATGATGGTGTTGAGCATATTCTGCAATCCTGCCACCAGCGGACTCATGCCTTCGGGCAACTCCCCCTCAGGGATAAATGCCCATGTGAGATAGCCGAATAGCAGGAAGAAGCAAGCCAGAAAGATAATGGCTTCCAGAGTAGGGTTGCGTTGGCCGGTCTTTTTACCTTTTTTCGCTCTGCGGAAGTCGCGAAGAAGTGTGATTGTTGGCATAAGGTTATAGGATTTCGGTTTTCAGTTTTCGGTTTTCAGTTTTCAGTTTTCGGTTATTTGGAGAAAACGTTGACGCGCCATTTGACGCCGATATTGACTTCGTTGACATGATGCTCGCCAGCTTGGTGGCTGTTGGCGAAGAGCGCATGGATGCGCAGATTGCGGGAGCCGTTCCAAGGATAAAATTCAAAGCCTCCGCCTATGAATGGTTCTTTCACATCAATAGGGCTATTGCCGGGGATGGGATGGATGTCGTCATATCCGCCCTTGACCATAAGGGTCATCCAGCGGGTCACATCCAGCTCAGCCTTGGCTATGATCGAATAGTCGTGGAACCAGTACTTATGATGGCTCAGGGCACGGTTCATCACATCCACTTCGAGGTAAAAAGGGTTAAGCTCGAAGCGGTTGCCTAAGGCGATGAAGGTGCAGTAGTGATTGCGGGCGTATTCTACCAAGTTGGCACTCCAGAGAGTCTTGTAGCAACCCATGGAGCCAGCCCAATAGAGGTTGTAAGAATAGCAAGACTTGCCTATTTCCTGATATGGGGAGTTGCACACCTGGAATGTGATTGAATGTTTTCCATTGTTTGTGATATATGAGCCGGAGGCGCCAAATTGGTAACAGGCTACATTGTTCCAGAATACAGAAGCGAAGAAAATATCGATAGGCGCGGCATCGTATTCATAACCGCCAATAAGTACCACTTGCTTGCCACCGGAGAGAGCCCAATTTTTGGTGGGCTTATAGGTGAGATAAATCCAGTCAGTAGCGCTGAACACATCGCTCTCCATATCCTTGTATTTATTCATTCGCTGTCGCCAGCTGAAGGATAGTTGGTCGGTGATGTCGCCGCTAAACATTACATTGAGGTAGCGCCCGTGAATGCCGGAGCTTGACTCCATGCCGGGTGTTTTCTCATAAGTAAAATCCGCGCGAGTGTCAAAGGCCAGGTTCATATGGGGCAACAACCCGTCAGTGCTAATCTGAGCAGGACATAGCAAAGCAGGGACAAATGCCAAAAGCGCACAAGTGAATTTAGTTATATTCATGGCAGATATTAAGATTTGGCGCAAAGTTAAGTGAAATTTCTGAAATAAAAAAAAATTGGGGCCTTTTGGCCCCAATTTTTTCAGTTTTCTTTTTGGCATTAAGCCGCCTCCCGGCACTGGCTGTACTGCTACCGATCCTTACTCGTTGGTAACGGAGAACTGGCTTGGTGTGATGCCGTACATGTCCTTGAAGGCGCTGGTAAAACGAGCCGGATTGGAGAAGCCAGTGGCATAGGCCACCTCGGCAACACTCAACTTCTTCTCACGCAGCAATCGCGCTGCCTGACGCAAACGCAAGTCACGGATGAAAGTGTGAGCCGAAAGGTTAGTGAACTCCTTGAGTTTGCGATGCAGATGCACACGGCTCAGACCCACCTCTTCGGCCAGTTGCTCCACGCTCAGGTCAGGAGAGGATAGATTGTCATTGATGACTTTCATAATCTTGTTGAAGAGCACCTCATCGTGGCTCTTGAGCTCAATCTTTGTCACGGTATCGGCTTGCTCCTGGGCCCCGCTGAACTTAGCTTTGAGCAGCTGGCGATTGGCCAACAAATTGGCAATCGTGGTCATAAGCACCTCAATGTCAAAAGGCTTAACCATAAAGCTGTCGGCACCGGCCTCGAGTCCCACCTTGCGGTCTTCTGGGTCTTGTTTAGCGGTGAGCAAGATCACCGGCACATGGTTGATGTTGGCATTCTTGCGGATTTTGCGGCATAGTTCGTAGCCATCGAGTTCTGGCATCATCACATCGGCGATCACCAGGTCGGGAGCTTTGGAGAGCATAGCATCGAGTAGCTCTCTGCCATTGGAGTAAGTGGCCACCTTGTAGAGGCGCGATAGTTCGTTGTGCAAATAAGCCCTCATCTCCTCATCGTCCTCAGCAATTGCTATGCTGAAGCGTGTCTTTGCCTTGTTCTTTTCCAGCTCAGGGTCCTCGGCATCCACATCAATGATGTTGTTCTGGATAAGCATCGGACGATTGATAGCGGGATTTGCGTCCAGCTCTTCGATAGATAGATGGTTGCTGCCCTGCGGGATACGCACCACAAATTCACAGCCCTTGCCATCCTCCAAGTTGCGTGCGAAGATTTCGCCATGATGCATGGTGATGAGCTGGCGACAGAGGTGCAAGCCTATGCCAGTGCCCATGGCGCTGGCTGTGGCCTCATTCTCCAAGCGGTAATAGCGGTCGAAAATCTTTTCGAGTTTGTTAGGCTCTATAGGATCTCCGGTATTAGCCACCACAATTTCAATATAACGGTGCAACGGGCCCTCTTCCTTTTCATTCGTTCCAGTGGACAGGGTCACAGTAACCACACCGCCGGCAGGAGCATACTTGAAAGCGTTGCTAAGGATATTGATCAGGATCTTGTCGAAATTGGCATTGTCAATCCATCCCTTCTGCTCTGCCATCTCGTGGTTGAACTTAAATTCAATGTTCTTTTGGCGAGCGATAAAGGCAAAATTAGTATTTACAGCCTCAATGTATGAGACCAACTCAGTGAGGCGGAAATGGAGGCGCATCTGTCCTTTTTCGAGCTTGCGCATATCCATGAGCTGGTTCACAAGGCGCAGCAATCGGCTGGCATTGCGGTGGATTAGGTTGTAAGTAGAATATTCTGGGTCATCCGGGCCTTTTCTCATCAGCTTTTCTGCCGGATTTATGATCAGTGTCAGCGGGGTGCGGATCTCGTGAGCGATATTGGTGAAGAATTGCAAGCGAGCCTCCATAATATCCTCGGCATGTTTAACCTTGAGTTCTTCTTTTTGGCGTCGTTGGTTCTCGCTCCATTGGCGATAAACGAGCCAGAGGATGCAAATGCCAATGATGCAGTACACCACAATCATCCACCAAGTGCGGTACCAAGGCGCACTCACATTAATTGTCAGTGCGCGGATAGCATCGAGGGTAGAGGCTCCGGCTTCGCGCACTTCGAAGTGATAGGTGCCTGGAGGCAGGTTGTTGAATGTGCAGCGGCTTTCGCCTGGCTCTGTCGGTGTCCATTCCTTACCATGCTCTAAGATGCGATATTCATAGGAGGTCTTATGCGGATTGTCAAAAGACATCGTAGAGAAAGCGATGCTAAATGTATTCTCATCGGAATCGAGATATACTTCCTTGGCATTCCATATCTCAAGACCAGTAATCTTCTGTGCGCTGGATCTGGATTTGGAGTTGGAAGAAGCGCCCATCACATCGAACTGGGTAATCATGGGTTTGCGCCCCTTGTCGGGCAGCACAATGTCATAGGGGTGGAATGTGGTGTAGCCGTTGGTGCCACCGAAATATAGTTTGCCCATATTGTCGCGGCAGGATACGCCGTGGGTGAACTCATTACCCTGGAGGCCGTCACCAGCGTCAAAGTTAACGAACTGGCGGCTCAGTGGGGTAAAGCGAGATACTCCATGGTAGGTACTGATCCACACGAAGTTCTTGTCATCCTCCAGCATAGCGCAGATTACATTGGAGGGCAAGCCGTCGGACTCGGTGTAGTGCTCCATCTTCCCAGTGGCCGGGTCATAGACATAGAGGCCGCAGTTGGTGCCAATCCACACTTTACCGTCGTGGCTTTGCATGAGTTTGTATCCGATGCAGCCGGTAATCACTTCTTCATACTTTCCGAGCTTGCCATCCTCGAGAATGGGGGCCTTAACCACACCGCGATAGTGGGCAATCCACATCACACTGTCGGCTATGTTGGAGATACTGTTGACGCTCACGATTCCGCCCTCATACCCTTCTCTATTTTCAGGCTCGAGCTCCACGCGGGTCACTGATTCCTTTTCGGGATTGTAATGTAGCACGCCCGTATTGAGTGTGCCTATAAAGAGGTGTCCTTTCTTATCGTGCGTCATCGTGCTTATCTTGTTTCCGGCCAAGGCTTGAATAGGCTTGAGATTGCCCGAAGAATTCACGGTGAAGAGGCCAGTGGTGTAGGAGCCGAGCCAACAATTGCCCTTGTCATCAGGATAGATGGTTAGTATTGTCGAGGGGGTGCCGACATGCAAGAGTTCCTGCCCCTGCGGGCCGATCATGTACACGCCCTCGTTCTCACAGCTTACCCAAAGGTTCTGGTTCTGATCTACAGCCATCGCCATCACGCAGCCATCGCCAATAGGCGATTTCTCATGTCGGGGGCCATAGCTGTAGAAATTGAATTTTCGGCTTGGCACCATAGCCACACCCTTTTGGAAAAGTCCCAGCCAAATGTTGCCGGCTTTGTCTTCTACAATTTGGTGCACTTTGCCCACAGCCACGCCCAAGAGAGGGGAATCCTGGGGCAGATCCTTTAGCTGGTCGCCCTCTACTATCTTTGCCCCATAGCCTTCGGTGCCGGCATATATGGTTTCGCCAATCTTGGTGAGAGTCTTTACCGAAAGGTTCTCGCTTCCCTTAATGGGCTCAATGCCGTTTTCGGTAAATCGCACAATGCCGCCATCAAGAGTGCTGACATATATGTTGCCATCCTCATCCTGAGTGATAGCAGAAATCTTGTTGCCAGGGATTTCAGGAGTGGAATATGTCTGCGATCCTTGCGGGAAATAATATAGTAGTCCGCCATTCTCAGTGCCAATCCACAGCGCATGGTTGCGATCCTCGAAAAGGCAGCTTACATATTTGTTTGACAATTTTTGATTTATGCCCTCTACAGGATTTGCGATGCCAGTCTGGCGATCCATCTTGATCACCCCATAGCCGGCTGTGGATATCAGCACATCGTCGTTGGAAAGCATGCTGATATCTGCTATGTGAGGGTACACACGCTTACCAGACTCATACATTGGCACATCGCGGAAAGAGTCGGAGCTTGGCACATATTGCTGCAGCCCCTTAAGAGTGCCAATGAGGAGAGTACCATTAGCATCGCATTTTACATCGTGCACATAGTTGTCGCGCAGGGTCGTGGAGTCTGACTTATTATTTAAATAGGTGTGGAAGCGATATCCGTCGAAGCGGCAGAGGCCATTCTCAGTGGCGATCCAAATAAAGCCGCTTTGACACTGCTCTATGCTGTTGATAAGGCCGCAAGGCAGCTCACCATCGCTGGTGTACATAGTACCGCGCTGTGATATTGCGACAGCAGGGAGCGCAATGGCGGATATTGCAAAAAATGTTAATAGCTTTTTCATGGCTATTGATAATGATGGTTAAATTGTACCGCAAATTTAAGATACATTTTTGAATTTTCAATGTAACATTGAGGGGAATTTTTATGTTATAAAACATAAATGTAACAAAATATGAAACATCTATAATATTTAACAGGGTCAAAGTTGCATTTTTAACTTTGATTGTAAACCTAAAATAATTTGATTTTTAAAAATATTTTCTAATTTTGTAACGAAAAACTTTACAGAGGTAACACAATTGCAAAAATTGCAAATCAAGATGAATTAGCGCACCCTCAGTCAGGTCGCGACCCAGTCTAATTTTTACATCAAATAATATACATAATAAAACCAATCAACACTACTAATTCATGAAATGCAGAGATTTTAACCTCAAGCTTATGGCGGTGCTGGCTTTGCTGCTGCCGCTATGGGCGTGGTCGCAGACCATCACTGTCACTGGCTTGGTGACGGATGAGGCCGGCGAACCTCTAATCGGTGTGTCGGTGCAGCCCAAAGGCACCAAGAATGGTGTGAGCACCGACATCGATGGCAAGTATGCGATTCAAGTGCCTGCCAAGTCAGAGCTGGAATTCGCTTATATTGGGTATGATCCACAGACCATCAAGGTCGATGGACGCACTAAAATAGATGTAGTGCTCCGCGAAAATGCCACAGCCCTCGAAGAGGTCGTGGTAGTAGGTTACGGCCAGATGAAGCGCAGCGACCTCACCGGATCTGTGGCCTCAGTGGGCGAAGATGCGGTGCGCAAATCAATCAGCACCAGCATCGACCAAGTGCTGCAGGGCCGCGCCGCCGGTGTGCAAATCCAGAGCAACTCTGGTACCCCTGGCGCCTCGACCAGCATCCGCATTCGCGGTATCAACTCGCTTAACGCCACCAACCAGCCTATCTTCGTAATCGACGGTGTGGTAATCGACTCCTCCACAGATGATGAGAACAGCAACCCCCTGAGCAGCATCAACCCCAGCGATATCGTGTCAATGGATGTGCTCAAGGATGCCTCCGCTACCGCTATCTATGGTAGCCGCGCTTCAAATGGTGTAATCATGATTACTACCAAACGTGGCAAGGCCGGCACAGCCACAGTCACCTATGATATGTATATGGGCTGGCAAGAAATGCCTAAGAAATATGATATGCTCAACCTGCGCGAGTACGCTGCTCACCACGAAGTGCGCGCCGAGCTCACTGGCCAAGTGGATCCCAGCTCTGCTTTCGTGCGCGCTGACCTGCTGGGCGAAGGTACCGACTGGCAGGATGAGCTCTTCCGCAAGGCATTCATGATGAACCACAACATCTCAATCACCGGCGGCAACGAAGCTACCACCTACGCAATCAGCGGCGGCTTCCTGGATCAGGACGGTATCGCACTGGGGTCAAGTTTCCGCCGCGTGTCACTGCGCAGCAACATCGACACACAGATCAAGAGCTGGCTGCGCGGCGGCATCAACTTCTCGTTTGCCGAGTCAAAGCAGCAATTAGGCACTGACAACAGCACCATCATCACCGCCTTGGTGCAGCAGCCTACAGTAGCTGTGACATCGCCCGATGGCAGCTACGACGGTCCGGATGACGTGTGGATGCCCGATAACCCCGTGGGTCTGGCCTCTCTCATCACCAATGAGAACCGCAAGGACAACTTCCGCTTCAATGTTTACTTGGAAGCCACCATCATTAAGGGCTTGACATTCAAGACCGAGCTGTCAGCCGACTACAACCTTAATAAATACTATTACTATATGCCCGACTACCAGTTCGGCGTGCGCACTCAGGATATCCGCACCAGCAAGTGGACCAAGACAGACACTAAATACTGGAGCTGGCGCAACCTGATCAACTTCAACCGAGTGTTCGCTGAGAAGCACAATGTGCAAGCCATGCTGGGTCAGGAAATCAGCAAGAGCCGCTGGGAAAACCAAGTGGGCTCAACCTCAGGCTTCCTGACTAACACCACCCCCGACCTCTCAGCAGGCGACCTTACAGCCTCCACAGCCACAGGTACCAGGAATGTCACCTCTCTGGCTTCGTTCTTCGGCCGCGTGTTCTACTCCTTCCATGACCGCTATCTGCTGACAGCTACCCTGCGTAGGGATGGCAGCTCGAAGTTCGCCGAGGGTCACAAGTGGGGCTGGTTCCCCGCCGTAGCCTTGGCTTGGCGCATCTCGCAAGAGAGCTTCATGGAAGACACCCAGAAAGCCATCAACAACCTGAAGCTTCGCCTGGGCTGGGGTAAGACAGGTAACCAGAACGTAAGCGACTACGCTTATCTGTCAATGCTTGCCAACAAGACCACCCCCTGGGGCGTGGGCGTGCTTACCGGCAACACCGCCAATCCCGACCTGACTTGGGAGTCAACCTCTTCATATAATATAGGTATAGACTTGGGCGCTCTGAACAACCGCATCGAGTTCGTAGCCGATGTTTACTACAAGAAGACCGACAACCTGCTGCTCCAGCTCACCCTCCCCTCCTTCCTGGGATCAAGCGGCCAGGGCGCAGCCTCCAATCCTTGGGGCAATGTGGGCTCAATCGAGAACAAGGGCTTCGAGTTCACCCTCAACACCACCAACATCGTAAACAAGGACTTCCAGTGGAATACCAACATCGTGTTCTCGCTCAACCGCAACAAAGTTAAGAGCCTCGACACCGAGAGCGGCACCATCGAGAAGACCTACCAGCCATCCTCAACCAATTACATCGTAACCAAGACCTCAGTGGGAGAACCCATCGGACAGTTCTGGGGCTACAAGGTAATCGGCCGCTTCGACTCTGCTGAGGATTTCTACTACAAAGATGCCAACGGCAATGTTTGCCAAGTAGCCATTCCCGAGGGCAACACAATTGCGCAAAGCTCTACCTGGATCGGCGACTATATCTTTGAGGATATCAATGGCGATGGTGTGATCAATGCCGACGACTGCACATATATTGGCAATCCCGAGCCTAAATTCACCTACGGCATCGGCAACACCTTCTCTTGGAAAGGCTTTGACCTTAACATCTTCTTCTCGGGCTCTTATGGCAACAAGGCCATGAACCTCACCCGCATGCGCATCGAGGATCCGCGCAATAACAGCAACATACTCAAGTCGAGCCTCAATTATGCTCGCGTAGAGGTGATCGACCCCACTCTGCCCGACGACGATTTCCGCAATCTCCATGTAGTGAACGCTTCCTCCACCACCATGCCGGCAGTGCAGCGCAGCGATGCCAACAACAACTATTCACGTATCAGCGATCTCTTTATCGAAGATGCCAGCTACATACGCTTGCAGAACGTATCTCTGGGTTACACCTTGCCCCGCAAGCTGGTGCGCAAGGCATATCTCGACAACGTACGCGTATATTTCAGTGCACAGAACCTGCATACCTGGACCAAGTACAAGGGTCTTGACCCCGAAGTGGGCGCTATGTACGGCGATGCTCTGATGACCGGCGTTGACTATGGCCGCTATCCCTCTCCACGCATTTATACCTTCGGTCTTAATGTTTCATTCTAAGGCAATTAGGCATAAGGCAAAAAACTTAAATACAGACAAGACATGAAACACAACAAAATATACAGTGCATTCATTTTGGCGGCTGTGAGCTTGTCATTGGCATCGTGCGACGACTTCCTGTCAACCACCAGCACGAGCCAGGCCAACGACGAAACCTTCCTGGACAGCGATGATGCCGTCAGCTCCACCACTGCTCCGCTCTACAATTATGTGTGGAACAGCTTCAACGAGAAAGCCTATTACAGCATGGGCGATGGCCGCGCCAACAACCTTACGGCACGCTGGAGCGATTACATCTATCCCTACACCAACTTCACAGAGACAGCCCTCTCACCGGGTCTCGAAGACTCTTGGAATTCATTCTATTCAGTGGTGGCACAGAGCAACAATGCCATCAACCGCATCAAGGACAATGCTGGCTCAGCCGTATCAGAAGAGGCAAAGATACAAGGCATGGCCGAAGCCCGCTTTATGCGCGGCTTAGCCTACTGGTACATCGGCTCACTGTGGAATCGCGCCATCATCTACACCAACACTGGCGAAATGGTCAACAACACAGTGGTTCCGGCCAACCCAGTATGCGATGTGATTGAGTTCGCTATCCGCGACTTGGAGTATGCAGCCGCTAATCTGTCAAAGACACAGGCCAACGAAGGCCGCGTAACCTGCTACAGTGCCTATGGCATGCTGAGCCGCGTGTATCTGACCATGGCCGGCCTCACCACTGATGGCCAATACGATGGCACCAACGTGGCTACCGACTTCAACCGAGGCACCCGCAACACCTACTATCTTGACCTGGCCAAGAAGGCAGCTCTCAAGTGCATCGAAGGCCCGTACGCTCTGATGGACAACTACGGCGACCTATTCGCAGTGAAGACCTGGAACAACAACAAGGAGTCACTTTTCCAGCTCCAATGGCTCTCGGGCAGCACCGATGCCATAGGCTGGGGATGCAACAATGCAATCTCTGCTTTCTTCTCCTGGTCAACCATGGTGGGTGAGACCAACTGGGGCAACGCCACCTACGCATCGTGGGACCTGGTACAGAGCTACGATCCCCAGGATCGCATTCGTCGCCACTACACCATCGCCACCGTGGGCGAATACTATGATGATCTGAATGTGAAGAACGGCGGCTACACCTACAATGTGACCGAGAACGATTACACCAAGAAGTGCAATGTAAAGAAGCACACCATCGGCAAGCTTGATGACAACGGACAGAGCTATCAGCAATCTTCAGGCGTGAACACCTACATGCAGCGCTTGGCCGAGGTATATATCAACCTGGCTGAGGCCACCATGGGCAACAGCGCAAGCACCAGCGATGCCACAGCTCTGATGTACTTCAACAAAGTGCGCGAGCGCGCCGGGATGCCTACCCTCTCCGCCATCACCTACGATGATATCATCTACGAGCGCCGCATAGAGTTCGCTTTCGAGGGTCTCTACTGGTACGACCTGCTTCGCCGCAGCTACTATCAGCAGCAAGAAGTGGTCAACTATCTCAACAGCCAATATCGCAATGCCAGCTATGAGTGGAACGAGAATGAGCGTTGCCAGTACGAGCGCACCGATGATGGCGGCAGTGGCGTGAGCACCGCTACCGTGGATCATCTGACCCTCCCCATCAGCGATGTGGACCGCGGCCGCAACCCGCTGCTTGCCGGCTCTACCGTGGCTTATGAATTTGGCGAGCGCGAAGTGACCACAGCAGATTTATTTAATTAGGCATTAGGCTTTAGGCATTAGGCATAATGGATAATGCATAACTACGAATAATAAAGATAAAATTTGATTAATGGATTGGAAATTAAGAAAGTATCTTTCCCAAACTCCAAATCACAAATCCTAAAACCAGTATATGAAAAGATTCCAATATATTTGCCTGTCGATGTTGGCGGTAGCCAGCTTGGCATCGTGCAACAGCGATGACGAGTACTTCGACTCGAAATACCAAAGCGAGGCTATTTCGGTAAGCAAGGTTTTCCTTGAGGATGCCGAAAGCTCAGTGCCTGACCGCGAGGTGGATTTCGCCCGCTTGGGCCAGATGATCCGCCTGGAAGGTAGTGGCTTTATGGGCCTGAAGAAAGTATATGTCAACGGTTACGACACATATTTCAACCGCGCCTATGTCTCCAACACCTCTATGCTCATCACCCTCAATAGCAAGACTCCCATTGTGGATGCTGACGAGGATGTGCGCAATACTATCCGTCTTGTAAAGGATAATGTCGAATACACCTACACCTTTACCGTGCGCGCCGCTGCGCCCACAGTTTCTCAGGTGGACAAGACCCTGCCCGTAGCCGGCGAGACAGTCACTGTCTATGGCACAGGTCTCCAGGAAATCACCGAGGTTACCCTCCCGGGGGGCATCGTAGTGACCAGCGGCATCGAGAGCGATGACGAGGATGGCGAATGGTTCTCATTCGTGATGCCTCAGGGCGTGACCGAGGCAGGCTCAATCTACGCTGTCGGAGCCAACGGCACAGCTCGCAGCCCCGAGTACTTCAACGACTTCCGCACTTACATCATTGACTTCGATGGCAAGGGCGTCTTGGGCAGCTGGTCGTCTACTTACAGCTCTGACCAATATGCAGCCGACCCGCTTGGCACAGGTCGAGGCAATTGCATCATGCTTGTGCCCCAAGATGTAATCGATGAGGGCGGCGTGAATGCCGGCACTCAAGGCCTCTACTGGGCTACCGCAGGCAATGACAATGCCGAAGACGACTGGAACTGGATGACAAGCTACATTGATGCCAGCACCCCAGTAGGCAATCTCGGTATCCAATTTGACATTTACATCCCAGAGCCCTGGAGCAGTGGTCAGCTTGAGATATCTCTGCAGAACAACCTCTCCAACTACGGTTACGGTTCAGCTTGCACCAAGCATAGCGACTCCTACACCAATCAGGCCGCAGTATGGGTGCCCTGGCTCGACACAACCACAGGCGAGATCACTCCCGTGACCACTGGAGAGCAATGGATGACAGTAACCATCCCGTTGAACCAGTTCGGAGCTTATGATGATCCTCTCGATGACCCGCGCACACTGCAAAGCGTGATTGATGACCGCAACAGCGGCAGCTATCGCAACTTCCTGATTTTCCTCTCGAACAGCGATATAGAGATTTCAGAGGACATCAAGATTGATGCGACACCGTTCACCACTCCCATCTACATCGACAATCTGCGTGTAGTGAACACCAAGACCTACACCATCTCAGATTATCCCGAGGATGAGGAATAAGGATTTTACCTTAACGACCTAAAAACCAAACGACATGAAATCAAATAAAATCACATATTCCTTGTTGGCACTGGCAATGACCGGCATGCTCACGGGCTGCGATGATCAGGTGATGGAGTGGAAGAATAAGGACAATTCGGTCACCATCGATGACATTCCACTGCAGCTTGCAGAGCAGATTGCCAACTACGATTACATCAAGGCTTACGCAGCCAAGTATCACCCCAACTTGAACATCGCCTGCGGCGTGGGGGCTGACAACTATGTGGGCAACGCAGCATACAAGCAGGTGGTAGATGACAATTTCACAGGCATCACCCTTGGCAATGCCATGAAGCATCAGAGCTTGGTCAGCGCCACTGGCAAGATTGACTTCACCACCGTGGATGCAGTGCTGGCAGCCATGCCCAGCGGCATGAAGCTCTATGGCCACAACTTTATCTGGCACACCCAGCAGCAACAGAACTATCTCAAGAGCCTTATCGCTCCCGAGATGGTGGTGGTGCAAGATCCCGGCAACGACATTGCCAATGTGCTTGGCGAAGATGCCAGCACCTTTGAGGGCGGCTCAAAAAGCTGGGGCAGCTGGGGCAACAGCAGCGAGTCGGGCATCACATCTCCTGGCTACGAAAGCGATTACTGCATGTACCTTTTGAACCCCACTGACGCTAACTTCTGGAGTGCTCAGTGCGCATACACATTTGATGACTATCTGAATCCTGAGACCACCTATAAGATCCGCTTTTACGCTAAGAGCCAAGAGGCTGGCGGTCAAGTGCAGTTCCAGTATCAGAATGGAAGCACTTATGGCTCCCAAGGTGCTTACACCACTTTTGATCTGACCACAAGCTGGACAATGTGCGAGGTAGAGTTCCAGCCCGCTTATGATGATGTCAACCGCATCTTGATTAACTTCGGTGCAGTTGGTGGCACGTACTATATCGATAACATCGAGTTCGGCCCTAAGCAGGAAGCGAGCGACATTACCAATGTGCTTGGCGAGGATGCCACTACCTTTGAGGGTGGCTCAAAGAGCTGGGGAAGCTGGGGCAACAGCAGCGAGTCTGGCGTAACCTCTCCAGGCCGCGACAGCGACTACTGCATGTACCTTTTGAATCCCACCGATGCTAACGCATGGAGCGCACAGTGCGCATACACCTTTGATGACTATCTGGATATGGAGACAACCTATAAGATTCGCTTCTATGCCAAGAGCTCAGAGGTCGGCGGTCAAGTGCAGTTCCAATATCAGAACGGATCCACTTATGGCTCCCAAGGCGGCTACACCACTTTTGACCTAACTACCGACTGGATGATGTGCGAGGTAGAGTTCCAGCCCGCTTACGATGATGTCAACCGCATCATGATCAACTTCGGGGCAGTAGCTGCCACATACTATATCGATGATATCGAATTTGGTCCAAAAGCAGGCGACAGCTCAGCATCAAGCGCAAAGCGCCGCTCCAGCATCAGCTACAATCTCAAGACAGCTGATGAGAAGCGCGAGATACTGCTTGGGGCTATGGAAGAGTGGATCAAGGCTGTGGCCGAGCATGTAGGCGACCGCGTGGATGCCTGGGATGTAGTCAACGAGCCTATCAACGATGGCGGCGGTTGGCGCGGCATCGATGGAAAGTTCGGCGGCAGCTGGACTGACGATGATGTCACCTACTACGACTCAGAGCCCGAAGAAAGCACCGAGACCGGCCTGACCCTCAACTGGGGCAACGCCGCAGGCAACGGCCACTTCTACTGGGGCTATTTCATCGGCAAGGATTATGCCGCCAAGGCATTTGAGTTCGCCCGCAAATATGCTCCCAATGCCAAGCTCTTTGTCAACGACTACAATCTTGAGACCAACCCCACAAAGCTGGCTACCCTGATAGAGTTCGTTAATTATATTGACCAGAATGGCGGCCAGGTTGACGGTATTGGCACCCAGATGCACGTATCCTCAAGCATCAGCAAAGACGAAGTGGACGCAATGTTCAAGACCATGGCAGCTACCGGCAAGCTGGTGCGCATCACCGAGCTGGATGTGCAAGTAGGCACCTCATCGCCCACAGCTGCCCAGCTGCAGACACAGGCCGAGTGCTATGAGATGATCCTCAACTCATACTTCGAGAATGTGCCAGAGGCTCAGCAGAGCGCTATCACCATCTGGGGCCTGAGCGATGATCCCGATGAGCACACCTACTGGCTGAGCGGCGACTGCCCCAACATCTTCGATGCCAACTACGGTCGCAAGCACGCCTACAAGGGCGTATGCGATGGCTTGGCAGGCTATGATGTATCCACCGACTTCTCAGGTTCTGATTGGACCAAAGCCCAATAATCCGAGCTGAGACATACCTACTGCGACCCTGGCCTCTCTGGCCGGGGTCGCTATTTTTGTGTGAACGAAAGTGAGAAATGAGGTGTTATGTAAGATGAGGTAAATTCAAAATGAGAAAAAGGTGAGACGTTTCAATAAAATGCATCTATTGCCCATGGCAGCAGCCATGGTGCTGCCAGTGAGCATCATGACCAATAGCTGCTCGGGAAAGGGAGAGCAAGGCATTACCACTATTCCCGACACCATGAATGTGGCCACGCTCTACGGGCCGGCATCCTTCTTTATGTATCGCGACACACTGATGGGCTATGATTACGACTTGATGGAAGAGCTGGCTCAGGAGAAGGGCTTTGTAGTGAATTGGCTTATAGCCAACAATCTGGAAGAAGCCATAGAAATGGTGGAGGCCGGGGATGCCCAGCTCTTGGCTGCCGAGGTGCCCGACCAAGCTGAATATCGCAAGCGCGTGCTGCTATGTGGCCCGGTGCAAACTGTGGAGGAGGTGCTTGTGCAACCGCCAGGCGACACAGTGATTGTGGATGTAAACCAGCTGGCCGGTCGCACTGTGTATGTAGAGAAGGATTCCAAGAGCGCGCATGCCTTGGACAAGGTGAACCGAGACTTGGGCGATGTAATTAATGTCCGCACCGTTGACCCTGACTCTTTGGCTACTGAGGATATGCTTGCAGCAGTGGCGCGAGGAGATATCCACTTGGCCATCGTAGATAGCGAGACAGCCAAGCTCAACAAGACCTACTACCCCGACCTCAATATCACCCTCGCCCTCACGGCTCCGGAAAAGGCTCAGTGGGCTGTGGCTCTGCATCAGAAGTGGCTGGCCCAGACACTGGACACCTGGATGACCGAGGCCAAGCCCCGGGAAGCCCAAAGCGACATCCTGAAGAAATATTTTGACTCACTGAAGAACTTCCCAGTGGAGGGAGCCAGCTACGACCGCAACTTTGAGAATGGCTATGCTTCGCCCTACGATGACCTCTATAAGCAGCATGCCGCCAACAGCACCTGGGACTGGCGATTGCTTGCTGCCCAAGGCTACACTGAGAGCCGCTTCAATGCCAAAGCCCGCTCCTGGGCCGGAGCCCAGGGTGTGATGCAAATCATGCCTAAGACGGCGCGCCAGTTCGGGCTAAAAAAGAATGAGATGAATGACCCATCGCGCTCAATTGAAACAGCGGTAAAGATACTCGACTCCTTCGACAATATAATGGCGCAGAAAGTCAGCGACCCCATAGAGCGGCAAAAATTTACCATAGCGGCCTACAACGCCGGGCCCGGACATGTACTTGATGCTATAGCCTTAGCCGAAAAGTACGGTTATGACCCCCAGAAATGGGATGACAATGTGGAGAAAGCTATGCTGATGAAGATGAATAAGAAATATTACCGCGATCCGGTGGTAAAATTCGGATATTCTCGAGGTCGAGAGACTGTAGATTATGTGGATCGCATCTGGAGCTATTACGACGAAGCCTCAGCTAAAATCCCAGCCTAAAATGGCTAATCATGGTGGTAGGGCTCGCCGCGCTGGATGGTCATAGCGCGGTAGAGCTGCTCTACTAATATTACACGAGCCAACTCATGAGGAAATGTCATCTTCGACAAGGAAATCATGCCGTTGGCACGGGCGTAAACCTCCTGAGAGAAGCCATAAGGGCCCCCGATGGCAAAGACCAAGCGCCCAGGCACAGAGTGCATCTTTTCGGCAATAAGTGATGAAAATTCTCGAGAGCCATACTGCTTGCCGCGCTCATCCATCAGAATAAGATAATCGTTGGGCGCAAGCCATTTAAGGAGCAAGGCCCCCTCCTGAACCTTTTGCAGCTCAGCAGTGAGGGCCTTGGTATTTTTTATATCAGGTATTTCCTTAATCTCAAAGGGCAGATAATGGACTAATCGTTGTGCATATCGCTCCACTGCCTCCTGATAAGGGGCAAATGCTATCTTGCCGATCGCGCAGACAGCCAGCTTCATTTCACAGCCTTGAAGCTCATGTCAAGGCCTTTTACCGAATGCGTAAGAGCCCCGACTGAGATAAAGTTCACTCCGCACTCGCCGTACTGGCGCAGATTTTCCAAGGTGATGCCACCGCTCGATTCAATCTCAACTGTGGGGTTCACAGCGCGTATGCGCTTTACAGCTTCAGCTGTGCGCTCGGGGGTGAAGTTGTCGAGCATTATGCGGTCAACATTTGCCTCCAGGGCTTGATCTATTTCCTTGTCGTTGCGCACCTCTTGCTCTATTTTGAGCTGCTTGTGATTGCGCTTCAGATAGTCGCGCACGCTTGCCACCGCCTGAGGGATGCCACCGGCGAAGTCCACATGGTTGTCCTTGATCAGAATCATGTCGAAGAGGCCAATTCGGTGGTTCATGCCGCCCCCAATGAGCACAGCCTCTTTTTCCAAAAGGCGCATGCCGGGAGTAGTCTTGCGAGTGTCGAGCACCTTAGCACCCGTACCCTCAAGCTCTTTCTGATAGCGAGCCGTAGTGGTGGCGATGCCGCTCATGCGCTGCATAATATTGAGCATAAGGCGCTCAGTCTGGAGCAGGGATCGCACTGCGCCTTTGACTTTGAAAGCTATATCGCCAGGCTTTACATGTGCGCCATCCTCGATATAGACCTCCATCTCAAGATTGGGATCGAATTTTTCAAATACACGGCGAGCTATTTCCACCCCGGCAAGGATGCCCTCCTCCTTGACAATAAGTTGAGAAGCGCCGTATTCGCTTGCTGGAATGGTGCTGAGAGTGGTGTGGTCGCCATCGCCAATGTCTTCAGCGAAGGCCAGGTCGATTAGTTGGTCGATTAGTTGTGTCTTAATATCCATCGGGGAGTTCGGTTTTCAGTTTTCAGTTTTCGGTTTTCGGTTTACGGATGCAAAGTTACGAATTTTTTGGTTGAATATATGGTGAGTATGGAGGAATTTTTGTAAATTTGCAGGTCAAAAATCAGTGCAATGAATATCTCATATAATTGGCTAAAGCAATACATCGATTTTAATCTTACCCCCGATGAATTGGCCGCAGCCCTTACTTCCATAGGTCTTGAGACTGGCAGCGTAGAGCGCGTGGAGAGCATTCGCGGCGGCTTGCGCGGCATCGTAATAGGCAAAGTGCTCACATGCGAAATGCATCCCGATAGCGACCACTTACATATCACCACAGTTGACTTGGGCGATGGCAAGGCCACCCAAATCGTGTGCGGAGCCCCGAATGTGGCAGCTGGCCAGACAGTGGTGGTAGCCACCGTAGGCACTATCCTCTACGATGGAGACAAGGAATTTCAGATTAAGAAATCAAAGATACGCGGCGTGGAGTCATTTGGCATGATTTGCGCAGAAGACGAGATAGGCATTGGTACCAGCCATGCCGGCATCATCGTGCTTCCAGACAATGCAGCAACCCCCGGCACCCCGGCAGCCCAGTACTATGGGCTTACGGATGATTATGTGCTGGAGGTGGACCTCACACCCAACCGCATCGATGCGGCAAGCCATTATGGCGTGGCTCGCGACTTGGCAGCCTACCTTACGGCTCACGCCAATCCTGTAAAGGCTCACTACGAGAATTACAAGATGCCAGTGCTGGATATGCGACTTCAGCCCTCAGCACAAGGCATCAAGGTAGAGGTAGAGGACAAGCAAGGCTGTCCGCGCTACTGCGGCATCACCATCAAGAATGTAACTGTAAAGGAGAGTCCCAAATGGCTTAAGGAGCGCCTGACCGCCATAGGCATGCACCCCATCAACAACATTGTGGATGCCACCAATTACATACTCCATGGCTTGGGGCAACCCATGCACTGCTTTGATGCCTCAAAGATCAAGGGCGACCGCATAGTGGTGCGCACATGCCCCAAGGACACGAAATTCGTAACCCTCGATGGCATAGAGCGCAAGCTCGATGAGCGCGACCTAATGATATGCAATGCCGAAGAGCCTATGTGCATTGCTGGCGTGTTTGGAGGCTTGGAGTCGGGCGTAACAGAGAGTGCGACTACCATATTTCTGGAATCAGCCTATTTCAACCCCACACGCATACGCAAGACAGCGCGCCGCCATGGCCTCAGCACCGATGCCAGCTTCCGCTTTGAGCGCGGCGTGGATCCCAACGGCTGTCTGCATGCTCTGAAAATCGCCACCCAGCTCGTGCTCGACATCGCAGGAGGCGAGATCGTAGGCGATTGGCAGGATGTCAAGTCTCAGGATTTCCCTCCGTTCGAGGTAGAAATGAGCTACAAGCAAGTTGACGATCTTGTAGGCAAGCATATCCCAGAAGAGGCCATAAATACGATTCTTGAAGCCTTGGAGATAGAGTACCATGGTGACAAGGAACTGAAATTAAAGGTGCCCACCTATCGCGTGGATGTGCAACGCCCTTGCGATGTGATTGAGGACATACTGCGCATCTATGGCTATAACAATGTGGAGATGCCGCAGGCTGTGCATTCTTCACTCTCCTTCAAGACAGCTACAGATGCAGCCGAGGATTTGCGCCGCACGATATCCAACCAGCTTACCGGAGCCGGATTTAATGAAATCCTCAATAATTCTCTCTCTGCTGAGAAATATTACGCCAATCTTAAGAGCCTGCCTATCGACCACAGCGTGCGCCTGCTCAATCCACTAAGCCAGGATTTGAGCGTGATGCGCCAGACACTGCTCTTCGGAGGCTTGGAAACTATAGCTCACAATGCCAATCGCAAGAACCCGGACCTGATGCTCTACGAGTTTGGAAATGTTTATTTCTTCCACCCAGAGGCCCAGCAGACAGCTGAAAAGCCCTTAGCCCCATACAGCGAAGGAGCTCGTCTGGGTCTGTGGCTCTGCGGCAACACCCGCAACGGCAACTGGGCAAAAGCCACTGAGGCCTCTACCTATTTCGACCTCAAGGGATTTGTGGCCAATATTTTAGCTCGCTTAGGCATTTCAGAGCGCGAAATAGTGCTCAAGCCCGGTGAGAGCGACCTCTTCGCCACTTCGCAAGTTATAGCCACCAAGGCTGGCAAGAAGCTTGGCGAAATGGGCATTGTAAACAAGGGCATAGCCAAGCTCTGCGATGTAAAGCAAGAAGTGGTGTACGCCGAACTTGACTGGGATGTCTTGGTACGCTTGGCAATCCCACGCAAAGTAACCTTTGCTTCCCTGCCCAAGACTATGCCGGTAAAGCGCGATTTGGCCCTGCTGATTGACAGCGCAGTCACCATGGAGCAGATTGAGGCGGCTGTTAAGGAGGCTGAGCGCAAGTTGCTGCGCAGCGTTACCCTCTTTGATGTCTATGAGGGCGACAAACTGCCCGCCGGCAAGAAGAGCTATGCCATTGCCATGACGCTGCAAGACACAGAAAAGACCCTGCAAGACACTGACATCGAAAAGGCGATGGCTCGCATCGTGGCAAATCTCCAAAAGAAGCTCGGAGCCGAGCTGCGATAGAGCCGTCAGATTCGAAAATTCTCGAAAATCCTCGAAAATTCTCGAAAATTCTCGAGCTGAAAACTGAAAACTGAAAACTGAAAACAGAAAACAGAAAACTATAAACCAATGGGAAGAGCGTTTGAATACCGCAAAGCAAGAAAACTGAAGAGATGGGGCAATATGTCACGCACATTTACCCGCATCGGCAAAGAAATCACTATCGCTGTAAAATCTGGCGGCCCGGATCCGAGCAGCAACCCGCGTCTGCGCGTGCTGATGCAGAATGCCAAAGCTGCCAATATGCCTAAGGATACTGTAGAACGCGCCATCAAGAAGGCTACCGACAAGGATGCAAGCGATTACAAGGAAATCACTTATGAGGGTTATGGGCCTCACGGAATAGCCATCTTCGTAGAGGCAGCCACCGATAACAACACCCGCACTGTGGCCAATGTGCGCAGCTACTTCAACAAGCACGGTGGCTCACTGGGCACCCAAGGCTCTCTTACTTTCCTGTTTGACCACAAGAGTGTGTTCAAAATCAAGCAGAAAGAGGGCGTAAGCCTTGACGATCTGGAGCTGGAGCTTATCGACTACGGAGTAGATGAGCTGGAGCAGGATATCATAGACGAAGAAGGCACAGAGGGCATTGTGCTGTACGGAGCCTTTGAAGAGTTCAACAACATCCAGAAATACCTCGAAGACAACGGCTTTGAGATTGTAAGCGCAGAATTCGAGCGCATCCCCAACGATCTCAAAGATGTCACCCCCGAGGCTCGCGAGGCTATCAATAAGCTGCTTGAGAAACTCGAGGAAGACGAAGACGTGCAAAATGTCTTCCACAACATGCGTGAAGAAGACGAATAATAAAAAACATTCATACTGAAAACAAAATGAGCGGCTCACAAGAGTCGCTCATTTCGTTTCAGTTAGCTTGTGCTTATGGCTTGGTAGCGGTAGCGGCTACAATGCAATCCACCCCTCTTGTCTCAGAAGTGACATGGCAAGTGAGAGAGAGCACATTAGCCGAAGTCATGCGACCTTGGATATTGGTGACCATGAAGTCCTCATAGGCTACATAACTTGAGGTACCTGCCTTCTTAAGCTCCAGTGGACCATCTGCCGAGAGATTGATGTATCCGCCAGTGGAATAGTTGAATGGAATATCCTCTATTACCAAGTTGATAGGGGTCATACCATCATAGAGCTGAAGCTCATAGAACACAAAGTTAGCTCGGCGCTTATCAGCATTGTTGAGATCGGGTGTTGCGCTTGAGGTAGAATAGAACTGCACAGCGAACTGATCTTGGCTGCCCGATGCAGTGAGGTAGCTATAGGAGCCATCCGCGCTTTTTACTGAGCATGAGCCTTGGTAGAGAATGCTTGCCGGGATGCTATATACATCGTAAGTGTTATCCACTGTGTAATGGATGTCATAGGCTGGAATTACTGCCGAGTTGCTAATGACACGATCATATACATCGAATTTCAAGCTGTTGAATGTAGGGGGCACCAGCGAGCAAGTGGGAGTGGCATTGGTGGCCGAAACTACGCGCCAGCCGGTTGAGGTCACTGTCCAAGGCAGATTGTAGAATGTCATGTCAGTATATTTTCCATTGGGAAGCTCAAGGCCCGTAAGTTTCAATTCCAGAGTAGCCTGAGTAGTATTCCAGACTGCGCCGTAACTTACCCCGGTGTAAAAAGTGTGGGTAAGGTCAGCCTTATTCTCCACCACATTGAAGAATCCGGAGTAGGTCATTGAGTATGTGGTATCCCCATTGTTGTCATCGAGACAAGAGGTAAAGCCCAAGCATAGGGCCGAGATTGCAATAATTGAGATGTGTTTCATTTGGTCATGTTTTGGTAATTTTCAGTACTATAACCCTCGAATGTCAATAATATTGCACATACAAGGAAAATTTATGTCTCCTTAAGATATTTTATTAAAATTTGGTAGTATAAGACACCGAGGCAAGTTCAGCCGAAATGGGAGGTGCCAACTTGGAGATAGTGATGGAACCGCCGGCAAGTTGCTTAGGGAAAGCCTCTTTCAAGCGCTCAGCAATAGCTCCGGCCACTCTCTCCAGCAATTGCCGAGGTTCAGCCATTACTTCTTGCACCAGGGCCACTACCTGAGCATAATTGACAGTGTGGTCAAGGTCATCGCTTTGCTCAGCTTTCTGGCTGGAGGGCACATCGAGCACTATATCCACTACGAAAGTGTTGCCTACCTTGCGTTCTTGTGGCAACACTCCGTGGCGAGCATGTATCTTCAATCCATTAATCTGGATTAATCCCATTGGCTATTTACCTTTTCGAGGATTTCTCTTAGATTTTGGAGCAGAGCTCTTTTGTCCGCGCTGGGCCTTGGCTTTTGGCTGGCGTGAGTGGCTGCGCTTGCGCGGACGGTCAGGGACTGGTTGCCACTCTGCCGGCGCTCCATCTGTGGCCGGGCGCCCCAGGTCATTGACCATCACGAAATCAAGCTGCTTTTTGTCGAGGTTGGCGCGGGCCACTTTCACTTTCACCTCATCGCCCAGGCGATAGCGGTTGTTGTGTCGGCGCCCTACCAAGCTGTAGTTTTTCTCATCGAAATCGTAGTAGTCGTCAGCCAAATCGCGCACTGGCACCAAGCCTTCGCACTTGTTCTCATTGAGCTCCACATACAGGCCCCATTCGGTCACTCCCGAAATAATGCCCTCGTACTCCTCGCCCACATGCTCGGCCATAAATTCCACTTGCTTGTATTTTATGCTTGCGCGCTCGGCATTGGCAGCGAGCTGCTCCATTTCGGATGAGTGCTTGCATTGCTCTTCGAGCTTCTGGCAGTCCACCGCGCGGCCGCCCTTGAGATAACGGTCGAGCAAGCGGTGCACCATCATGTCGGGGAAGCGGCGGATAGGCGAGGTGAAATGGGTGTAATATTCGAAGGCCAGGCCGTAGTGTCCGATGTTCTCCGTAGTATATACAGCTTTGGCCATAGCTCGGATAGCGAGTGTGGAAAGGAAATTTTCTTCGCCTTTGCCCTTTACATCCTTAAGCATCTTGTTGAGGCTTCTGTTCACCTCGCGGCTGCTGCCAGAGCTGCGTATCTTATAGCCAAAGTTAGATGAGAGAGAGGCCAAGTCGGCAAGCTTTCCAGGATCCGGCATATCATGCACGCGGTACACGAAGGGCTTTGCTTTTTTCTTGCCGCCAGGATTGCCAATTGTGGTAGCCACAGTCTTATTGGCCAAGAGCATGAACTCCTCTATCAGCTTGTTGGCATCCTTTGCTTCCTTGAAATATACTCCAGTGGGATGGCCCTCTTCATCGATATCGAAGCGCACCTCCACGCGGTCAAAGTCGATCGAGCCGTTCTCATAGCGCTCCTGGCGCATGATTTTGGCCATTTCGTTGAGAGTGGTCAGCTCTTCAGCGAACTCGCCCTCCCCCTTTTCGATAATTTCCTGAGCCTCCTCGTAAGCAAAGCGGCGATTGCTGCGGATTACCGTACGGCAAATCTTGTGCTTCACCACCTTTGCAGCCGGAGTCATCTCGAAGATAGTGGAGAAAGTTAGCTTGTCTTCATCGGGCCGCAGCGAGCAGATGCCGTTGCACAGGTGCTCAGGGAGCATCGGCACCACTCTGTCCACCAAGTACACGCTTGTGGCGCGCTTCTCAGCCTCGTGGTCTATGATAGTATTTGGATGCACATAATGGGTTACATCGGCGATATGCACGCCCACCTCATAGTTGCCATTGGAAAGCTTGCGGATCGATAGAGCATCGTCGAAGTCCTTAGCGTCTTTGGGGTCGATAGTGAAAGTGGTGACATCGCGCATATCCACGCGCTTGGCTACCTCCTCGGCAGTGATGCCAGCCTTTATTCGGTCGGCAGCCTTCTCCACGGCCTCCGGGTATTTGTACGGGAGCCCGAACTCAGCCAATATAGCATGCTGCTCGGCATTGTTTTCGCCCGTCTTTCCCAAGATATCTACCACTTCTCCCTTAGGGTTCTTGGCATCTTCTGGCCATTCGGTGATGCGTACGATAGCTTTATCGCCGGTCTCGCCACCCTTTAGCTTGCCCTTGGGGATGAAGATATCTGTGGCGAGATATTTTGAGTCGGTGAGCAGATAGGCAAAGTGCTTGTCCACTTGCAGTGTGCCTATGAATACTTGGTCGTTCTTTTCCAGAATGGCAGTCACAATGGCTTCTGGTTCAGAACCTTTTCGGCGAGCAGCCACGGAGACCTCCACACGGTCGCCGTTGAGCGCATGCATGGAGTTGCGCTCTGCCACAGCAATTGTCTCACCCTCATCGGTCACCACGCTGTTCTTGCCATTGGCTCGGCGCACGAACTGGCCCTGGGCAGCCACCGTGCGCGACACGGCCTTGTATTTGCCGGGAGAAACCTCCACGAGGTCGCCGTCGAAAGCGAGCTCTGCCAGAGCCATAGCCACTGCGCGCTGATGCCCCGGAGCCCGGAAGCCCAGAGCAGCTGACACTTGATGATAGTTGAATGTATTGTTCTGCTGGCTTTCAACATAGTCAAGCACTCGCGCGCGCAACTGCTTGCCTGAAATGCTCTTTTTCATAATCTATATGATTTGGGATTTGGGATTTGATGCCGAGGGTTTGGCCTTCGGTGGTTTTGGAAGAGTTATAACCTAAATCAAAATCCTAGATCCTGTTTTTATGCGTCAATGTTCGCGTAGTTGGCGTTAGCTTCAATGAAGTCTCGGCGAGGGGCTACATCTTCACCCATAAGCATGGAGAATATGCGATCGGCCTCGGCAGCATCCTTGATAGTGACCTGCTTGAGCATGCGGTGCTCCGGATCCATGGTGGTATCCTTGAGCTCGCGGTCGCTCATCTCGCCCAGACCTTTGTAGCGCTGCACCTGAGTGCGTTGCTGGCCATGCTGCAGCATAAAGGAGTTGACCTGCTGGTCAGTCCAGCAATACTCTTCCACCTTTCCGCACTTGCATTTGTACAATGGAGGAGTGGCCAAGTACAGATAGCCGTTCTCGATGACTGGTCGCATGCGGCGGAAGAAGAAAGTCATCAGCAGGGTGGCAATGTGAGCGCCATCGACATCGGCATCGGTCATGATGATGATCTTATGGTAAGCGAGTTTGCTCAGGTTAGCCTCTTTAGGGTCTTCTTCTGTACCAATAGTAACACGCAAGGCACGGAAAAGGTTGGAAATCTCCTCGTTGTCGAGAATCTTGTGCTCCATGGCTTTCTCCACATTCAGGATTTTGCCGCGCAGAGGCAGGATCGCTTGTGTCACTCGGTCGCGAGCCTGCTTGGCGGTGCCGCCGGCGGAGTCTCCCTCGACTATGAAGAGCTCGCAATCCTCAGCAGTGCGGCTGCTGCAGTCGGCAAGCTTGCCAGGGAGGCCACCTCCGCTGAGAGGGCTCTTTCGCAGCACTTGCTTGCGAGCGTTATAGGCAGCATGGCGAGCTTGAGCCGCCAAAATCACCTTTTCCACGATAGTGCGAGCCTGGCGCGGGTGCTCTTCCAAATACACAGCCAGAGCCTCGCTCACAGCGGTTTGCACGGCTCCGATTACCTCGCTGTTGCCAAGCTTAGTCTTGGTTTGGCCCTCGAACTGCGGCTCCAGCACCTTCACAGAAATCACTGCTGTCAGACCCTCGCGGAAGTCGTCGCTTGAGATTTCCACCTTGGCGTTCTTGAGCAGATTGTTGTCCTCGGCGTATTTCTTCAGAGTCATTGTGAGGCCTCGACGGAAGCCTGTGAGGTGAGTGCCACCCTCGATGGTGTTGATATTGTTTACGAAAGAGTAAACATTCTCGTTGTAAGTGCTATTGTATGTAAGAGCCACCTCTACGGGGATACCGTTGCGCTCGGTATCGAGATGTATCACATCATCGATAAGCGGCTCCTTGTTGCCGTCGATATATCGCACGAACTCGCTCAGGCCCTCATCGCTGTGGTACACCTCAGTATGCGGCTTCCCATCGGCATCGCAATCGCGCATGTCGGTAAGGCGCAGGGTGATGCCGGCGTTGAGATAAGCCAAATCTCGCAGTCGGTTGCTCAGAATGCTGTAATCGTACTCGGTTACAGTAAAAATAGAGCCGTCGGGGTGAAATGTTATAGTAGTGCCCGTATGGTCAGATGAGCCGATTACTTGGAGGTCGCTTGTTGGCTTGCCAAAAGCATACTCCTGCATATAGACCTTGCCATCGCGGCGCACTTCTGCTCGCAGATAGTCGGAGAGGGCATTCACACAGCTCACGCCCACTCCATGCAGGCCGCCTGAAACCTTGTAAGAGCCTTTGTCGAATTTTCCGCCAGCGTGGAGCACGGTGAGCACGACCTCCAGGGCGCTTTTATGCTCTTTTTCGTGCATATCCACGGGTATGCCGCGGCCATCATCTACTACAGTCACCGAATTGTCCTTATTGATGGTAACATCGATGTTGCTGGCGTATCCGGCCAAGGCCTCATCGATAGAGTTGTCCACCACTTCGTACACCAGATGGTGCAAACCTTTCTCTGATATGTCGCCAATATACATGGCCGGGCGCTTGCGCACAGCCTCCAAGCCTTCAAGCACCTGGATATTACTGGCGACATACTCGTGTTCTTCTAATTCTGCCATTTTTATTTTTATGATGTTATCTTCTTGATTTACTGCAATTTGGAAGCGAAAGCCGCTCACTTTGTTTTAGACTACAAAGTTACGAAAAAATCCTGAGACTGACAAATAAAAATAGTCGCCATGGTCTCGAGAATTTTCGAGAATTTTCGAGACTTTTCGAGACCTTTCGAAAGATTTCGAGAATTTTCGAGAATTTTCGAGAATTTTCGAAAGCTTTCGAGAACTTTCGAGAACTTTCGAGAATTTGAAAAATGTTGCGTAACATTTGAGGGGTATTATGTAACATTAATTTTTCGAAATGTTACATCTGATAAAGTGAAAATTACAAAAAAGTGAGGTTTTTCCACGATTTGTTACTAATTTTGCAATGTCGATAATACCAGTCAACTGACCAATCAATATCTACGTTTACATGCTCCCACTCAAGACCCCCCTTGCAGCATTTGTGCTGGGCTGCTCGATGGCAGTCCAAGCTAATGTTACGCTTCCCTCCGTGCTCAGCGATGGCATGGTGGTGCAGTACGATGCTCCTCTGCGCCTGTGGGGCACAGCCGACCCGGGCGAAGAGGTGGTGGTGAAAGTCAACAAAAAGAAAGTGGGCGTGACCATTGCCGACTCCTTAGGCTTCTGGCAGGTGGAGAGCCCAGCCTTGAAGCCAGGCGGCCCCTACGCCATAGCTGCAGGCGACGTAGTTATTAATAATGTGCTCAGCGGCGATGTGTTCCTGTGCTCCGGCCAGAGCAACATGGAGCTCCCTGTGCGCAGAGTGACTGACATGTTCACAAGAGAGATTGCAAGTTACGAAAACGACCAGGTGCGCCAATACGTAGTGCCGAAAGAATTTGAATTCGGCGCGCCTCGCACCGATACCAGCAAAGCCGCCTGGCTCCCGGCCTCTCAGGAAAATGTGATGAACTTCTCAGCCCTGTGCTATTTCTTAGCCAAAGAGCTGAACTCCCGCACCGGGCGCCCCGTGGGCCTGATTAATGCGAGCTGGGGAGGCACCCCCATTGAAGCTTGGATAAGCGAAGAAGTCCTGAAAGAGAAATATCCTTATGGCGTGGCACAGAAAGCCATATATAACGATGGAGCATATCGTCAGCAGATAAAGGACCTTGAGGGCAAAAACTATTACCACTGGAACGCTACACTTTATGGCATGGATCCTGGAGTAAGCGGACAAGAAAAATGGTACGATCCGGCAATGGACGACAGTGCTTGGGAGACAGTGGATATGCTCGACGAAGAATGGGCTACTGATGGCCTCAACCCCATCAACGGCAGCCATTGGTTTCGCAAATCCTTCGAGGTGCCAGCCCAATGGGCCGGAAAGGCAGCTACAGTGCGCTTAGGCTGCATCGTTGATGCGGACTCGGTGTATGTCAACGGCACATTCGTAGGCACTACCGGATACCAGTATCCTCCGCGCATCTACCAAGTGCCGGAGGGCGTTCTGCATGCGGGACAGAATAATATCACTGTGCGCCTGATCAGCCAGAGCGGGCTGCCGCATTTCGTGCCGGAAAAGCCTTATAAGATTGTGCTTGGCGGTCAGAATCTGCTGAGCGATGAACCACAACCCGAGGTGTCACTCGCAGGCCAATGGAAGCATAAAGTGGGCGCGCGCATGCCAAGCGGCCCAAACATGACATTCTGGTGCTACCTTCCCGCAGTGCTTTACAACGGCATGATCTCTCCGGTATTAAATTACCCAGTGGAGGGCGCAGTGTGGTACCAAGGAGAAAGCAATGTGGATAGGCGTAACGAGTACGCGTATCTGCTCCGCTTGCTGGTCAATGACTGGCGCCACCGCAGCGGGAAAACCGATCTGCCATTTTATGTGGTCGAGCTCGCAAGCTTCCTGGACCCCAACGATGCGGCCGGCCAAGAGGCTCAAGCCGAAATGCGCGCCCAGCAGGCTAAAGCCTGCCAGGAAATTCCTGGCTGCGCCTTGATCAAGAATGTGGACTTGGGCGAATGGAACGACATACACCCCTTGAATAAGAAAACGCTTAGCGTTCGCATCGCAGATGCCATCTGCCAATAATACCGGAAGACCAACTACAGAATATGGAAGCTACATTAAATATGAATGCGCAGGCCTCAGAAGCTAAGGGCTTTTACAAGCTTTCTTGGCTGCAACGCATAGGCTTTGGAGCCGGCGATATGGCCCAAAACCTGATTTATCAGACAGTGAGCATGTATCTGCTCTTTTTCTACACCAATGTATATGGCTTGGACCCGGGGGTTGCGGCTATCATGTTCTTGATAGTGCGCATAGTGGATGTAATCTGGGATCCCTTGGTAGGCACCTACGTTGACAAGCACGATCCTCGGTGGGGCAAATACCGCAGCTATCTGATACTTGCCGGTGTTCCGCTCACCGGCTTCGCAATCCTTTGCTTCTGGACCGGCTTCTCCGGCTCCCTGCTATACGCATATATCACCTATGTGGGCCTGTCGATGTGCTACACTGTGGTGAATGTGCCATACGGAGCGCTGAACGCTTCCATGACCCGCGACACCCAAGAAATCACGATCCTCACCAGTACCCGCATGTTCATGGCTAACCTTGGCGGCTTGGCAGTGGGCATGGGCATACCAATCGTGCTGCGCCTCTTCGACCCCAGCGAGACCGGGGCCATGTCCACCAGCGACTCCGCTTGGCTGACTACCATGACCATCTACGGCTTGGTGGGCTTGGCAATGCTTATTTTCTGCTTTACCCAGTGCCGCGAGCGCGTGGTGATGGACAAGAAAGAGACAGCCAATGTGAAAGTGTCTGACCTGTGGATGGAGTTTGTGCACAATCGCCCGCTGCGCGTGCTGGCATTCTTCTTCATCACTGCATTTGCGATGATGAGCGTGGGCAATGCCGCTGGCGCATATTATATGCAGTACAATCTAAGCGGCACTGATGCCGAGCTCTCCATCTTCATGGGCTTAGGCTCAATACCCGCCTTTATATTCATGCCTATGATTCCTGCCATAAAGAAAATGATAGGCAAGAAAGGAATGTTTTACATCTTCCTGCTCACAGCCATTGTGGGCATGGGTATGCTCTACATAGTATCTAAGATGTCCAACCTGGCCAATGTGCAGTGGGGGCCCTATACCGCTCAGATGTGGCTGGTGTACATAGCGCAGTTTGTGAAATCCACCGGGGTAATCGTGGCCACAGGCTATATGTGGGCATTGGTTCCTGAGGTCATCAGCTACGGCGAGTACACCACCGGGCGCCGCATCTCCGGCATCGTGAATGCGCTCACTGGCATCTTTTACAAGGCTGGCATGGCCTTGGGCGGCGTGGTGCCCGGAGCAGTGCTGGCCTGGGTAGGCTTCAACAAAGACTTTGCCCAGCAGACTACCCTGGCACAGGAAGGCATCCTGTGGCTGGTAGCCGTAATCCCGGCTGCGCTGTTGCTGCTGGCGATGTTCATCATCTCTCGCTATGAGCTTTCAGATGAGGTGATCGACAACATAAATGCCGAAATCGAACAAAGACATAAATAACAACAACACAAAACACAACCATATATGAAGATCGGACAAAAGTTGGCAGTCGCCAGTGCTGCTGCGGTGTTGACAGCGATGCAAAGCTGCAGTTGCACCTCAGCCACAGCACAAGACACACCAGCACTCAAGGATTTGTACGCCGACTGCTTCATGGTAGGAGCAGCAGTGACCCCAGAGCAAGTGACCGGAGAAGACTCTCTGGGCCAAGAGACAATAAAAAAGCACTTCAACAGCATTGTGGCCGAGAATTGCATGAAAAGCGAGCGCATACACCCAGAGAAAAACCGCTATTTCTGGGTATCAGCTGACAGTTTTGTAAACTTCGGCGAGGCCAACAATATGCAAATCGTAGGCCACTGTCTGGTATGGCACTCACAGTTGGCTAAGTGGTTCCCCTACGACGATGAGGGCAATTTCGTATGCGCTGACACGCTGAAGCAGCGCCTGGCCGACCACATCAACACCGTTGTGGGCCGCTACAAAGGGCGTGTGCATATATGGGATGTGGTGAATGAGGCTATTCTCGACGATGGCAGCTATCGCAACTCACCCTTCTACCAGATTTTGGGCGAAGAATACATACCTCTGGCATTCGAGCTGGCTCACAACGCCGACCCTGATGCCCAGCTCGTGATCAACGACTACGGCATGGCCGGCCCCGCTAAGCGCGACGCTTATGTGAAAATCGTCAACGACCTGAAGAGTCGTGGGCTGAGAGTGGACGCCATAGGCATGCAGTCGCACATAGGCATGGATTACCCCGATCTCTCAGAATTTGAGAAGTCAATCGAGGCTTTCGCTGGCACTGGCTGCCAAGTGATGGTTACAGAGTGGGAAATGAGCGCACTCCCCACTGTGACCACCTCTGCAAATATCTCGGAGACAGCAGAGTACAACGAACTGCTCAACCCCTACCCCAACGGGCTGCCTGAAGATGTGGACCGCGAGTGGAACAACCGCATGTGCGAATTCATGAAGGTGCTAATCCGCCATAAGGACCAAATCAGCCGCTTCAACGCCTGGGGCGTATGCGATGGCGACTCTTGGAAGAATGGTTGGCCCGTGCCTGGACGCGTGGATTATCCCCTGCTCTTCGACCGCAATTATGAATTAAAGCCTTTCGCCACCGCTGCGCTGGCTCAGAGTGAAACCAATAAAGACTAATACCATGGCAAGATACCTTTTTCCGGCTGATTACATGGCTGATCCCTCAGTGCATGTGTTCAACGACCGAGTGTACATCTACCCCAGCCACGATTGGGAGGAGAACAATATAGAGACCGACAATGGCGACTGCTATATCATGAAGGATTATCACGTGCTCTCCACCGATGACCCATTGCATGGGGAAGTAATCGACCACGGCAAAGCTCTCGACCTGCCCGACATCCCTTGGGCTCGGCGACAGCTCTGGGACAATGACTGCGTGGAGAAAGACGGCAAGTACTACATGTACTTTCCAGCAAAGGACAAGAATGACGTGTTCCATGTAGGCGTAGCCGTAGCCGACAAGCCTGAAGGCCCATTCAAGGCTCTGCCGGATCCTATCCGTGGCAGCTACAGCATGGACATCTGCGTGTTCAAGGACGGCGATGACTACTATATGTACTTTGGCGGAGTATGGGGCGGCCAGCTCCAACGCTACCGCGACAATCTGGCCATTGAAGATCCCCACATGCCAGCTCCCGATGAGGCAGCCCTGCCAAGCCGCGTGGTGAAGCTAAGCAAGGATATGTTGCAGTTCGCCGAAGAGCCCAAGCCAGTAATCGTAGTTGACGAGGCCGGCAAGCCGCTGCTTGAGGGCAATCCGCATCGCTTCTTCGAAGCCAGCTGGATGCACAAGCGCGGTGATAAATACTATTTCTCCTATTCTACAGGCGACAACCACACCATCTGCTATGCTGTGGGCGACAACCCTTACGGCCCATTCGTGTTCCAGGGCGTGATCTTGGAGCCTGTGGTAGGCTGGACTACACACCACAGTATCCTCGAATACAAGGGCAAGTGGTATCTCTTCTTCCATGACAGCCAGCCCTCCGGCGGAAAATCCTGGCTGCGCAGCCTTAAGTGCGAAGAGCTCTTCTACGATGAGGATGGCAACATCCTGCCCGTGAAAAACGACTAAGACATATATTTTTTACATCAAATACAAACCGTGATTAAATTGATTAGGTTAGATTTTAGGATTGGTATCAAGAAGCCGATGCTGGTTATGGCCATCATCCTGGGCGCATCGTTGGCCGTGAAGGCCCACGATGGCTCAGACCTTTGGCTTCGCACTCCGGCCACTAATCCAGCCCTATTCAAGCAGGGTGCGGCTTATCCCTTGCGCATGCTCAATCACTGGGACAATCTTGATGGCACCATAGAGCGCGGCTATGCCGGCGCGTCAATTTGGGAATGGGATGTGCTGCCTGATAGCGTAAGCGAACGTTATCGCAAATACGCCGCCGCCAATGCCAGCATAGGCATCAATGGCGTGGTGCTCAACAATGTGAACGCCTCGCCACAAATCCTCACCACAGAATATTTGCGCAAGGTGCAAGCCTTGGCTGATATATTCCGGGAGTATGGCATCCGCACCTTCCTGTCAATCAATTTTGCCTCGCCCATGGTCATAGGCAATTGCGCCACCGCCGACCCTCTTGATGCCGATGTGCAAGCCTGGTGGCAGAGCAAGGCGAATGAAATTTACGACTTAATTCCCGATTTCGGAGGCTTTCTGGTAAAAGCCAACAGCGAGGGCCAGCCTGGGCCGTGCGACTATGGTCGCAGCCACGCCGAGGGGGCCAATATGTTAGCCGCCGCTTTAGAGCCGCACGCGGGCGTAATAATCTGGCGCTCTTTCGTATATAGCCCCAGCGATGCCGACCGCGCCAAGCAAGCGTATCTTGAGTTTGAGCCCCTCGATGGTCAGTTTGCCGACAATGTGATTATTCAAATCAAGAATGGACCCATCGACTTCCAGCCTCGCGAACCATACAGCGCTCTCTTTGATGGCTTGAAGCAGACTAAGAAGATGGTGGAGCTTCAGGTCACGCAAGAATATTTAGGCCACAGCAACCATCTGGTGTACTTAGCCCCTCTCTATAAAGAATTTTTCCAATATGTGGATTCCTCTGAATTGGAGGGAGTGGCCGGCGTGGCCAACATAGGGAATCAGCCCAACTGGACCGGCCACCCCTTTGCGCAAGCCAACTGGTATGCCCTTGGGCGCTTAGCCTGGGATCCAAGCCTGAGCAGCGAGCAAATAGCTCGCGAGTGGATAGCTTTGACTTTCCCAGAAGCCGATGCCGCCGCTACTGATACCATCGTAAGCATTATGATGCGCAGCCGCGAAGCAGCTGTGGACTACATGATGCCCATGGGGCTGCACCATATCTTCGCCTTTGGCCATCATTACGGACCCGAACCTTGGTGCGATGTGCCAGGGGCCCGCGAAGACTGGTTGCCTCGATATTACCATCGCGCCGACAGCGTGGGCTTGGGTTTTGACCGGGCAGCCACCGGCAGCAATGCCGTAGGCCAATATCGTGAGGATTTCCGCAAGCTGGTGGAAAACCCGGACTCCTGTCCGGAGGAATTTCTGTTATGGTTCCATCATGTGCCTTGGACAAAGCAGATGGCTGACGGGTCCACTATGTGGGAGGCTCTCTGCCGCCACTACCAGCATGGAGTGGACGAGGCAAATGCCATGGCAGCCCAATGGGCGAGCCTGGAGGGCAAGATTGACCCCGAAATCCACGCCGATGTGAGCAAGCGCATGCAAGTGCAATGCGACGATGCTCGCTGGTGGAGGGATGCCTGTATTTTGTACTTTCAGAGGTACAGTATGTTGCCTGTGCCCGAAAATGTGCAAATTGACCATAAGAATTTAACAAAACTTATGGAAATTAACTTAAAAATTAGTAACTTTGAGGCTCCAAGCAAAGAATTGCTTGATTCCGTGCGATAGCATGAGAATCGATGGCAGAGCCATCGAACACGAAGCCGGCTAACGCAAAAGCCGAACCTAGCGAAGCGAAAACTGAAAACCGAAAACCGAAAACTGAAAACCGAAAACTGAAAACTGAAAACCGAAAACCGAAAACTGAAAACTGAAAACTCTCAATATGTACCTCTTAGGTTATGACATCGGCAGCTCTTCTGTAAAGGCTGCATTAGTAGAAGCACAAACTGGCAAATGCGTAGCCAGCGATTTCTACCCAAAGACTGAGGCCCCAATCAAAGCCCTTAAGGCTGGCTGGGCCGAGCAGAACCCCAATGACTGGTGGAGCTATCTGAAGCTTGCCACCAAGTCAATCCTTGACATTGCCAAGATCGACCCCAAAGACATCAAGGCTATCGGCATCTCTTACCAAATGCACGGCTTAGTGGCTGTGGACCGCAATATGGAGCTGCTTCGCGATGCTATCATCTGGTGCGACAGCCGTGGCGTGCCTTATGGCGAAAAAGCATTCAAAGAACTGGGAGCCAAGAAATGCTTAGAGAGCCTGCTCAACTCTCCCGGCAATTTCACTGCCGCCAAGCTTGCTTGGGTCAAAGAGAATGAGCCCAAGACCCTGGAAAAGCTCTTCAAGGTGATGCTTCCCGGAGAGTACGCCGCTTGGCGCCTCACAGGGGAGCTGTGCACCACTGCGGAGGGACTGTCGGAGTACATGCTTTGGGACTTTGAGAAAAACCAAGCAGCCGACTTCCTGCTTGATTATTACGGGCTGCCCAAGGATATACTGCCTGAGGTAAAGCACACCTTCAGCTTCCAAGGCGAGGTAACTAAGCAGGCTGCCGCTGAATTAGGCATAGCAGCCGGCACCCCTGTAACCTACCGCGCTGGCGATCAGCCCAACAATGCGTTGTCTCTGGCAGTGCTCAACCCCGGCGAGATTGCCTCCACAGCCGGCACATCAGGAGTGGTGTATGGCATCAACGGCAAGATTGCTTATGATCCGCAGAGCCGCGTGAACAACTTCGCCCATGTCAACCACACAGCGGAGGCTCCGCGCATCGGCGTGATGACCTGCATCAACGGCACTGGCATCCTCAACAGCTGGATGCGCAAGAATGTGGCCGATTCACAGACAAGCTACAGCGAGATGAACGATATCGCCGCCAAAGCCCCCGTAGGGTGCGAGGGTCTCTCCATCCTGCCTTTCGGCAATGGCGCAGAGCGAGTGCTGGAAAATCGCCAAATCGAGTGCTCGGTGCATGGCATCAACTTCAATATTCACCGCCGCGAGCATCTGCTTCGCGCCGCCCAGGAGGGCATTGTGTTCTCTTTCATGTACGGCATAGAAATCATGAAGGATATGGGCTTGCCCGTAAGCAAGATTCACGCCGGCAAGGCCAATATGTTCCTAAGCCCGATCTTCCGCGACACCTTGGCCGGAGTCACCGGGGCAGAGATAGAGCTTTATGACACCGACGGCGCAGTGGGTGCAGCCCGCGGAGCTGGTCTGGGAGCTGGCATCTACAAGTCGCCGACCGAAGCTTTCTCCACCTTGGCCAAGCTCGACACCATCGTGCCAGCAGCGGACCGCGCTCCATATCTGGAGGCTTATGCGCTGTGGAAAGAGCGCTTAGCTAAGAACCTGTAATGAAAACATTAATAATAAACCAACTAAATAAATATCTAAAATGGCACAAAAAGAGTACTTTCCTGGCATAGGAAAAATCAAGTTCGAGGGCAAGGACAGCAAGAACCCTCTGTCATATCGCTACTATGACGCTGACAAGGTAATCCTGGGCAAGCCCATGAAGGACTGGTTCAAGTTCGCCATGGCATGGTGGCACACTCTCTGCGCTGAGGGCGGCGACCAGTTCGGCGGCACCACCAAGCAGTTCCCCTGGAACCAGGGCGCTGACGCTCTGACCATCGCTAAGCAGAAAGCCGACGCCGGCTTCGAGTTCATGCAGAAGATGGGCATCGAGTACTTCTGCTTCCATGATATCGACCTCGTAAGCGAGGGCGCTTCTATCGAGGAGTACGAGCACAATATGAAAGAAATCGTAGCCTACCTGAAGGAGAAGATGGCTGCCACCGGCATCAAGAACCTCTGGGGCACAGCAAATGTATTCGGCCACGCTCGCTACATGAACGGAGCCGCTACCAACCCGGACTTCGATGTAGTGGCCCGCGCAGCCGTGCAAATCAAGAACGCAATCGACGCTACCATCGCACTGGGCGGCTCCAACTATGTGTTCTGGGGCGGCCGCGAAGGTTACATGAGCCTTCTCAACACCGACCAGAAGCGTGAGAAAGAGCATCTGGCGCGCATGCTCACCATCGCTCGCGACTATGCACGCAGCAAGGGCTTCAAGGGCACCTTCCTGATCGAGCCCAAGCCCATGGAGCCCACCAAGCACCAGTACGATGTAGACTCTGAGACCGTTATCGGTTTCCTCAAGGCTCACGGTCTGGACAAGGACTTCAAGCTCAACATCGAGGTTAACCATGCTACCCTGGCTGGCCACACCTTCGAGCACGAGCTCGCTGTAGCTGTGGACAACGGCATGCTCGGCAGCATCGACGCTAACCGCGGCGACTATCAGAATGGCTGGGATACCGACCAGTTCCCCATCGACAACTACGAGCTCACACAGGCTATGATGCAGATTATCCGCAATGGCGGTCTGGGCAACGGTGGCACCAACTTCGATGCCAAGACCCGCCGCAACAGCACCGACCTGGAGGACATCTTCATCGCCCATATCGCCGGCATGGACGCTATGGCCCGCGCACTTGAGAGCGCCGCTGCTCTTCTTGAGGAAAGCCCCTACAAGAAGATGCTCGCTGACCGCTACGCATCATTCGATGGCGGCAAGGGCAAGGACTTCGAGGATGGCAAGCTCACTCTGGAGCAGGTTGTAGAGTACGCCAAGACCAAGGGCGAGCCCAAGCAGACCTCCGGCAAGCAGGAGCTCTACGAGGCTATCCTCAATATGTACGTATAATCGGCTTCGCAACAATAGCCACTTAGTCAATGGCGCGAGAGATGTGGATTTACCCCGCATCTCTCGCTTTTTAATTATTATTTGCAATTAAATAGGGGAATATTGAGTAATTTTGTGAAAAATTATATTCATCTCCGGAATATGAATAAAAACAGCCTTGTTTCTATAGCTGACCTCAACAAAGAGGAGCTGCTCCAGCTGCTGGAGCAGGCTAAGTATTTTGAAGAACATCCCAATTCCAAAATCCTTGACGGCAAAGTGGTGGCCACCCTATTCTTCGAGCCCTCCACCCGCACTCGCCTTAGCTTTGAGACAGCCGTCAATCGCCTCGGAGGCAGAGTGATAGGATTTTCGGATGCCTCTACCACCAGTAGCAGCAAGGGAGAGACATTGCACGACACCATCAAGATGGTGTCGAATTATGTGGATCTTATCGTAATGCGCCATTACTTGGAGGGAGCGGCCAGATACGCTTCAGAGGTAACAGATGTGCCAGTGGTCAACGCTGGCGATGGGGCCAACCAACACCCCTCGCAGACTATGCTTGACCTCTACAGCATATACAAGACACAAGGCAAGCTCGACAACCTTACAATCACCATGGTGGGCGACCTGAAATACGGGCGCACTGTGCACTCGCTGCTTCAGGCTATGAGCTACTTCAACCCCACATTCAATTTCGTGGCATGCAAAGAGCTGCAAATGCCTGAGGAATATCTGAAGTTCTGTGATGAGAATGGTCTTAAGTACACTGTCACCACCGAGTTCTCGCCCGAAATAATCAACAGCACCGACATTCTCTACATGACGCGCGTGCAACGCGAGCGCTTCAGCGACATCATGGAGTACGAACGCGTGAAAAATCTCTACACTCTGTGCAACGACATGCTCGCTGGCAGCCGCGACAATCTGCGCATCCTGCATCCGCTGCCCCGCGTCAATGAGATAGCCTACGATGTGGATGCCAATCCCAAGGCTTACTATTTCGACCAAGCTCGCAATGGCCTCTATGCGCGCCAAGCCATCATCTGCCGCGCTCTTGGCATTAAAATCAAATAACAATAGTTATGACTGGAAAGAAAGAATTAGCTGTAGCCGCTTTGCAGAATGGCACAGTGATAGATCATATACCGTCGGGCGCGCTGTTCAAGGCCGTGCGCATCCTGGGCATCGAGGGCTTGGACAAGAGCGTGACCATTGGCAACAATCTGGAGAGCGCCAAGCTCGGCAAAAAGGGCATAATCAAGGTGGCGTACAAGGAATTTGACGAAGCCACCCTCAACCGAATAGCCCTGATAGCCCCCACCGCCGTGGTGAATATCATTCGCGATTTCACAGTGGTGGAGAAGAGGCCCGTGAAGCTGCCCGAAACCATAGTAGGCATAGTGAAATGCGCCAATCCCAAGTGCATCACCAACAACGAGCCTATGCTCACCCGCTTCCATGTTGTTTCCACCGACCCCACCGTAATCCGCTGCCACTACTGCAACCACGCAGTAGCCGGCGACAAGGCCGAAGTGCTGTAACTGAAAACTGAAAACTGAAAACTGAAAACTGAAAACCGAAAACTGAAAACTGAAAACTGAAAACTACAATATGGTACAAGACAAAGCAGTATTTGACATCATCGAGCGCGAGGCTCAGCGCCAGAAGAAAGGCATCGAGCTGATCGCATCAGAGAATTTCGTAAGCGACCAGGTGATGCGCGCCATGGGCTCATGCCTCACCAATAAGTATGCCGAGGGCTATCCCGGCCACCGCTATTATGGTGGTTGCCAAGTAGTCGACGAGGCTGAGCAGCTCGCAATTGACCGCATCAAGGAAATCTTTGGCGCAGAGTATGCCAATGTACAGCCCCACTCCGGAGCCCAGGCCAACATGGCAGTGTTTATGGCATGCCTGAAGCCAGGCGACAAGTTCATGGGTCTTAACCTCAGCCATGGAGGTCACCTTAGCCATGGCAGCCCAGTGAATTTCTCCGGCTTGATGTTCCAAGCTTTAGAATATAACGTAAGCCCTGAGACTGGCCGAGTTGACTACGAGCAGATGGAGGAAGTAGCTCGCCGCGAGCGTCCAAAGCTCATCATAGGCGGGGCCAGTGCCTACAGCCGCGAATGGGACTATGCCCGCATGCGCAAGCTCGCTGATGAGATAGGGGCCATCTTTATGGTGGATATGGCTCACCCGGCTGGCCTGATTGCCGCCGGTCTGCTCGAAAATCCCGTAAAATACGCTCATATCGTAACCTCTACCACCCACAAGACCCTGCGCGGCCCGCGCGGAGGCCTGATCCTCTTAGGCAAAGACTTTGAGAATCCCTGGGGCAAGACCAATCCCAAGGGTCAGTTGCGCATGATGTCGCAGCTTCTCGATTCGGCAGTCTTCCCCGGTGTGCAGGGCGGTCCGCTCGAGCATGTGATTGCCGCCAAGGCTGTGGCTTTCGGCGAAATCCTCCAGCCCAGCTGGAAAGACTACGCTACCCAGGTGAAGAAGAATGCAGCCGCAATGGCTCAGGCTCTTATCGACAAGGGCTACAAGGTAATAAGCGGCGGCACCGACAACCACTGCATCCTGGTGGATCTGCGCACCAAATTCCCCGATCTCACTGGCAAGGTGGCAGAGAAAGTGCTGGTAGATGCTGACATCACCGCCAACAAGAATATGGTACCATTCGACAGCCGCAGCCCATTCCAGACATCTGGCGTGCGCTTGGGCACTCCCGCTATCACCACCCGCGGGGCCAAGGAGCCGCTGATGGGCGAGATTGTGGAGATGATCGATGCCGTGCTCTCCAAGCCGGAGGACGCAGCCACCATCGCCGCTGTCCGCGCCAAGGTCAATGAGACCATGAAGGATTATCCGATGTTTGCCTATTAATGAAAGAACACATAATAATAGTAGCTGCTGGGAAGGGCAGCCGCTTTGGCGGCGATCTTCCCAAGCAGTTTTGTCTTTTAGGCGAGCGGCCAGTGCTGATGCAAACCATCATACGTCTGGGCCGCGCCCTGCCTAATGCGCAGATGGCCATTGTGCTCAGTGACGAGTACGCTGAATACTGGAGCAAGGTATGCCAACATTTCGGCTTCGAGTCGCCTCAGATAGTAATCGGCGGGGCCACACGTTGGGAGTCAGTGAAGAACGCAATCACAACCCTCAACCCCGCAGATGGCGATGTGGTGCTGGTGCATGATGGAGTGCGCCCTGTTATCCATAAGGACATGATTTCACGCATTATGGAGGGCATGAATAACGCAGATGCTGTGATACCGGTGATGCCCTTGACCGAGACGCTGCGCCAGCTCGATGAGGATGGAGCCTCGCACGCTATAGATAGAAGCAAATTAGTGAGCGTGCAGACACCCCAAGCTTTCCGCGCCGGCAAGCTCAAGGCGGCCTATGATTTGCCATATTCCGATACCTTTACCGATGATGCCTCGGTCTATGAGGCTGCTGGCTATGGAGTGCCGGCCTTGGTTGAGGGGTCGCCCCTTAATATCAAAATCACACATCCGCGCGACTTAGAAGTGGCAGCCCTCTATCTTGGTCTGAAATAGTGGAAGCCCTCCGGAAAATAGACATCAAGTACGTCAAGGGCATAGGACCAGCGAAGGCCGAACTCTTGACCAAGGAGCTGGGAATACGCACAGCTTACGATTTGGTGCACCATTTTCCCCACAGCTATGTTGACCGCTCTAATTTTTACAAAATCAGTGAGATACAGAGCGAGTCGGCCTATATTTTGCTCAAAGGGCGCTTTATCACATTCAACATCCAGGGCGAGGGAGCCAAGGCCAGGCTTGTAGGCCTCTTTACAGATGGCCCCAGCACCATCGAGGTGGTATGGTTTCGCCGCATACAGCAGCTTCGCACCACCTACCGCACTCACACTGACTATGTGCTCTTTGGCAAGCCGCAGTTTTTCCGCAATTCGTGGTCGCTCGTGCATCCCGAAGTTGACACTCTCGAGCATGCCGCCACTATGCAAGGCCTCCGTGGTGTGTATCCGCTCACTGAAAAGCTGCGCAATCGCGGCATAAGTTCGCGCCTTATATACGGCTGGATACAGAATGTGCTCAATGTATCCGGGAGGGTGTTGGCTGAGACCTTGCCTCAGTGGTTGGTGGACCAGTACCAATTGATGCCGCTCGACGAGGCCATGCGCATAATCCATAATCCACAGAATCTCCCCGAGCTTGACCGCGCCCGGCTCAGGCTCAAATTCGAAGAGCTATTATACATTCAGGTAGATATGGTGAGGCGCACCCGCAAGCGCAAAGGCGTAACTCCGGGGCTGAGGTTTCCTCACATAGGCCATTGGTTCAACACTTTCTACAGCCAATGCCTGCCCTTTGAGCTTACCAACGCCCAGAAGCGAGTGGTAAAGGAGATACGCGCTGATGTCAACACCGGCCGCCAGATGAATCGCTTGGTGCAAGGCGATGTGGGCAGCGGCAAAACCCTTGTGGCGCTGCTGAGCATGCTCATAGCTCTGGACAATGGGGCCCAGGCCTGCCTGATGGCTCCAACCGAGATTTTGGCTCAGCAGCACTTCGAGACAATCAATGCCATGGTGGCGCCCATAGGCATCAATGTGAAGCTGCTCACCGGCAGCACAAAAAAGAAAGACAGAACACTGGTGCATCAGCAGCTTCAGGATGGCTCGCTCCAGATACTGATAGGCACTCACGCGGTGATTGAGGACAATGTAGTGTTCAAGAACCTGGGCTTCGTGGTGATTGACGAGCAGCACCGATTCGGCGTGGCACAGCGTGCCAAGCTATGGCGCAAGAGCGAGATACCGCCGCATGTGTTGGTGATGACAGCCACCCCGATACCTCGCACCCTGGCCATGACCGTGTATGGCGACCTGGATGTGTCAGTAATCGACGAGCTTCCTCCCGGCCGTAAGCCGGTGACCACTGTAATGCGCTATGACAATCAGCGCGAGCAGCTCTACCGCTTTGTGTATGCCCAGCTGATGGAGGGGCGCCAGATCTACATTGTGTATCCTCTGATAGAGGAAAACGAGAAGCTCGATTTGCTGAGTTTGCAGCAAGGGTATGAATTGATATGCGAGACTTTCCCCAAACACCGGGTGGCTTTCGTGCATGGCAAGATGAAGCCAGCTGAGAAGGATTACCAGATGGGGCTCTTCGTTCGCCACGAGGCCGACATTTTGGTGGCCACCACCGTAATTGAGGTGGGAGTGAATGTGCCTAACGCCTCGGTGATGATCATTGAGAATGCCGAGCGATTTGGCTTGTCGCAGCTGCATCAGCTGCGAGGGCGTGTGGGCCGAGGGGCCGATCAGAGCTTCTGCGTGCTTATGACCAAATATCAGCTCGCAAAGGAGACTAAGGAGCGTCTGCATCTTATGACCCAGACCACTGACGGCTTTGTGATAGCCGAGGCCGACATGAAGATGCGCGGTCCAGGGGATATTGAGGGCACCATGCAGAGCGGGCTGCCTTTTGAGCTCCATTTGGCCAATCTTGCCACCGACGGCCAAATCATACAGATGGCACGCCAGAGCGCCGAGCGCCTGCTTGATATCGACCCGGAGCTCACCCTGCCGCCTCACCAGACTCTGGCACGCGCTATCGCAGCCTCGCTGGTGCGGACCCAGGACTGGTCGCGCATCTCCTGATGTGAGGGACAAAAACGGATTTAATAATTTGCAGTCACAACTCATTGTATTACAAATAGTTGTGAGCCGATGTAAAAATAAGCACATTTGAATGTGCTTATTTTTACATCGGCTCGCAAGCCTTTTATTTTCAATTGCTTATCTATGTATTTTAATTTGACAGATAAGCCAGAGTATGCAGTGTTACTCCATGAACATCTTTACGCGGTTCCATTGGCCGTCGATGGCATCAGGGATGCAATCCACTTCCTCCGGCTGCTTGAACTTGGCCCAGATAGAGTCGCTCCAAATAAAGGGCAGGCCATCAATGTACGGGGTGCCGAACTTCATCCAGAAGCTTGTCTTCTTGCCATCCTTGCAGGGCTTCATCGACAGATTGGCGAGCACCTCCTTGATTTCGTTGGTGCCAAAAGCCTTGCCATCAATAGCCCCGTGGGGGTGATAAGCCATGAACTCAGAGGTACCAAAGGCCTTGTCCCAACGGCCAGCGATGGAGATAGGCTCCAAGCTCTCGTTGTAGGTGACCAGATTTTTGGCATCCTCCATAGTGTGCACATTGCCAATGTTGCGCCACAGCTGATAGCGCCGCTTAGGCGTGACATCTATGCACTCCAGCTCACGCCAGATGCGCTTATATACCGGGATATTGCACCCGAACACATGCTTCTCAGTGATCATGTGGTGATCCCAATCCAGGAAATTGGGCACATAGCCAGTAGAGTCGGTACATGTGAGCTTCTTGCCATCGCTGCGGAAGAAAGCGAAGCGAGCATAGCTCATGTCAATCATAGCGAACTCACCCTTGTAGGCATCCACAATCATGTAGGCATTCAGGTAGGTGCCAGTATTGTCAATGGTGATGTAGTCGTAGAACTCATCAATGCTCTTAGCGAAGTGCTCGGCGGCGGCCGCACGCCAAGTAAGCCAGATGCCCAGGGTCTTGGACTCATTGTAGAAGTAGCCCTCGGTGGTCTCATTGAAGCCGATGCCGTGGCCATTGAAGCCAAAGTCGGTATTCGAGCCAAACTGGCCGGGCGAGAACTGGTTCTGAGTGATAAAGTCGCTGCCAATCACATAAGTGATAGCGCAACTCTGAGCAAAAGTGGAGCACCAGCTTGTGTGAGTCCAGAAAATCTGGCCATCATCCATCATCTTGACAAATCCCGAGCAATGGCTGGGGTGCATGCGAGCCAGGTCATCCTTAAGCTCAGTCTGCTCCTCCTGGATTGTATGCTCGAGCACATCCTGCTCCAGCTGGTTGAGAGCCACGCCGAGCTGATTGCCTATAGCATCCCAGAGATCCATCTGCGCATTGATGAAATATATGTCAATAAAGGTCAAGGGCTGATCATCGATGTGAGCAATCGAGTCCTCGGGGTCCATATTGGAGAGCTTCAGATTGTCGAAAGTCACAGCAGTCAGAGGCTCCTTGTCGGTGGCCCCATGATAAATGCCGAGCTGGCGGTACATCAACCGCACGATACCCTGGGTCTTGACATCATCCATGTGCTTCTCGGCCCAGTCGCAGAGGTAATTGTAATTTTCCACCAAAGCTTTCTGAGCCATCTCCAAGCCATTAGGCGGGAGCTCCACGGTGTTGCAGCCGGGGCCCTGATCGAGCACATACCAGCGCCAAGTATTGTTACGGGTGGCCTTGATCATGTGGTTGGTCTGGACCTTGCCCTGCACGTAACCGGCATTGTATTCGTTCTGGTAGATGCTCACGCCTGGGTCTTGGGCATAGACAGCGAAGTTCCAGTTGTTATCAATGCACTGCGCAAATCCACGCGTGTACTGATTCAGGACGAACTCGCTCGGCTCTGTATTTTTAAAATTAGGCGTATACATCTTATGTATGTGTTTTCGGTTTTCAGTTTTCAGTTTTCAGTTAAAAATAAACTATTTACTGAAAACTGAAAACCAATTAATTATTCCATGAACATCTTCACACGGTTCCACTTGCCATCGAGGGCATCAGGCACCCAATCGATTTCGCTTGGCTGCTTGAATTCGGCAAACTGGCTCTGGCTCCAGATGAAAGGCAGCTGGCGCACATGGGCTGTACCGAACTTCATCCAGAAGCTGGTCTTCGTGCCATTGATGCTCGGTTTGCGGCTCAGGTTGGCCAGAACCTCCTTGATCATGTCGGCAGAGAAAGCCTTGGCATCTACAGAACCATCAGGGCGTGTACGGTGATCTTCTGTGGTACCGTAGCCCAGATCCCAACGGCCGTAGATCGAGAGCGGCTCGCGGTCCTCGGTGTAGGTGATCAGATCCTTGGTGCTCTCCATGTCCTGCACGGTATTGATACGCATCCAGAGCTGATTACGACGCATAGGACGCAGATTCATGCTCTCGAGCTCGTATCCGACCCACCAGTTCACAGGCTGGTTGACACCGAAGATATGAGTAGGAGTGATCAAGTGGTGATCATAGTCAAGGAATGTAGGCTCGTATCCGGTGGAGTCAGTCATCTTGATTTGCTTGCCATCGCATACGAAGAGCACGAAGCGGTTGTAGCTCATATCTACCAGGCCAATCTCGCCAGTGTTGGAGTCGACGATATGGTAACCATTCAGGTATGTGCCAGTGTTGTCGAGCTTCAGATAGTCGTAGAACTCCTGGATATTGCGAGCGAACTGCTCAGCTGCTGCCGAACGGTAAGTAAGCCATACACCCACCACCTTAGGCTCATTGTAGAGGTCCACATGGGTGGTTTCGTTGAAGCCTATGCCGTTGCCGTTGAAGCCGAAGTCGGTGTTAGAGCCGAACTGGCCTTGACAGTTAGCATTCTGAGTGACAAAGTCCTCGCCGATGCAGTATGTCACAGCGCAGCTCTGAGCCCAGAAGCAGCACCAGGAGTTGTGAGTCCAGAACACATTGTGGTCCGGCATCATCTTGGTGAAAGAAGTACAGTGCTCGCTCTTTGACGATGAATCCTTCTTAGCCGATCCGTATCCCATCACCAGGCCGATCTTATCCCCGATGCAGTCGAAAAGGTCGTACTGCGAGTTGATGAAGATCACATCGAGCAGGGTAAGCGGGGTGTTCTCCTTGCCCAGCGTCAGTTGCTCAGCTGGATAAGAAGAGAGCTGGAGATCCTCGAAGTGCACATTCTTCTTAGGCTCATTGCCCACGGCGCCATCGTAGATGCCAAGCTGGCGGTACATGAGTCGGATGATGTTCTGCACCATGGGGTCTTCCTTGCGCTGGGTTACCCAGTCGCAGAGGTAGTTATAGTTCTGAATGATAGCCTCGCCGGCGGCTGTCAGGTATTCAGGCAGCACCTCTACAGAGAGGGCGTCCTGCGGTGTAGAGCCGATCAGGAAGTTCTTCCATGAATTGTTACGGGTTGCCAGAATGCAATCGCCCGTCTGGACTTTGCCCTGTACATACCCGGCATTGTACTCATTCTGGAAAATGCTCACATTGGGATTTTGGGCGTAGATGGCATAGTTCCAGTTGTTGTCGACACACTGAGCGAAGCCGCAGGTGTATTCGTCGAGCACAAACTGAGTAGGCTCTGTATTCTTGAAATTAGGAGTGTATTTAGCCATGATTGTTGAGTTTTAGAATTTTGTGAGAGAGAAAATAAGAATTATTCCATGAACATTTTTACGCGGTTCCATTGGCCATCGATTGCATCAGGTATACAGTCGACATCTTCCGGATCTTTGAATTTAGCCCAAACAGAGTCGCTCCAGATGAATGGGAGGCCATCGATGTTAGGGCTGCCGAATTTCATCCAGAAGCTGGTCTTGGTACCGTTCTTGGAAGGCTTCATGGATAGGTTGGCCAATACTTCCTTGATTTCATTTGTGCCAAAGGCCTTGGCATCGATAGAGCCGTGGGGCTGGTAGCGAATGAACTCCGAAGTACCGTAGTTCTTATCCCAACGGCCGGCGATGGAGATAGGCTCCAGGCTTTCGTTGTAGGTGATAAGATTCTTGGCATCGTCCATAGTGCGCACATTGGGGATGTTGCGCCAAAGCTGATAGCGGCGTTTGGGCGCGCCATCGATGCACTCGAGCTCACGCCATATACGCTTGTAGCTTGGGATGTTGCAACCGAGCACATGGTCGGTGGTGACCATGTGGTGATCCCAATCCAGGAAGTTGGGCACATAGCCTGTGGAATCCTCCACAGTAAGCTTCTGGCCATCGCTCTTGAACAGGGCGAAGCGCGAGTAGCTCATATCAATCATGCCGAACTCACCCTTGTAGGCATCCACCACCATGTATGCATTCAGATAGGTGCCAGTGTTGTCGATCTTGCAATAGTCATAGAATTCATCGATGCTCTTAGCGAAGCTTTCGGCGGCAGCGGCACGCCATGTAAGCCATACGCCCAAAGTCTTTGACTCGTTGTAGAAGTAAGTTTCAGTGGTTTCGTTGAAGCCGATGCCGTGGCCGTTGAAGCCGAAGTCGGTATTGGAGCCGAACTGTCCGGGGCAGAAAGAGTTCTGCGTCAGGAAGTCCTCGCCTACCACATAAGTGATAGCGCAGCTCTGAGCCATCAGGCAGCACCAGCTGGTGTGTGTCCAGAAGATTTGGCCGTCGGGCATCTTCTTTACGAATCCGGAGCAGCGGCCAGGCTTGAGGCGCAGGTCCTCTTGCAGCTCTTCTTTTTCATCTTGGAGAGTGTGCTCGGCGATGTCCTGCTCCAGCTTGTTGAGGGCCACGCCCAGAGGTTTGCCGATGGCATCCCAGAGGTCCATCTGGGCATTGATGAAGTAGATGTCAATGAATGTCAGAGGCTCATCCCCGGTATGCATCTTAGAGTCTTCGGGATCCATGTTGGCGAGCTTCAAGTTGTCGAAGGTGACATTGGTCAGGGGCTCCTTGTCGGCAGCTCCATGGTAGATACCAAGCATACGGTACATCAATCTCACAATACCCTGTGTCTTAGGATCAGTCATGTTCTTCTCTGCCCAATCGGTAAGATAATTGTAATTATCTACCAGGGCCCCCTGTGCAATCTCCACCCCATTTGGAGGAATTTGTGTAGAGTTGGCACCGGGACCCTCGTCGAGCACGTACCATTTCCAGGTGTTGTTGCGGGTGGCATGGATGACCTTGTTGGTCTGAATCTTGCCTTGCACATAACCTGCGTTGTACTCATTCTGGTAAATGCTCACCGTGGGGTCTTGAGCATACACGGCGTAGTTCCAGTTGTTATCGATACACTGGGCAAAGCCGCGTGTGTATTGATTGAGCACGAACTCGCTGGGCTCGGTGTTTTTGAAATTAGGTGTGTACATATTAGATATTAAGTTTAAGGATTCGGGATTCGGCCTGGGGAGGTAAATTCGGAATCCGGTTTAAGGTTTAAATGTTCGAGAGTGCATTTTGATACTAAGAACAAAACACACTCCCGAAAAGATTTACGAATTATGAATTCTTTGCGGTATCGTCAGTTTTGGCTGCTGGAGCAGCTGTGGTGGCTGCTGCCGGGTGAGCGATAGGGGCAACTGAGGGCACATTGCCATTCTCAGTGACCTTGCTCTGCTCGAAGTGATCCTTGCCAGAAACAATCATCTTGCGGATGATCACAATTACCAACGAAACGACTGCCAGGATAAGACAGAACTTGAATGCCAAGTTAGGATCGGTGTTGGTTGACTTGTGGAATATCTTAGCCACGAGATCAATAACAGGGGCGGCTACCACATTGGCTACAGAGTCCATAACGCCGAACCAAGCCAGGGTCAGGGTCAGAGCGATACGCGAGCTGGCAGCTGACAGGCGGTCGTAGTAGTAGGGCTGTGCGATGCCATAGAAGTAGGTGGCGATCAAGATACCAAGGCCTACGATGATAACATTGTTGAAGAATGATACCAGCACGAAGCCTACTGCGATAGCGGCCATAACCCAGATGGCAACTTTCTTACGCAAGATCTTTACGCACCAGTTCAATGTATAACCAGAAGCCATGATGCCGAAGAACAGGATGGATGTGAGGTCTCCAGCAGTAGATGGGCTATCCAAATAGCGGAAAGGCAAGTACAGGCTGATGGCAGCGATGATAAAGGTGATCACAAAGTAGTACACGCAGTAGCGGATAAGCATGCCCATGTTGACTTCCTTGGAGAATTTGTAGTGCACCTTGGGAGTATTCTGAGCCTTGGCATCTGCCTGGCGGATTTGCTGGGGATTGGTGACATATTTGCCAAACTTGCCAGCGAAGAACAACGGAACCAACGGCAACAGATAGATTGCGAAAGGCAAGTGCCAATCAATCTTTGCCAGATAGCCAGTAGCGATAGTGCAGAACATCAGCACCAGGTTAAGGGTAGCGGATGTGGCACCGTACTGTGCTGAACGCTTAGCGCCACCGAACATATCAGCAATGAAGGCAGAGGCCAACGGGCCGATGATGCCGGCAAAGATGCCGATCAGGAAGCTTAGCACAATAAGCAGCAGCATACTCTTTACGAAGAAGAAGCAGATACCGCAGATGCCATAGATTAGACAGGTCCAGGTGTTAAGCTTGTTGTTGTTGAACTTGGTGCCGATCCATCCGCCAATGAACATGAAGGGGATGCACACAATGTTAGGTCCGATTTCGAGGAACTGAGTTTCCAGCGGGGTGGTGCCCGGGAAAATCTTCGTCAATTCACCCATAATAGGTGAGATTGCCAGGCCTGGAATAGATGTACATACGAAAATTACGTACAAGTTAAATACGGCCCAAAATGGCAACGTCTGTGTGCCATAGCCTGATTTGATTCTCATAATAAAAGGTTTTAAGTGTATGTTTAGTTGAATTTTGGTTGTTCTCTCGTATCAATTTAAATAACATATATTAACTCAAAAAGGTTTGTGCTCCAAGATAAACTAAACCCGCAATTTTTACGTTAAATAAGTGACTATTTATTAAAGAGAGATTATGATCGAATTTCGTGACATCACCCCCGGAGATGCCGGCGAGGTTTTAAGATATGTATCCGCATCAGGGCGCATCAATTGCGACCTATGCTTTGCCAACATCTATGGCTGGCAGCCGCTCTACGGCACCAAGATGGCAAACTACAAGGGCTGGCTTCTCTTCAGCTTCCACGATGGGCGGCATCCGGCTTTCATGATGCCCATATCAGATGGCCATCCTCAATGCTCTTTAGAGGAAGTGCTGGAGCAGCTGCGCCTTTGCGCCGAGCCTCATCCCCTGCTGCTCATGGGCCTTACCCAGCAAGAGGCCGACAGCTACGGGCCTGAGCACTGGGAGAGGAATTATGACGATTACATCTACGACCGCCAGGCCCTGCAGACCCTCAGCGGCAAGCATCTGCAAGCCAAGCGCAACCATGCGCACAAATTCGCCGAGCTGTATCCCCAAGCCATTACATGCGAGTTGCAACACATCGAAGCATGCATAGAGCTTTCAAAGAAATGGGACCTGCCAGATGAGCAAGCTATGATAGAACGAGTGCTGCCAGTGCGCCATCAGTTAATGATCCGAGGCTTGGAGCTCTGGGTGGGCGACAGATTGGCGGCCTTCACTTTCGGAGCACCTATCAATGAGCATGCGTTCGATGTGATGGTAGAAAAGGCTGACCGCGATTTCGAAGGCTCTTACGCTGTGATAAATCAGCAGTTTGTCACCTCATTGCCGGAGCAATTCACCCTTATCGACCGCGAAGAGGATCTGGGCATCGAGGGGCTGCGCCAAGCAAAACTCAGCTATCACCCGGTGGAACTGGCACATAAGTACAATGTATGGCACCGATAGAGGAATACAAGCGCCTGTGGATTGAGGTTTTCGGTGATGACGAGGAGTTTGTCTCCGATGTGTTCGCAATTGGCCAGCCTATCCTTATCACCGAGGAGAACATTTTGATAAGCGCCTGTCTGCTTATCCCCTACTCCATAGATTTTGGCCAGGGCAAGAGCTATATGGCCGGATATGTCTATGGTGTGCTTACCGCCCCAGCGTTTCGAGGCCAAGGGTATGCCAAGCGCCTTTTAGATAAGGCACACGCTCATGCCCGGTCTGAAGGCTTGGCTTATTGCTTTTTAATTGCGGCTGATGACCACCTGCGGCAATACTATATCCGACAAGGATACAGCGACATACTGCCCTCTGCTACCAGCTATCCAGTCCTTCGGCACAGCCAAGCAGATCGGCTCCTCTTAGAGAAATATCACGATCCTATGGTCCAAGAGCCGGTGCAATTCTACTCTCTAACGGCCCTCCCAATCCCTACAGAAATAAAAGCCCTCGGACTCCTAAGCCATTAAATTGCAAGAAGTCATTGGTCACATGTGATTTTTTTTGTAATTTTGCAGCCAATCCACATTTCTCGAAAGTCAGGATGAACGATTTCATAAAGATTTTGCGCCGCTTTGTGCCTCCGTACAAGAGGTACCTGGCTCTGAACATACTCTTCAACATCCTCACAGCCTTCCTTACGCTCTTCTCCTTTGCCCTGATCATCCCCATTCTGGAGATGCTATTCAAAATCAAGGAGGCTGCCTATGAGTTTATGCCCATCGGCAGCGCCAGCCTAAAGGATGTGGTGGTGAACAATTTCTACTTCTACACCCAGCAATCAATAGAGCAGTACGGCCAAGTGTCCACCCTGGCGTTCTTGGCAATTGCCCTGGTGATAATGACTGCCCTCAAGACCGGCACGGCTTATCTGAGCTCCTATTTCATCATACCCCTGCGCTCGGGCATTGTGCGCGATATCCGCAACTACGTCTATGATAAAATCACCACTCTCCCAATCGGCTTCTTCACCAGCGAACGCAAGGGCGATGTGATGGCTCGCATGAGCGGCGACGTGGCAGAAATTGAGAACTCGGTGATGTCATCGCTGGATATGTTCTTCAAGAACCCGGTGATGATCATAGTATGCTTAGGCATGATGATAGCTATCAGTTGGCAGCTCACGGTGTTTGTGCTGATCCTTTTGCCCTTGGCCGGTCTGGTGATGGGCAGGGTTGGCAAGAGGCTCAAGCGCAAGAGCTTGGAGCTGCAGAACCAGTGGGGCCAGCTGATGTCGAATATCGAAGAGACGCTCGGGGGCCTGCGCATCATCAAAGCCTTCAATGCCGAGGACAAAGTGGTGAGCCGCTTTCATCAGGAGAACCAAGAATTCTACCGCCTAAGCAATGTGGTGGCGCGTCGCCAGTCTCTGGCCCACCCCATGAGCGAATTTTTAGGCACAGTGGCCATAGCGATAGTGTTGTGGTTCGGCGGTGCTCTTATTCTTACTGGGACTTCCTCAATGAATGCAGCCTCGTTCATCTACTACATGGTGATTTTCTATAGCATCATCAATCCCGCAAAGGATCTTAGCAAGGCTGTATATGCCATCCAAAAGGGCTTGGCTTCGATGGTGCGCGTGGACAAGATACTCAATGCCAAAAATCCCATTCAAGACCCCAAGAATCCCAAGCCGCTCCCGCCAATTGCCGGACCCATACGCTATGAGAATGTGACATTCGCCTATGCCGACAAGCCGGTGGTGGAGGATGTGAGCTTGGAGATACCCTCCGGGGCTACTGTGGCAATCGTGGGACAGTCCGGCTCTGGCAAGACCACCATGGCTGACCTGGTGCCGCGCTTCTACGATGTGGACAAGGGGCGCATCACCATCGACGGCATTGATATCCGCGACCTGCGAGTGCATGACCTGCGTTCGCTGATGGGCAATGTAAACCAAGAAGCAATCCTTTTCAACGATACTATTTACAACAATATTACCTTCGGAGTGAAGAGCGCCACCATGGATGAAGTGGTGGCAGCTGCCAAGATTGCGAATGCCCATGAGTTTATCATGGACAGCGAAGATGGTTACAACACATGCATCGGCGATCGCGGATGCCGACTGAGCGGCGGCCAGCGCCAGCGCCTATCCATTGCCCGCGCTATCCTGAAAAATCCCCCAATCCTTATCTTGGACGAGGCCACCTCAGCGCTCGACAGCGAGAGCGAGCACTTAGTGCAAGAGGCCTTGGACCGCCTGATGCGCGACCGCACCACTCTGGTGATAGCCCACCGCCTAAGCACAATCCGCAATGCCGATATGATTTGCGTGCTGCATGAGGGGCATATCGTGGAGCGAGGCACCCATGATGAGCTATTAGCCCTGGGAGGCTATTACAAGCGATTGGTGGATATGCAATCGCTCGGCAAATAGGCCATTTTATCATTTTGTCAAAATTTTCTTGAAATTTTATCAAATTTTCAGAAAACTATTCGTATATTTGCGACAAATTTCTAAGGTTTAACCAAAAACTCTGAATTTATGTGCGGAATTATCGCAGTTTTCAATACAAAGGATGAAGCTCAGCAGCTTCGCCCACAGGTACTAAAACAGTCTAAAACCATTCGTCATCGCGGACCAGATTGGTCAGGCATCTACTGTGGCAAGAATGCCATCTTGGCGCACGAGCGCCTCTCAATCGTGGATCCGGAGAGCGGTGGCCAACCCCTAAAAACTGACGACGGCAAGGTGATACTCTCGGTGAATGGCGAGATTTACAACCACCGCGACTTCCGCAAGAAATATGAGGGAAAATACAACTTTCTCACCGGCAGCGACTGCGAGGTAATCTTGGCCCTGTATCGCGACAAAGGCATAGATTTCTTGGATGATCTCAACGGCATCTTCGCATTCGCGCTCTATGATGAGGAGAACGATTTTATGATGGTGGCTCGCGACCCCATCGGGGTTATTCCATTATATACCGGCACCGATGCCAAGGGGCATCGATATTTCGCCAGCGAGCTCAAGGCCCTGGAGGGCTATTGCAATGTAATCGAGCCGTTCCTGCCCGGCCATGTGTGGGACAGCAAGAGCGGCAAGATGCAGCGCTGGTACAAGCGCGACTGGGAGAGCTATGAGGCGGTGAAAGACAACGAGACCTCAATCCCGGCCCTGCGCGAAGCCTTGGAGAAGGCTGTGGAGCGCCAGCTTATGAGCGATGTGCCTTATGGAGTGCTTCTGAGCGGAGGTCTGGACTCTTCTATCATCTCCGCCATAGCTGCCAAGTATGCCCCCAACCGCATCGAAAGCGATGGCAAGCAGGCTGCTTGGTGGCCTCGCCTCCACTCTTTCGCCGTAGGTCTGAAGGGAGCGCCTGACTTGGTGGCAGCCCGCAAAGTGGCCGAGCATATCGGCACTGTGCACCATGAAATCAACTACACAGTGCAAGAGGGTCTGGATGCCATCCGCGATGTGATATACTATCTGGAGACTTATGATGTAACAACTGTGCGCGCTTCCACGCCTATGTATCTCTTGGCTCGAGTAATCAAGTCCATGGGCATCAAGATGGTGCTCAGCGGAGAGGGAGCCGATGAGATTTTCGGCGGTTACCTGTATTTCCACAAGGCTCCAAATGCACAGGCTTTCCACGAGGAGACTGTGCGCAAGCTCAGCAAGCTGCATCTCTATGACTGCTTGCGAGCCAACAAGGCCTTGTCGGCTTGGGGCGTGGAGGGGCGCGTGCCTTTCCTCGACAAGGAGTTTCTGGATGTGGCCATGCGCCTTAACCCCAAGGACAAGATGGCTGGGCCGCAAAAGATGGAGAAATGGGTGCTGCGCAAGGCTTTCGAGGATATGCTTCCTGAGGAAATAGCCTGGAGGCAGAAGGAGCAGTTCAGCGATGGCGTGGGTTACTCCTGGATTGACACGCTGAAGGCTATCACTGCCGAGCAGGTGACTGACGAGATGATGGCTAATGCAGCGCGCCGCTTCCCGGTAAATCCGCCGCAGAACAAGGAGGAATACTACTACCGCACCATCTTTGAGGAGCATTTCCCGAGCGCCACAGCTGCCGCTTGCGTGCCCTCTGTGCCCTCTGTGGCTTGCTCCACAGCGGAGGCCTTGGCCTGGGATGCCTCGTTCAAGAACATGAACGACCCCTCGGGCCGCGCCGTCAAATCCGTCCACGACCACGCATACAAGTAATTATATTCCACGAAGACTTAGTATGTATTAATAAATATTTCAAATCATGTACTCCATTACTTCAATCAAATGGGAGGTAATCATTCTGTCCTTCTTTCTTTTGTACCAGTTGTAGTTCAGAAGAAGAAGTTTTAGATAGTACTCCAACGCATCCCGATTACTTAACAGCATATTCTACCTTTACAGAAAAGCCGATGATTTCAATTTTAGATTTGGCATTAGGGAAAATTTCGCCCTCAAGAAGTGAGGAAGATTATGTTTTAGGTTTGACTGAGGAGGATGTAAACTTCTTGAACTCCCTTGACACTGAAGATCTTATCGCTTTTAAGTCACAACTAATGAATACTTGGGGCTTTGAATCAGACGAAGATATTGAAAATATTTTAAGTCAAACATATGACTATATCTGTGAGGATATGAGTCTCGAAGAATTAACAAAATTCAACTGTTTTCTAACTGAATACATTACATTACCAAGCGGAATTACTTCTATCGAAAGTCTACTTGATTTAAATTCTGAATTTGAGGATTCTTCTTTTACCAACGCTTGTATTTATGCAGCCATTGGCATAGACAATTTTGGACGAGTTATTTTTGATTCTCTTTTTGCCTCTCGTGCTTCAGAAAGCGAATGTAAAAAGAATTTTGCCATTCGCATTGCAATCACAAGTGTTGGTACAATGGCTGGCATGATGTTACCAGGTCCAGGATGGGCAGTCGCCGTTGCTGCTATATGTGACGCAGCTAGTGCTGCTGCTGACTATGCTAATTGTTTGAAGCGCGGTTAGGCATTTGTTCATAAGATGAAACGCATAGATCCTAAAACACAAGAAAAGTTATATTTGTTATTTATTCCGTTAGTTATCACAGTAGTGATAGAGATTACTTATCTATGGTTTAATGTAAATATACTTAAATTATGGTTTGGACTAAATATTGATATCTTGGTTTGGACTAAGCCTGCTCTTCTTGCATCGGTTGCTATAGTATTTATTGGATATTCAATTGCTGCCATAAGACAAAAATGCTGGGGTGAATTGACCATAGCGATAGTCATTCTAATCGTCATGCTCCTCAATATGAGCAATATTTTTGTCAACTGACTAAAGAAAGTAAAAATTCTTTCAGAATTAGTTATTATTGGTATATCTACATCAAGAGTCACAAACTGTAAGCACCTGGAAGACACGCCTATGGATAACTCACGGCTTTATGCCGTGAGTTAAAAATACGACCTTACAGTTAGTGCCCGGAGGGGCACGTCTAATGCTTCAGAATGATCCACAGGCGTGCACTCCGTGCACTACTTGAGAAACATGGGGCGGTAATTTGTATATCTGCTGAAAAAGTCGTAATTTTGCATCACCATTATTAAGCTGGTCTTAGGAAGGCTGATATCATTCATATTTTATCGTAATAATCAATTCTTTTTGAGCTATGAAGCATTAGAACGGCGCATAGCATCCCTACAACATTCGTAATCTCTGAAAACTATTGACAGCCATTGCTGTGCCCTGTAGCATAGCCTTGGTTGTCGATCCGTAGTGCTTTGACATTTTGGAAACGATTCGAGGTGATAGGGCACCACGAAAAACAAAATGAATTGATTAACTCTTAAAACTGTATGATATGAAGAAAAGAAATATTAATGAATTGATTTGTGAGGCTTGGGTATTCGGTTCACACGAGGATTTCTCGGTTGTGGAAGACATCTGGGCCGGTTTTGACACTGACCACAACCTGATAATCCTGTGCGAGCGCACAGATTATGACAAAAATAAGCGCTGTAACGTTGCCGAGTTGGTGATGGATAAGGATGAGGCCTATCGCTTGGCTACAAGGATTAAGGTGCCGCTCAAATGCCTCCCCGAGGAGATAAGCGCAGCTATGGCTGAATGGAACACACTGACATGCCCTGACATCTGCGATGTGCGCGACTGCTTCAAAGAAATCGCAGAAAGCCTTCTTGACGAAGGCTGCCATTTCACCTTATAATCACTCTATTTTTGAATATTTGTGGGAAGTAATGAAAAGTTTTTGTAATTTTGCACCCGAAAACATTCAGAACACTAAAAATCACAATCACGCATGGCATTAAAGTGCGGCATCGTAGGGCTGCCCAATGTAGGCAAATCTACCCTTTTCAACTGTCTGTCGAGCGCCAAGGCGCAATCGGCCAATTTTCCCTTCTGTACCATAGAGCCCAATGTGGGCGTAATCACAGTGCCCGACGAGCGCCTCAACAAGCTTGTGGAGATGTGCAACCCCAAGAGCATTGTTCCTGCCACAGTAGAAATAGTGGATATCGCCGGCTTGGTAAAGGGTGCGAGCAAGGGCGAAGGCTTAGGCAACAAATTCCTGGCCAATATTCGCGAGACTGATGCCATACTGCATGTGCTGCGCTGCTTCGATGATGACAATGTAACCCATGTCGATGGCAGCGTGGATCCCGTGCGCGATAAAGAGATTATCGATGCCGAATTGCTAATCAAAGACCTGGAAACCATAGAGAGCCGGCTGGCTAAGACACTGAAGCAGGCGCAGACCGGTGGCGACAAGGTGGCGAAGATGCAAGCCGGAGTGCTGCAAAAATACCAGGAAGCCCTCAACCAGGGCAAGCCAGCACGCTCGGTAGAGCTGGAGACCGTGGACGAGCAGAAATTTGCCCGCGACCTCTTCCTGCTCACCAATAAGCCGGTGCTATATGTATGCAATGTGGATGACGCATCAGCCGTAGAGGGCAATGCCTATGTGGAGGCGGTGCGCCAGGCCATCAAGGGCGAGAACGCCCAGATGCTTATCGTGGCCGCCCAGACCGAGAGCGACATCGCCGAGCTGGAGACTTGGGAAGAACGGCAAGAATTTTTAAACGAGATCGGCTTGGAGGAGTCCGGAGTGTCGCGCCTGATTCGCGCCGCATATTCGCTGCTCGATCTGCAAACCTACTTTACTGCCGGGGCCGACGAGTGCCGCGCTTGGACATTCCGCCGTGGCATGAAAGCTCCGCAATGCGCCGGCATTATACACACCGATTTTGAGAAAGGCTTCATCCGCGCCGAGGTTATAAAGTACGACGATTATGTGAGCCTCGGAGGCGAAGCCGGGGTGAAAGAAGCCGGAAAGCTTGGTGTGGAAGGCAAGGACTACATAGTACAAGATGGCGACATCATGCACTTCCGCTTCAATGTCTAATGTATTCTAAGGTTTAGATAAAAACCACTGGGTACGGCACAGGGGCCTCCCAGTCCTTGATGTGAACTATGTCAGTTGGTGCACTCTGGGGTGGCACCAACTTTTTTCTTGTCAAGATTTTCCTAAAATTGAAATTATTTAATAACTTTGCAAGACAACAATGTCAATGCTCGCGATGAGAACCAAAGAGCGAGTTACTACGTTATTCAACTATACAACCATTAAGACAACCATTATTTATGAAGCTCCATTATCTGCTGGCTGCAGCCCTGATGATATCAGTGGCAGCCTGTGGCAGCAAAGCCCAGTCCAAAACCGAAGAAGCCGCTGAGGCTCAAGAGGTCATAGCCCCCGAGCCAGTACAAGAGGGCGTAATCGTTCTGAGCGACGACGCCGCATTCCGGCCCGGACAAGCAGTGGCTCAGCCCACCGTATTCGATTTCAACGCCACTTGGTGCATGCCCTGCAAGAAGTTTGCGCCCGCTTTCGACCAAGTGGCAGAAGAGATGGCCGGACAAGCAGCATTCTACTCTATCGATGTGGACAATTGCCCCGAGACAGCCAAGGCTTTCGGCGTGCAATCCATACCCACCGTAATCATCCTGATGCCTAATGGCGCTGTGGAGCAGCACATTGGCCTGGGCGATTTCGTACAGGGCAGCAAAGTCAACGAAGCCACCACCTCAGATGAGCTCACCTCAATCATGGCCGCCAACCTCAAAAGCATGATTACAGCCCAACTCCCCGCAGCTGAATGACCCTAAAAGAGATACTTCAGCAAATCGGCGAACGCCACGGGGTGGAGAAGCTCAACCCCATGCAGCAAGCCGTAACAGCCGCCAAGAGCGAACGCATCATACTGCTATCGCCCACTGGCAGCGGCAAGACTCTGGCTTTCGCTGTGCCGCTTGTTTCACGTCTGAAGCATGAGCAAAAGCTCGCATGCCCGCAGGCCCTGATCATAGCCCCAAGCCGCGAGCTGGTAATCCAGATCGCCGATGTGGTGCGCCCCATAGCCAAAGGCTATAAGACAGTGGCTCTCTACGGAGGCCATCCCATGCCGGAGGAGGTGAATGCGCTCCAGATAGTGCCTGACATTGTGGTGGCCACTCCGGGCCGCCTGCTCGACCATATTCTGCGCGATACCATTGATGTATCACGCACTCCGCAACTCGTGCTTGATGAATACGACAAGGCTCTGGAGCTGGGTTTCCATGACCAGATGCGCCGCATAGTGAAGCGCATGCATAAGCTGCGCTTTGTCACCCTCACCTCTGCCACTCCACTGGCGGAGATGCCAGATTTCATAGACCTGTCGCAAGCCAAGGTCATTGACTATAGCGGCAAGACCGAAGCACCTCGCAACCGCACTGTGGTAGAAATCGTACGCGCCGACAGCAAGGACAAGCTCGAAAGCTTAGGCCGGCTGCTACAATCGCTGCCCAACGGGCGCACCATCGTGTTCGTGAACCATCGCGAAAGCGCCGAGCGCGTGTATGATTACCTCAAGAAGCTGGGATTCCCCGCAGGCCTCTATCATGGCGGCCTCGACCAGCTGCAGCGCGAGCTTGCAATCGACATGCTCAACAATGGCACCACCCCAATTCTGGTCTCGACCGACTTGGGCAGCCGTGGCCTCGACATCGAGGCTGTGCGCTCTGTGGTGCACTACCATCTGCCCCCTACCCCTGAGAGCTGGACTCACCGCAATGGACGCACAGCCCGCGTAGATGCCGACGGCCATGTGTATGTGCTGGCCTCCGAAGCAGATAAAATTCCCGACTATGTGGATGCCGATGGCGATTATGTGCCCTCTGCCGACAATCCTGACCCCATAGCGAGCGACCGCGCCACCCTGTACCTCAACCTTGGCAAAAAAGAAAAAATCAGCAAGGGCGATGTGCTGGGCTACCTGGGCAAGCAAGGAGGCCTCGATGGCAAGGACATAGGCAAGATTGTGGTCAAAGACCATTGCGCGATCGTGGCAGTGCCCCGGTCCATGGCCGACGAGGCAATTTCCGCCCTCTCCGGGGCCAAAATCAAGGGCCAGCGAGTGAAAGTGACTATCTATCGATAACTAACCTAAACACCTATAGCATGAAACACCTTTACCTTACCATCCTGGCTGGTATGTGCATGGGCTTGGCCGCGCAGGCGCAAAGCATTGTCACCTCCAGCCCCTCGCCTCTTCAGATGAACAGCGAGAATGTTGTAATCACCTACTACGCCGACCAAGGCAACAAGGGCCTGATGGGCCTGCCCTCCACCACTGAAGTGTATGCTCACACGGGCGTGATTACCAACAAGAGCACCAGCGGCAGCGACTGGATGCATGCTCCATCTTGGGGCACCAACACCGACAAATACAAACTCAAATATGTGGCAGAGAACACTTACGAGCTCAACATTGGCGACATCTCCACATACTATGGCCTCTCCGATGACGAGATAGTAACCAAGCTGGCCTTCGTGTTCCGCACTAAGGACGGTAGCAAAGAAGGCAAGACTGCCACCGGAGGCGACATCTTCCTGGATGTGCTCGAAGAGGGCTTCCAACTGTCATTCACCTCCAACGCTCCCACCGTGCTTACCAGCAGCACTGCATCGGTGACTTTTACGGCTGAGACAACCGCAAGCGCCGACATCTCGCTTTACATCGACAGCACATCTGCCACTCCCATAGCCACAGTGAGCGGAGCCACCACGCTTTCCGAAACCGTCACTTTCGACCCCGGCACTGAATGCGATGTGATCGCAGTAGCCTCTAATGGTTCTGACACTGCGGAAGAGACAATCCACATCTGCTATCCGGGCGATTCTCCAGAGGCCGCATACCCCGGAGGCACTCCGGTGATGGGAGCTGTGGCAGCTGCCAACGGCGATGTCACATTCTGCATCGCTGCCCCGGAAAAGAGCAATGCCATACTCGTGCCGTCATGGGATGGTTATCAGGCTCTGAGCAAAAATGTGATGAACTACACCGATGTGGATGGCCTGCGCTATTTCTGGATTACAATCAGCGGACTTGATCCCAACACTGAGTATGTGTATTATTACCTGATCGATGGCACAAGCAAGGTGGGCGACCCCTATGCCCGCCTGGTGCTCGACCCCTATAATGACAAGTACATCGGCGATGGCACATATCCCGGAATGATACAGTATCCCTCCGAGGTTGAGGGCAATGTGATGCTTGCCGTATATAAAGGCACACGCGATGATTACGACTGGAAGGTAAAGGATTTCCAAGGCGTGGACCAGAGCGAACTCATAATCTATGAGCTGCTTATCCGCGATTTCACCGGCACCGAGGGCAAGGCCGATGGCAATGGCACTCTGGCACAAGCCATGGAGAAGCTCGACTATCTGGAAGAGCTTGGCGTGAATGCAATCGAGCTGATGCCTATTTGCGAATTTAACGGCAACAACTCCTGGGGCTACAACACCAACTTCTATTTCGCACCCGACAAGGCCTACGGCAGCCCTGATGACTACCGCGCCTTCATTGACGAATGCCACAGCCGAGGCATGGCAGTAATTCTCGATGTAGTGTTCAACCAGAGCGACGGCCTCCATCCCTGGTATCAGCTGTATGAGGCTGGTAGCAATCCATTCTACAACCAGACAGCCCCTCACGCCTACAGCGTGCTCAACGACTGGAAGCAGGACAACCTGCTGGTGCAGCAGCAATGGCGCGACATGATCACATACTGGATGACCGCCTACAAAGTTGACGGGTTCCGCTTCGACCTGGTCAAGGGACTGGGCGACAATGACAGCTACCTCAACAGCTCGGGCAAGATTGACAACAGCGAGTCAGTCACCAACCAGTACAACGCCAGCCGAGTAGCCCGCATGAAAGAGCTTACAGAGGTTATCAAGAGCATCAACCCCAACGGCTACTCTATCAATGAGAACCTGGCTACCGCCAAGGAAGAAAATGAAATGGCCGAGAATGGCCAGCTCAACTGGGCCAACATCAACAATGCATCGTGCCAGTTTGCCATGGGTTACAGCTCCGACTCAAATTGCAACCGCTTTTATGCTCCCAAGGACAGCCGCAACTGGGGCTCCACCGTCAGCTATGCCGAGAGCCACGATGAGCAGCGTGTGGCCTATAAGCAAATCAAATGGGGCGTAGACGGAGTAAAAGACGATCTGGCTGTAGAGATGCGCCGCTGCGGAGGCGTGGCTGCCCAAATGCTCCTTTGCCCCGGCGCCCACATGATCTGGCAGTTTGGCGAGCTTGGCAACGACACCAACACCAAGAACTCCGACTTTTCCTCAAACAACACCGACCCCAAGCCCGTGCTTTGGAGCTACTACGATGTGCCAGATCGCCGCGGCCTCTACGACAATTACAAGGAGCTGATCGCTATTCGCCGTGACAATCCTGACCTATTTGCCGAGGATGCCAACTTCACTATCAATTGCGCTGCAAGCAACTGGACAAAGGGACGCACCATCTACGCCAGCACAGATGAGAAGGAATTGATTTGCGTGATCAACCCTAATCTTGAGGAGACTACTTTCACTGGCATCACTTTCAAGTCAACGGACAATGCCGATTACAAGGCAGCCTCAGCCAGCTACGATGTGGACTACAGCTTCGATGCCTCAGCCGGCACTGTAACCTTGGCTGGAAGCAGCTATGTAGTGCTGGTCAATGACAATGTAGCCGGAATCGACACTGTGATATCCGATGCCGACCTGACTAATGCCCGCTATTACAATCTTCAGGGCATCGAGGTAGCCCACCCGCAGCCTGGAAGCATCTACATCCGCGTCAGCGACGGCACATCCGCCAAAGTCGTTTTCTAACCATTTCCGACCCCCATTATAAGGGCGGTGCTCTCATGCACCGCCTTTTCTTTTTGGCAGGGTTACGTATGGATGAGATTTTTTTCGTATCTTTGCGTTAATTTGATTTTCTAAGGATGAAGAAATTAGCCATATTTGCCAGCGGCAGCGGCACCAACGCCGAGGCCATAGCCCGATATTTCCATAGCCACCCCGAGGTGGAGGTCGCTCTCATCGTCACTAACCGCCAGTCAGCGCCGGTGACCGAGCGAGCCAAGCGCTTGGGCATTCCATGCCTATATTTTCCCAAAGAAGAATGGCGCACTGGCGAAAATGTGCTGGAAGCCCTGCAGGAGCGCCACATCGATTTTATAGCCTTGGCTGGCTTCTTGGCCATGGTGCCAGCACCGTTGCTTGACGCTTTCCCTCAAAAAATAGTAAATATCCACCCATCGCTGCTGCCTAAATACGGCGGCAAGGGCATGCACGGCGACCATGTGCACGAAGCAGTAATCGCCAACGGCGAATCGCAGAGCGGCATCACCATCCATTACATCAACGACCGCTGCGACGAGGGAGCAATCATACAGCAATACACCTGTCCGGTGCTGCCTACCGACACACCAGCCGACTTGGCAGCGCGGGTACACGAGCTCGAGTACAAGCATTTCCCCAAAGCAATCGAAACCCTGATGCTTTCCAAATGATTTTACACCAAACCAATCATATCATGAGAAATTTTCTACTGACAGCAATGGCAGCTATGGCTCTTGGAGCCGGAGCCGTGAACATTGCCCCCACCGACAGTGTGTGGCTACGCCACTATGCTGCCCCCGACGGCTCTACTGGCCTGAGGTTAGAATGGAGCAGCGATGCCCAAAACTGGCATCCTGTGGGCCATGGCTACGACTTTGTAAAGAACGACTTCGGCCCCTGGGGCTCGCACAAAAAGATGTATGACCCGCAGCTTTGCCAGCTCCCTGACGGCACTTGGCAAGCCCAGTGGTATGTGTCGGACCTGCGCGAATCCACTGCTACTTGCACCTCGCCGGACCTGATTACTTGGAGCTATCAAGACTACCAGCCTGGCACCCTCGCAGTACAGCCCGTGATGAACCGAGTGCCATTCAGCACTGTAAAGCGGCTGCTCGAATACACCCGATACCGAGGCATGAAAGGCAAGCTCGAAAGCGAGACCTGCGCCGACGATGCCAAGCGCTTCGCCGGTTTAAGCCCTGTGGAGATATCTATCACAGCCCTTCCCGACCAAGCCAAGCCAATCAGCGACAAACTCATCGGCATCTTCTTTGAAGACATCAACTATGCTGCCGACGGAGGCCTCTACGCCGAGCTCGTGCGCAACCGCGACTTCGAGTTCAAGCCCATTGACAATGGCGAGTTTTGCCCCACTACAGCCTGGGCAGTCCAAGGTGACGGCATGACCCTGACCACAGACTCAGCTGACCCAATCCACCCCAACAATGCCACATACGCCGTGCTCGATGTCACCTCGCCCGGAGTCGCACTGATCAATAGCGGTTTCGATGGCATTCCCGTGAAAAAAGGCGACAAATACGATTTCAGCGCCTACATCCGGGGCGCTGCCGCCGAGGTAGCCCTTGTCACTGCCGATGGCTCCTCCCTGTGCAAAGCCACAGTCAAGGGTGGCAAATCATGGAAAAAGGTGAAAGTGGTGCTCACTCCCACTGCCGACTGCGCCGATGCCCGACTCTCCATCACCCCTCTGAGCACTGGAGCCTATGCTCTCGACATGGTGTCGCTCTTTCCACAAAAGACATTCCGAGGCCGCAAGAACGGCCTTCGCGCCGACTTGGCCCAGACCCTGGCCGACCTCCAGCCCCGCTTTGTGCGCTTCCCTGGAGGCTGCGTGGCCCATGGCAACGGCGTGGACAACATCTACGATTGGAAAGGCTCCATAGGCCCGCTCGAGGCTCGCAAACCCATCAACAACCTCTGGGGCTACCACCAGACTCGTGGATTAGGATACTATGAATACTTCCAATTCTGTGAGGATATCGGCGCCGAGCCCCTGCCGGTGCTTGCTGCCGGTGTGCCATGCCAGAACTCTTGGAACAAATCCGCGCACAGCTACGATGAAGTATCTTCCTATGGCCAGCAAGGAGGCCTGCCTATGGACCAGATGGACCAGTATGTGCAAGATGTGCTCGATCTTATCGAATGGGCCAACGGCGATCCGAAGAAGAGCCAATGGGCCAAGATGCGCGCCCAAGCCGGTCATCCGGCCCCATTCAATCTCAAATATGTGGGCATTGGCAACGAAGACCTGATCAACCCCATCTTCGAAGAGCGCTTCAAGATGATCTACGACGCTGTCACAGATAAATACCCAGAAATCACTGTGATTGGCACTGTGGGACCATTCTATGAGGGCACCGACTACGACGAAGGCTGGCGCTTCACCACTGCCCAAGGCGTGCCTATGGTTGATGAGCACTACTATGTAAGCCCGGGATGGCTGATCAATAATCGAGATTATTATGACAACTATGATCGCTCCGCCCCAAAAGTATATCTTGGAGAATATGCCAGCCATAATCCTCAGCGCACCAGCACCATCGAGACTGCCCTTAGCGATGCACTGTACCTGACTGATGTGGAGCGCAACGCCGATGTGGTGCTGATGACAAGCTACGCTCCGCTGCTCGCCAAGCAAGACCACACACAGTGGAACCCGGACATGATCTATTTCACCAACACCGAGGTAATGCCCACTACCGACTATTGGGTACAACAGATGTATGGGCAGAATTCGGCTTCGGAATACATTCCCAGCCAACTCACGGTCAAGGATCAACCCTGGGATGTGAGCAAGCGCGTAGGAGCCTCTATTTTGCGCGACCCAGAGAATGGAGACGTAATAGTAAAAATAGTGAATATGCTTCCGGTAGAGGCAAGCCTCAGCTTAGACTTAGATGGATTGGCAGCTGAGACAGCCACTGTGGAGCGCACACAGCTCTCCGGAGCTTGGGACAGCCTTGACAGCACACCCGTCACAAGCCAAGGGATTGAGCCCACTGTGCCAGCATACTCTTTCACAGTGCTGAGATACAGGAACTCCGATTGAAACAATTTTAACTTATTTTAACACAGGTACGGCAATTTTTATAGATAATTGTCGTACCTTTGTATTTTAATAAACTAATTTTACCTCAGTTATTAGCCAATAAACCAAATTCTGAATCATATGTCACTTTTCTCAAAATTGTCATGCATTGCCTTAGGGTTGGCAATGCTGAATATCGGCCCGGCTGCTTTGGCTCAAGAGGATAAGCCTATGAAAAAGCTTGAATATAACTTCAAGCAGCAGGCCACCCCGGATGCCTTGATACCCAACCAGTCGAGTGTGGGTGTGCAAATAGGCAACAAGGCTTACAATACCCAGGGCCACTTCTTGGCAGAATACGGCCAGAAGATTTTGGACTTCGAATTCAATCCATCGACAATCAACTTTCTGCTGATTTCTGCCGAAAAGAAGCAGAATAAGGCCGCTATATACTCAATGTTCGACGAGAACACCCAGATAAAGGAGTTCAAGAACAAAAAGCTCGGTGGCAACCCCACAGCCGCAGTATTCACCCCGGATGCACGCCAAATCCTAATCGCGGCCAACGGGAACCTCGACATTCTGGACTCCCGCACCTTTGAGGTCATCGAGCAGCAACCCATCGACATACGCCCCACAAGCATGATCATGAGCGGCAACGCCTACTTCATTGCCATGGTGGACAGCACCAACATCTTGGTGTACAACTTCCCAGAGCGCAATGTGCGCCACAAAATCAAGGGCGATGACATTGTGGCCGACATCGTGTTCAACAACGACAATACCGAGATGGCGGTGCTCACCGAGAGCGGCGACCTCACCATCTACGACACTCGCACATTCATGCCTAAGAAATCCATTGAGGATCTCGACGGCGGCTGCGCTGCCGCCTACAATGCCGATGGCAAATACTTGGCAGTGGCCACATCGCCCGAGCACATACAGATTATCAACCTGCTCAACACCCTGGATCGCCAGGACCTCAACATCGAGAACGGCGCAGTGAACAGCCTCTACTTCTTGGCTGACACTGACCAAGATGCTCTGCTGACCTATCCGGTGCTCAACGCTGTGCAAGCAAAGCGCATGACCCAGCTCTCGCCCTACTATGGCAAGCTGATTTCTGAAGAAGCCAATGAGCGCCTCAACGAATGGTTGAAGATGATGCCCGGTGAAACCATGGAGCAGTATCAGGCACGTGTCACCGACGAAAGCCGCCGCAAGCAATTGCAACTCTACGAAGACGAGCTCTCCACACAATACGCCGGCGACCTGCTCTCCATGGCCACCGTATCGCTTGGCAAATACGACCGCGCAAACCAATTGCTGGAGGTGGACTTCGACAACATGCCATCCATCTACCTGCCAGTGCCAGAGACAAGCCTGGGAGCCTTCAACGATGCCAGCTCTCTGGTATTCACCAATGCCAAGTACGGCGTAATGGGCGATGACAATTTCGAGCTTATCTATGCTGTGGTACAGAACACCGCCAACGGCGAAACCTACATTTACGACAATGTGGACCGTGTGCCTCTGAGCTTTATGGAAGGCGATGAGAATGTGGTTTCAATCGAGGTAATCCAGCAGCAACAGATGGAAGAGCTCCGCTTGCAAGAGATCAAGGCCGCCGTAATCGAGGAGGCCAAGAACCAAAGCGTGATCTCCGAGCACACCCACATCGATGTGGACAGCCGCGTGGACAGCGACTACGACAGCAACGGCAACAAGATACTCAACTATGTGGTGAAGTTCACCTACGAGGTTGAGCCCGAATTCACCGTGCATGAGGACTTCGCTCCTGGCAAATACCATGTGGACGAGTCAGGCGCTGCCACCTCGATGCTGAAGATAGTAAAGGAAGCCTTCGAAGGCGATTTCTCTCGCTATGTGCAAGATGGCAAGAAACTTGTGGTGAAGATTTCCGGCACCGCTGACGCCACCCCTATCGTGAACAAGATAAAGTACGATGGCAGCTATGGCGAGTTCATCGACGAGCCCGTATATCAGGATGGCAAGCTCTCTGCAATCACAGTCACCTCAAGCGAGCCTGTAACCCAGAATGAGCAGTTAGCATTCCTGCGAGCAAGCGGCGTACGCGACTATCTGCAGACCAATGTGGCCAACCTCAACAATATGAACGCCGACTACCAGTACTACATCAGCGTATCCCAGGACAAAGGTAGCCAGTTCCGCCGCATCACCACTGAGTTCATCTTCATTGATGCTCTTTAATCACTCTCACTCAATATGAAAATCACTAAAACGACCTTTTTCTGTGCACTTATCACCTTGGCAGCCGCAGGCACTACAATGCTTGCGGCTCCACAGGATATCGACCCGGCAGCAGTGGGCGAGGAAATTGACCCTGCTGTGCTGCTGGCCGACTCTTTGGCACAGCGGAGCAATGACCTTTATCGCAACATCCTCTTCCTAAAGAGCGAAGGCAAAGAGAAAAGCGTATTATACCCAGCCGTGTACGAAGCCTATGAGGCTTCCGTGGAGGCTATAGAAAAATGCGAGCCTGGCTCAGCCAATTACAACCGAGTGCGCAACACCCTTCTCGAACTCGATGGAGATTTGGAGCGCGGAGCATATTATTATTCTGGGCAGAACCAGAGCGATGAAATGGGCAAATTCGCCCAAGCTTTCGTTGACATACAGCTGATGCCTCAGATGAAAGATCACTCTTTCAAGCGCGAAGATGGCTCTTTCCCTCTGATTGTGTACATAGCTGCTTCCAGGGCTTATAACCACCGGGAGTTTGAGCGCGCGATTGAGTATTTCAAACTCTACTTCACCACCGGGGCTGCTGACCAGCGCCAGCAAGTGTTCCTCTTCATGGGCCAGGCCTGCATCAACACCAAGGACTACAAGCTGGCCGCTACCACTATGCGCGATGCCCTGCGGCAATATCCGGGCCAGGAGAAATACCTGATGCTGGGTGTGCAAGCTTGCAACGACGGCGGCCTCTTTGACATACTGCCTGAGTTTCTCGGTCCGGCCCTCCAGATACACCCCGATGACCTGAAGCTGCTTGCGCTCCAAGGCAAGATCTACGACAACAACAACGACTATCTCAACGCCATCAACATCTACAACCGCATGGATGAGTTGGCTCCCATGAAGCTGAGCACTACCAAGAGCTTGGCCCTAAGCTACTACAACTATGCAGTGCTGAATTTCAATGATGCTCAGAACGAAGCCGACGAAAAGAAAGCTCGCCGCTCACGCAACAAGGCTGAAACCTACTTCACGGCCGCTGTGCAAAAGCTTGAAAATGTGGTGGGCTCCGACCCTATGGCTATCAACTATCTTAAGGCCTTGGGCGTATCTTATCTTTGCCTGGGCGAAAAGGACAAATTCGAACAAATCAACCAGCAGTTGTCGGCCTTGGGCGAAGATGCTTTGGCTGACGCATTTGTAGCCCCCATCATTACCGAGAACGGAACGGGAGCCAGCAAAGGCTTAGGCGGCATACAGGAAGCCCCCCTATACTCAGAGTTTGCCAAAGAATATATCGTGCCTCGCCTTACCAAATGGGCCGAAAATGGAGAATTTGTGACAGAGGCCGAATATACAGCCCGCGTCAACGATGCCACTATCCGAGCCGAATACGAGCGCTTGGAAAAAGAAGCCGAAGCAAAATATCTGGAAAAATACTCTTCGCAGCTGCGCCTGAGCGATTTGCAGCTCGACACCTACGATGCTGATAACCAGACATTCCTGATTAACTCCAACTACGGCCCCATCACTGTGTATGTGCCGCTGAAGGACAATGAAGCTGAGATGTTCAAGGCCAACTGGAGTGGCATGCGCTTCAGCAACGCCCAATATTTCATCGTGGACAACAAGCCGCAAATCGGCTATCTGACCATGCGCACCCCTGATGGCAAGAAGACCTATACATTCGACAATGCGCAAGCCTTGGCGCATCAGAAGACTGATGTAAATATTGACTGGGGCGGCATTTTAGGCGGCGGAGGTGCGGGCTCAACCGGAAAGCCCAAGGAAATCGCAACCACTTCCACTACGATTGGAGTGCGAAGCGATGTGGACAAAAATGTGCCTAACACTGGCAAATACAATCCTCGCACTTTCGCGCTGGTAATAGCCAACGAGAATTACGAGAATGTTACCCGAGTGCAGAGCGCGCTGCATGACGGTGAGCGCTTCGCTGAATATTGCAATCTCACCTTGGGACTGCCCAAGGAAAATGTCAACCTGGTCAAGAACGCCACTTATGGCAAGCTCTTAGGAGCCATGCACCAGCTAAAGAGCACTGTGGAGGCCTTTGACGGCGATGTCGATGTGATTGTGTACTACGCTGGCCATGGCATACCCGATGAATCCAATGGCGATGCCTATATGATGCCCACCGATGCCCTGCCCAACATGTTGCCATCGTGTTACTCCCTGGAGAAGTTCTATGCCGACCTCAATGACATGAACTCCAAGTCAGTGCTGGTGTTCATGGATGCTTGCTTCAGCGGCTCATCACGCGATGAGAAAATGCTATACGAGGCTCGCGGCGTGGAGTACGAAGCCAAGCCCGCTGCCCCTAAGGGGAATATGTTTGTGCTAAGCGCAGCCTCCGGCTCTGAGACGGCTCTCCCGTTCAAGGAGATGAACCATGGCCTTTTCACATACTATCTGCTCAAGAAGCTGCAAGATAGCAAGGGCAATGTCACCCTCAAGGATCTTAGCGACTATGTGACTACCAATGTGAAGCAGACATCAGTCACCAAGAACCAGAAACGCCAGACTCCCACGGTGCGCACCTCTGGGGCAATGTCCAGCAACTGGGAAAGTACAAAGATCGTAAAATAAACCTTTTGCACGATTTCGCATCTAAATTTATAAGATGAATAATACGATTTATAAATATAAGACAATGCTGACGGCCGCGCTGCTGGTGTGCCTGACTGCTGCTTCGGCCTGGGCCGATGATGTGAAAACCGTGCAGGGCTCTTTCACATACTATGGCAATGAAGATGTGTCGCGAGCCGAGTGCAAGCGCCGCGCCTTGGAGGGAGCACGCCAAGCTGCTTTGGCCAAAGAATTTGGCACGATAGTAAGCCAGGGCATCACATCCGGGGCAACCGTGAGCAATAGCGACACCAACGAATACTACGCCTTTATGTCCTCCACCGAGGTCAAGGGCGAGTGGATTGCCGATGAGGGCGAACCCAAATACGACATCTCACTTGACAACGACGGCAATCTGGTGGTCGCATGCACAGTGCGCGGCAAAGCACGTGCCATAAGCAACGAAGCCATGGATTTCGCAAGCGAAGTGCTAAAGAATGCTGCCACGCGCCAAGCCGCCGACACACAGTTCAAGCAAGGCGACCACATGTATCTCTACTTCCGCGCCCCAGCCGACGGTTACCTCGCTGTATATCTTCTCGATGACAACCAAAAAGCTTGGAGCCTGCTGCCTTACAGCGGCGACCCATCCTCAATCGTAAAGATAAAGAAGAACCAAGAATACTATTTCTTCGACCCCGAGCACGGCGACGGCTCATGCGATGTGGATGTGCTAAAGATGACTTCTCGCCAAAGCATGGAGCGCAACGAGGTGTATGTGCTCTTCTCGCCCAACGCTTTCAACAAAGCCCTGGACGAGCAAGTGGATGAGAATCTGCCTCGCCAGCTCTCGCTTGATGATTTCTCCAAGTGGGTGTCGAAGATTCGCCACCACGACAAAAAGATGAATCTCAAGCGCATTCCCATTCTGATTACAAATCCCGACTATAACAATTATTAATAAATCTCTCATTTAACCCACTAAAACTGAATGCAATGAAAAAGATTATCATGGCACTCTTGGCCCTTGCTATCCTGGCCGTACCCACCATGCAAGGCGCTGACCTCAACAAGCAGCTTCAGAAAGCTCAAGAAAAGGAAGTAAAGGCAAAGCTGAAAGAATACAAGAAAGAAGGCTGGAAAGTCCTGGGCTCAACCAGCACCCTGGAGGTATGCCTGCTCAAGCACTATAACGCAATGAACGAGATGGGCGACAACGCACAGGAATTCGCCGGCATCGTAAGCAAGTGCAAGAGCAAGAACATAGGCAAGCAGATGGCTCTCAACAATGCCACCACCCTCTACGCTCAGAGTGCCGGCTCCTCCTTGGCTGGCCGCGTAGTATCTGATATGTCAGGCAGCTCTACAGATCCCGACACTGAGTTTGACAACTTCTATGCCGCATACGAGCGCAGCGTAGAGAAGGAAATCAAGGGCGAGATGCAAGAGTCATTCAGCATCTACCGCGACAATGGCGATGGCACATTTGAGGTGCAGAGCTTCTTCATCGTAAACGAAGAGAAAGCTTCCCAAGCTCGCATGCGCGCCCTGGATCAAGCTTTCCAAGAGAGCGAAGCAGCGCGCAAGAATGCTGACAAGATTTCCGAGTTCGTACGCAATCGCGTAGAGCAATAACTCCCATAAGCCCTGTCAATGAAGACAAGAAAGTGCTTAACAGCTCTGCTGGCAGTCATGGCTGCGGCTTCGGTCGTGGCCATGGCCCCTTCCCAGCAGAACCGTCAGAGCCAGGTACAGCAGCACTTGCAGCAGAGGCAACAAATGCAGCAGCAACAGCAGCAACAAAGGTCCTCAGCCCTGCAGCGCTTTCAGGAATTTCGACAGGAGAAGCTGGATAGTTTCAACGACTTTCGCTCCAAGGTCCTCGACCACTACTCAGAGTTCTTAGAGCAAGCGTGGCAGGATTATGAGCAATTCCGAGGCTTAGAGCGCGACAACACTCCCAAGCCCAAGGTATTGCCCGATGTAGCCGAGGATCCAGACCCTGTAGTCATACCTGAGCCCGTGGTCACCCCCGAGCCGGAACCGGAGCCTGTGGTCACCCCCGAGCCGGAACCGGAGCCCGTGGTCACCCCAGAGCCTGAGCCGGTGGTTACTCCCGAGCCGGAGCCGGAACCTGTGGTCACCCCCGAGCCTGAGCCAGAACCTGTGGTCACCCCCGAGCCAGAGCCGGAACCTGTGGTCACCCCCGAGCCAGAACCGGAGCCTGTGGTCACCCCGGAGCCTGAGCCAGAGCCTGTGGTTACTCCCGTGGTTACTCCAGTAGTGATTCCTACTCCGTCTGACACATACAAACCAAAACCGGGCGATTTCAAGTTCGACTTCTACGGAATGGAAGTGGGCGTGCCGAAGGTGGAGGTGAGCATCCAAAATTCGCTTGCCAACACCGCCGACTACGCCTATCAATGGAAGCAGCTCGCACAGGACAGCAACTCCAAGAAGCTCATCAGCAATCTGCAAAAGACGGCCAAGGAGATGAACCTCAACGATTTCCTTACCTATGCCATGGTCAAGGATTATGTGGTGGCCAAATATCCCAATGTGTCGTCATCCTCGCAGATGTCACTGGTGCATTACATCATGGCCAACATGGGATATAATGCCCGCATCGCCATGCTTGACAATGAGGCTGTAATCCTGATTGCGCCGGAGCAGACACTATACTCACGGCCCTACCTGCAGCTTGATGGCAACCGCTACTATGTGTTCCAAAAGGACAACAACAACGTAGAGTTCAGCGGCAAGCGCATTGCCACTTGCAACCTGCCCAAGGAAGCCAACATGAGCAAGAAGGTCAGCTTTGTGATTGATGATTTGAAGATTCCGTACAAGGCAAAGAGCTATGACATCGCTTTTGGCGATATAAAGATATCGGGCGAAGTCAACGCCAACCTCTTCCCCATACTGTACCGCTATCCTCAGATGGACATCAAGGACTATGCAGAGTCCAACATCTATCCATCGCTGCGCCAGGACATTGCCCGCCAGGTGCAAAGCCAAGTGTCCTCGCTGCCCCAGCAGCAAGCGGTGGACAAGGTGCTGAGATTTGTGCAAAAGGGATTTGAGTACCAGACCGATGACGATCAGTTCGGTTTTGAGAAGCCCTACTTCTTTGAAGAGATGCTCCACTATGGCAAGTGCGACTGCGAGGATCGCGCCGTATTCTACAGCTATCTGCTCTGGAACTCTCTTGGTGTACGCAACCACATCATCAACTATCCAGGCCATGAGGCCGTATCAGCGAGCATAGATGCTGAGATTAGCAATGGACGCAGCTACGAAGATCAGGGTCGCCGCTACTATATCTCCGACCCCACCTACATAGGCTCGTCCACTGGCATGTGCATGCCCAGCTACAAGAAGACAGAGCCACGCGTGGACTACCGCTATCAATAGCCACCTAACCTACATCACAAAAAGAGGATGTGCTCCCCCGGAGCGCATCCTCTTTTTGTGTTTTTTTGATTATTATGTAGCAAAATTGTCAATATGTCATGAAAAATTTGTAACTTTGCAGGATTTTAGAGTGCAATTTACATAGAAAGCAAATTATTTATAACAGATTTACATGAACGTCATTAAGAAAACCATCGCGCTTCCCGACGGCCGTGAGATTACGATCGAGACCGGCAAGCTGGCAAAGCAAGCCGATGGAGCGGTAGAAGTGCGCATGGGCGGCACTATGCTCTTGGCCACAGTGGTTTCGGCCAAGGAAGCCGGAGAGGGTGTGGATTTTATGCCTCTCCAAGTAGAGTACAAAGAGAAATTTTCGGCAGCCGGTCGTTTCCCCGGCGGTTTCCTCAAGCGCGAAGGTCGCGCCAGCGATTACGAAATCCTTACAGCTCGCCTGGTGGACCGTGTGCTGCGCCCCCTGTTCCCCGACAATTATCACGCTGACACATTCGTCAACATCACCATGTACAGCAGCGATGGCATAGACATGCCCGATGCACTGGCTGGTTTGGCTGCTTCGGCTGCCTTGGCTGTCAGCGACATTCCCTTCAACGGCCCTATTGGCGAAGTGCGCGTAGCCCGCGTAGATGGCCAATTCGTAATAGATCCTACTTTCGAGCAGCTTGCTAAGGCTGATATGGAGCTGATGGTGGGAGCCACCTACGAGAACATCATGATGGTCGAGGGCGAGCTTGATGAGGCCAGCGAGGCTGACCTGCTCGAAGCCCTCAAGGTAGCCCACTCTGCTATCAAGACAATGTGCGTGGCTCAGAAAGAGCTTGCCGAAGAGGTAGGCAGCACCACCAAGCGCGAATACTGCCATGAAATCAACGATGAAGACCTGCGCAAAGACGTTCATGACAAATGTTACGATAAAGCATACGCTGTAGCCAAGGCTGGCAGCGCCGACAAGCATTGGCGCCAAGACAGCTTCGATGCTATCTGCCAAGAATACATTGACTCGCTGCCCGAAGAGGAGCGCGAGGAGAAAGAGCCGCTGGTAAAGCGCTACTATCATGATGTGGAGCGCGAGGCTGTGCGCCGCTGCATCCTCGACGAGGGCATCCGCCTCGATGGCCGCAAGACCACAGAGATCCGCCCAATCTGGTGCGAGACCGACTATCTGCCCGGCCCTCACGGATCGGCTATCTTTACCCGCGGTGAGACACAGGCCTTGGCCACTGTAACCCTGGGCACCAAGCTCGACGAGAAGATTCTCGACGATGTGCTCAACACAGGCCATGAGCGCTTCCTGCTCCACTACAACTTCCCACCCTTCTCCACAGGCGAGGCTAAAGCTCAGCGCGGCGTAGGCCGCCGCGAGATTGGCCATGGCAACTTGGCACATCGCGCCCTCAAGCGCATGTTCCCCGATGATTTCCCCTATGTATGCCGCATCGTCAGCGACATCCTGGAGAGCAACGGTTCTTCATCTATGGCCACTGTATGCGCCGGCACACTGAGCCTGCTCGATGCTGGCGTGAAGATGAAAAAGCCCGTGAGCGGCATAGCCATGGGCCTTATCACCGACACCGAAAGCCCCAAGTACGCTATCCTTAGCGATATCCTCGGCGACGAAGACCACCTGGGCGATATGGACTTCAAGGTTACCGGCACCCGCGATGGCATCACAGCCACCCAGATGGATATCAAGTGCGACGGCCTGTCGTATGAAATTCTGGAGCGCGCGCTCAATCAGGCACGCGAGGGCCGCATGCACATCCTCGACATCATCGAGGCTACCATTCCCGAGCCTCGCGCCGACTACAAGCCTCATGTGCCTCGCATCGTGACCATGCTGATCCCGAAGGATCTCATTGGCGCCGTGATTGGCCCGGGCGGAAAGATTATCCAAGGCATCCAGGAAGAGAGCGGAGCTACCGTCTCAATCGACGAGATACCGGAGGGCGGTTACATCGAAGTGGCCGCTGCCAACAAGGACAGCATCGACAAGGCTCTGGCCATGATCAATGCCATCGTAGCTATGCCCGAAGAGGGCCAAGTGTACCACGGCACCGTAAAGAGCATTATGGAGTTCGGAGCCTTTGTTGAGTTCATGCCTCACCGCGAGGGTCTGCTCCACATCAGCGAAATCGCTTGGGAGCGCCTCGAGAATATGGAGGTTTCGGGTCTGAAAGAAGGCGACCAGATTGATGTCAAGCTCATAGAGATTGACAAGAAGACCGGCAAGTACCGTCTGAGCATACGCGCCCTGCTTCCCAAGCCCGAGGGCTATGTGGAGCCTGAGCGCAAGCCTCGCGCACCTCGCCGCGATGGTGACAACCGTGGACCTCGCCGCGATGGCGACAACCGCGGACCGCGCCGCGATGGCGACCGTGGACCTCGCCGCGACGGCAATCGCGGACCCCGCAACGACAGATAACATCACCCTTTTGATACAGAAAAAGCCTCGCAAACTGCGAGGCTTTTTTTGTGATTTTAGAAATTATTATTAACTTTGTGGCTATATACAAGATTACCGCTTAAATTAACACGATTAATCCCCCTAACTATGAGAATACTTTACACTTCAATGATGGTGGCTCTCGCAGCCACGCTCTCCTATGCCGAGAGCCTAACTCCCGAGCAAGCCCTGCAGCGCGCTCTTGGGGAAAATACCCGCATGAGCCGTGGCGCCGACTTCGAGCTTGTTTATTCCCAGCCTGATGCTGAGGCCCCGGCCTACTATGTGTTCAACCAAGAGGGTGCCCCAGGCTACATGCTTGTTGCTGGCGACGATATTTGCATTCCTGTCTTGGGCTACAGCGACAAAGACAGCTTTGACCCCGCCTCTATCCCCCCGCAAATGAAATGGCTGATGGATAAATACGCTGCCCAAATAGCTATGGGGCGCGCTGGCGAGTCACGGGCCATTAGCGTAGATGACTTAGGCCTTACCGGCAAGGCAGCCATCTCTCCCAAGCTTAAGACCACTTGGAATCAAGGAGCTCCCTACAATAATGACTGTCCTTCAGATGCCGGAGGCAAGACTGTCACAGGCTGCGTGGCCACCGCTCTGGCTCAGGTGATGAACTATTTCCAATACTCGGCCTGTGCTGACACCATTGCCACTTACACCTGCGGCAGCGACACTACAGACTATAGCTTCAAAGGCGTATCATTCGACTGGGCCAACATGATCGATGATTATAGCGGCTCTTACACTACCGCCCAGGCAGCAGCCGTGGCTAAGCTGATGTTAGCTTGCGGAGCTGCCACAAATATGAAATACAGCTCAAATGAGAGCTCAGCCAATCTGTATGTAATCCCGACGGCCATGCCTAACATCATGGGCTATGATCAATACACCTTTACAGCCGACCGCGCATATTACACTCTTGCCGGCTGGCATCAGTTGGTATATGAGCAGCTGGAAAAGGTAGGCCCTGTGACCTTCGGAGGCGTCACTCCGGCTAATGCTGGCCACTGCTTCATCTGTGATGGCTATGATGGAAAGGGATACTTCCACTTCAACTGGGGTTGGGGTGGCCTTTCCGATGGTTACTTCATGCTTGATGCTCTGGATCCCATCTCAGAGGGAATTGGCGGTGCGGATGGCAATTTTGCTTACCTGGCTTTAATCGTTGGCGGCATACAGCCCTCATCAGGCTCCTTCCACCACTTTGAGATTATCTGCTCATCCCTTACTATGCCCACCGGCACATACTCCAAGTCAGCCACTCTCAATGTCACTACAGATGGATTTTACAGCTTCTCCAATGCCATGCCAGCTATGCAGATTGGCCTGAAATTCACAAAGGATAACGACAACAGCGTGATTTTCTCGCCCGGGTATGAAAACACTGCGTTTGCTTTCGGCTACATGTCTGGCATCAATGATCAGTACATGTTGATGGCTCCACGCATACCCTCCACGCTCACTGATGGCACCTACACCATGACTATTGCTGCCAAGATAGTGGAAACAGGAGAGTATGTAGATGTGGCCATGGGCCTGAACCAGGCAAGGAGCTGGGAAGTCACTGTAAGCGGCACCTCGGTGAAGATCGGCAAGGCCACGGTTAAGAACCCCACCCTCTCATCGCTTACCGCATCCGAGTCTTTCCAATGGGCCTCCAACGATGATGTAAATCTCAAATTCACGGTGGACAATTCCAAGAGTTCGGCAGAGTTCTACGACAGCTGGGAGGCCATCCTTTGCCGCGACGGTGTCACTTACGCCATTTCTGCTCCATTCATAGTGGATGTGCCAGCTGGCAGCACTCGCGATTTCGATCTTTATACCAGCTTCAGCGCTTGGGAGAAGGAACAGGATGATCCCTATGGCGAATATGAGCTTTACCTAATGAATAAGGAAACATCCAAGAAGATTTCATCCACAGTCTATACCACAATCACCGTAGATGCTCCTGAGCCTAGCGTAATCGTGGGCTATGACGATATCAATCTTCCTGATTTCGTTGCCGACGAGAGCAATCGCAACATTGCCACAGCTGACACCCCCTTCACCACTACTGTGGAGTTCACCAATAGCGGCGAGGCTGCTGGTGAGGTGCAGTACTATTTCAATCTCTGCCAAATTGACGGCGACCGGGTGAACACAAGCGTAAAGTACGCCTATAGCGACATTTCCACAGTATATCTCGAGGCAGGCGAGACCAAGAGCTGGCAGCAGACCATCGACCTGTGCAACATAGTTGAAGATGATATACCAGCCGGCAAGTATGCCCTTGGTGTCATCAACAACACTATTAATCCGGCAACTGGTTCTTACGGATACAAGTACTACTGGGTCAACATCCTTGGCGCCCTTGGCGGCATAGCCGATGTGGTGGCAGATGACATCAACGCCGAGACCCCTGTTAGCGTTTATTCGCTTGATGGCCGCACCATTTACAGCGGAGCCTACGGCAACCTGAACCTTGATGCCCCAGGCATCTACATTCTGCGCACCCCCTCCGCCACCTACAAGCTCCGCCAGCCCTAACCCCAGCCCAGCGGCTCTATGAGGCCTCCCATCCCCCATTTAGGAGGTACCGAACCCCGTTAGGGTTTCTATCCACGAAATCATCCATATTTAACACAGAAAAATCGGTGCCCTTGGCACCGATTTTTCTGTGTTATTATTCGTGACACTTCCTCACGAGCTTCTGGATCAAAATCTCGAAATCTTTGAATGTTAGGTAGAACCGCGCCGGCTCTAAAAATAAATTGAAAAAAGTTGGAAAAATATTTGGTGGAATGGAAAAAAGGTCGTAACTTTGCAGTGCAAAACAGACAGAGAGGGCAGCGGCCCTCCGGAAGTTCCCCAAATGGTGCGGTAGTTCAGCTGGTTAGAATACCTGCCTGTCACGCAGGGGGTCGC
>CAZRYC010000002.1:0-110911 GCA_964604175.1 uncultured Bacteroides sp.
AAACTGAAAACTGAAAACTGAAAACTGGCACCGCCAACCCATAACTGAAAACTGAAAACTGAAAACTGAAAACTGAATGTTTGAGTTTATAAGGGACTACATATTCGCGTTTATGGATGGAGTGGTGGCTTGCTTCACCGCCAACCTGTCGTGGCAGTACCTGAGCACTACGTTCTGGTTCCTCATCTTTATTGAGTTTCCGCGATACTATCTGCTCGACCTTTATGTGGTCATACACCAGGGCCTCACTTGGCGCAAGCGGCGCGCCATCAACGCGGTGGCACGCCGCCAGCTCTTCACCGAGCGCCCACTGGTGAGCATCTTAGTGCCCGGCAAGAACGAGGGCAAGCACATCTACGCCTTGGTAAAGAGCCTCAAGGAGCAGACCTACAACCACTATGAGATAGTGATTGTGGACGATGGCAGCAACGATGCCACGCCTCTGATCTGCAAGGACTTGGTGCGCAAAGGCTTCATCACAAAATATTTCCGCCTGTTCGAGCGCGGCGGCAAAGCCTCGGCGGCCAACTATGGGGCAGCGCACTGCGATGGCAAGTACATCATACACTTAGATGCCGACTCGAGCCTCGACCGCGATGCCATAGAAAAGGTGCTAATACCATTCTACATCGATCCCAAGGTCAAGGGCGTTGGCGGCTGCGTAAAGGTGCGCAATCACAACGACAGCCTGTGCACATGCATGCAAGCCTTGGAATACTGCAAGACGATACAGATGGGCCGCATGGGCACCGACCTGCTGGGCATCTACCATATCATATCCGGAGCCTTCGGGGCTTTCGATGCGCAAGCCCTGCGCGATGTAGGCTACTGGGACATCGGCCCGGGACTTGACGGCGATATCACCCAGAAGCTCCGCAAGGCCGGCTACAAGGTGCGCTTCGCCTATGATGCCATCTGCATGACCAGCGTGCCGGTGAAGTGGTATGCGCTCTTCAAGCAGCGCAAGCGCTGGAGCAAGAGCTTGGTGCGCTTCCGCATACGCAAGCACCGCGACATCATCTGGAGCAACCGCAACTTCAGATTCCTCAACGCCATCTCCAACCTCGAGAACATCGTTTTCGACTTCCTGTTCAATTATGTGTGGGTGTTCTATCTGGTAACCTTGGTGTTCGCGGCCACCGAGCGTCTCTTTGAGATCTTTGTGGTGGCGTGGATTATCCGCATGAGCTTCTCAGTCATGTCGTTCTTCTGCATGCAAGCCATCACTGAGCGGCCCAAAGAGGAGCGTTACTTAGGGGCTTACCTGATCTTCCACACCTTCTACACCGGCTATTTCATGCGTATCTGCCGCCTGATCGGCCACACCGAGGAGCTGCTCTTCCGCACCAGCTACAAAGATCCGTGGAATCCGGCCAAAACCTCCCAAGTGGCCCAAGCCGAGGGCCTATAGCTTGCTTGTAACACTAAATGTAACATAACTCACCCTAAAATGTAACTAAATTTTCTCTTCAATATAAAAATTAGTTGTAATTTTGCAGAATTGAAGTTTTAGCTTGCCATGAATGATTTGCGTATAGCAGTTATTGGTCTTGGTTACGTAGGCTTTCCGCTTGCTTGCCTTTTTTCGCATAAGTTCCCTGTCGTAGGTTTCGATTGCAAAGCGCTCCGGGTACAGCAGCTCTTATGTGGGAATGATCCCACTGGAGAAGTGTCTGATCAGGAGATAGCCCGCGCTTTCGCCGATGGCATGGAGGTTACATGCGATGCCAGCGACATGGCTTCGTGCAATGTCTATATAATTGCTGTACCCACTCCCGTTGACGAGCATCACACCCCGGACTTGGGACCTCTGATCAAAGCCAGCGGCACAGTAGGGTGCTTGCTAAAGCGAGGCGACTTGGTGGTGTACGAGAGCACGGTATCTCCCGGCGTAACAGAAGAGGATTGCCTGCCCGTGCTGGAGGAGATGAGCGGCTTAAAGGTCAACGACGACTTCATGCTTGGTTATTCGCCAGAGCGCATCAATCCGGGCGACAAGGAGCACACTGTGGCCAACATTGTGAAGATAACCTCCGGCTCAAGCCCTAAGGCTGCTGACTTGGTGGACTGGATGTACAACCAGGTGCTGCTCAATGGCACATACCGCGCGCCCTCGATAAGGGTGGCTGAGGCGGCTAAAATCATAGAGAACACTCAGAGAGATGTGAATATCGCGTTCATGAACGAGATTACCAAGGTGTTCAACTCCCTGGGGCTCTCGGTGGACGAAGTGCTTAAGGCTGCCGGCAGCAAATGGAATTTCTTGAACTTCAAGCCGGGCCTGGTGGGCGGCCATTGCATAGGCATCGACCCATACTATCTCATAGCGCGCGCTGAGAGGCAAGGAGTGACACCCCGGCTGATTACTGAGGCTCGCAACATCAACGAGACCATGAGCTACTATGTGGCCACCAATGTGATGCACGCGCTGTTGGAGCGCGGCATCGACCTGCCCACAAGCAAAATACTGATATTAGGATGCACATTTAAGGAAAACTGCCCAGATATACGCAACACTAAAAGCATCGATCTATACAGGCACTTGAAAAAATATGTGGATTATGTAGATGTATGTGATCCGGTAGCGGATCCCTTGGAAGTTAAGCGAGAATTAGATCTCGATCTTATTACTGACGTGACCACATTGAATCCAAAGACCTATGCTGCGGTAATCATAGTGTCGCCCCACAAGGAATTTGACGGTCTTGACATAGAGAGACTCCTTGTTCCTGACGGCCTATGCTACTCCGTTCTTATGGGGGGGGTAAGTAGTTGTAAATCAGCTTGTTACACTAATCATCTTTACTTAGCGAAAGCTCCGCCTACGTAGGCGGGGAGGCTTTTTCGTGCCCTTGCGAAAGCTCGGGCCTCAAAACAAAATCATTTCTTTTACTAACCCTAATATTAACCAATTTAAATTAACAAATGAAAAAGTACGTTTTTTTGTTTGCCAGCGCAGCGCTGTTTGCTGCCTGCTCGTCTGACAATGATGACCCCCAGGTAACTCCGGATCCCACTCCCGTTACCCCTACTGAGGTTGTAGCTGAAGCTGCCACTCTGGATGCTGCAGCAATGAATGTGGTAAGCGGTGACAACAGCCGTGTCACTGTGTTTGGATCACGCGCTCAGCTTAACAAGTGGCAGCGCCTGGAGAAGGTTGCCGTTCTGGCTCAGGCCGGCGACGCCTATGACTACAACTGGTCAGCTACCGCCATCGCTATCGAGGGCAACACCATGTATGTAACTTGGCACAGCAACAAGCAGGCCACCGACCCCGCAACCCAATGGGGCGGCCAGATCGATGTATGCGCCCTTACCAGCGGCGTGCCTTCGGTGACTACCACCGCTTCAAGCAAGGCTATGAAGTTCAACAACATCATCGAGCAAGACGGTTACCTCTATCTTTCGACCACTGACGCTTATGTGGGCGCAGCTGTGGGCAAGGTTAAGGCAGACCTCAGCGGCAACTTGGATCGCATCGGCTTCCCCGGCGGATCTCTCAACGCTATCGCATACACTGACGGCACATTCTATGGCGTATCTGGCTACGGTCTTGGCGTCACCGGCAGCTTCAAAGCTTCTGCAGCCCGCAAGGCTTACAACTATTATCCCGAATATGCCAGCGCACAGGATGTAGCCATTGTTGACGGTACTTTTAATACCTCATACAACCGCGTAAGCATCAATGGCACTTATGAGAATGTGTACTACGGCATCGACAACAACTACGGCGGCAAAGATGTAAAGGTGGCTAACAACAAGGTGTACATCCTGCGCCAGGGCGCAGATGCCGCTTACCTCAACGACACTAAGCTTGACTTCTCTCTGGTAGCCTCTGAGAAGGCTGAGGAAAGCTATGTGCCCTCTACTGGAGATTGGAGCACAACAGGCTCTGCTTCTGCCAACTATGGCAAGCACATCATGAGCATCTCTAACGGCTACGCATACATCGGCGCCGGCAAGAGCGGCCTCAAGGTTGTGAACATTACCACAGGCGAAACCACATGCACCATCAACACCAACACCACAGCTACCTGCGTGGCTGATGGCAAGGTGTACGCCGCCACTGGCGCCGGCCTGCGCGTATACAACATCGCAGCTGATGGCCAGCTCGAACTCGAAGCTTTCCAGACTGCCGAATACAATGCTGATGGCACACCGGTGGAGAATGCTACAGAGGATGGCAGCGGCATCCACAGCTGCAACTATGTGGCTGTGAACGGCGAATACATCTATCTGGCCATGGGTCAAGATGGAGTGTGGGTATTCAAGTACACCCCCTCTGACGAGGCAGAATAATTCTCCCCTTACTCCCTTACAAAGCCCCGGGGTCTCCCGGTCCCGGGGCTTATTTTTTTCCTGCCAAAAAGCGTGCGGCACTGATTTTTTGGCAGGTGTAACATTTCGTACACCTTTTCGTTGCATTTTTTACACTTTTGCTGGGGATTTTTGTGTTATCTTTGCAAGGTCTAACGAAACAGACCATGAACTGACCTCCACCCCCTTAGGTGATTAATGAAATTTTGCCTTTTTATTGACGTTTTTTGTCTCTTTAATTAATTTATTGTACGACAAACGGAAAAAAGCACTATCTTTGCAACTACCTTAACGTCCAAGACAAACAAAGACTTAAGCAAAGTTCACCAACACGTCCAAAATTTACTTAAAATCGTATAACACAAACTGTATGAAAAAGACAACTTTCTGCAACAAGGGTGTCTTCTCAACCTTGGCAATCGCCGCATTGCTGGGCTGCGCAACCTCATGTAGCGATGAGGTAAAGGAACCCGCCGTGACTCCGGATGACAACACCACGGAGGCTTCTGTGCTTGGAGCAAGCGTCAACGTCATCACCGACGCCGCTACCCTCTCACAGTATGTGACCAACTACAAGACTCTCGCCGGCCGTGCCGGAGCCCTCAGCCGCGCCGCCGAGGATAATGTGGAAATTTTCGATGAATGGCCCACTTACGATGCTACTGGTGCTGTCGAATTAACCATGGACGAATATGGTAATACTAACATTGATACAAGTAAGTCGACTACTTACATTATATCTGCTGGCAACACCATAACACTTCCAGGTTGGAGTGTTAATTTCCAGAATGGTCCCTTAACTGTTATTGTAGAAGGTACTATCAATAGTAACGGCGGAGCTATTTATCTTAATGGATCCAACGTTATGCTTGTTCTTGGTAAGACTGGTTCTATTTCTTGCCCAGTTTATGCCCAGAATAACGCACAAATATTCTACGATTGTGACCTGACCATTAATGGCGACTACTCACTATACTCTTCACTGTATGTTACTGGCAAACTGACAGTCACTGGTACTCTGCAGATGAGCGGAACTGGCGATGGTTGCGTACTGGCTGTTGGTAGCCTTTCCGCCGCTAATGTTTACGATTTGCAGCTGTTCGACATCTATGTTAATGATGCCGAAGGCAATCTCGGAGCTGTTACTATCGCAGGCGAACTTAAAATGGACAATGCTGGCTATCCCACTATCAATGCAGCAAGCCTGAGCGCAAGCTCTCTCACCACCAACAATAACACTCTGAATATCGCTGGCGCTGTGAAGTTCTCTGGCAATGTTGACACCAACAACACCACTATCAACGCTGCTACCCTTGAAATCGGCGGCAACTGGACTGACATAAACAATGGCACATTCACCATTGACGAGTATATCAAGGTGGCTGGTGACAACCAGATCAATGCACAGAGCGTGATTACCACTCCCTGCTACATCGTTAGCGGTGATATGGAGATTGTAAATGCTGCCACCTTGAATGTTTCAGATTACATCAAAGCTGGCACACTGACCTGTGATGCAAGCGGCTGGAAAATCAATATGGGCAAGAGCGCTCTGATTGATGCAGGCGATTATCTCTTAATCAAAAACAAGGGATATGCAATCAATTTTGACAACAACGAAGCTTACCCAAGCTTGATTACAGCTGAAGAAATCCGTGTAATGGAAGGTCAGATTGGCTTTATTACTGGCTATGCTTCTATTATGGGCGATATCTTCACTGGCAAGTACGAAGGCGAGACCTGGTGCGGCGAGGAAGTTGAAATGTCAACATTCCAAGAAAGCAACACCAACGTTACTGTAGGAACTGGTTATGTGATTTCTGATGGTACTGGTTGCAAGCCTGACTTCAATATCGAGCCTGGCGATCCTTATATCGAGGAAATAAGCAAGGTAGAGGATGACCACTCTCACGACACTTCTGCCACCTGCGTATTCCCCTATAATAATAAGGTATATGTGTCATGGCAAAAGCGCGGCACCGCTATCCACGGTTGCATCGAGGCTCTCCAGATCAATGGCGAGACCACCGAAATCACCTCTTACATGGAGACTGAGGATGGCACCACCGAAGGCGGCAACAACTGGGATGGCAACTCATCTGACAAGGTGGATGCCGATATGCAAGGAGAATACGATTTCAACCACCTGATTGCAGTCAACGAGAACGGCACCGATTACATCGTGACCGTAGGTGACCACGCTAAGAAGGGCGGCTTCCTGGGTGCTCTGGCTGTAGGCGCTGATGGCGACTTCGGCAAGACCGGCACTAGGGAAGAGACAGATGGCAAGTTCGTAGCTCGCGGCCTCTTCCCCAACGAAGCTAAGGGCTATGCTCGCTCAGGCAACTGCGTAGTTTACAATGGCAGCAAGTACATGGTAGCATGCGCAGGCGGTTATCAGGAATACACCGATCCTATCGCCGAACTGGGCAAGATCGAAACTTATGCTACAAGCGGCACCTCATACTTCGTGCACAAGCTGGGCGCAAGCCTGAAGACTGCTGGTTCTGCCAAGCACTTGGCCCTCAACTCAGACAAGAGCCTGGTGGCTATGCTTGAATACACTGCAGATGCAGGAAAGGACGCTGCTCTTGGCGACTACTGGTTCAACGACAATGTGACCAAGCTTCCCGCTAAGCTGAGTGTCAAGAAAGTTGACAACTGGTTGGATGAGGCTTCTGAGTGGTCAGTTGAGATCCCCGAATACAGCCCTATCTACGGCAAGAATGTAATCCAATTCGACGGCGAGAATGTATATGTAAGCGAGGGTATCAATGGCATCGCCGTTTACAACAGAAGTGGCTTGATCGATCGCTTCAAGATCGCTGATTACGATGCTAAGCTCGCTGCCAAGTACAAGGATGCAGCCGTTAACGGCCTGTATGTTGACAGCCAGTACATCTATGTTGCATACGGCGCATCTGGTCTGTGGATCCTCGACAAGGAGAATATGGAGCCGGTATGCCAGCCATGGAACAATGCCAGCGCATCTGCCAACTATGTAGCAGTGCAGGGCGACAAGATCATCGTGGCCTACGGCAAAGCTGGTGTGAAGGTGTTCCAGCTGAAGAACAAGTAAAAATATTCCCCCATATTTAAGGAGCCCCGGAGCAGCGATGCCCCGGGGCTTTTTTTTTCAGCCGGGCAGGACAGGACTCACAGGACATGCAGGACCTGATTTTGGCAGATTTTCGACATTTTATGGCGATTTTTTGACATTTCACATTATTCTATATTGTAATTTTGCTATGCGTAAAAAGGAGCGATAGGCTCCCATGAAATCCTGAATCGATAATATTTCATACATTTTACTTATATGACACGGAAATCCCTTTCCCTGAATGGCGCTTTCTCCGTCCTGGCAATCGCTACATTGTTAGGCACGGCTTTGTCGGGTTGCAGCGACGAAGTGAAAGCCCCCGCAGAAAACCCCACCGACCAGGAGGAAACCCTCACCGAGACAGCCTCCATGACCGTGGTGTCCGATCCCGCCACCCTTGGCAAGTATGTGCGCAACTACGCTACTCTCTACTCATCGCCCTATTCAGCCGGCCGCTCCCGCGCATTGAGCGCTACCTCAATGCCAGCCCTGAGCTCCTGGGATAAGGCAAAGGCAGCAGCCTCCACCGTGACCACCTACCAAACCTGGGACAACATCTCCAGCAATTTTGTGCTTGCGAGCGACCACAGCGGTGAGTTGAAAGTGTACCCCAACCAGATCATTTTCATCGAGGGCAATGTCAGCACCGACAACATCTGGGGCGAGGGCGCCGACAATGGCGCAAGCCTGGTAGTGCTCCCCGGAGCCACACTCACCATCGAGATCCAACCGCTACAGGTGAGCATCTACAATTACGGCACACTCAACCTCACCAGTGCCGACGGCATTGATGTGCATGCTGGCAACCAACTGATGACCACTGGCGACTTGGGCACCGCCGAAAGCCCCATCCCCTATGTGCACAGCTGCCAAAGCGACACAAAGGCTGGCGATATCTATGTTGGCGGCACGCTCTATGTAGATGAGTGGGTGCCCGAATATGGCAACCATTATGCTGCCAATGTTGAGGCCAACACTGCCGGCATCGGCGGCGATGTGTATATCGCCAACAAATTCACTGCCACCAATTGCCAAGTGCGCACCACCGGGCGCCTCTACGCCAAGTGCGCCTACTTCGACGACTGGTTCAACGCCACCAACGGCTCCATCTCAAAATTTGGCAACTACATGGTGGCCCGCGGCATCGACGAGCTCTTCAACAACGATGGCAACTGCCCGGCAGTGGCCCTATATATCGATGCTGATGCCGCTGTGGAGATCTGCGACGGCGGCGTGATCGAGAGCAAGAAAGGTGCTTACCTGGCCAATCTGGGCACCAGCGTGGTGCAAGGCCCGGAGACAGGCTCAGCTGTATTCAAAGTGGCTGGCAATATTCGCGCCGACGGCGGGGTGAACGATTACACAAAAACCTTCCGCAACCACTTGGCTATCTTTGCCGACAGCTTCACTGACGGAGGATCGGATACAGAGGTGTGCTTTGCCAACACAGTCAACGTGCTCTTCAACCCCGGGGCTTGCGACTTTACCCAGGCCGCAGGCGAGTGCAGCCCGGCCATCAACATGCCCGACTGCGAAGACCCATGCCCGGATCCCGAAGATCCTTCTGATCCCGACCCGGATCCCGATCCGGACCCAGAGGTGCCTGAGGACGAGCCATTCCCAAGCCTGCCGACCTTGGCAGACATCGACGCTTGCCACACTCACCCCATCTCAGCTACCAGCGTGGCTATCGATGGCAACAACGCCTATGTGAGCTGGCACCTGCGCGGAGGCAACATCTGGGGCTGCCTGGAGAAATTCACCATCGCCAACGATGAGGTCACTCTCAACAGTTGGCTCGAAACCCCGGCTTACCTCGGCTACACTGACACCACCGAGGGCGCAGCCAAGGGTGTATCAGGAGCTGAGATTACCAATATCACAAATCATGGCACCGATGCTGCCAATGCCTACGATTTCAACCATTGCATCGTAAGCAACGGATACCTGATCACTGTGGGAGACCACAAGGACAAGGGCGGCTTCGTGGGACGCGTGCTCCTGACCGACATCGCCGCCAATGCCAACGGCACTGACATACTGCAAGTGCGCGGCTTGGGCAAGGGGGATGACAATATCGCCGGAGGCAGCGGCAACTGCGTGGTGCGCAAGGGCGACGAGCTCTTCATCACCAGCGCCGGAGGCTATCTGACGATGGACTATGCCACAAATGGCCTCAACTTCAATGTTGTGGCCACCAAGAAGCAGACCTACAGCCCCTGGATCGACGCCATGGCTTCTGCCGGATCGGTTAAGCACATAGCCCTGAGCCCCGATGGCACCAAGGCTGTCACCATAGAATATACGGCTCCCTATCTCACTGGCGAATGGTGGAATGATGACACCTCGACCCTGTCGGCAGCCATCAAGGTGTGGGATGTGACCAACGGCTGGGATTATGAGAAGCCTACACAGACCATCGCTGTGGATGCTTTCGGCCCGGTATTCGGCAAGGATGTGATCGCCATCGAGAATGACGGCACCATCTACAGCTGCCAGGGCTGGAACGGAGTGGCTGTGTATCGCGGCGGCAGCGAGGTGGCACGCATCGACATACCCGCCTGGCTTGACGCCAACGCAGCTGACAAGGGCATCAAGATTAACGCTAACAAGTATCGCGGCTCAGCAGCCAACGGCCTGTGCATAGATGACAATTATGTATATGTGGCCAACGGCGGCGCCGGAGTGTGGGTGCTGGCCAAGGGCGATCTGGCCCCGCAAAGCTATTACCACAATTCGCTTGACGAGCAAAGCGGCGCCTCGGCCAACTATGTGGCCAAGATGGGCACCGACTACCTGATTGTGGCCTATGGCCGCTCAGGAGTGCGAGTGCTGAAACTCAATTAGCGACCAGGACAAGCCTAAATTTTTGTAATCAAAATAAAATCTTTGCTAAATAGCAAAGATTTTTTTGTTTTTTGAAGAAGATTGACTTAATTTTGCCTACGAAATGTTTTTTAACCAAAATCAACAGATTTAAACTTAAAAACAACTAATACCAAGTCATCAACAAACCAAAGTCACTCAAAAACAAACCAAAATCACTCAAATACACCTAAATTAACCAACTAATTAACATGAGAAAACAGCTTTTAGTGGCTATCGCACTCATGGGAATGACCGCAGCCGGCTCGCTCAATGCCTACGCTGACGAGATACCCCAGCAGCAAAGCCAAGATCAAGTCACCATCACTGGCAGCGTTCTCGATGAGAACAACGACCCGGTCATTGGTGCCAATGTCTCCCTCAGAGGCAACAAGAAAGTCGCTGTCAACACCGACTTTGACGGCAATTTCAAGATTCAAGTGCCGAAAGGCTCTATGCTTGAAATCAACTACATCGGGTACAAGAGCGAATCAGCCGCCGCCAAGGAGGGCATGATTGTGTACCTGCAGCCCACCACTGAGCAGCTTGACCAACTGGTAGTAGTAGGTTACGGCACTCAGAAGAAAGCTAACCTCACCGGGGCTGTGGCCACTGTGGATGTGGCTCGCGTAATGGACAGCCGTCCGGTGCAAGATGTCACCAAGGCCCTGCAGGGTACTGTACCCGGCCTGACCATCACCAACACCAATGGCGGCATAGACTCTGAGGCCAGCATCAACATCCGCGGCATCGGTACCATGTCGAATGGTCAGACCTCCAACCCTCTGATCGTAGTAGATGGCGTGCCTACCAACGACCTTACTTTTGTTAACCCTGAGGACATCCAGGAGATTTCAGTGCTCAAGGATGCCGCCTCATCATCAATCTACGGTAGCCGCGCTGCCTTCGGTGTGATCTTGATCACCACCAAGAGCGCCAACCGCAAAGACAAGGTGTCGCTGACCTATACCAACAACTTCGCTTGGAGCAAGGCCACGGTGCTGCCCGACTTCGCCAAGTCATCCGACCAGATTGACGCAGCCCTACAGTCATACGCCCGCACCGGCACAGGCGCATCAGCATTCTGCGGCGCAGCCTACTCTGACCTGCTGCCCTATGTGCAAGCTTGGGAAAAGCAGCATAATGGCCGCTACACCGACTATCGCGAGCTGCAGCCCTTCCAGAGCTGGGACAATGTGGGCGACTACATCGTGATGGACGATGGCACCTGGCTCCACTATGCCGACTGGGATATACAGGAGCTGATGTTCAACAACGCAGCCCCCTCACAGAAGCACAACCTCGGCATCGAGGGCACAAGCGGCAAGACAAAGTACCGCATCTCTCTGGGCTATGACTCCAAGCAGGGCCTGATGAACTTCAACCCCGACAAGATGAAGCGCTACATGGCCAATGCCACCGTATCCACCGAGATCTTCCCCTGGTTGAAAGCCGGCGCAAGAATGAGCTTCTCTCAGCGCGAATACACATATCCTTATCCCTCGCGTAACGCTTACCAGTACATGTGGCGTTGGCAGCCCTACAATGAAATGTACGGCTATCTGGTAGATGAGGAGACCGGCGAGGTGCTGCCCACCCGCAGCGAAATCATGAACCGCACCCAGGGTGTGGAAAGCAAGCGCACATCGCGCCAAACCAGAATGCAAGGTTGGTTGGATGTGAACCCCATCAAGGGTCTGAATATCCACGCTGACTTCACTTACGATATCCGCCAGAGCCGCGCCAACTCGGCTTGGGGCCTGTATCGCGCTTGGAACACTTGGAGCAACAAGTGGGGCGAGGTGTACCAATCGCCTACTGCAGGACAGCCAAGCACCGATGCCGACAAGAGCGCAGCAGACCGCAATCTGTGGACAGCCAACCTCTATGCCACCTACGACATCACATTCAAGGATGCTCACAACCTGAAGGTGATGTTAGGTACCAACTCCGAGAAGGAGCGCTACGACTACTTCTTCTTCGAGAACAATGGCTTGGTTGACTACTCGCTGCCAGTGCTGGGCCTGACCGATGGCGGCAAGGACGGCACACAGAACACTTTCTCCTCTTCCGACACACACCGCGCCACAGCCGGCTTCTTCGGCCGTATCAACTACGACTACAAGGGCATCTATCTGCTCGAGCTCAATGGCCGCTATGATGGTTCGAGCCGCTTCCCGGCCAACGACCAATGGGCATTCTTCCCCTCAGTATCAGCTGGCTACCGCTTCACCGAAGAGCCTTACTTCAAGAAGCTGCGCATCGAGAACATAGTATCCAACGGTAAGATCCGCGCCTCTTACGGCGAAATCGGCAACGAGGCCATCGGTAACAATATGTTCCTCTCTACCATCAGCAAGCCCACCACCAGCACCACATATTCATTTATGGGCGCTTCTGGTACTCTGATCAACTATGCCGGCACTCCCACCCTGGTGTCAAGCTCTCTGACCTGGGAGCGCATCTGCACCACCGATATCGGTATCGACCTGGGCTTCCTCAACAATTCACTGAACCTGACATTCGACTGGTTCAACCGCCTGACCCGCGACATGCTCGCTCCCGGAGCTGAGCTTCCCTCAGTGCTTGGCACAAGCGCACCTTATGAGAACACTGGCCGCCTGCGCACCAACGGTTGGGAACTCTCTCTGAGCTGGAACCACTCATTCGGCGATGCCGATGTGTATGCTACATTCAGCATCGGCGATGCTCGCACCAAGATCACCAAGTGGGAGAACAAGGGCGACGACGCTATCCTCTACACTTACCGTGCCGGCTCCAACACCAACCGCTACTATGAGGGTCAGACCTTCGGCGATGTATGGGGCTTGGAATTCGACCGCTTCTTCACCGAGGACGACTTCGTAGGCAAGGATGCCAACGGCAACTGGATCCTCAAGGACGGCATTCCAGATCAGAGCTCACTGGAGTATGGATCATTCCACTTCGGCCCTGGCGATGTCAAGTACAAGGACCTTGATGGCGACGGCGTGATTTCAGTAGGCAGCGCCACCAAGAGCGACCACGGCGATGCCAAGGTTATCGGCAACGCACTCCCCCGCTACGAATATTCATTCCGCTTAGGCGGCAGCTGGAAGGGCTTCGACCTCGACCTCTTCTTCCAAGGCGTGGGCAAGCGCAAATATTACTCAATCAACCAGTATGTGATTCCTCTGGCACAGTCAGCAGATGCTCTCTACAGCAACCAAGTGGGCAACTACAACCGCTACATCCTCGACGATGCCGGCCAGATCGTAGGCTACGACATCGACCAAAACAACTTCTATCCTGGCATGTATGTGGGCTGCTTCGGCTACAACAGCCGCTACCGCAACCTGCTTGAGCAAGGCACCAACAACTTCACAGTCTGCGACCGCTATCTGACCAACATGGCCTACCTGCGCCTGAAGACTCTGACCGTGGGCTACACCTTGCCAGCCAACATCACAATGAAGGCCCTTATCCAACGCGCACGCGTGTACTTCTCAGCTGAGAACCCATTCTTCATCTACAATGGAGCAAGCAAGTACAATATGGATCCTGAGCTCTTCACTGGTGAGAGCGGACAATACAGCTCAGCCGGCGTGGCTTCTTTCGGCCGCACCAGCCCTATGATGAAGTCATATTCATTTGGTATCCAAGTTACTTTCTAACCTAAAAGAATTGGATTACACCCATATTGATGATTCTGTAATAGATAAATAAAAATATAATATGAAACACAAATATATATATGGGCTGATGGCTATGGCTGCTCTGTCGCTTTCAAGCTGCAATCACTTGCTTGAGGACAACCGCTACCCTCTGGACCAGCAGACCAATACTCCAGAATACTGGAACACATCAGCCAATGTAGAGCTGCAGATCAACTTCCTCTACTACTATTACCTGGGCTACGGCAACACCACCTCCTGGGTCAACAACTTCTACTATCGCTCCTTGGGCGATGACCAGTGCACCCACATGTACTCTGGCGACGGCGTGCAGTTCGCCCGCTGGGAGTATCAGCAAGTGCCTACCAACGCCTCAGAGTGGGATGACGGCTACACCGCAATCCGCCGCATCAACAACATTATCCAAGGGGTGAGCAACAGCACCCTGGCCGAAGGCGAGAAGAACAGCTACCTGGGCATCGCACGCATGAACCGCGCTTACCAGTACTATCAGCTTGTGCGCTGCTTCGGCGATGTGCCTCTGGTGCAAGAGGTGCTCGACCCCAATGATACAGAGGCTCTCTACGGACCTCGCGTGTCGCGCAACACCGTGATGGATGCCGCCTATGAGGATGTGCAATTCGCTGTGGACAATATCCTCACACAGTCGAGCGTGATGGAGTTCAGCGCCGACATGGCCAATGCCATGAAGGCTGAGATCTGCCTGTTCGAGGCCGCTTATTCGCGCTATGCTCTCAAGGACGACACCCGCGCCACCACATATTACAACCGTGTGGTGGAGGCTTGCCAGGCTATCATGAGCAAGAGCTATCGCCTCTGCGATAACTATCAGAGCCTCTACAACTCAGTATTCACCGCCAACGCTGCCGATGGCCTCGAGAGCCTAACAGCCAACCCCGAGGTAATCTTCATGAAGGCTTATGAGACTGGCGTAAAGGGCCACTCTTTGCTTGCTTACCTTAGCGCCGGCACTATGATCAATGGTATCACCAAGGACGCTTTCGATGCTTTCCTCTTCAAGGATGGCAAGCCCTTAGCCCTGACCACCGAGGACACCTCCGATGCCGCTAAGCTGATAATCGAGGGCACTGACAGTATCGTGTCAATCCAGCACCTGCTGGATGTGCGCGACGATCGCTTGTCGATGACCGTGGATCCCTTCTTGGCTTGGACCGGACACAAGGCTGCTCGCTCCAACTCCGACTTCCTGAGCTCTTCCACCGGCTATCTGATCAAGAAGTATGTCAATCCCAACCTCCCAAGCCTGATTTGCGTGACCGACGGCCAGAGCAACACTTGCGCTCCTCTGTACTGGCTGGCTGAGATCTACTTAGCCTATGCCGAGGCAAAGGCTGAGCTTGGCACTATCACCGATAGCGACCTGGATGCTACTATCAACAAGCTGTACACCCGCGCCGGGCTGCCCACCCAGACAGTGGCATCGCTTTCGAGCATGAACGACCCGGCCAACAACATGAATGTATCGAGCCTGCTGTGGGAGATCCGCCGCTGCCGCCGCTGCGAGCTGATGATGGACAACTACCACCGCTACTGGGATCTGATCCGCTGGCACCAGCTCGACAAGCTGGATAGCAACAACTATCCCAACATCGCCCTGGGGGCCAACCTGAGCGATATCCCCTCAGAGCTGACAAAGGAAATCACTCTGGTTAACGGCTATGTGGATGGAGCCTCTACGGGCAGCACCCGCCAGACCCGCACATTCACTGAGCGCGAGTATTTCTACCCCATCGGCAAGAACCAGATTGACCTCTACACCCAGAAGGGCTACACCCTGAGCCAGAACCCTGGCTGGTAATTTTAACCACCAATCATAAGAAAAGCCATCCCCGCTTAGGGATGGCTTTTCTTGTATCGAAAATTCTCGAAAATTTTCGAAAATTCTCGAAAGCGCTCGAAAATTCTCGAAAGCGCTCGAAATTTTTCGAGAATTCTCGAAAGTTATTGGGCTAAATTGGGTGGGCATTCGTCTATTTTGCGTTTTTTTAACTTTGTTTTTAATTTATTTCCCTTTAAATTTGCAAAATCTTATTAAACCAATCTTCACTCTTGTGTTTGGCCCCTTGGGACCGTCCAAGAAATTATTTCATCAATTTACTTGTTTATGAACAAACGACTAATTCTTGCCGCCTCGCTCCTGTTAGCATGCGGGTATCCCGCAATACAGGGCTTTACAGCGCAGGCACAATCCACTCAGTCGCAGGGCACCGTGACGGGCGTCCTCACAGATGAACAGGGAGAGCCCATCGTGGGCGCCATGGTTGAGAACAAGGCCACCAAAGCAAAGGTGCTCACCGATGTTGATGGCCGCTACACAATCAAGGCCGCACCTGGAGATGTGTTGTCGTTCAACTCAGTCGGCATGCAACCCGCCGATCGCAAGGTGAGCAGTCATACCCTCAATGTAATTCTCACAGCCAATGCTAACGCCCTCGACGAGGTGGTAGTCACCGCCCTCGGCATCAAGAAGGACAAAAAATCACTCGGCTACTCAATCGATGAAATCAGTGCCGATGAGCTGATGAAGAACAAGACATCGAATGCCATCAACTCCCTCTCCGGTAAAATCGCTGGTGTGAACATCACACAATCGTCAGGCGCCGCTGGCTCGGGCGCTCAGATTGTGCTCCGCGGTGCCACCTCTGTATCAGAGACCCGCGATAGCCAGCCGCTCTTCGTAGTAGATGGTATCATTTATGATAACTCCTCGAGCGTAGGTGGCAACTCCGCATTCGACGGCTCCACCAACACCTCCACCACCACCAGCAACCGTGTGATGGATATCAACCCTGAGGATATCGAGAGCATGTCAGTGCTGAAAGGCCCGGCCGCTTCTGCCCTTTACGGTAGCCGCGCTGCCAATGGCGTGGTGCTGATTACCACTAAGAAAGGTAAGGCAGGCCGCACCGAGGTCAACCTCTCAGCTAAGTACGTCACCTCTTGGGCTACCAAGGTGCCCAAGGCTCAGACACGCTATCGCCGAGGCTTCATGGAAGACCAATATGTTGACAAGGTTTACACCGGCACTGTTTACAATGACTACTCCTATAGCTCATGGGGCGATCGCTTGGCAGCTAACGAGCAGACCTACGACAATATCGGCGATTTCTATCAGCACGGAGGCATTTGGGATACCAACCTCAGCGTATCTGGCGGTAACGAGAATGGCAACTTCTTCCTCTCAGGATCTTTCTACGATCAGGATGGTATCGTGCCTAAGACTGGCTATACCAAGACCACTGTTCGCTTCAACGGCGAGCAGAAATGGAAGATGTTCACCTTCGGCGCCAATGCAGCTTACTCAGAAGCTCGCACCGACAAGACCCTTACCTCTGGCGGTCTGTACAACTCCAGCGGCGATGGCGCTTTGGTTCGCCTTTATGGCTTCGGCACCAGCGATGACATGACCCACTACCTCAATGAGGATGGCAGCCGCTATCGCATGTTCGGCGACCGCCTCGATGCCAAGGACGAAAGCGATAACCCCTACTGGATTATCAATAAGAATAAGATCCACGATAAGACCACCCGCTTTACTGGCACATTCAACATCCGAGCTGATGTGACCGATTGGTGGTGGATCCGCTTCCAAATGGGCGTGGATGATTATACTACAGATTATACCAAGCGCATTGCCCCCGGCGGTGTTTACAAGGAGGAATGGCAGAGCGGTATGATGAGCGACAACACTACTCGCTATCACTATCTCAACACCAACTTCATGATGAACTTCAACAAGACCTTTGGCGACTTCGGCACCAACCTGTTGATTGGCACATCCACTGACAACACCACCACCAAGAATGACTACAAGATGGCTTACAACTTTGAGGTAGCAAACTTCTTCGCTTATGCCAACGCTGCCCAAGACAACAAGTCATTTGAGAGCTATACATACAAGAAGCGCCTTGTAGGCCTCTACGGCGAACTTCGCTTAGACTGGAAGAACACTGTGTTTTTGACAGCTACCGGCCGTAACGACTGGACCTCAACACTTCCTCACAAGAACCGCTCATATTTCTATCCATCAGTCAGCGGTGCCATCGCATTCACACAGTTCCTGCAGGATCATGGCTGGCTTGACAATAGCGTGCTCACCTTCGGTAAGATCCGCGCAAGCTGGGCTCGCGTAGGTAAGGACACCGATCCTTATGAACTCACTACTACTCTTTGGCCTGTAGGCACATATCTTGGAGGACTCACCGGTATGGGTAACAGCTGGACTCGTGGAAATACCGACCTTAAGTCAGAGACTACTGAGTCAACCGAAATCGGTCTCGAACTGCACTTCTTCAACAACCGCTTGAAATTCGACTACGCATACTACACCAACAACTCACTTGACCAGATTATCTCGCCCCGCGGTCCTCAGTCCACTGGCTACATCTTCTGCTCTGTGAACATGGGTAATGTACGCAACAAGGGTATGGAACTTTCTATCAGCGGTATCCCCGTGCAGACCAAGGATTGGCAATGGGAAACTGGCATCAACATCGCCGGCAACCGCGGCAAGCTCGAAGGCTTGGCAGCTGGCATGGATGTAATGTATGTAACTGATGTACAGTATGGCGGCGCTAAGGCTGCATCATACTCTGGTGGTGACTTCTGCGCTATCGCCGGTACACGCTGGGTGCGCGACGATGATGGCAATGTAGTGGTAAATGCTAAGACTGGTCTGCCTGACAACAGCGACACTTCTTATTATTACCTTGGCAACCGCGAGCCTAAGTTCACTGGCGGCTGGACCAACACTCTGACTTGGAAGAATTTCACATTCGATATGCTGTGGGAATTCCGTGTTGGCGGCTATGTATTCAACGGCACACAATATGTAATGGATGTCAATGGTACCAGCAACTATTCAGCTGATATCCGCGACAATGGTCTCGATATTCCTCACACCGATCTCCATTATGATTGGGACAAGACTTACGACATCAATGGCGTAACAATGTCAGGCGCTTCCATTATCCACAACTATTTATCAAGCGTAGCTTCCACTGAGGCCTCACTGTGGTTGAAGAAAGTCAACAGCCTGCGTCTGCGCACCATTTCTCTTAGCTACAATGTTCCTAAGAAATTCCTTGAGAGGACTAAGGTATTCCAACGCGCTGTAGTTACAGCATCTGCTACCAACCTGCTGCTCTTCACCAACTACGATGGTGATCCCGAGGCTGCCGCTTCTGGCGCTGGCGTAGGTGGTTCGTCATCTGTTGGCTTCGAATATTGCGGCGTGCCCTCTACTGCAAGCTTCGCATTCGGCCTTAATCTTACTTTCTAATAATTTCAACATCATTGCGACATGAAACTTCTAAAATATATCATGCTTGCTGCAGTGGGAGTAGCCTCGATGACATCTTGCTCTGACTATCTTGATGTCAACGACAACCCCAACTCAGCCACCAATGTGGATGCCCTTTATTATCAACGACTGGCTCACATTGAGTTCTACACCAACGATGCCCAGCAATTCGGAGCTATGCGTACCAACATGGGATGTGGCGACTGGACAATGAATAGCCGCACCTCGACCTATGGAGCATATTCACAGTGGCAGCCAATGGCTGGTGTCACAACTACACCGTATCAGTGGTGGTTCGTAGGCGCAGCAGCCAACTTGGCCGATATGGAAAACAGCGCTATGGAGGCCGGAGCTTGGCATTATGTAGGCGTAGGCCGCATCATTCGCGCCTATGGCTTCATGCTGATGACTGACATCTATGGCGAAATGCCTTATACTGAAGCTGTGGCTTTGACAAATATTCCGGCCTATGACACTGGCAAGACCATCTTCCAGGGGTGTCTCGATGATATCGACATGGGTCTCGAATATTTGTCCAAGACCCAAGAGGAGTTCACTGAGCCTCTGTCGGCTGGCGATTTCTGGGCTGCTGGCAGTGTGGACAAGTGGATTAAGTTCGCCAACCTGCTGAAAGCTCGCTTCTTGCTGCATCTGTCAAAGAAAGGGGCCGGCTCTGCTTCTGACCTGAAGTACGATGCTCAAGCTATCCTCGATGCCTTGGCCAAGGGTCCCCAGAGCAATAAGGACAATATCGTAATTAACCATACCGATGATAATGGACCTACTCATGATGTCCTTGGATGGAACGAGCCTGTGGACTACTCGCCTCTGTATTCAGTAATCGGCATGAACTCAAACTACTTTGTAACCAGAATGCTGGTGGACAACCTCACCAACTTTGGCGAATACGGAGTAGAAGATCCTCGAGCTGACCGCATCATTCCCTGGGCTCGTTCACAAAAATCAGCCAACACCCCTGAGGAAATATATGGCCAGAAAGTTAAGTGGTCAGAGGATGGACTGTGGCGCCGCTCTGTAGGTGTGGATATGAATACTACGATCCGCACAGAAGGCGCTCCTTACGCCACATCTTGGGATGATCTCTCAGATAAGGACATTACCAGCAAATACAGCTCACATCCTGGTATCACTGGCTTCTACTGCCAATCTGAAACCCGCTCAGGTGATACTATCTTTGTACAACAGCGCTCAGGCTCTACTGGCTATTACAAAGGTCGTAGCCTCCTGATGTGGCTTGACAACCAGAAGGGCTCGGGCGATGATCGCTCAGCTATCTCCGGCACATTCATGACCCGCGTATCTTCTCCCGGTTGGGTAGGCACTTACCATGAGGCTTGCTTTATCAAGGCTGAGGTGCTCTATAATCAGGGCAAGACCAGCGAAGCTTATGCAGCTTACAAGGAAGGCATCCGCGCCAATATGGAGCTCATGAATGAGAAGCTCACTGCTTGGCAGGCTGAAAGCAAGGATGATCTGCAGAACAATTGCCCCTCATTCCAAGTGATGACAGATGAGGAAATCGACAACTATTTGGAGAATGGCATCGGCACCGCTGCTGACCTTACCTTAGGCCACATCATGACACAGAAGCACATCGCCATGATGGAGCAATTGGAGCAGTGGAACGATATGCGCCGCTACGACTATGATGAGGCTGTATTCTTCAACTGGCACATTCCAGCAGAATACTACATCAATGGTGGATCGCAATCATGCATCCCTCTGGGCAAACATCTGCGTCGCTGGCGCCAGTGCTCACATGAGATCAACTACAATTCCACCAATCTTGGTGCAATTGGAGCTCTGGTTCCCGGCTCAAACGGCACCGCCAACTGGAACTCAGCAGCTGATGTGTGGTCAATCAATGTATGGTGGGACTCTGACCAAGACTAACACCCCCCCTTACTCCCCATAAAAAAAAAGCCATCCCGCACCCCGGGATGGCTTTTTTGTTTCAAGAATTTTCGAAAGTTTTCGAAAGTTTTCGAGATTTTTCGAGATTTTTCGAGAGGTTTCGGGGTTATTTCCATTTGTTGTAGGCGCGGGAGAGGCGGGTGTGGTAGCCGCGCTTGGCATAGGAGGGGCCATTGTAGCCTCGGGCGAAGCGGGTCCAGTCGAGCTTCTGGAGCGGCACATCCAGGCCAGTGGTGTGGAGGAAGTTCACAAAGAGCTCCAGCTGCTCCTGCTCGGATGTGGCCATGCGCCGGGCGAACTCCTGAGGCGAAGCGCAGCCGCAGCGCTTCCAATTGAAGCCGGCAATCTGGAACATCCCCCAATAAGCGCTCTCGATAGCAGCCACAGAATCTATAGCCATCGCGCCCTGCATGCGCGCCCACTGCGCGGCATTGCGGCCGCCATACTTTTTATCATTTGGCCCCGCAAAGACCTCTGGGTGCGATTTCTGGGCCTTGCTCAGATTGATGCCTCGCTTTTTGGCATTCTTTCGGAACATGTCAGCTGAGAAATACACCACCGGGCATCCCTGATCATATAATCCCTGATGCTGGCTGCCAGCCTCAATCTCAATCACGGCATGGATGGCGGCATCATCGCAATGCAGCTCCTGGGCAGCCCGGTGATAGTCTGCCTCTGTGAGGTGCATGGGAGGGCGCAGCATGGCTTCCAGCCATGGCTCTACCCCCAAGGCATCGATTTGGAATTCTTCACGGATTTCCTCCTCGGTGGGGTCAGCAGCCTCAGCGCAGAGGGCTGCCCCGAGAGCCAATACTATGAGATTGAATTTAGACAAAAGATAGGAATATAGGAATAAAGGAATCCTAAGCATCTTAGGAGACCTAAGGCGCTTAGGATTCTTAGGGTGTTAAGCCTTAAGGTCGGCGACCTTCTCGATGATGCGGCGCAGTTGGCCCCAGAAGCGGCCTACAGCCGGGATATGCATGCGTTCGCTGGGCGAGTGCACACCCTGAAGGGTAGGACCGAAAGATACCATATCCAGATCCGGATACTTGGTGAGGAAGAGGCCGCACTCCAGACCGGCATGGATAGCCATCACCTTGGGCTTGATGCCATAGAGCTCCTCGTAGGCATCGCTGGCTATCTTCATGATGGGCGAGTGCATGTTGGGCTGCCATCCGGGATAGCCGTCGCCATGCGTGGCCTCGGCTCCAGCCAGTGTGAATACAGCCTCCACCTGGCGGGCAATGTCCCACTTGCGGCTCTCTACGGATGAGCGCTGGCTGGTGCACACCACGATGGTATTGTCCTCCTTCATCTTGACAGAAGCCAGATTGGTAGAGGTTTCCACCAAGCCTTCCAAGTCGCGGCTCATGGATATCACACCATGAGGAGCGGCATAGAGGGCCATAATCAGGTTGCGACTTGTGGCGGCATCTACCGCATATTCCGGGCGCTCCTCGGTCTCGAGAGTGATTTGGTAGGTAGGCTCGATGGGGCGATATTCGTTCTCAATCTCAGCGAGGTACTGGTTGAACTCCACCACCACATCTTCCTTATTTGATGTGTGTATGCCAAAGATAGCATGAGCGGCGCGCGGAATGGCATTGCGCAGGTTTCCGCCATCGATCTCGCAAAGCACGATTTCGTACTTCTTCATCAAGCGGAATAGGAAGCGAGCCAGCAGCTTATTGGCGTTGATGCGGCCCAGATGTATGTCGCCGCCGCTATGGCCGCCGAGTGCGTTGGCAATGTCGATCTTGAAATAGTGGAAATCGCTGGGGGCCATCTCGCGCTTGTATCGGAAAGTGGCTGTGGTATCCACGCCGCCGGCGCAGCCGATGAAGATTTCGGCATCGTCCTCAGAGTCAAGGTTGAGCAGTATCTTGCCTGTGATCATGTCCGGGGCCAGATTGTTGGCGCCAGTCATGCCGGTCTCCTCATCCATAGTGATAAGGGCCTCAAGCGGGCCATGCACTAAGTCGGGGTCAATCATGGCAGCCAGGGAGGCGGCTACGCCGATGCCGTTGTCGGCACCGAGGGTGGTGCCATCGGCATGCACCCATTCGCCGTCAACTATGGTGGTGATAGGATTATTTTCGAAGTCGAAGCTCTTGTCGTTGCTTTCGCATACCATGTCCATGTGGCCTTGAAGGATGAGAGTGGGGGCATTCTCGTGGCCCGGGGTTGCGGGCTTGGAGATAACCACATTGCCTATGGGATCAGTCTTGGCGGTGAGGCCATGAGCCTTGGCGAAGTCGAGCAAGAATTGGCGAATTTTCCCTTCTTTCTTGGAAGGACGAGGCACCTTGGTGATCTGATCGAAGATTTCGAACACCTGGGTGGGTTGCAGGTCTTTCATTTTCATGATTGAATATTGATTTTAGGGTTATAAAGTGTAAACAAGTGTGGAGTTATGAGAAATAATGTTAAAAAACACTGATTTTCGACCTCTAAATTACTAAATAAAATTGACATATTACAAAAAATTGGACAAACTTTTTTATATTTGCACAATGATTTTGAAAATTGACGATGAAACTGGTCATATTGTCAATATTAATGGTAGCTATTGCCTTTCTGCTGCTTGGTATCAAGGTGCTGTTTGTGCCCGGGTCAAAATTCCCGATGGGCCATCACGCGCACAGCCAAGCCAAAGGCACCTGCTTGCATGAGCAAATCAAATCCTGACCACTGTCGATCGAATTTCTGTCATAAAGTATAAAAACATAATACCAATATAATCTTATCTGTTTAAAAGCTCATTACACTCTGTATGAAGAAAATTGCTACTCTCTTGCTGGCCGGCTTTGCTATTATGATGACAGCCTGCTCATCCAAGGACACCGCTCCTGCAGCAAATGCTGCGCAGCAAGGTGAACCGTTCGAGTCTGTGACCAACATCCGATATGTGTGGGGTGACTCGATCAACCAATATTATACATTCTCGCAGTCCACGGCCCTTACCAATCAGCAGATCCAAGCCGAGCTGGTGGCTTACTACAACCAGCTGCAGAATCAGCTTCAGGCAATGCAGAACCAGTTTCAGCAGAAGCTGCAGAACAATGGCTTCCTGACCGAGTCAGCCGCTCAGTCGGAGGCTAAGAAAATCCAGCAGACAGCCACCAATTATGAGAATCTCTACGCCAAGCGCGAAGCCGAGGCCATGGAGAAGATTAACAATAACAACAAGGTGCTGCATGACTCGATCATGAATTTCATCGTAAGCTATAACAACGAGAAGAAATTCGATGCCATCCTCTATGGCGAGACAGCCATGTATCTGAACCCGGCCTTGGACATCACCCAGGAGGTGATTGACGGGCTTAACGCCCGCTACAAGGCTCCGGTAGCCGCCCCGGCCACTGAGGAAAAGAAATAACAATAGCAATAAAATTAAGCGCCCCACAAGGGGCGCTTTTTTTATTATAGGAATCCTAGGTATCCTAGGAATCCTAGGAATCCTAGGAATCCTAGGGTGCCTAGGATGCCTAGGGTGCCTAGGATTCCTAGGATGCCTAGGGAGCCTAGGGAGCCTAAAAATCCTATTCCAGTAACCAAGAATTGAGAATTTTTTGTAACTTTGCGGTTTAGAACAAAAGCTATTGAAAAATGGACTTATTTGAAACCGTGAACGAAGGCATCAAAAATGCCATGAAAGCGCGCGACAGAGTGCGCCTTGAGGCCCTGAAGGGCATCAAGAAAGAGTTTCTCGAAGCTAAGACTGCTCCCGGAGCCAATGGCGAGCTCCCCGACGACAAAGCTATGTCCATCCTGGTGAAGATGGCAAAGCAGCGCCGCGAGACTGCCGACATATACACCCAGAACAACCGCCCCGACCTGGCCGAAGGCGAGCTCAACGAGCTCAAGGTCATCGAAGAGTTCTTGCCCAAGGCCCTCAGCCCCGAGGAGCTGGAAGCCGAGCTCAAAAAGATTATCGCCCAGGTGGGTGCCACCAGCGCCAAAGAGATGGGCAAGGTGATGGGAGTGGCCACAAAGGCTCTCCAAGGCCGCGCCGATGGCAAGGCCATCAGCGCCAAGGTTAAAGAATTACTGGCTTAAGAAGGTTAAAGAATTACTGGCTTAAGTATGCTTACACTACAACAAATAAAGGATAATCCCGAGAAGATTATCGAGCGCTTGGCTGTCAAGGGATTTGACGGCAAGCAAGCTATCAACCAAGTAGTAGAGCTCGACGCTCAGCGCCGCCAGCTCCAATTGCGCAATGACAACCAAGCTGCCGAGCTCAACAAGCTCGCCTCCCAGATAGGCAAGCTAATGAAGGAGGGCAAGAAAGAAGAGGCCGAGCAGACCAAAAGCACTGTGGCCGCCCTCAAGCAGAGCCAAAAAGAAATAGCCGACGAGCTGGACAAAACAGAGGCTCGCATCCGCGAAATCCTGCTGAATGTGCCCAACGTGCCATACGAGGGAGTACCCGCCGGCACCAGCGCCGCTGACAATGTGGTGGAAAAGACTGGCGGTCCCATGCCGGAGCTGCCGGAAGACGCTCTCCCCCATTGGGATTTGGCCAAGAAATACAACCTGATCGATTTTGACTTAGGCGTAAAGATCACTGGGGCCGGCTTCCCAGTGTATATCGGCCAGGGCGCAAAGCTCCAGAGAGCCCTCATCCAGTTCTTCCTCGATGAGGCCTCCAAGGCTGGTTATCTTGAGATACAGCCCCCGTATGTAGTGAATGAGGCATCCGGCTATGGCACAGGCCAGCTCCCTGACAAGGAGGGCCAGATGTACCACTGCAACCTCGACAATCTCTATCTCATCCCCACTGCCGAAGTGCCAGTGACCAACCTATACCGGGATGTGATCATCCCCGGCGACAAGCTTCCCATCAAGAACTGCGCCTACTCAGCTTGCTTCCGCCGCGAGGCTGGCAGCTATGGCAAGGATGTGCGCGGATTGAACCGTCTGCACCAGTTCGACAAGGTGGAGATCGTGCGCATCGAGAAGCCGGAGAACAGCTACGCAGCCCTGGAAGAGATGAAAGACCATGTACAGGGGCTGCTCGAGAAGCTGGGTCTGCCCTGGCATATCCTGCGCCTCTGCGGCGGCGACATGAGCTTCACCTCGGCCATCACCTTCGATTTCGAGGTATGGTCCGGCGCACAGAAGAGGTGGCTCGAGGTATCGTCAGTATCCAACTTCGAGACCTACCAAGCCAACCGCCTGAAGTGCCGCTATCGCGCCGAGGATAAGAAGACACGCCTGTGCCACACCCTCAACGGCAGCGCCTTGGCCCTGCCGCGCATCATGGCTGCCATGCTTGAAAACAATCAGACACCGGAGGGCATCGTGGTGCCCGAGTGCCTGCGCAAATACACTGGCTTCGATATCATATCCCAACCACAACAATGATTGACAAAATAAATGCCCTACGGGCAGAAATAGAAAGCGCCACAGCCACCACCCCAGCCGAGGTGGAGGCCTTGCGCATCAAATACCTGAGCAAGAAAGGCGAGGTGTCGCTGCTGATGAATGATTTCCGCAACGTGCCAGCCGAGCAGAAGCGCGAGATAGGCCAGGCCATCAATGCCCTCAAGGTCTTTGCCACTGAGAAAATCAATTCTCTGCGCGAGGCTGCCGAGAGCGGCCCCGCCACTGACCTGAGCATCGACCTCACCCGCACCCCGGCTCCTTGGCGCTTAGGCACTCGCCACCCCTTGAGCCTGGTGCGCGAGGAGATGATCGACATCTTCCGCCGCTTAGGCTTCACTGTGGCCGAAGGCCCAGAAATCGAGGACGATTGGCATGTGTTCTCAGCCCTGAACTTCGCCGCTGACCACCCGGCCCGCGATATGCAAGACACCTTCTTCATCACTCGCGAGCCCGATGTGCTGCTTCGCACCCACACCTCATCGGTACAGGTGCGCGCCATGGAGAAGCATCAGCCGCCTTTCCGCATCATAATGCCGGGGCGCGTATATCGCAACGAAGCAATCTCTGCTCGCGCCCACTGCTTCTTCCACCAAGTAGAGGGCTTGTATGTGGACAAGAATGTGACCTTTGCCGACTTGCGCCAAACTCTGCTATACTTCGCCCAGGAGATGTTCGGGCCCGACACCAAGATCCGCCTGCGCCCCAGCTATTTCCCCTTCACCGAGCCAAGCGCCGAAATGGATATCAGCTGCGACCTCTGCGGCGGCAAGGGTTGCGGATTCTGCAAGCACACCGGCTGGGTAGAAATCTTAGGCTGCGGCATGGTTGACCCCAATGTGCTTGAAGCCTGCGGCATCGACTCCAAAGAATACTCTGGCTTCGCCTTCGGCATGGGCATCGAGCGCATCACCAACCTGAAATACCGAGTGAACGACCTGCGCCTCTTCTCGGAGAATGATGTGCGCTTCTTGGAAGAGTTCACGGCAGCCCGATAAGCAATGACTGTAAAGGAAAGATACGAACGAGCCATCCAGGTGTGGGAAGAGGAGATGCCCTCGCCCGAGACAGAGCTGAAGTATGAAAATACCTTTCAGCTCATCGTGGCTGTGATCCTATCGGCGCAGTGCACGGATAAGCGGGTGAATATGATCACCCCGGCCCTGTTCGAGGCTTTCCCCACGCCCGAGGCCATGGCCAAAGCCACGCCTGAGCAGATATATGAGCTCATCAAATCTTGCTCCTACCCCAACAATAAGACCACGAGCCTGCTGGGCATGGCCCGCAAGCTGGTAAGCGATTTCGGGGGCGAGGTGCCAAAAGACCTGGATGACTTGCTGAGCTTGCCTGGCGTAGGCCGCAAGACAGCCAATGTGATCTTGGCTGTGGCATTCGAGGTGCCAGCTATGGCAGTGGACACCCATGTGTTCCGCGTAAGCGACCGCATAGGCCTGACCACCAAATGCAAGACCCCTCTGGAGACTGAGAAGGCCCTGATGCGCCATCTTCCCACCGAGATTGTGCCCAAGGCCCACCATTGGCTGATACTGCACGGCCGATATGTGTGCAAGGCGCGCAAACCGCTGTGCAAAGACTGCCCCCTGACTGCAGTATGCCGCCACTATCCCGCTGTGCTTAAGGAGGAAGAAAAGCTGGCCAAAGAAAAGCTCAAAGAGAAAGAGCGGCAAGCGCGCGAAAAAGCCAAAGAACGCGAGCGAGCGCGAAAAGAGCGCGAGCGAGCCAAAAAGAAAAAGAAGAATGAGAAGGTTACTCTGGATAAGCTGCTTACTGACCGCGCTGACCACTCTGAGCCAAAGCAGTGAGGCTGCCCTGAGCAGCATCACCGGCCCGCTGGAGTGGATGGAGCGAGTGCATGATTTCGGGGCATTCAGCGAGGATGACCACGCTATCACATGCCAGTTCCGGTTTATCAACCACAGCGACTCAGCAGTAACCATTCTGCAAGCTGCAGCCTCGTGCGGATGCACAGTGCCCACCTATACCACTGAGCCCATAGCCCCGGGCGACACAGCGGCCATCGATGTGCGCTTCAACCCGGTAGGACAAGCCGGGCGCTTTGAAAAGCACGTGTATGTGCGCACCGATGCCACCCATGAGCGCATCAAGCTTGCAATCAAGGGCGCAGTAATAGGAGCCTCCAAGACAGTGGCCAAGCGTTTTCCTGTGGACTTTGGCCCTCTGAAGCTGCGCAATGGAGTAGCCATGATTGGCAAGGTAAAGCAGGGCGAACTAAAGCAAGGATTCTTGGACTGCTATAACGCCAGCCTCGACACCATAGCCCCAGCCTTCGCCGAATGTCCCGCTTACCTGAGAGTAAAATCCACGCCAGAGAGGATAGCCCCGGGCGAGGCCGCAAGCTTCAGCCTCTTTTTTGACGCATCAAAGTGCGGGCAGTGGGGCATGGTCACTGATTCCATCTTAATAGTGCCTAACAGAGGCGAAGAGCCAAATTGGCTGACAGTGGTAGCCATCGTAGAAGAAGATTTCAGCAATCTTACCCCGGAGCAATTGCAAAAGGCTCCTAAGCTCTCGCTAAGCACTGACAGGGTGGACTTAGGCATAGTGGAAGAACACAGCATCACTCCGCTGACCTCCACCATCCGCCTGACTAACACGGGCAAGGAAGCCCTGAAAATCCGCCGCGCATACTCCAGCGACCCAGGGGTGTCGGTGAAAGTGAAAAAAAACTCAGTAAAGTCAGGCAAATCTACGGATCTCACTGTCACCTTCGACCCTCAAGCCCAGCCTACCGGCATCATCAACGCCAAGTTTACCCTTATTACCAACGACCCCACTCTCCCTACACGCTCCATCCGAGTAGTAGGCACCAGAAAATAGCCATGGCTTTTAATCTGACCATATTGGGCTGCGGCAGCGCCACACCGAGCCTCAAGCACTTGCCAGCCTGCCAGGTGCTTGAGCATAACGGCACCTACTACATGATAGACTGTGGGGAGGGAGCCCAGCTCTCGGTGCGCAAAGCCGGGATAAAGATGGGGCGGCTGCGCCATATATTTATATCCCACCTCCATGGCGACCATATCTTAGGACTCACCGGCTTGCTTGCCTCCCTGGCTTTGCATGAATTTGGCGGCACGATGCATGTGTATATGCTTCCGGAGGGAATCGATGTGATACGCCAGTCGCTCAAAGTTTTTGCCCATGAGCCGGACTATGAATTAGTGTTCCACCCCATAGAGGTAGGCAAGAAAGTAATTTTTGAGGATGATGATGTAGAGGTAAGCACATTCCCCCTGTACCACCGGGTGCCAGCCGTGGGTTTCCTCTTCCGCGAGAAGCCAAAATTGCGTCATCTGCGTGGAGATATGGTCGAGCATTACAATGTGCCAATCCGCTTGCGACCCGACATAAAGGCCGGGGCCGATTACACCACTCCCGATGGGCAGGTAATACCCAATGCCTGGCTCACAACTGATCCGGAGCCATCGGTAAGCTATGCCTATGCCTCGGACACCATGTACGACAAGCGAGTGGTAGAGGCTGTGCGCGGAGTGGATATGCTCTACCACGAGGCCACCTACGCCGACGACAAGGCTGACAAGGCCCATGCCCATGCCCACAGCACTGCTCGCCAAGCCGGACAAGTGGCAGCCCAGGCTGGGGTGAAAAATCTGATAATAGGACACTTCTCCAAGGCTTACAACAGCGACGAATCCCCACTGCTGGCTCAGGCACGCGAAGAATATCCAGGCGCCATTCTGGCCTATGAGGGCTTGAAAATTAAAATTTAACGAACGAGCCATCAAGTGAGCCAAGACGAACGATATATGTCGCTTGCGCTACAAGAAGCGCAATTGGCCGCCTCGGAGGGAGAAATCCCTATCGGGGCGATAGTGGAGTGCGATGGCATAATCTTGGGCAAAGGGCACAATCTTACCGAGCGGCTTAACGATGTCACCGCACATGCCGAAATGCAAGCGATCACTGCGGCAGCAACCAAGCTCGGAGGAAAATATCTTACCGATTGCACACTGTATGTGACTGTGGAGCCTTGCCTGATGTGCGCCGGGGCTATAGCTTGGGCCCAGATAGGACGCATAGTGATCGGCTGTGCCGATCCCAAGCGCGGATATACCGCATTCACATCGCGCAGCCCCTTCCATCCCCGAGCCATAGTGACTGCCGGTGTGCTCGAAGACGAGTGCCGCGCTCTGATGCAATCCTTTTTCAAAAATCTTAGATGAGATATTTTTTAATAGCCGGTGAGGCATCTGGCGACCTCCATGCCTCGGCTCTCATAAAAGAGCTCAGAAATAAAGACCCTGAAGCAGAGTTCGCTTTCTTAGGGGGCGACTTGATGTCGGCTCAGGCTGGTGTCAGTCCCGTGATTCATTATCGGGATATGGCGTATATGGGATTTTGGGAAGTGCTGCGCCACGCACGGGCCATCATGCGCAATTTCAAAGCCGCTCGCCAAGCCATCTCCGCCTTTAAGCCCGATGCCCTGATACTGATCGACTATCCCAGCTTCAATCTGAAGATGGCTAAGTATGCCAAGGGCCTGGGCATCAAATGTTATTATTACATCTCGCCTAAAGTGTGGGCCTGGAAAGAGTGGCGCGTGAAGACCATCAAGAAACTAATGGATGGCCTCTTCGCCATCTTTCCCTTTGAGGTGGATTTTTACGCCAAGCATGGCTATAAGGTAGAGTATGTGGGCAATCCATCAGTGGAAGAAATCGATGGCTACCTGCCCTCAGCTCCCAGCCGGGAGGATTTTATCAAGCGCCATAAGCTGCAGGACAAACCCATAGTGGCTCTGCTTCCCGGCAGCCGCATGTCGGAGATCAAATGCAATCTGCCGGTGATGTCGGAGGCGATGCGGCAGTTCCCGCAATATCGCGGAGTGGTAGCTGGAGCCCCGGGCATCGATCCGGAGATATATAAGGATTTCACCAACCTGCCAGTGGTGTATGGGGAGACTTATGATTTGTTGGCAGTGTCGCGCGCCGCACTTGTTACCTCTGGCACCGCGACCTTGGAGACAGCCCTGATGGGTGTGCCACAAGTGGCCCTGTACCGCAACAACGGGGCCAAGTTCTTCCGCATAGCGAAAGAGAAGTTTATAAAAGTGCCTTACATCACGCTGCCCAACCTTATAGTAAACCGTGAGCTGATACCGGAGCTCATCTTCGACCAATGCACGGTGGAGGCAGTGGCTCGACATTTGGGAGCCATCCTCCCGGAGAGAGAAGCGCGGCAAGCCCAGCTGGACGGCTACGCCCAGATGCGAGGGCTGCTTGGCACTACCTCAGCGCCTGAGCAGGCAGCTAAAGCCATAAGCCTGAACTAAAGGGGAGAACAAGGTGTTGATAATAGTGAGGTTAAACTTTAAGAAAGGAGCCTTGCTATGGACATGGAACACGTTTCGATAATACCGGCGCACTCTCTTGCCGACTGGCTGCTCAAGCATATCGACCACTTGCTCGATTTGCTGGGGCTCGAGCACCATCAATCGCTCGAACAGACAATATATTTCATCATCATCGTGGCCGCCAGCTTCTTTATCGGCTGGATCATCAAGAAGATAATAGTGCTGATATCTCGCAAGGCAGTGCGTCTGCGCCATTCGCCTACCGGAGAGGCCATGCTGAGGCTCCACACCCTATCGAAATGCGCACTGTTTATCCCGCCCTTGGTATTTGTGAGCTTGGCCCCCTTTGCCTTTGAAAGCAAGGCAGAGGCTCTCACCATTATCGTGCGCATAGCTGTGGCTTATACCGTGCTGTGCATAGCCCTGGGCATCACGGCAGTGTTCGATGTGGTGTTCACTCGATACAATGAAAAAGAGAACACGCGCAATCTCCCTATCCAAGGCATTCTCAACATAGGCAAAGGCATCGTATGGGCCATAGCCGCCATCATAGCCATTTCGGTAATAGTGCACAAGTCGCCGGCAGTGTTGCTCACTGGCTTAGGAGCCTTTGCGGCAGCTTTGATGCTGATATTTAAAGACTCTATTTTAGGCTTTGTGGCCGGAATTCAGATGTCGCAAAATGACATGCTGCATGTGGGCGACTGGATAGTGGTGCCAGGCACCCCGGCCAATGGCACGGTGATGAGCGTAAGCCTCACCACGGTGAAGGTACAAAATTTCGACAACACGATAGTGTGGGTGCCACCCTATACGCTGGTGTCCACTTCGTTCCAGAACTGGCGGGGAATGTCGGTGAGCGGCGTGCGGCGCGTGATGATGTCGGTCTTTATCAATCCAGACACTATTCGGCCGGCAGATGATGCCATGCTGGCGACTTTGGGTCAAAAATACCCTGCGCTTCAATCCTTTATCACAGGGCTTCAGGAGAAGAAGCAGACCATAGCCTGGAATGCGGGCGTGGCCCCGCTCAACGGCACCATTGAGACCAATCTGGGCCTTTACCGGGCCTATTTGGTAACTTATCTGCTGGCAAGCCCGATGATTGACAACACACAGGATCTGATGGTGGCCATGCAGCCAATGACCGCCGAGGGCATACCGATGCAAATTTATTGCTTCTCAGTCAATAACCAGTGGCAGGCCTACGAGGGAGTGCAGAGCGCGATCATGGAGCATTGCCTGGTAGCGGCTCCGGACTTCGGCCTGGAAATCCTCTCTGGCGATCACCTCAATGTGGACACTCACAACACCCAGCCTTTCCCACTGACACCCGAATCAGCCCCTGCCCCTAAAACAGCCTAATTTTTTTGTTACGCCTAAAATGCGTATCTTTGTAACCTAAAAAATTCTTTATGGTTACAGAAGATTTGCAAAGGGCTGCGCTGCTGTATGGAGCAGAGAAGATGCAGAGGATAGCGCAGAGCCGGGTAATACTGTTCGGCGTGGGAGGCGTGGGCTCATGGTGCGCCGAGGCCTTGGTGCGCAGCGGCATAGGCGCCATCACAATGGTAGATGCCGACACAGTGGATGTGACCAACATTAACCGCCAACTCCCTGCCACCTCTCTGACAATCGGGATGCCGAAGGCGCAAGTACTCGCAGAGAGGCTGAAAACTATCCGACCTGATTGCCAGATCGAAGCGATCCAAGCATTCTATACCCAAGAGAACCAAGCAGATTTCCATATCGCTGACTATGACATCGTGATCGATGCCATAGACAGCGTGGCTTCCAAGGCAGCTCTGATTTTGGAGGCTACGAGCCTACCTAATTGCACCTTCCTCTCGTCCATGGGGGCAGCTCAGCGGCTGGACCCTACGCAGGTGCGGCATGCGGAGTTCTGGAAGGTCAGAGGCTGCCCGCTTGCGCGAGCCTTGCGTGACCGCTTCAAGAAGAGCGGCATCATGCCCGAAAGAAAGTTCCAATGCGTATATAGCGAAGAACCCCTCAGCGGACAACCCAAAGGCACATCGATGCCCGTGACCGCCACTTTCGGCCTCACTATCGCCTCCCTGGCCTTAAATGCCATAAAATTATAGATTTTCCCAAACAAAATTGCTAACTTTGCCACAGAATAATCCTTTCTGCTACATATATGAAATCAAAAATCTTAACCATTGCATGCTTAGTCGCCATTGGCGCCGCTACTACCATGTGCACTCAGAAAAAAGCGCATGAGAATCCATTTCTCAGCCAGTACACCACTCCTTACGAAATCCCTCCTTTTGAGGAAATAGAATTCGATGATTACTTGCCCGCAATGCAAGCCGGCATCGATGAGCAAAACGCCAACATCCAGGCTATCATCGACAATCTGGAAGAGCCAACCTTTGAGAACACCGTGCTCGCTCTGGATATGTCATCACCCATTCTTGACAGAGTAGCTCTGGTGATGTTCGCCCTCACAGAGTCAAACTCTTGTGACGAGCTGGACTCCATAAGCAATGTATTCTTCCCAGCTTATTCGCTGCAGAGCGATGAGATAGTGATGAACGACGCACTCTTCGCCAAGGTTAAGGCAGTATATGATAATCGCGAAGCTCTGGACCATGACCAAGCTCGCCTTACTGAGAAATACTACAAGCAGTTCGTACAGAACGGAGCCATGCTCACTCCAGAAAAGAAAGAAGAGCTGAAGGCTGTCAACGGGCAGCTTGCCGACCTGTACCTGAAATTCAACAAGAACCTGCTCAACGCCACCAATAGCTTCCAAATCGTGGTCACCGACTCGGCACGCCTCAGCGGCCTTTCGGCCTCGAGCATTGCCCAGGCCAAAGAAGCCGCCGATGAACGCGGAGTGGAAGGATGGGTGTTCACGCTGCATGCCCCAAGTCGCCTGCCTCTGCTGCAATTCGCCGATGATCGCGAGCTGCGCAAGGAGATGTACCAAGGCTATACCACGCTGGCCTCTTCCGACGAGAACTGCAACTATCCAGTAATCAATCAGATACTCCAGGCTCGAGCCAAGAAGGCTGCTTTGCTGGGCTACGAGAACTTTGGCGCGCTAATGACTGACAAAGTGATGGCCAAGACAGTGGACAACGCTGAGAACTTGCTGATGCAAATCTGGCCAGCAGCCGTAAAGCGCATAGGCGAAGAGGTAGCTGAGATGCAAGCCGTAGTGGATGCCGAGGGCGGAAATTTCAAAATCGAGCCTTGGGACTATTACTACTATGCCGAAAAGGTACGCAAGCAGAAATATGACTTCGATGAGGCTGAGGCACGCCAGTACTTCGCTGTAGACTCAGTAAAGAAAGGCATCTTCACCTTAGCTGAAAAGCTGTATGGCGTAAAATTCACCCCGATGGAGAATGCGCCTAAATACTACGACGAAGTAGATGTGTACGATGTGACTGATGCAGCCACAGGAGAGCACTTGGCCGTGTTTATGACCGATTATTTCCCCCGCCCAAGCAAGCGACAGGGCGCATGGATGAGCGAGTTCAAGGGTACCTGGAAGAACGAGGACGGCACTTGGTCGCGCCCTGTAATCTATAATGTTGGCAACTTTACCAAGCCTACAGCCGATACACCTTCGCTGCTAACCATCGATGAGGTAGAGACTGCTTTCCATGAATTTGGCCACGCGCTGCAAGGCATGCTCACTCAAGCTCGATACAAGGGCTTGGCTGGCACTAATGTAGATCGCGATTTTGTAGAGCTATGCTCCCAAATCAACGAACATTGGGCATTCCAGCCAGAGCTCTTGGCTGAATACGCCAACCATTACAAGACAGGCGAGCCCATACCAGCAGAGTTGGTGGCTAAGATGAATGCTGCATCGAAGCACAACGAAGGCTTTGCCACTGGCGAGCTGGTAGGCGCAGCCCTCCTAGATCTGGAATACAGCAAGCTCAACCCCACAGAGGATATCGATATCGAAGCCTTCGAGAAACAGGTGACAGCCAAATTGGGCATGCCTGCCGAGCTCACTTATCGCTACCGCTCACCCTACTTCAAGCATATCTTCGGCAGCGATGAGTACGCAGCCGGATACTACACTTATCTCTGGGCCGAAGTGCTTGACACTGACGCATTCGAGCTTTTCCAAGAAAGAGGCGTGTTTGATCCAGCCACAGCCAAGAGCTACCGCGAAAACATACTGGAGCCAGGCGACAGCGAGGATCCGATGGTGCTCTTCGTGCGCTTCCGCGGCCAAGAGCCCACAGTGGATGCCCTGCTGCGCAACCGAGGCCTGAAATGAGCCGTTAATTACCGAAAGAGAGGGTGGTGTAGAAACGAGTGGAGCCGTTGCTGGCCACGCCGCTATTGAACTGCAGCTGCACATAGTTGCCTCCGGGGCCCCACCAGGTGGTCTGCACACCGCCGCCGGCCAAAGCTATGCGGCTGATGGGAGCGCCGTAAGCGTTATAGAGGCGGTTGTAGGCTAAGTTGTATCGGTTCATGTCGTAGTAAGGTGTGGAATAGAAGAATTCCGAACCTACTAAGCCGCCGCCAGCTCCGTAGTACAGGGTGGCATTGGGCCACAATAGATTGAGCTGCATGGCATCAGCCACATAGATAGCATCATCGCCATAGCCTGTGACATTATAGCCGCTATTGATCAGATTGCTTATAGTGGCACCAATGGCAGTGCCGATAGCCACACCAAGGATGGTGTTAATGATAGGGCCACCTCCTGAATACACCCATCCAGCCGGACGAACCGGACGGCGGTAAGGAGCCGGAGGAGGGAGCAAAGGACGAGCCGGACGACCCTGAGGCACACCGCCAAAGGCTGGGCCGGCTGGCCCTGGGCCAGGACGCATCCCGGGAGCGCCAAAATTCCAATTATTGCCGGGATGATTGCCAGGGCGCTGGTTGCCATTGTTCATGCCGGGATGATTGCCTGGGCGCTGGTTGCCGTTGTTCATGCCGGGCTGGTTGCCTGGGCGCTGATTGCCGTTGTTTCCAGGGCGCACTTGAGAGGGGGTATTGTTGCCCCAACCGCTATTTCCAGGACGACCGGAATTATTCTGCCCGCTATTGCCAGGCCGGGTATTATTGCCGCTGTTGCCGGGGCGAGCATTGTTGCCGCTGCGGCTTGGCGATTGCTGTTGAGTGCGCTGGGGCTGCTGTTGCTGATTGCCGCCATTGTTGCGTCCGCGAGCCTCTACCATTGGGCATACTAAAGCGCCGCAAAGCAGGGCTACAACTATTTTCTTTACAAGGGTATTCATATCACTAAGTTTTTCTTCTGTTACGATATATAGGGCCTATCTAATGTTTTATTATTTAGAAGATTTAAAGAGAGGAAAAGTTTAAACAAAAAGAAAAATTTTTATTAAATTTTCATTCTTTTTGTAATTATAGTTCTTATTTTCCATAATTTATGACTAACTTTGCAGTATCTTTTCTCACACATCTATACAGGATATTTAAGAAACGAAAAATATGAAAACCGTAGAACGAATCATTGCCGAAAAACTACTCAAAATCCGCGCTATCATCCTGCAGCCGGCCAATCCCTTCACCTGGGCTTCTGGCTGGAACTCGCCCATATACACCGACAATCGCAAGACTCTCTCCTATCCCGATATCCGCTCGCTGATCAAGGTAGAGCTCTGCCGCATGATCTTGGAGCACTTCGGTCGCCCCGACGCAGTGGCAGGCGTAGCCACTGGAGCCATAGCCCAAGGAGCCTTGGTAAGCGACACTCTGGGTCTCCCATACGTCTATATCCGCTCCACGCCTAAGGATCACGGCTTGGAGAACCTTATCGAAGGCAATCTTATTCCGGGTCAGAAAGTGGTGGTAATCGAGGATCTCATCAGCACAGGCAAATCGTCGCTCAAGGCTGTAGAGGCAGTGCGCGCGGCAGGCTGCGAAGTGGTAGGCATGGCCGCTATCTTCACCTATGGCTTCCCAGTAGCTGAAAAAGCATTCAAGGCTGCCGGAGTAGAACTGCTCACACTGAGCAACTACAATGCCATGCTTGAAGCAGCCCTTGAGAGCCAATATATCTCAGAAACAGATGTAGAAACCCTTAAAAAGTGGCGCAAAGATCCGGAGCACTGGACCCCTGCCGAACTCTCAATATGAGCAAGTACACGGGAAAGACATTCACAGTGCCTCGCTCGGCACAGGAGATCAGCGACAAATTCGCCGATCTCACACAGCTGCGCACATTGGCCGACAAGCTCCCGGAAGACCAACGCGCCAAGCTCGAAAATGTAGAGTTCACCACCGACAGCATCATCATCCCCACACCGCAGTTAGGCAAGGTCACATTCCGCGTGACTGACCGCACAGCGGATCAGGTAAAGATGCAAGCCGAAGGCACTCCCATTCCCCTGATACTTCAGGTGGATTTGCAGCCCAAGAGCGATGCTGAGACAGCTGTAACATGCAGCGTAGAAGTGGAAATTCCAGCCATGCTGCGCGCCTTTGTAGGGCCCCAGCTCCAAAAGGCAGTGGATATGCTCAGTGAAGTAATTGCCAAAGCCATCTCGTAAGGATTATTTGAAGAAAATCATAAGCCTCATACTATTGAGCGTCGCGCTTGTGGGGTGCAACCACATCGATGACGATCGTATCCCACGGATGCCGGTGTACATACCCTTTGCCTCCGTGGGCGTATGGGATTTATATGGAGTGTCTGGAGCCGGCCAATACCGATATTTCATAATGTCGGAGAAGAAACCGGCCAACTATCCCTACACAGCCACCTGCGCCACTGGCTTCGGAGGCGTACTGCTCATCAGCGATATCCATAGCCAGCCAGTGGCCTACGACTTGGCTTGCCCTGTAGAGTGCAAGGCCACTACCCGCATAGCGGTGGACAGCGAGCAGTTGATTGCAGAGTGCCCAGTGTGCCACAGCACCTATGATGTGATCACCAATTACGGCTATCCGCTATCCGGGCCAGCTGCAGAGAAGGGCTACGGATTGCAAAAATACTATGTCTCCACCGCCTCCTCTGGCACCACATACATGGTAATTTCACGATAAAACCTATCTGGCTATGACTCCTTTCAATATGTTTTTGGTACTGGTAGCCATCGTAGCGGCAGCTTTGGGCTTCCGCAAAGGGCTTATCAAGCAGTTAGGAGCAATTGCGGGCATCATCGCTGGCATTATCGCATGCCGAATGTTCGGCCCCACAGTCACCGACTGGTGCCGCGCTGTAGCCACAGAGGGCACAAGCGACATACTGCTTACAATGATAGCCTATGTGGGTGTCTTCCTCTTGGCCTACTTGATAGTATCTATGAGCGCGACCCTGATGCAAACAGCTGCCAAAGTGGTGCATATCGCACTGCTTGACCGCATTGGCGGGGCTGTCTTCAAGATGGTGCTTTGGCTTTTTATCCTAAGCCTTGGAGTGAATGCCTGGTGCGCTTTCTTCCCCGAGCATCTGCCTGAAGGCAAAATAGCTAATTTCGTAACCTCCTTGGCTCCAATGGTAATAGGGGCTACAAAGTAAGCAGAATTATCCTCTCTCCTAACTAAACCATCCGCAAGTGCAAGGCGTTATTAATGAGAATAATCTGCGCGTATGCAAGAAGATAAAGTTAAAGATAAAAATAAGGATAAGGACCGTGATGAAATCCTCAATGAAGCCACTGGGGATTACAAATACGGCTTCTACACCGATATCGATACTGATACCATCCCTCCGGGCCTCTCTGAAGAAGTAATTCGCCTGATTTCACATAAGAAAGGCGAACCGGAGTGGCTGCTTGACTTCCGCCTGAAAGCTTACCGCAAATGGATCACAATGAAGATGCCACACTGGGCGCATCTCACTATTCCGGAAATAGACTACCAAGCCATCAGCTATTATGCCGCTCCTAAGAAGAAGGAAGGGCCTAAGAGCATGGATGAGGTGGATCCCCAACTTGTGGAGACATTCAACAAGCTGGGCATCTCCCTGGAGGAACAAAAGCACCTGGCGGGAGTGGCAGTAGATGCCGTAATGGACTCAGTGTCGGTAAAAACCACCCATAAAGAAAAGCTTGCCGAGCTGGGCATCATCTTCTGCTCTTTCTCTGAGGCTGTGCGCGATTACCCCGACTTGGTGCGCAAGTACCTGGGAAAGGTGGTGCCTTACACCGACAACTTTTTCGCTGCCCTCAATTCAGCAGTTTTCAGCGATGGCTCCTTCGTGTATATCCCCAAGGGAGTGCGATGCCCCATGGAGCTGAGCACTTATTTCCGCATCAATGCCTCGGGCACGGGACAGTTTGAGCGCACCCTGATTGTGGCCGATGATGATGCTTATGTGAGTTATCTCGAGGGGTGCACAGCACCTATGCGCGATGAAAACCAGCTGCATGCAGCCATCGTGGAGATAATCGTGGAGGAGCGAGCCGAGGTGAAATACAGCACCGTGCAGAACTGGTATGCCGGCGACAAGGACGGCAAAGGCGGAGTGTACAACTTCGTGACCAAGCGCGGCCTCTGCCGCGGCGACAACAGCAAACTGAGCTGGACCCAAGTGGAGACCGGCAGTGCGATCACATGGAAATACCCCGGCTGCATCTTGGCTGGCAACAATTCGATAGGCGAATTCTACTCTGTAGCTCTCACCAATAATCACCAGCAAGCCGACACTGGCACCAAGATGATTCACATCGGTCGCAATACCCGCTCCACAATAGTGAGCAAAGGCATCAGCGCCGGGTATAGCCAGAATAGCTATCGCGGCTTGGTAAAAGTGGCTCCAGACGCCGAGGGCGCGCGCAATTACACCCAGTGCGACTCATTGCTGCTGAGCGAGACCTGCGGGGCACACACCTTCCCCTACATCGATGTGCTCAACGACAGCGCAGTAGTGGAGCATGAGGCTACCACCTCAAAAATCTCTGAGGATCAGCTCTTTTATTGCAATCAGCGCGGCATCCCCACTGAGGAAGCTGTAGGCTTGATTGTCAACGGCTACGCCAAGGAGGTAATGAATAAGCTGCCTATGGAGTTCGCAGTAGAAGCGCAGCGGCTGCTTTCGATATCATTGGAAGGCTCCGTGGGATAGTCAAGTTGTAATGTTTTCAAGTTGTCAAGTTACATAAAATGGAAGATACATTGCTACGCGTCGCCGACCTCCGCGCCGGCATTGGCGATAAAGAAATACTAAAGGGCATCAACCTCACCATCCGCCCCGGCGAGGTGCACGCCATCATGGGGCCTAACGGCTCTGGCAAAAGCACGCTCTCGGGGGTGCTGGCCGGCGACCCCAAGTTCACTGTGTACGGCGGCTCGGCGGACTTCCATGGGGTAGATCTGCTGGCCTTATCTCCGGAGGATCGCAGCCACGAGGGCCTGTTCCTCTCATTCCAGTATCCAGTGGAAATCCCTGGCGTGTCGATGGTCAATTTCATGCGAGCAGCAGTAAATGCCAAGCGTCAGTATCTGCATGAACCGCCGCTAAGCGCCAGCGAGTTTCTGAAGATGATGCGCCAAAAGCGAGCTATCGTAGAGCTGGACAACAAGCTTGCCTCCCGCTCAGTCAACGAAGGTTTCTCCGGGGGCGAGAAAAAGCGCAACGAAATCTTCCAGATGGCAGTGTTGGAGCCCCGACTCTCTATTCTTGACGAGACAGACTCGGGTCTTGATATCGACGCTCTGCGCATAGTGGCCGGGGGTGTGAACAAACTAAAGACCGACCAGAACGCCACCATCGTAATCACCCATTACCAGCGACTGCTCGACTACATCAAGCCTGACTATGTACACATACTCTACAAGGGTCGCATAGTGATGTCCGGCGGTCCAGAGCTGGCTTTGGAGCTCGAAGATCGAGGCTATGATTGGATCAAGGAGCAAAACGATTAAAGCCATGGATGCCCTAAAGCAATATATTGATCTCTACAACGAGAATGAGGCTGCTGTGCTGGCGCATTCGCCGGAGGCATTAAATGCTCCGCGACCGGATGCGCTCCGCGCTCTGGATGCGGCTCAGCTGCCTCGTCGTGGAGATGAAGGCTATCCTGCGCTTTCAGTGGAAGATATGTTTGCTCCGGATTATGGAGTGAATGTGGGGCGACTGCAGTTCGGCAACGACCCGGGGGCTGTGTTCAAGTGCGGACTTCCCAACATCTCCACGCTCTTAGCCGTAGTGGTCAACGACAGCTTCTATACTACCCCCAGCCTCGAGCGCAATCTTCCTGAGGGAGTGGAGTTCACATCACTTGCCCGCGCAGCTAAAGAGCAACCAGAACTGATAACTCGATATTACAACCGCCTCACCGACCACAGCGCCACAGCGGAGCTTAACACCCTGCTCTGCCAAGATGGCGTATTCATCCGCATCAAGCGCGGAGTACAGCTGGAGAAGCCGCTGCAGCTGGTGAATGTGTTCAATGCGCCCTTTGCCATGATGGGCGTGCGCCGCATCTTGATTGTGGCCGAGGAGGGGTCATCGGCCCAAGTGCTGATTTGCGACCACACTGCTGATGAGAAGCAAAAATACCTGGCCAGCCAAGTGGCGGAAATTTATGTGGGAGCTGATGCCAGCCTCGATTATTATGACTTGGAAGAGTCGTCGCTGGCAACCTCGCGCCATTCGCAAGTATTCGTGCGCCAAGGGCGCAATAGCTCATTCACAGCCAACGGCACCACACTGATTGGCGGAGTCACCCGCAATAGCTATATCATAGAGCATATCGACGAGCATGCCCGCACCCTGCTTGCCGGCATGGCTGTAGGAGCCGATAACCAGATTGTTGACAACGCCACACTGGTGCGCCACAACACGCCCAAGTGCGAGAGCAACCAGATGTTCAAATACATTCTCGAAGACCAATCGCGCGGTTCTTTCTATGGCCGCGTGGTGGTGGACGAAAAGGCCAAATACACCAATGCTTACCAGAGCAATCGCAACCTTCTTGCCAGCGGCGATGCCCGCATGTACACGCGCCCGCAGCTCGAAATCTACTGCGACGAGGTGAAATGCAGCCACGGCACCACCATAGGCCAGCTCGACCAGAATGCCCTATTTTACATGCGCAGCCGAGGCATCCCCGAGGCCGAGGCCAAGATGATGCTGATGCAAGCCTTTATGGAGGATGTAATCGACACAGTGCGCATCGATGCCCTGAAGGCTCGCCTGCGCCAGCTGGTACAGATGCGCCTACTGGGCAAGCTGGAGCACTGCGCTGATTGCCAAATAGCTGATTAACTTATGGATATCCGAGACCAATTTCCCATCCTTGACCGCAAGGTGTGCGGCAAGCCTCTCATATATCTCGACAATACCGCCACTTCGCAGACTCCTCGCCGGGTGGTGGAGGAAATCGAGCACATGTACTTCCACGCCAAGGCCAATGTGCACCGGGGCGTGCACACCCTAAGCCAAGAGGCCACGGATGCCCAAGAAGCCACCCGCGAACTTATGCGGGAGTACATCAATGCGGCCAGCACCGAGGAGGTAATCTTCACGCGCGGCACCACTGAGGCCATCAACTTGGTCGCCTCCAGCTTTGGCCAACTCTTGGAGAATGGCGATGAGATAATACTCACCGTGATGGAGCATCACAGCAACATCGTGCCTTGGCAGCTCCTTGGCACACGCAAGCGCATCATGCTGCGAGTGGTGCCAATCAACAGCGTAGGAGAGCTTGACCAAGAGGTGTACCGCTCGCTCTTCAATGACCGCACTCGCCTGGTGGCCATGTGCCATGTGTCGAATGTGCTTGGCACCATCAATCCGGTAAAGGAGATGATTCGCGAAGCGCACAGCCGCGGAGTGCCAGTGCTTATCGATGGGGCCCAGGCCGCTCCGCACATGCGCATCGATGTTCGCGACCTCGATGCCGATTTCTATGCCTTCTCAGCCCATAAGATGTACGGGCCTACCGGAGTAGGCATTCTCTATGGCAAGAAACATTTCTTGAAGATGATGCCACCATATCAGGGAGGCGGCGAGATGATAGCCCATGTAAGCTTCGATGGCACCACTTATGCCGATCTGCCATTCAAATTCGAGGCTGGGACACCTGACTATGTGGATATCGCGGCCATGCGCAAGGGCATCGAATTTATCGAGGAGGTGGGCATGGATAAAATAGCGGGTGTAGAGGATGATTTGCTCCACTACACCACAGAGCGCCTGCTGGCCGAAATCCCAGGGATAAAGATCTACGGCACAGCTCCGCACAAGAGCGCTGTAATATCTTTCAACTTAGAGCATGCGCACCACTATGATGTGGGCATGCTGCTTGACAAGCTGGGAGTGGCGGTGCGCACCGGCCATCACTGCGCCCAGCCGCTGATGCACGCACTTGGCATCGAGGGCTGCGTGCGCGCCTCTTTCGCAGTGTACAACACCCGCGCCGAGGCCGACGCCTTCCTATCAGCCCTGGCCCGAGTAGCCGAGATGCTGGCTTAGTAATTGATTGTAAATTTATAATAGATTTTAAGCAATGGATACCAAAGCAATGTTTAAGCTGAGTTATGGGCTGTTTGTTCTCACCGCTCGCGATGGAGAAAAGGATAATGGATGCATCGTAAACACGGTGCAACAAGTCACTGACACGCCTCTGCGCATCAGTGTCACAGTCAACAAGACACACCTTACCCACGAGATGATTAAGGCCACCGGGCGCTTCAATGTATCGGTGCTCGATGAGCTGGCCAAGTTCGACACCTTCAAGCACTGGGGCTTTGTAAGCGGGCGCGAATCTGACAAGATGGTGGGCATCGAATTTGCCCGCAGTGCCAATGGCTTGATTTATCTTACCGATCAGACCAATGCCTATATCAGCGGCAAAGTGTGCCAAGAGATTGACTTGGGCACTCATACTCTCTTCATAGCAGATGTCGAGGATGCCGAAATTCTTGCCCCGGCAGAGCGCTCTGTAACCTACGCCTTCTATCAGGAAAACATCAAGCCCAAGCCTCAGCCTCAGAAGAAAAAAGGCTGGGTATGCACTGTCTGCGGCTACATTTTCGAGGGCGACCCCCTGCCAGCAGATTTCATATGCCCCTGGTGTCAGCATCCGGCCAGCGACTTTGTGCCCCTGGACAAATAAACATGTAATTATACGATGATGGATGTGGAGGAATTGATAGAGATAGTGAGGGAAGCGGCCAAGTGCATGCCAGAAGATGCATTCCAGGTGCGGCAAAAAGGTGGTTACGCCAATATCGTGACCACCTCGGATGTGGCTGTACAGGAATTTCTGCGCAAAAGGCTCTCCCAAGCCATTCCGGGCTGCGGCTTCCTCTGTGAAGAAGAGAATCACCACGACCTCAGACATGAATATGTATGGATCATTGACCCTATAGATGGCACAGCCAACTATAGCCGAGGCATCAGAGAGTGCGCAATATGCGTGGGTCTTAAGCATCATAATGACATGGAGATGGCAGTGGTGTATCTCCCCTATGCTGATGAACTCTTCCATGCCGTAAGAGGCCAAGGGGCCTGGCTCAATGGTCATCATATACATGTATCCGACAGGCCATTCCAAAACTCCATCATGTGCACGGCTCTGCCAGTGTATCATAAGGAGTACGCTGACGTGTGCTCCGAGATCATCACTGAGACTTTCAAGAAATGCAACGACATTCGCCGCTTCGGAGCCGCTGCCCCCGAGCTATGCTATCTGGCTATGGGCCGATGCGAATTATACTTTGAGTATCTGCTCAGCCCCTGGGACTTTGCAGCCGCCAGCCTCATCCTTGAAGAGGCTGGCGGGTGCTTGGCCCGCCCTGATGGGCAGGCTCTGAATATGACACACCCCAGCGGAGTGGCAGCTGCCAACAACAAGGAAAATCTCGAGACCCTGCTGAAAATAACCAAGCCCAAATTCTCCCATTAATCACTAAGTGCCGGGGCGAAGCGAGGGAAAGAGGCGAGGCAGCCGCTGGCCGAGGGCTGCTACCACAAGAGTCATCAAGGGAGACACATAATTGAAAATGCAATAGGGAGCATACACCAAGGTGGGTATGCCCAAGACAGCAGCCTGTGTCACACCGCAAGAGCTCCATGGTATAAGCACGGATGTAACAGTGGTGGAGTCTTCGATGGTGCGGCTCAAGAGCTTGTTCTCAAACCCCAGATCCTCGTAGGTCTTCTGATAAATGTTGCCATTGAGAATAATGGCTGTATATTGGTCGCAAGTGCATACGTTAAGCACCACCCCAGTGGTGGCGCTGGCAGCCACTAAATTGAAGCGAGCACGAGCCGATGCGGAGGCCGACTGCCTGTCAAGCCCCTTGATGATGAACTTGGTAAAAGCCTTCATCGTGGACTGAAGCATATTGCTGCAAAGCAGAGACGAGCCAAAGCATATCGAGCAGATAATGAGTATTATCGTGCTGCTCATGCCTACCAAGCCCCCAGTGTCCACCAATTCATCAATAAAAGAGTTGCCGGAAGCGGCATGAGTGCCCTCGATGGCCACCAAAGCGAGCTGATGCACCTTCTCAGACACTGAAGCGTCTGTAATCCCTAAGAGCAAATCCAAGAACTGAGGCTGCAGCCAAAATGCGCACGCCAATGAGAGGCAAGAAGAAATAGCCATAGTGGCCAGGGCAGGCACCTTGCACACGATAAGAATAATCGTAAGAAGGGGTACTATCAAGGTGAGAGGCGATATCCAGAATATAGCATTTAGGCCCTCCACTAATTCCGACTCACCGATGGCCTGATTGATGTTAAGGCTCAATCCCACCACCGTAAACACTATGCAAGCGATGGCAAGCGATGGGACAGTGGTGGTCATCATATTGCGAATATGGGTGTATAGAGGGGTCTTGGTGGTGGATGAAGCCAGGATGGTGGTCTCGCTAAGAGGCGACACCTTATCACCAAAATAAGCCCCAGAGATAATGCTGCCTGCAGTCCAGCCCATAGGCACCCCGAGAGCATTACCTATGCCCAATAGCGCAATGCCGATGGTGGCTATGCAGCTCCATGAGCTGCCCGTCATCAGCGACACTCCAGAGCAAACCAGGCAAGAGGTAACCAAGAAGAACTTAGGGGAGATCACCTGAGTACCATAACAAATTATGGTGGGCACAGCCCCGCTCACCATCCACGAAGCCGACAACAGACCTATCAGCAACACAATCAGCATAGACTCCAGAGTGTCAGCCACAGTGCGTCCCATGCCATCTACAAATTCGCCCCAAGTGCAATATTTGCGCCACATCGACAGGCCCACCGATACCATGGTGGCCAATATCATGGCCAGCTGCACATTGCCGCTGTTGACATCTCCATCAAAGAAATATATTATGCCTCCAATCAGGGCCAATAGCACACCGAGAGGAATCAGTCCCATCAATGGATGGGGCATGCGTCGGTCATTCATAACAAATTGAATATCTTGCAAACCTAAAGCGCCACAAATAGCATCAAAGCGAGGCTAAAACAAACTTCGCAAAGCAAAGATAGCAAATATTTCTTTGTCAACAAAATTTTTGACTTTTTTATCAAAAATCTTTATTTCTGAAAAAAATAAAGAATTTTTACTTTTTTATTTGGTCACTTGTAAAATTTCTCGTATTTTTGGGGATTGAATAATTTTATTTACCTTAAATAACCTATAAAAACAACCAAAATACCATAATAAATGAGTTATCTTAAGTTTGATAAGAACCTACTCATCAACCTCGAGCAAAGTCTCCCCAAGGAGATGCTGCGCACAAATTTCGCTGGAGCTTACCACTGCACCACCCTTGTGGGTTGCAACACCCGCAAGCAGCATGGCTTGCTGGTAATCCCCATCCCCGAAATGGGCAACAAGCCCCATGTGCTGCTCTCGAGCCTGGATGAGACGGTTATCCAGCACGGTGCGCCGTTCAACCTCGGCATCCACCGCTACCAAGGAGGCGTTTACAGCCCCAATGGTCATAAGTACATCCGCGAGTTCGACTGTGAAAACGTGCCCCGCATGACCTATCGCGTGGGCGGCGTGATTCTCACAAAAGAAAAAATCTTCATCTCGCAGGAAAATCGCCTACTGATTCGCTACACCTTAGTGGATGCGCACTCAGCAACCACCCTGCAGTTCCGCCCATTCCTCGCATTCCGCGAGAGCAACTCGCTGTGCATCGCCAACGACGCCATCAATCGCGAAATCATCCCAGTGGAGAATGGTATCGGCACATGCCTCTACCACGGCTACCCCACCCTCTACATGCAATTCTCGCGCAAAGTGGAGTGGGTTGACAATCCCAACTGGTACAAGAATGTAGAATACATCAAGGATATGGAGCGCGGCGTGCCCTACACCGAGGACCTGTGGGTGCCCGGATATTTCCAACTGCCAATCAAGAAGGGCGAAAGCATCATCTTCTCGGCTGGCGTTGAGCCTGTATCGCCCCGCTCGCTCACCAAGATGTATGAGAAGGAAATAATATCGCGCACTCCGCGTTCGAGCTTCTTCAATTGCATGAAGAATGCTGCCAAGCAGTTCTATATCACCGATAAGGAGGGCCACTTCATCATCAGCGGCTTCCCCTGGGGCACTATCCTGGCACGCAACACCATGATGGCCCTTCCGGGCCTGACCCTCGCTATCGACCACCGCAAGGACTTCGAGGAAATCATGGCCACTGCAAGCGAAGCCTTGAAAAATTTCATGGAGAAGGGCGAACTCAGCGACCGCATCCACGGCATCGACTTGCCCGACATACCCCTGTGGTGCGTATGGGCTCTGCAGCAATATGCCAAGAATGCTGGCGACGAAGAGGCTCGCAAGCGCTATATGGGCCTCATCGCTGAGATCCTCAATTATGTGCTCGATGGGGGCCATCCCAATCTGCGCGTGGATGAGGAGAACGGCCTGCTCACAACCCTGGGCACCACCAGCCCGGTATCGTGGATGAACTCGCAGCTCAACGGCAAGCCGGTGATTCCGCGCACTGGATATTTGGTAGAGTTCAACGCCCTGTGGTACAATGCTCTCAAGTTCGCCGCTGCCCTGGCTGCTCCGCTGCCTGAGCTGGAGGAGAATGTGAAGCGTTGGGAAGAAGCCGCCGAGAAGATGAAGCAGCCATTCGTGGATGTGTTCCTCAATGATTACGGCTATCTCTACGACTATGTAAGCAACGGCTATGCCGATCCGCAGGTTCGCCCCAATATGGCAGTTGCCATCGGCCTCGACTATTCGCCGCTCGACCGCCGTCAGCGCAAGGGCGTGCTCGATATCGTGACCCGCGAACTTCTCACCCCCAAGGGTCTGCGCACCCTGTCGCCTAAGAGCTATGGCTATCGTCCGTTCTACCTCGGCAGCCCCGAAGAGCGCGAACTTGCCCTGCACCAGGGCCCTGCTCGTCCTTGGCTGTTCGGATTCTATGCCGACGCCTATATCCGCGTGTTCGGCATGAGCGGCATCAGCTACATCGACCGCATGCTGATTGGCTTTGAGGAGGAAATGACCCAAGGCTGCATCGGCAGTTTGAGCCAGCTCTACGATGCCAACCCGCCTTACACTGGCCGAGGCGCTGTGTCGCACGCCACCAATGTGGCCGAGGTGCTTCGCGCTCTGCGCACCGTAAAGCGCCTGACCAAGGACCAGGAGAAGAAAGAAGAAGAAGAAAAGAAAGCCACAATCTAACACCACGATACCGCAATGAAAGCATTAATGTTCGGGTGGGAATTCCCCCCTCATATCTTAGGCGGACTTGGCACGGCGAGCTACGGCCTGACCAAAGGCATGTGGGAGTGCGGCGACATGGATATCACTTTTGTCATCCCCAAGCCCTGGGGCGATGAGGACCGCTCTTTTGCTAACATCATCGGCGCAAGCCAAGTGCCTGTATGCTGGCGCGATGTCAACTACGACTATGTAGAGAGCCGCATAGGCAAGGTCATGAATCCGGAGCTGTACTTCCGTCTGCGCGACCACATTTACGCCGATTTCAACTATATGCGCACCAATGATCTCGGTTGCATCGAGTTCTCCGGTCGCTATCCCGACAATCTGCTTGAGGAAATCAACAACTACTCAATCATGGCCGGCGTGGTGGCCCGCACCCTCGACTTCGACATCATTCATAGCCACGACTGGCTCACCTATCCCGCTGGCATCCATGCCAAGCAGGTTAGCGGCAAACCTCTGGTAATCCATGTGCACGCCACAGATTACGACCGCAGCCGCGGCAATGTGAACCCCACTGTGTTCTCAATCGAGCGCGATGGCATGCTCAATGCCGACCATATCATCACAGTGAGCAACCTCACTCGGCAGACGGTAATCGAGAAGTACGGCATCGACCCCAACAAGGTGACCACAGTGCACAATGCCGTAGTGCCTCTGAGCGATGAGCTGCTCAATGTACAGGTGAACAAGCCTAAGGAGAAAGTGGTGACTTTCTTAGGTCGCATCACCATGCAGAAAGGCCCTGAATACTTCGTGGAAGCTGCTGCCAAGGTGCTGAAGAATAATCACAACGTGCGCTTCGTGATGGCTGGCTCCGGCGATATGATGGACAAGATGATCAACTTGGCAGCCGAGCGCGGCATCAGCGATCGCTTCCATTTCCCTGGCTTCCAGAAAGGCAAGCAAGTGTACGAGATGCTCAAAGCGAGCGATGTGTACATCATGCCATCTGTATCGGAGCCTTTCGGCATCTCGCCTCTGGAGGCTATGCAGATGGGCGTGCCCAGCATCATCAGCAAGCAGAGCGGTTGCGCAGAGATTCTCAACAATGTCATCAAAACCGACTATTGGGACATCGATGCCATGGCCGACGCCATCAACTCTATCTGCTCCTATCCGGCAATGTACGAGACGCTGCGCGAGGACGGTCTGGCAGAAGTAGCTCAAATCACTTGGGACAAGGCTGGCCAGAAAGTAATCGACATTTACAACAAAGTGCTTGGAAAGGCGTAAGGCATTAGGCATCAGGCTTAAAGTCTTCAACATCAAAAAATAAAAATTTAAAATAAACAAAGACAATGAAAGCTATCTGCTTTAATTTCGAAATACATCAGCCGATGCGCCTGAAGCGCTACACTTTCTTCGATATCGGCAACGACCACTACTACTACGATGATTTCCTCAATGAAGACATCATCGCTCGCATCGCTGAGCGCAGCTACATCCCTGCTGCCCAGACCCTGCTCCGAATGATTGAGGAGAACAAGGGCAAGTTCCGCTGCTCACTTTCCATCACTGGCACCGCTATCGAGCAATTCGAGCAATATGTGCCAGAGTTCATCGATGTGCTCAAGAAACTCGCCGACACTGGCAAGTGCGAGTTCGTAGCCATGCCTTATGCCAACTCACTGGCCAGCCTCACCGACCCCATCGAGTGGGAAAAGCAGGTTAAGGCTCACGCTGATAAGCTGAAATCTCTCTTTGGCGTCACCCCCAAGGTGCTCCGCAACACAGAGCTTATCTACGATGATGATATGGCTCCGCAGATCTTGGCCATGGGATATAAGGGCGTGATGACCGAGGGTGCCAAGCACATCTTAGGCTGGAAGAGCCCCAACTATGTATATTCAGCCGCTTCTGCTCCCAAGCTGAAGATACTTCTTCGCAACAGCAAGCTCAGCGAGGACATCGCAGCTCGCTTCAGCGACCACAACTGGCCCGAGTTCCCCCTCACAGCTGACAAATACATGGAGTGGGTAGCCTCCACACCGGCTGAGGAGCAAGTGATTGACTTGTGGATGAACTTGGAGACCTTCGGTGGCTTGCAGCCGGCCGAGACTGGCATCTTCCAGTTCTTGGAGGCTCTGCCTCGCTTCGCACAGGCCAAGGGCATAGAGTTCTGGACTCCCAGCGAGGTAATCAGCAAGATCAAGCCCATCGACTCATTGGTAGTGATGCACCCCATCTCTGGCATCGACGAGGCTCGCGACACCAGCGCCTGGCTTGGCAACAAGCTTCAGAACGAGGCCTTCAACAAGCTCTACAGCGTGGCAGAGCGCGTGCGCCTTTGCGATGACCGCCGCTTGAAGCAAGACTACTGGTATCTGCAGGGGGCCGACAATCTGTACTACATGAGCACCAAGCACTTCGCTGATGGAGCAGCTCACAGCATGTTCAGTCCGTACGAGACTCCGTTCCAGGCTTTCACCAACTATATGAACGTGCTGAGCGATTTCATCGTTCGCGTAGAGGAGCAGTACCCGCTCACTATCGAGAATGAGGAGCTCAACTCGCTGCTGACTACCATCCGCAATCAGGCACGCGAAATCGAAACCCTGAACAAGGAGGTGGAAACCATGCGCCGCAACGAGGAGCAATACAACATCGAGCATGCCCTGCGCGAGCCCAAGGCAGAAGAGAAGCCAGCCAAGGAAGCTAAGCCAGCCAAAGAGGCCAAGCCCAAGGCTGAGAAGAAGGCTCCCGCCAAGAAAGAGGCCAAGCCCAAAGCCGAGAAGAAGGCTCCCGCAAAGAAAGCCGCTAAGAAATAAACTATTAGGGTTAAGTAGATATAGGGACATTTTAGTCATGAAAACTAAAATGTCCCTATATTTATAGCCAGTCAAAAATACAATTTACTTGCGGTTTCGGATGATTACATAGATGATTACCGGGGCCCCTATTACGGGAGTGAGGGCATTGATGGGGATGGAGCCGTGGGCCGGGAGCTGGGATACCAAGGAGCATGCCAAGGCCACATCAGCCCCTACTAACATCACCCCGGGCATGAGTATCAAGTGCCGGTCAGTGCGCCACACCCAGCGCGCCATGTGAGGCACAGCCAAGCCTATGAAGGCTATTGGCCCACAATATGCGGTGACCACTGCCACTAACAGCCCGGTAGCTATCAATAAGTGATTGCGGGTACGCCGCAATGAGAGCCCCAAATTCTGCGCGTAACGGTCGCCCAAAAGAAGCAAATCCAAGGGCTTTATCAGCAATAAAGAAAGAGACAGCCCAGCGAGGGTCACAATTGAAAACAAGGGCATTCGAGAGCTTGACACGCCGCCAAATGTGCCCATACCCCACATTACATAACTCTGAACCCCCTCGGCAGTGGCAGCGAAGTTGAGAAGGGTAACCACGCTCGATGCCAGATAGCCTAACATCACGCCAGCGATGAGCAGCAGCAAATCATTGTGAACGACCGTAGAAAGCATCAGCAACAAGCCCATCACAGCAAGCGATCCTATAAAAGCCCCCAACATCACAGCCAAGTAGCCACTTATCACATGATTTCCCAAGGTCACAGCTCCGCCCATCAGAAGCATTACCAAGGCCACGCCCAAGCTGGCCCCTGAGTTGATGCCAAGAATCGATGGGCCGGCCAGGGGATTGCGGAATGCTGTTTGCAGCAGCAATCCGCTTACGGCCAAGGCCGCACCCGCCAATAAAGCCGTGATGGCCTCCATCAAGCGCATGCCAAGCACAATGTACTGTGTAGTGGAGTCAGAGGACGCTCCCATAAGGGCATTGGTCACATCGCTCCAAGGCAGTTTCACACCGCCCACATAAAGATTGCCCACGAACAGCGCCGCTGTCAAGGCCACCAACAATGCAAATCTTACACCTACGCTTTTCAATTGAGTTTAGAGAAATATACCGGGGCATCAGGCACTTGGGCGGATAGCTCGGGATGGAGCAGCACAATGAGCGAAGCAAGCAAGCGATCCGGATGGTAGGGCGTCTCCTCATAGAAAGGCACCTCCTGAGTATCGCAGCCATATACCTGACCCTTAATTAACGGAGCGAACTGCCCATATATTTCATTGTCCTTCACCATTTGTGCGCGGGTAAGCGGTACGCTTTGGGCATAACGAAGCAACCAAAAGTCGGCGTTTTTTGCGCGATAAAGCACCTCTTCCGGGGTGAACGCCACGCTTCCAGTGCGGCTAATATCTTGTGCCACAGGAGCTCCGCCCGCATCAGTAAGGAAGATGCCCATAGTGGACTCGCCCGCTGGCTGGTGCCACACTTGGCTATAAATAAGATCCATCAGCACTTGTGGGCGATGAGCCACCTCGGCAGTAAGCCCCTTAAGCCTCAGATATTCCTGCTCGGTAGCGGCAAACATCGAATCGGCCACTGCCTCACAGCCATAAAGCCTGCCATAAAATTTCATCCACTCGGCGCGAGCCAATGGAGAAGTTTCCATATAATCGGCACACTCCACAATGGGGATGCCTATTCTATCGAGTTGGCCGTAGCCATTATTATTTTCATAAGGAGAAAGAAGCACAGCATCGGTGCCTCTGGCGATAATTTGCTCCAGATTAGGAGCCATGCTGCTGCCGCAATCAGCCACAGAGCCATCCTCCAAGCCCTTTACCAAAGCTGGAGTGTGAATATATTGCGCGTCGCACACGCCGGAGATGGCATCTGCCGCGCCCAGCTCATCAATCAGGGTGGTATGCACTGAAGAGTACACCACGCTTCTGCGCAGAGGCGTGCGCACCACAGTGCCCTCAGGGAGATATTCGGGCATCTGAGCGGTGTCTGGCAGCAAAATGTAAGAATGGAGCACCTTTGCGGTGTCCCAAGGGTTGCGGATTTCCGCTACAGTGTAATCTTTGCAATCAGCAATGGTGAGGTTGGATGCATAGCGCATCACTTGAGCCTCCCCATCAGAGGGTAAAAGAGCGTTGGCTCCCTGGCCGCCACCACAGGCGACCAGGAGCAACGCTGTCAGAAAAGAAAATATGCTTGAATATGGTTGATGCATTATTTCAAGTTAAAGAATATGCCGCAAGGGGCAATGCCAACTGTCTGGTCAATCTTGAGAGCATTGCCAGCATTGTCATACAAATTCACAAAGCCATCAGTGCTGTAAGAAGCATAGCCGCCATCCATACTATAGTATGTTATCGCCAAGTCACCATTGAAAGGATCCACAGCTATGCCTGCTGCAAGTCCGTTGGTAGGCTCTTCAGCCAAGAGAGAGCTCTTTTCGCCAGAGGAAAGAGACCAGCGGTAGTACTCAGTGCCATATCCATAGTAGGGATCATTGATTACATATAGATTAGAAGCATCGCAGGCAAATAGAGTGCCAGCGCAAACTTCCTCGAAATTATCCGAACTCAGTTTATAAATAGTAGCTGGTACCTCATTATAATCGCCCATGCAGAGCAGGAAGAGATCGGAGCCATTGCTTGCGCACTTGGTAGGATTCAATGCGGCCTCGATAGTAGCAGATACGGCAAATGAGCTCAAATCAATCTTTGAAACAGACTTGCCATTGGCGTAGCCAGCCTCCCAGTTCATGCCATCGCTGTTGGGCACATAGAGATAGCCATTGAGTATTGCCATTGTCTCAGGATTGGGGCCAACCTCTACCGTGGCATCAATAGCGAGGGTCTCAGTGTCGAGGCGAGCCACATGGCCGTCATACTGCGAGATGTACACCTTGCCATCCAGAGCGACTATTGAGCGAGGCTGCGTGCACTCTATCTGCTTTACAATCGTGTAATCGCTGCGATCCACTACCCATAGCACATTGCTCTCATAGATGCCAAGATACAGATAATCGCCATAAGCTATGCCGCACTGCGGAGTGCTACCCAGAGACTTGCCATTAGCCTCTTGGAAGATATTGCGGGAGATCGCATAACCATCGTACTGCAAATAGTCGAGGCTGCCCTCGATCTGGCTGTAGTAGTTGCCTTGGTTGAGAATATAGGCTCCGAGGCTCTCGGTAACATCATCGGGATCAGTTGGCTCAGGTTCTGGTTCAGGTTCTGGCTCTGGATCAGGATCCGGAGTGGGGGTTACTGGAGTTTCGGGCTCCACGGTCTTGGGGTCATCGTCATCGCAAGCGGCAAAGCCCAAGGCTACCACTGCGAAATAAAGAGCATAAATAAACTTTTTCATTGTTGTACAATATATATTTATTACTATAATATTATGCTATATCCTGAAGCATGCTGTCACCATCCAGCTTCGCCCAGGCATCGGATAGCGGGCTACCACGCAATATTGCTTGTCAAAGGCGTTGATCAAGTCGGCTCTCAGTTCCAAGGTTTTTCTCCCTGGCAAAGCGAATTGGCGCCAGGCCGTAAAGCCCGCCTCCACATACCCGGCAAACCGAGTGGCAGGAAGATTATTGTTAGTGGTATATCGGTCGCTGACCCCCGTGGCGTGAGCCGAGACATTGACCCAGGGATTTTCCCAAGCCAAGGAAGCGGCTCCAGAATGCTTGGGAGTATAGGCCACCTGCTTGTTCCACTCGCTGCTCTCGCGATTGGTGCGAGGCTGGGCGCGCTGATAGCTGTAATTGCCACTGAGTATCAATCGGTGGCAACCACCGAGCCTAAAAGTAGCATCCAAGGTGGCATCCACGCCGTAGCTGCGCACCTTGCTGAGGTTCACCACTCTCCACACAAACATATTGTAGGGCACGCACACAATCATGTCATTGATATGATTGAGGTACCCATCCACTGTCAGGGTCAATTCCAGCAACCACTCCGCACTTTTGGCCGTATATGTGGCTCCTATGTTCACTTGGTTGGTGGTCTCCGGGAGCACATCGGCGCTGCCATAATGGTCGAAATAGCACTCGTTGAAGCTTGGCATTCGGAATATCTGCTTGTAGCTGGCGCGGAAATAGATATTCTGGCTCATCCAAGGGCGGTAAGAGGCAGATAGCGATGGGGAGAGCTTATGAGCATTCTTGGCGCTTGTGCCGACCTTGGCGCCATTGTAATACAACGAGCAGAGCAAGCGCGCCATCACTGTGAAATGCCGGTCGCGATACTTTCCGGTGAGAGATTGCAACACTGAGTGGCGATAGGGATGATTATTGCTGCTGAGGTTGCTGGATAGATTATTGAAGAAATAATCCAGAGAGTAGTCGGCGCTCCAATGCTGAGAGGGAAGCCACAGCAGAGAACCGGAAGCATACGCCTCGCGCTGGTAGTAATTCTGATTAAGCACACCGCCAGGGTATTTGCCATCCTCATCATGGTAGAGGCTGCTGGCATAATTGTATTTGCCCACTCCCTTTACCAGCCAGTGCGAACTGATAGCCTGACTATAGCTAAGCTGACCAAAGGCATTTTCCTCGGCCAGGCGTTCGTGGCACACATTATTGTAATAGATTACTGGGCCGGGCAGTCTACGGCGGTTCTTGTAATAATAGCCCTTGGCATCGAGAGTGCCTCCTCCAGGGAGTAGCCAACGCAGATTAAGCTCGCCATGGCCAGTGTTCATGCGGCTGTTGTTACGCTTCTCTTTGGTAACTAATGTGCCATTGACCAGTGTAAATGGGTAATTGTTATCCGCATGGATAAAATCGCAGATAGCCACGCATTCCACTCGGCTGCTTAAAGGGGCTGACACCCTAACAAATGGATTGGCATATCCAAAGCTTCCCACTCGCATCTTTGCGGTGAGAGCCCAAGCGGTGTCGGCCTCCATCATAGTGGCAATTTGCAGCGAGGCAGGGGCTGCAGCAGCGCGGGCTGGAATGAATATGTCTTCGTTGTCGCCTATGATTAGGCTCAGCTTGTCGATATTGTCAAGGGTATAGCGGCTCAGGTCGATGGCACCGCTCTGGATATCGCTCAGTGGCACTCCGTCGTAGCTTACCGATGTATGGGCTGCCCCGAAGCCGCGCACCGATACTGTCTTGAGACCGCCAGCCCCGCCATAGTCGCGCAGAGTGGTGCCCGGCAAGCGATGGATAGCATCAGCCACATCAGTCACCCCTCCAGTAAGCAGCTTTGCGGCATCGAGCTCATGCGTGGGCGCAGTGGCGCGCACCTCACGGTTCACCGGTTCACGGGTCACAGTGACTGTGCGCAGGGTATCGCGCAGCGACTGCGCATGCGCCATCGGGGCACACGCTGCACACAAGAAAATTATTGATCCAATAATATGGCTACTCATCCTCGTAAGCGGCATATCGATTTATAACACAATTGCTGAGCAGGTCATCGGACTTGTCGCCATAGTGGCGCATCACCGTAGCGGGACTGTCGAGGATTCTTACCTCACTTCCCCTGCCTATCGCTTCTCGCGGTTTCAGCACCGCAAAGATACAACATTTTTTTCAATTGACAAGGGGTTAGCGGTTAGTGGTTTTCAGTTTTCAGTTTTCAGTTTTCAGATTCCCCAATTTATTATTAACTTTGCATTTTATATTTTACTGAAAACTGAAAACTGAAAACTGAAAACTGAAAACTGAAAACTGAAAACTGAAAACCCTTGCTTGCTCTCAGCCCGCTCATAGTATTTCTGTGCCTGTACTTGGTCACATCGTTGGTCCTCAACGACTTCTATGCTGTGCCCATCACCGTGGCATTCGTCATCTCCTCGATCTATGCCGTGGCCATCACCCGAGGTGAGACCATGCGCGAGCGTGTGGACCATTTCTCAGCCGGAGCCGCCCACCCCAATATCATGCAGATGATTTGGATCTTCATCTTAGCAGGAGCTTTCGCCGCCAGTGCCAAGGATATAGGCAGCATCGAGGCCACAGTCAACCTCAGTCTGCAGCTGCTGCCCGGGCAGTGGGTTCCTGCGGGCCTTTTCTTAGGCTCATGCTTCATATCTCTTGCCATCGGCACCTCGGTAGGCACAGTGGTGGCCATGGTGCCAGTAGCTGCCGGCATAGCCGATGTCACAGGCACAAGCTTGGGCTTTATGGTAGCCATAGTGGTAGGCGGGGCTTTCTTTGGCGACAATCTCAGCTTCATCTCCGACACCACGATAGCGGCCACGCGTTCGCAGGGCTGCGAGATGCGCGACAAATTTATGGCCAACCTGCGCATAGTGCTGCCAGCAGCCGTGGTGGTACTTATTATATACATTGTGTGCGGCCTGGAGGGCAACTATGACGCCATCACCGTGGGCGATGTGGATTATGTGAAGATCTTGCCCTACATAGTGGTGCTGGTGGGAGCCTTGGCTGGTATAAATGTGATGGTGGTGCTGGTGCTGGGCATAATCACCGTGTTGGGGGTAAGCCTGATCACTGGGGCTGCCGATGTTTTGGGCTGGTTCTCGTCAATGGGGCAGGGCATAGCCGGCATGGGCGACCTGATAGCCGTCACCCTGCTTGCCGGAGGCATGCTGGAGCTCATACGCATCAATGGCGGCATCGATTACTTGCTTAGAGCCTTAACGCGCAAGGTGCATGGACGAAGAGGAGCGGCCCTGTCGATAGCCGGGCTGGTAAGCGTGGCCAACGTATGCACAGCCAACAATACCATAGCCATCATCACCGTGGGTCAGATCTCCCGCGACATCTCAGTGCGCTACGGTCTCGATCCCAAGCGCGTGGCCAGCATCTTAGACACCTATTCCTGCGTGATGCAAGGGGTGCTTCCCTATGGCGCACAGCTGCTGATGGCGGGCAGCTTGGCAGCCTGCTCGCCGCTCACCATCATCGGCTATCTTTATTATCCTATGATTTTATTAGTCACAGCCACAGCCTCAATCATTCTGCGCCGCAGCTAAGGCTTATTCCAAGATTAAGAGCTCGCGAGGGGCGAAAGTGCGAGTGAGCGATTCTGGGATTAGCTCTATTTGCTGGCCGGTAATCACATCGGTGAATGTGGTACCGGGAGCAATAATCTCGGTGTATCGGCTCATATCCACCTCGTTAGGCTCGTCAAGGCCGTTCATCACCACTATTGCTCGGCTGCCATCTTCTGCTTGGCGCTGATAGAGATAGATGCCGTTGGTGGGCATGAAATGTGTCATCTTGCCAGTAGCTACAGCTTGGTTGCCTTGGCGCCAATGCAGCAGGGCTGAGAGGAAATCGAAAGCTTCGTTCTGCTTTGGCGTTCTGCCCTCGGGAATGAAGAGATTTTGCTGGTCACCAGCCCATCCGCCGGGCATATCGCGGCGCACATTTCCGTCGCCCGGCTTGCGGTCGCCGCTCATCAGCAGTTCTGTGCCATAGTACAGTTGTGGGATGCCGGGCACGGTGAGGATCATAGCCACAGCTTGCTTCCATTGGTCGAGCGAGTCAGGCTCGGAGAGGATAAAGCGCTCAGTGTCGTGATTGTCCAGGAAGCGGAGCACGCCAAGGGGATCGGGATAGATATAATCGAGGGCCAAGTGGTCATAGATTGCATTGAGCCCATTCCAAGGGTCCGTGGCCTCGCGCATGGGCTTCATGTCGCGCATCTTCATCATCAGCGCAAAGTCCATCACGGTCGGCAGCTTAGTGTCGATGCCAGCCGGGGGGAGCTTAGAACCCTTTTGCCAAGCCATCTCGCCTGCTGGCTCGGCAAACCAGCACTCACCCAAGATATTGAAGTCGGGATATTCTGCCAACACGGCATCGATCCACTGGCCCATGGCCACCATATCGGCATAGGGGTAGGTGTCCATGCGGATGCCGTCAATTTGCGCTTCCTCAATCCACCAGATAGAGTTCTGCACTAAGTATTTCATAAGGTGGGGATTTCGTTGGTTGAGATCTGGCATCTCCTCTACGAACCAACCGTCCACCGAGAGGCATCGGTCATAATCGGTGGCGTACGGGTCGGCAATGGTTGAGAGGCGATAGTTGGTCTGATGATAGTCGCCTTGGAAATTGAACCAGTCGCTTGCTGGAGGGTCCAAGTGCCAAGGATGCTCAGAGCCGGAATGATTGAAGATCATGTCCATCACAGTCTTGATGCCATGGTTGTGGAGTGTATCAATTAGGGCTACATAGTCGTGATTGGAGCCGAAGCGGCGATCCACATTGTAATAGTCTGTGGTGGCGTATCCGTGGTAGCTTCCGCCTGGCATGTCGTTTTCGAGCACAGGATTGAGCCAAAGGGCAGTAATGCCCAGGGTGTCGAGGTATCCGATATGCTGGCTTATGCCCTGGAGATCGCCACCATGGCGCAGATTAAGGTCTTGGCGCTGTGCTCCTACGGGGTGACGCATCTCTGGCACCAAGTCATTGGCAGGGTTGCCATTGGCAAAGCGGTCGGGCATCACCATGTATAGCACATCGGCAGAGGAGAAGCCTTTGGCTCCGCGCATCTCTTGGCGCTGGAGCAGCGGATATTTCTTAGTCACCGACTTCTTGCCTACGGTGAATTTCAAGGGAATTTCTCCGGGCCGAGCCTCTGGGGATATGTTGAGATAGAGGTAGAGCCAGTTGGGGCTGCCGTCGAGGCGAGCTATGCTGTCTATGGTCACTCCGGGATAGTTGAGCGAGACTTCGGCCTGGCGGATGTCAGGGCCAGAGACCTGAAGCTGAAGCGAAGTGTCGCGCATGCCAGCCCACCAGTGGGGAGGGTCAATACGGTTAATCACTACCGGGGCAGCCTGAGCCATCCAAGCGGCTGCTGCCAACAACAAAGCCAAGCCAATTCTTCTCATCATGATATCAGATTTAGAGCCTGTTTAATTCCTATGGCAAAGTTAACAAATTTTCCTGATTTCCATGATTTACCTCTTCTAATTAATCCTAAAAGTTTTCATCTTAAAAAGAATATGCCATCTGACAGCAGGAAAGAAAGTCGCTGTTTCATCAAAAGCGAAAATTTCGTGCGAAATTTTCGCACGAAATTTTCACACGAAATTTTCACAATGCTAAAGCTATCTTAGCGCAGATAATCAAGGCCGAAGAAGACAACTTCTATGCTTATGGAAATCTTCTAACCAAGGCTCAAAAGCAAGTACTCACAGCCATAGCAAAAATGGGACAACTTCGCGAACCCATAAACATTGCACAGGTAAAAAAGTATGACCTCCCAGCCATAAGCACTGTGCGAAGTTGTATAAAAACCCTTGTAGAGAAGGAATTTTTGATAGACAACAGAGGCGAGATATCAGTCTACAACCGCTTCTACATGCTGTGGCTCCGGTACATCTTCAAATGACTGGCCTAAACTTCTACCAAAATAATAAGGATGATTAGCTGGCGGAAAGGCTACGAGATCAGCCAGGCCCCGGCCGCCACTGCGACCTCAAGCTTCTCTTGTGTCTTCTTATCGATTAAATTTAAGTTAGTTTTTAAGGGCTTTCATACACCTATCGTAATTTCTGGACTGAATCAGAATCTGGGAATAAAAATGCATTATCCAATAATTCTTCATCTATGTTTATACTTCTATAGCCATTCTTTACTGCTTGAATTACAAACTTTTCAGCTAAGGAACGGCCTAAAAGCTTTCTTAAAACAGAATTAATTTCTGCGCATGTTGTTTTCCATCGAACTACAGTTTTTGAAATTTCATTATCCTTGTTTTCTCTTACCTCCTTTATTTTTTTAATAGTTTCACTTAATTCATTATAAATTTTAGTAATTTTAGGATTCAAATAGTCACTAAGATTCTCAGGGCCAATCTTCTTAGCTTCATCCGGATATGCTGACTCAAATAACAGTTCATAAAAATCATCCTCAACTGTATGTTTTTTTTCGATCTCAACATTAGGTTTATTTAGTCGCTTTTTAATTTTGTAGATATAAGATTTTGAGCCTTTTACTAACTCCTCTACAGGATTCAGTTTTTCATAACTCTTTGCCCTATCCCAAGGCCCACTTTGGCTTATCAAGTTCAATACCAACCATTGATCTTCAGCAGGGTAATCCTTTATTTTGTCCAAATAGTTTTTGATAATATGGCGTGATTTGTCTTTACCCCGCCTCTGCTCAGCATTGATTCCATTTATATAGTCAAGGAAATCCTTATACTTTTCCTTTAGCATCGCATCTGCATACTCTGGATGTCTGATTTTGTAAACAGAAGAAAATATCTTGAATAAATCGTCTGTATTTCCACTTTGGGTAGAATCAAAATTCTCTCCAACATACACTCCTCTCTTTCCATTTAAAGATTTATACAAAAAATATAAATAACAAATATTCTGAGCCTCATTAAAGGATAAAGACCAAATATGGCCAGATATATCCCTAATATTGAGACTACCATCCTCTTTAATAATCAGTTTCGGGAGAATTGAGGCATCTTTAACTATAAGACTAATATCATCATTTCTCAAGGGTTTGTTTATGCAACCTGGTTGAGAAAAAATCTCATAAATTTCTCCAATTTCAATCCCACATAATCTTGCTTCTATAAATAATCCCTCTAATTTGTGTATTATAGGGATATCCTGAGATTGAATTATACCAATCTGTATATCGTAAGCGTACCTTTGATCCAAAAAATCAATACCTCTTTTTGAATCTAATTTTTTTGCCTTTTTGAGTTCTTTCATACAGTGCTGATAATAAATGTCCAAGAACATTCTTATCGAACTAATGGAAGTCTTATCTAAATTGCGATTCTCACAAAAATGGGTAAACTCTCGGTTTATCCTTTCATACTTAAGGATTATATCTTTCCCTTTCTCAAATTTTTTTCTATCATCACTCTTTAAAAAGTCCCTTTCGCCTTTAAAGAGGTTAAATCTATATCTATCATAGAGGTCACCAAAATCGTCACTATCAATAAAGTCTTTTTCATATAATGGGAAAAACCTTTTCTCTTCAAAATAGCGAGTGGGAATCCTTGAAAGAGTATAGGGCTCCTTCTTATTTTCCTCTTTTCCTCCACAAATTATATATCTGGTGGAGCTGTATTCCCCTAAAATCTCTTTGATTTTTTTATTGATGGAAGTTCTTTCAGGATTGAAAGCATTTTTCTGTAACCCGTTTTTATAATTCCCATTGATTGAGAATAGGTCAAGAAAACTCTTCCCCTCTTTTTCTAAATCGTAAAAAGGAGGATAATCAAACTCCACATTCTCTAAATCTTTCAAATTCTTAATTCCAACCATTGTTAAGAAAAACCAATGCAATAGTCTTTCTTTCCATGAATTAAGAGAATAAGGAATTCTTACATTATAGAAAAAAGCATCACTCGCCCAGCTAAATTCCTTAAGGAAAAAATTACCATCATAATCGACTTCCCAATCAGGCAAATAAGAATCTATAAACCATTCAAGCTTATCTTGTAATCTTACCCCTCGCTCTTTTAAGATTAAAGCAAATTTCCGTATTTCCTCCAAAAGAAAACTTTTGTCAATATTTCCCCTCATTAAGTCATACACATCTTTATAATACAGTATGTCTGTATAGATTGAGTCTGTAAAAAATGCCGTTCTATCAATATAATCTTTTACTTCCTCTTTCACAACCCCAAAAAATTTCAAGACTTCTTTGGTCGAGGTCCCATCTATAAAATCTTGAAAATTTGATATAAAATTTTCATTGGGTACATACCATTTAAGCCACTGTACCCCATTACATTCAATTGAGATATCTCTTAACCAACGGAGATATCCAATGGCGGAAAATTCACACTCTTCGCGCTTATTGATAATCAAGAATAGCCGATAAAATAGGTCGAAATCTTGAAGTAATTTTTTTGAAAAATACGATCCAGAAACTTTGATATCAGGAGACTCAGCTTTTGAGGCTTCCCGAATCCATCGAATCATATTCAATACTTTCGGCATGATACTTTAAGGGTTAATGATGCAAAATTAAATTTTTTAATCGAATTTCACACAATTCTATGAAAGATTAACTTTTCTTAACCATAATTGGCACGGTTGTACGCACATTCCTCTTCATCCGTAATAATTCTCCAAGATTCATTCTATATTATAATATCCTATATATCAGCATATTATCTCTTTCTCCTTTCTTCCACAAAAAATTTTTAAAGGCCACTTATCAATTCAAATGACCTGATTAATAATGTTTTACAATTCACTCCACATTTCAAGATAATCTTAAAAAACCTATTTCTATTGAAAAGCGTATCAATCCACATTATCTTTGCATCGATTTATAAATTTATTTTCTAAATAATACAATGACACACCAAACTTATACCCAGAAACCAAACCACGCTTACCTGCATGTGGAGCACGTGGTTCTTGGCTTCGATCACAAGGCTACAAAATCTTTTAGCGAGCAAGAAGCCTGTAATAATATCCTGAATGTGGAGCTTCCCCTCCAGCAACTCACTATAAGCGTAAAAACTCAGCTTTCGGTAGACGCTCAAGTGTACGGCGTCAACAATGACGATAGATTTACTACCCTCTTGGAATTGAGGCATGAGCATTCCGATAAAATTATCGGCCAGGCTGTTTCGCGCTTGAATCACCTGCGGGCATTTTCGTCTTCGGAGATGGTTATGAATGTTGCCGCCGAAGATTTAATCAGTGGCGAAACTTATATCCTAACCCTGAGTACGGACAAATATGCCATCCATGGGGCTATGACAGCCTTCCGCTTTTATAAACCTGACGAGATGCCACAAACCGAAACTCTGGAGAAAGCACCCAACTGGGAGGCTTTCATGCAAGCAAACTATGACACCCACGGCTCTAAGTCGGCTTGGGAGCAGCTCGATGCGATGGTGGGCTTGGATAATGTAAAAGAGTCAATCAGGAAAATGGTTGCATTATGTTCGTGGAATGAAAAAAGAGTAAAACAAGGTTCGTATTCCATAAAAAATTCTCTCCATGCAATATTTCTCGGCAATCCCGGCACTGGCAAAACCACTGTAGCCAAGCTATTGGGAGAAATCCTCAAAGAAGTGGGCGCCCTATCCAAGGGGCATGTTGTGGTCAAAGAACGCGCTTCCTTGATTACAGAAAATTACGGAGGCGCAGAAAAGATGACAAAACAGGCAATCAGTGAGTCTCTTGGGGGTATTCTGCTCATTGACGAGGCATACCAGCTGTATCCTCCTAATGACCCAAAAGATCCTGGAAAAGAGGTAATCGGCAGCTTGATGACAGCCATGGCAGATCCTAAGTTGAAAGACTGGATGGTAATCCTTGCTGGTTACACCAAGGAGACCTTAGCCTTATTGGATTTGAATCCTGGGCTGCGATCCAGAATAGCTCCTAACAATACCTTTGATTTTAAAGACTATAGTTGTGAAGAGCTTATGGAGATCGCTGAGAATTATTTGAGCAGCTGCGCAATCAAGCTCACATCGGAAGCTCGTGAAAAGCTTATCATAAAGATAGAGTCAGATTTGGCAAACAAAGACGAGCATTTCGGCAACGCGCGTTACATAATCTCTCTTATAGAGAACACTGTCGTGGTGAATTTGGCTTTCCGCACCAAAGATACTTACGATCCTGATGTGCTTAAAACCATTGAGGCGTGCGATATACCCGAGCCCTCCAACCCCGAGCCAAAGCCTAGGCTGGGATTTAGAATTTAGAGCAAATCAAATCATTAGTGGCCACTAATGCTTTAACCACCTTAATATTAACCTCTTTCTGTGGAAGCCCATCTGACACAGAAATACAAAAAACAAAGAAAATATGAAAAAGTATTTTAATCTCGCCATCACCTTGATGGTTGTAGTAATGTCTCTGACATTCGTATCATGCAGCAGCGATGATGATGAACCCTCCAACGGAGGAAGCAATCCCTCTGCCCTTATCGGCACATGGCAAGAGTTTTACGAGATGGATCTTGATGCCTCGGGCAATGAAGTAAGCGACAGTTGGTATGTCTCTGGCACCGACTGCGACTATGTGAAGTTCAAGAGCGATGGCACATTCGTATGGGGCTGGCAAGAGGATGAAGTATACACCATGAGCGGCACCTATAAGTATGACTCTTCCAAGAATACCATCACCCTGTCGTTGTATGGCTCTCCCTATGCACGGTGGGACATTTCGTCGCTCGATGATGAATATTTGCTAGTGAGAATATACGATCTCCAAGAAGGAATGTACACTTACGCAGTGATGTTCCAGAAAATCGCTAAATTCCCCTGGGAATAAGCGCGCCACAACAAAAGACATTTTTATCCCGTCTGGCTAAGGGACACAGCAACCCGTTCATCTGATAGTGATTTGATCACTACAGCCTTTGATCAAAATGGGGCTGTGGGCTCCACAACCCCATTTTTTAGTTTTTATCTCTATAGCATCATTAAAGATGAAAACCCTGTGCAAGGAAATATTGCTTAACCCCTCTTTCTTTTGTCGAAAAGTCGCTTGAAAAAGTCCTTTGATTTTTAGAGCCTGTTTAATAAAAAGGATAGCCTAACGCAAATTATAGAAATTTAAAGATTATGATTATTCAATACGCATCAGACCTGCATTTGGAGTTCTCAGCAAATGCAAATTACCTTTCTCAGTATCCTCTTAATCCAGTGGGCGACTTCTTGGTGCTCGCTGGAGACATAGGATTGCTTGGGCTTATGGATCATATTCAGCATCCTTTTTTCGATTGGTGTGCCCACAATTTTACCCAAACCTACATCATCCCCGGCAATCACGAGTATTACGAATGTGTGGATCTGGCCGATACTTTGGAGGGATGGGAGCTGCCCTTGCGCGATAACGTGCGATACCTCAACAATCAGTCGATCAAAGTTGGAGATGCGGAAATCTTCTTCTCTACCTTGTGGTCGCCTGTGACTCCAGAGCAGCGGAGTACAGTGCAAGGCGGCTTGAACGATTGTTACCGCATAGTGTACGAAGAGCGGGGCTTTTGTGCCGCTGATTATGCCAAGGTGCATGCTATTTGCCTGGATTGGCTTAAAAAGGCCTTGGCAGCCTCCGATGCCAAGCGCAAGATTGTGGTGAGCCACCATTGTCCCACCTTCCGATTCGTGGATCCCCGACATCCTGACAGCCAAATCAATTCGGCATTCTGTGCCAACCTGGACGCTATGATAGAGGGCAGCGATATTGACTGCTGGATTTTCGGCCATACCCATTACAACGGTGGAGCTGATCAACTTATAGGCAACACCCGGATGCTCACCAACCAGCTGGGATATGTGAAGTACAACGAACATGCCGCCTTCAGGCACGATGCAGCCATCAAGTGGTAGGCCACACACCATGCGTGAAAGGCTGCTTCAACCTCCTGGAAGCCTTGGGCACGCGCTGGGAGGGCAGAGAGCATGAAGCGCTATGGCTTTGCGATGCCCTGCTCAAAAGCTCCTATTTGGTAATCCAAGATGGCGTTTTTAAAGTGAGCACGCTTTGACATACTCCCACCCCTGAAGGAGTGGGAGTATGTCAATACGCTATGGTTTTAAACTCGGTGTCAGATCTTCTTCCACCGTATTAGGGAAATCTTTTATAATTTCAGCCTTGGCAGTGTTTAGCAGCAAATGAGTGAAATCCTTTGACTTTTTCTCAAAATCTGTTGCATCGCATACTTCTAATAGTTTATAGCGCAGTTGCGAGGGTTTTTCTATCGACGCTTTCTGTGAAAGATATTCATAGTTTGGCTCTGTCAACTGCATCAGGAACATTGCGTCATAGAAGTCTCGTCCCTTACCTCTCGACATCAGAGCGGTCAACTTCATTGATAGAAGAACATCGTCTGGAGGAGTGGGGATGTTGATATGAAAACCGCATCTGTCAATAGTTGAAATCTTTTTTTGATAATTCACCTGTTGGTCTTCAGCCTCAACCTTCAGCATAAATCTCTCCTCCCTATGCCCAGTCAGGCCCATATCGTACAGAATACCAGGGAAGAGTATGCTTCGACGGTAAGCACCCAATTTATCGCTTTCCTTGTCTTTAGGTATAGCGTTCAAGCCCATGTTCCTGAAATTGGCGATTAGCCCGTCCGTCAGGCATCGGAAATCTTCCGCGCTTAAGTCCTTACAGTCGAAATCCAAATCTTCTGAGAATCGGTCTATGCCCTTGACAAGCCTTAGGTTGGTGCCACCGATAAAGCTTAATTTGTCAGCATCCCCGGATTCTTTTGAAATGTATTCCAATGACGCAAGCTCCAAATATTCTTTGAGCAAGTGCTTGTCGAAATTAGTAACTTGCTTGATACTCGGAGGATAAAACTCCTTAATGTAAGACAGGTCTATCATAGGCTTTTAGTAATGTATTAGTTCTTTTGTACAAAGTCTTTGAATTGATTCTTTTTGCGAATGCCTCAAGCCGGACTAAGTCAATTTCTTCCTCCATATAGTTTTCGTCGAATCGGAGTTCCCTCATATCGCCCATTGTTTGATATTGAGGGTGAAGATACAGAAAATCCAAAATGGCCTTTTCTGGAAGGGCAATGTTGAAATAAAACTTGTCTGGAGTAGGAAGAGGTCGGTAGCCAAATATAAGGCTAGGCTTTACAGTGTAATAATAAAAATTCCCTATATCTGTATAGATGCGACATGTCTTCTTTGCTGTAACTGATGTTATATCTATCACTGACTCTGGAATTATATCATAAAAGCACAGAGCGTACTCTAAACTTATGTATGAGGGACTGTATATTTTGTTCGCCACATATCGGCTAAACTCAGGTCGTAACATCGCTTCCTGTAACATATACCATTCCTTTCTAAGCTTATGTATGAAACCTTGCTTTTGCCATCGGGTGAGATTGTTGGTATTGAATTCTGGATTCCATGCCTTTATCTCATTGACGCATATCAAGCCTTGCTTTCTCCATGTCTTTTCAAATTCAATAAAATTCATTTTATTCCATATTTTCTGCAAATATATAGAAATTTTAGAATATAAACAAATATTTTTAAGGATTTATGCATTAAGCGGTAATTGGACGTCGGCCACCTCCTATCAGGAGTTCACTGCGTACTTGTATTTCCTCTGCTATGAGTTTGGTCCACTTGCCCAACAAGTCATCACGCGTAATTTAGCTAACCCCTATATGAATAAAAAATCCAAGGCCTTTTAGGCAAACAGCGGACCAATCCCGCTGAGGTTACCTATTTGGTCTTGGAATTTATCGCAAAATAAGGGAGGGATGCACCAGCCGACTGGTGCATCTCCCTGTATTTGGTTATCGGGTTAGGAATTCTTTGACTTTGTCGCGAGCTTTGATGATATATACTGTATTCGGTTGCAATTGCCAGGTGGGAGCTGACCCTCGGTAGAGAAGGATGCCCAAAGAGTTGTACACCCCATAGGTCTCGCCAGCGCTTAACCCATTCACTATTAGAGTGAATCCATCCACAGTAATCGATAATTTATCCTGCGATATGCCTTCGATGCCAGCTATAGCACTGAAGCTCTTTGTCACAGCATCTGCTGAGTTCCATACCTCATCTCCGGCCTGTGTAGCCTTAATTTCAATGTCTCCCGGAGACTTTACAATGAGTGTAGAACCCATAATCTCACAAATATCCGAGCCTTGGATTACCTCATAAGCAACTGCCAAACCAGAAGTGGCAGAAGCGCTAAGCGTAACCTCATCGCCCTCGGTGATGCCGCTGAAATCTTGATCCCAAGCGATTGACTGCGCCAACTTCTCCACCGTCACCTCGCACGATGCGCTATGGCCTCGGGCCGTGACAGTCACAGTGGCCTTGCCCCCAATCTTCGCAGTCACCAAACCGTTGGCTACCGTGGCCACCTCGGGGTTGGAGCTTGTCCATAAATATTCAGCATCATCGTCCTGCGGACTAAGCGCGGCAGTCAGTTGATAAGTGTCGCGCACCTTAAGCGTAAGCGCAGCATCGCTCAGCGCAAGAGTATAGTCCGCATCTGAGAGCACTACAGTCACAACGCAGCTTGCGCTAATATCGCCATTGTAGGCCACGATCTCCGCAGTGCCAGCCCCTACTGCTGTTACTTTTCCATTATCGACTGTGGCTACTGCTTGGTTGCCAGTGCGCCAATATACTGACTTGTCTGTAGCATTTTCGGGATAGACAGTAGCTGTCAGCTGCAGGTCGGTCCCGCGCACAAGCTCAGCTTGGCTTTGACTAAGCTCAATCTTCTCGATGGCCACATAGGGGGTCTCCACCACCACATGGCAGCGAGCGAATGAACCTGATGCGTTTGAGGCATTAATATAGGCGCTGCCATCGGCAATAGCGGTGACCAGTCCATTTTCATCCACAGTAGCCACATCCTCATTGGTACTGCTCCAAGTGATAGAGGGGTCATCAGCATCAGCTGGGGTTACAGTGGCAGTAAGCTTCACTTGATCCTGAGGCTTGAGTGTCAGCTCTGTTTGATCCAGCTCCACCTTAGTCACATATACCGGGGCCTTCACCACCTTTACATTTATAGTGGTGGAGATATTCTTGTCGTAAGGCCAGTAAAATGTAACAGTAGTTTCTCCTATTGCCACGCCATCAATCCAAGGACCATCCACCTTAGCCACAGATTCATCGTGGGACTCGCTGCGAAATTGCTGGAGGGTAGTATTTTCTGGTTCATACTTTACAGTAAAAGTCACATAACCACCCTCGGGTATCTCAAAGGAATCGCCCTCCTTAATGTAGATTTTTGTGGGATATACATACTCCTCTGACACAAATGAAAATTGGCAATACTTATATGCTATTTTGTGATTATCATCCTCTATTGTGAGATAGTAGGTTCCAGTGGGAGGAATTTCTCCTGAGACAGAATTGTTGAGAATGAAATCCACGTCATAGCCATACAAATTCTTTGACTCTCCTGCTTCAAATGTCAATTCAGTCTCAGGGCCGGTAGCCACTAACTCGCCCCAAGCAGGCCAACGGCTGCCATTATCAATGGTGGAATACATGGCCAAGTGGTACTTGTATGTGCCGGCAGCCCCGTTGTTGACCAAATTTACATAAGCCCAGAATGGTCCATTCCAATAAACCTTGTCATCTAAGACATTAAGAAAACTAACTGAAATATCTGGCAGTGAGGTCGAATCGACTACCTTGACCGTGCCAGCATTACATAGGATTACTACTTCACCATTCTTCTCATAAACCAGCTTAAGAGAGTATTCGCCAGCTTCGGGCACTCCATATACTCCCTCATAGCAGAATTCCACGGGCTGTGCCAAATGCTTGCTCTCTCCCGGGGCCAAATCTACAACAAAGGATGATGATTTGCCATAAAGATCGTCGCCCTGATAAATAGCAGCGCGCACATTGCCCAAGAACTCTGTATCGCCTTGGTTGACCAATTCGCAGTCGATGTTGAAATCGCCTCCCCATATAAAGCTGTCATCAGCTGAAAAGTAGCTGCAAGACAATTTAGCCCTTGAAGATAAGTTGGAGAGAGTGACAGTGTCTCCTGAGACAGCCATGGCGAATCCATTAGCGTTCCCCACTTCCACAGCCACGTCGTGCCAATCCAAGGTGTCATAATTTTTGTAAGCGAGAGCCACGCTATAATTCCCATCTTGCAAACCTTCGGGCAGTGTCAGATAGAAAGGAATACTTAGAGAGCTATTGGGTCTAAGGGTGTAATAAGCCTCGCCATCAGTAATTGGCGTAAAAATGTTAAATTCCAGCCAAGTGGTTTCGCCGGTTTCTGTGTTTGTAATTTTCAAGCCAGGCCACAAATTCACATTAGAATAGGTCTTGTTATACAAATAGTTTATATCGACTGTCACGGTGCTTCCCTTGGCATATTCGCCCTCATACACTTGCATTGAGTTAGCTGTAACCTCCCATCTCTTATATTCACCGTTTGGGGGCTGGATGCCTCCCAGAAGACTGACATTATTGTTGTAGGTCCCATGCGCACCGCCGGTGCCATAGCCTTCTGGACTAAGGGCATCCAGCAAGAAGTAACCATCGTAGCTGCCACCCCAGCCCCAGTTGATATGGAAATAGCCACCAGTGTCGTAGCCATCGCACACAAAGGAATGGCCCGATCCGGCATCAGTAGAGGCAGAGATAATCACTGGTCCCACATAGCTAAGCTGATCATACACCAGCTCATTCCAATCCTCTTGACCATGATAATTGCGGTCGGCTTGGAAAATATTCTGGTCATAACCGAAATCGATAGGCAGAGAGGTAAACACATTCACAAAGTAAGCTCCACTGGCATTCTCGTCATACTGCATGCGCACAGCCACTCCGCAATCGTACATCAGCTTGGCCACCGCGGCAGCCTCGGTGGCAGTGTAACCCTTAGAATAGTCATCGAGCATAGAGGCCCAGTCATAGTAGCTCTGGGTAAGGTCGGCGGTATAGGTCACGCCGTTGTACTCATAGGTTTCAATCTGAGTGCCATTTTCGGGATAGTTGTGATATTTCATCACCTGAGCCATGGCTGTGGCCACGCAGCCTGTCACCACAGTCTTCCCCGACATTTCTGAGCACAGGTCATTGAAAGGATCCCGCTGGTCCCACTTTGTGGTCATCAGTGGCGCAATTGAAGCCTTGCCCTCCAATATGTTAGCAGCCACATATGCTGATTCATCAGCTCTCGACCGAGCATAGGATATCTGGCTTGCATATTCATCGAGCCAGGCTTGCATAGCCGGCGGGATGTTGTCAGAATCGAGCTCTCCGCTTGTGCTATAGCCCAACAGAGGGGCAGCACAGTCATCGCCGGCCACCACCAAATAGCCCTCCTCGCCCTCCGAGGCAAATATATAGTAAGCCGGGGCCGACTGCTGGTCTTGGGTCACCAGCTGCAAGTCGCTTTTTAGCCTCGATACAGCCTTCAAGGCTCTACTTGTTTGGGCAGCATTTACCTGCGCTGCTGTTTCCAGCGCCCTTGTGGCCCTTTGGAGAGCCTGCTCCGGTCCGAGCTCCTTAGCGGCAGCCTCCCAGCCCGAAGCTATCACCCAGGCTCCGGCCATCGCTGCGACCCCAAGCCTCTTCGCACCTGTCTTCATATCGATTAAATTTAAGTTAGTTTTTTAATTGCTTGTCATACACCTATCGTAGTATCACCACAAAGGTAAACAAGATTAATGAATTTTCAAAGGGAAAAATCAAAAGGCTGAAGAATCAGCCTTTTGGTATCTCAAGAATTAAACAGCTAAGTTGGCACCTCCTTGTAAGTAAAGTTATGTAAATCCAATAGAAGACATCTCTTGATATTGGTCTTCAAAATTTGTCTTCTATTGGATATGATATTAAAAACTGGGGGTTAACTTCACCCGGTACTAATTAACGAACCAAGACTTTCTTGCCATTGATGATGTAGAAGCCCGGGGTTAGGTTGTCCTTATCAGCGACCTTTGTACCATTCACTCGGTAAATAGTGTTGTTATTATCCATTCCATCATTTAACACACTAGAAATACCTGCTGGTTCCCACTCTTTAAGTAAAAAATCTTGCCAATAAGGTGCTTCTTTATACGCTTCTAAACTCCCTGTGGGTACATATACGATACAATTCAAATAGTTGTCATTAGAGAAGCCAGGCCTATCTAGTACTGGTGGCGTTTCTGATTTACAATATATCTCTTCGAGAGAATCACAGCCTGAGAATGAATATGCTCCTATCTCTGTGATCCCTTTCCCTAAGATGATATTTTTAAGATAGTCACAACTATTGAAAGTATCAGTTGGTAGAGATTCTATATTATCCGGAATGTCCACTGAAGCCAAATATATACAGCCAGCAAACCCATAATACCATAGTTGGGTTAGATTTTCACCAATTTTTATCTCTTTTACAGCACTATTCCAAAAAGGGGCAGATATAACACTAATTAACCCTTCGCCATATGTAAGCGGTCGTCCGATATATACATACATTATAGCAGCATTATTTGCCATATGCCTCTGTTTAAGAGGTTCTTCACTATCCTCAATTATTAGCTTGTTTAGATGATAACATCCGTAAACCATATCCTGTCCCACCTCTAATACAGAAGATGGAATAGTCAATTCTTTTAAATTTGTACATTTGTAAAATACCCAACTCCCCATACTAGTTAATGAAGTGGGTAGCAAAATTTCTTCCAAACCCTCACATCCTTCAAATGAACTAGATCCCAAAACTAATAATGATTGGGGAAGCTGAATGGAGGTCAACTCCTTACAATTTAGAAACGCAGATGCAGAGATACCTGTTACAGAAAAGGTACGTTCGTTATATGACACTGAGGCAGGTATTACTATATCTCCTGAGTAAGAGTTTTGTTGGCCATTACGGGATGATACATAACATGTGAGATCAGAAATGTTATTTACGACATAACATATCCCGTCCACTTCAAAATCATGAGCATAGGTATTGAGGCCTAGCACCATAAATAGGATGAGTAGAAAATTTTTCATAAACGTAATTTTTGGTATAAGTTTCAAAATTGTTGATATTTTCTGCCCTTAAGGGCATTAAGTTTCAAAATTGTTGATAGAATCTGTGTAATCATGGATACTCTTCCGACACCAGTTTCCACAAAGAAACTTCTGATGTAGTACAACGTTAATTATTGAGTAAAACTAAAATTATTCTGGGATACTGAAAGTCATGGTACGCAAGGTTCCATCTGGTAATCTGCTCAGAATATAATTTACGGAATACTCTCCTGGCTCAAGATCTATCTCCAATAAAATTAATCCATCTTTATAATCTTTGGGAATCGCCACAAAATCTGTATATGAATAATTAAATTCCTTCTCCATACTGCCATCCTCATATGTAGTTACAGCAAACTCCCTAAAGCGTTTCTTTTTTTCGGGTACATATTTTATAACACTATATATCAAGCTATCGGCGAATCCTTCAGTATAACCTTCAGGTGCTTTTACTAAAAGTCCGTATTTCTCAGATTTGATGCCTTTACACTTCGAGTTTTCGCCTTTAAGTGAATAACCTCCTCTGGTGGTTAGCTTAACTTTTTTTGTTTCACCACTTCCCCCACTTATCACATCGGCAGCTCCTGCAACTTGGCCAACAGATGCTGCTTTGGTGGCTACGTTTGCACCAGCAGAAATGGCACCCATAGAATTACCTAAGCTTCCTAAACCCACAACTCCAGCTCCTATGACCGAAGTCACATTAGCCGTTTTTTTGACTTTCTTCCATAATGATGGTTTACCTTCTTTTTTGACATCAGTTTTCGTATCTGAACTATATGCGATTATTGCATCTTCTAAGACAACCTTGGTGGTGTCTGAGCCATTGATGCATAATAAAGCACCATTCTCTTTCTTACCTAAAGAAAGAGATTGGGCATAAGTAGCTTGTCCACCAAAGAGAAGAGAAGCAAGCACAATAGAAACTATTTTTTTCATAATCAAACTGTATTATTCTTAGAAATATATTTTAACTGATTTTTGTCTCTATAGATATTAAGGACCTGTTTCTTCGCCACAATAGGGACATTTTTTGGTGCTCATGATGGTGACTTACTGTTTTTATTCGGGTAATTGACTATTTTTATGATATTGATTTTAGGCAATTCTAATGATGGAACATACTCCTAAAGGGCAAGTCTTAGGAATCAATGGGTCAATAAGAAATCACCTATTACTTTTTCCAAATTAGTTTGGGGACAAAATTACACATTTTTTCACATTTACCCCCCTGAAACGTTAATTTATGCTAATTGTTATGTTTTTAACATTAAAACATTAGGAAACGTGGCTTTAACACACTTTAAAAATACGAAGTGCTAATCTGGGCTGATGCTTAGTCGTGCCCTTCGGGCACTCTGGGTGGAGAGGATGCACTGCATAATCCGGGCACTCGCTGCGCTCATACCCGGTTACGCTCACATCGTGCCCGTCGGGCACTCCGATGGTACAAAATACAAAGTACAAAGTACGAAATACTTAGACGATGGTGCAAAATACAAAGAACAAAGTTACAAGGGAATAGGATATATGAAGTACAAAATACAAGAGACGAAGTACAAAATACAAGAGACGAAGTACAAAATACAAGAGACGAAGTACAAAATACAAGAGACGAAGTGCTAATCTGGGATGATGCTTAGTCGTGCCCGTAGGGCACTCTGGGTAGAGAGGATGCACTGCATAATCCGGGCACTCGCTACGCTCATACCCGGTTACGCTCACATCGTGCCCGTCGGGCACTCCGATGGTACAAAATACAAAGTACAAAGTACGAAATACTTAGGCGGAAGTGCAAATTACAAAATACGAAATACGAAATACTGAGGCGGAAGTGCAAAATACAAGTACAAAGTACGAAATACTTAGGTGGAAGTGCGAAATGCAAAGAACAAAGTTACAAGGGAAAAGGATATGAAGTACAAAATCCAAGAGACGAAGTGCTAATCCAAGAGACGAAGTGCTAATCTGGGATGATGCTTAGTCGTGTCCTTCGGGCACTCTGGGTGGGAGGATGCACTACATTATCCGGGCACTCGCTGCGCTCATACCCGGTTACGCTCACATCGTGCCCGTTGGGCACTCCGATAGTGCAAAATACAAAATACAAAGTTACAATGGAATAGGATATATGAAGTACAAAATACAAGAGACGAAGTGCAAAATACAAGAGACGAAGTACAAAATCCAAGAGACGAAGTGCTAATCTGGGATGATGCTTAGTCGTGCCCTTCGGGCACTCTGGGTGGGAGGATGCACTGCATAATCCGGGCACTCGCTGCGCTCATACCCGGTTACGCTCACATCGTGCCCGTCGGGCACTCCGATGGTGTCAAATACAAAATACAAAATACGAAATACTTAGTAGGAAGTGCAAAATTACAAAATACAAAGTACGAAGTACGAAATACTTAGGTGGAAGTGCGAAATACAAAGTACGAAGTACGAAATACTTAGGCGGAAGTGCGAAATACAAAGTAAGCAGTGGGAGGTAAATGGGATAGGTGACCTCTGGAGAGTTGCCTTAGAAGTAAATGGGGGAGGCGGGGTTGGCTATCGTGTTGTCAAGAAACATCACATAGTAGATGGGCAGATATAGGATGCACCCTTCTTGCCTGACATTCCTGTCATTGGAAAAGACTATGGCGCTTTTGATGCCATAATCGGAAATTGAGAGCAAACGATCGAGCGCACTATGCACAGTATAGTCCTTGCCCGACTTTACCTCTATTGGCATGGTAGAGAGGGTATCATAATCATCGATAAGAAAATCCACTTCTCCCACTCCATTTGCCATCAGAAACTCTTCGAAATCTAATGGATACATCTTTTTACGAACAATGCTTCCAACCGGGATAGAGACAGTATGGCGTAAGGCGATACCCAATAGGCTGCCGCTGGCTATGAATCGGTATTTCTTGGCTTCTCTAAGGAATTTCAGAAAGGTAAGGTACTGAGGGTATTACAATGAAAATTTACACTTTTCACAAAAAATACACAAAGAAATTTACACTTTTCACAAAAAATAATACGAAAAAAATACACTTTTCACAAACCCTTAGAATTCTTGTGCAGTGCCCCACGAAAAGTAGACATTGAAGATGCAATGCTAATCTGGGCTGATGCTTAGTCGTGCCCTTCGGGCACTCTGGGTGGGAGGATGCACTACATAATCCGGGCACTCGCTGCGCTCATACCCGGTTACGCTCACATCGTGCCCGTCGGGCACTCCGATGGTGTCAAATACAAAATACAAAGTACGAAATACTTAGGCGGAAGTACAAAATGCAAAGTACGAAATACTTAGGCGGAAGTACAAAGTACAAACTACAAAGTACGAAATACTTAGGCGGAAGTGCAAAATGCAAAGTAGGAGAATCTTGATTAATTTAGAATTTTGCCTATGATGCTCAACTTTCTGGGGAAAAGATTTGTTAGTGTTATTAAATATTGGTAACTTTGCGTGTGAAACTTTTGAAGATATGAAAACTACCTCTGTGGCCCTTGGCGAATATTATGATGCGTATGTAAAGCGCTTGGTGCAAGAAGGGCGTTATAACAATATCAGCGAATTGGTGAGGTGCGGCCTGCGACTGCTGGAAGAGCATGAGGAGCGGCTCGCATCCCTGCGACACCACATTGATGAGGGCATTGAGAGCGGTGTGGCCAGTGACTTTGATCCGGTAGCCCATCTTGCCAATCTTAAGAGAAAACATCATGGGTAAATATCTACTCTCCTCTAAGGCGGTCCAAGATTTGGAGGATATCTGGGTGTACACACTTGACCATTGGTCAGAAAGCCAGGCAGACGGCTATTATGGGATGCTGATTTCTTCCATTGGTTTTATCATGGAGAATCCTATGCTTTTTGGCAAGGATTATTCTTTTGTGAAAGAAGGACTAAGGGGTTATAAAGCGAAAAGCCATATTATCTTTTATCTTATTACGTCACAGGATGAGATTTTTGTGGTGCGGATACTGCACGAATCCCGAGACTTCAACCGCTCTAACTATTTTGAATTAAAGTAGGAACTTTATAAAATACAAAATACGAAATTCAAGGGAAGAACCGAAAAATTTATAGGCAGCCAGCCATATAGAGGGGTAGATATATTATCTCATTAATGATCTGCATATTATCGGGATGCAGCACTATGGCCTTATTCATTTGCTGCCCATACTTCTTTTTTGCCTTCAAAAGTGAGGTGATGCTATATCGCTTTCCATCTAATCAATTGGTCATAAACTTTACGTTTCATAATATAGGATGCTTCACTTTTTTAAGATATAATCACGTTTTCAAGACTTTAATATTATGAGATTTCCACGATTTCAAGTCCTATTCACGTTTCCAAAACTAACAGATTTACAAAATTACACATTTTCAAGAAATTTTCCAAATCGGATCACTAATAGTGGCTTAAAAAAATCAATTTATCTTTATTACTGGCGTAAGAATTTTTCTGAAGAGCATTAAATAATTAGTAAACCAAGTTTCGCAAGCCTTAAGTGCCTGGAAGGCACTTAAGGCTTGAGAAACTCGATATAGTAATTGACAGCTTACAAATCAGGGCGGAGGGATAGTCGTGGCCGTAGAGCACTACGCTGCTGGATAAATTGCGAAGTTAATAGATTCTGGGGCGTGCCCGCAGGGCACGAAGCCGACAGTGAGTGTGTTTATTTGGGAAGGGTGGTCATTGAATCTAAACCTAAATCATGAAGATAGTCTTTTATGACATTGATTTTGATGTTGGATGCCTGACTTTTGTCGTAGGCATAAATAAGGTATATTGTATCGGCCACGGCAATGGCATCAAAGATTATAAATCTGGCACCCCCTGATTTGCCCTTGCCCTTTGAAGAAATGGCAACTCGGATTTTCCTTAAATTACTCCCCAAATCATCTCCAAGATTAGGATTTTCTTCAATCTCTTTCAAAAAAATTTGATAGTCAGAATTAAAGCTGCGATATTTCTTGGCCAAAGATTTAGCGCTTGCCAAGAAATGGGTGGTGGGAATTATGATCATCAGAATACTATATCTTTGGCATTAGGTAGCTGAACTTGACCCTGAAGATGTGCTTTTACCTCATCCAGAGCTGACAATATTTCATTTGTCACTAAGATATCCTTGTCCTCAATTGGAGTTATCTTAAAACTTCCTTCACGAGATGTGAGTATCACTGACTGCCCTTGCCGCGCTCTTCGCAGATATTTGCTCTGGTTGCTTCTAAATTCCCGAGCGGAGATGACTTCCATATCTTTTCTTTCTCCTTCCCCATGGTAATAATTCACCATGTTTGTGAGAGTCTCCGCAAAGTTAACAATTGAAATCTAATAAAGTACCAATATGGTATCCAAATTAAGGTTTTTTAACTTTATTTCTCTATCAGGGGGGAGGGTTAGTCGTGCCCGTAGGGCACTTCGGGGGTGGGGGGGGAGGTTATTTGAGGCTACGGGTGCGCCAGTCTTGCAAGGTGGGGGAGGGCACGACGGTGGGGGTCTGGGATTTGCCGTTGACCACAATGGACTTTTTCTTCACATTGTCGGTGATGTAATCACTCAATTCGCCCAGAGTGGTGTTGCCACGGCTTTGCTGAAGCTTTTTCAATAGGTAATAAGTGAATAGGCCATGACCCTCTTCCTCCAGAGGATAGGCTGTCTCATCTTTCTGTGTGGCTGAAAGCACCACCATATTCCCCTTGGCCTTTGTTTCCTTGGGCTCTATAGCCACGCCGCGAGCCTGCGCCACCATATTGCCAGAGCGTGAGGCTCCGCTGAAGCAAGCGTCAAGCATCACCAGCACCGACTTGGCCGTGAGCGCACCCAATTGATCGTAAAGATCGGTCAAGGGATAGCCCGTGGTGACATCTGTGCCAAAACCATCTACTGGCAGCAGATATGACTGCTTTGTGCTCTCATCGGGTATGCCATGGCCAGCATAATAGAAAATTACGTTGGCATCGGAGCCGTAAGCCTCTCCAATTTTTCCCAACCAGTTGAGCTCACGCTTGATATTATTGAGAGTGGCATCCTTCACCAGATGCACATTGCTTTGTGGCAAGCCCAATGTCTTTTGGCAATACTGGGCGAAAATATCAGCATCGCGATTGGCGTATGGCACCTTATCTACATCCTGATAATTCTCATTGCCGATAATCACAGCAAACCAATTGTCATTTTGAGCCCCTCCCTGAGGTATATTCATATCCACATCCGACTCAGCAACCATCTTTGCGCCATCACCAGCAGCCTTACTGGGAGTGGATTGCTTGTCCTCCACCACTATTGGCGTAGAAGAAACGGTAGGAGTGTAATATGTGCGTTGGGACTCGGGCTTAGTCTGCTTGGCGGCAGGCTGCTGAGCCACCGCTTTAGTCTGAACTACTGCTGGGGCTTCGCCATCGATCATGGCATATTTTTCATCGCGCGAGGCATTGTACTCGGATTTGAGTGCGCTGCTCAGCGGATAGGATGCGCGCATGGCATTGGCAAAGGTAGAATTGAACTCCATGCCATAGGCAGGCGAGGCGGTAATCATCTGCTGCCACAAATCGCGCGCCTGCGATTTCTGACCCAAAGCAAGCAGATATTCCCCTTTGCGGTCAAGGTATATATAGCTGTTATTGGCAAGGGCGCATGCCTTATCAATCAGGCTGGCACCCTGTGTAGGGTTGCTATCACGGAGAGCAAACGCCAAATACACGCACGCATCAGGGAGGCCGGCATCTACCGCCTTCTGTACTTGCTCAGCCCCGCTGGCCGCATCCTGCTTATACACTAAGCCCTCAATCTGCAGCACTCCTTTGAGGAAATAGCCCTGAGGCTTATGCGACATCAGCAGCTTTTCTACCCAATATTTTACTTTGGCAGGATTAGCGGCAACACCCTGGCCGCGAGCCAGCATCAGAGCTGTGGCTACCTTGGCGTCGTCGTTGCCGCTCTCTGCTGATTTACGATAGAAAGAAAAGGCTTTTTGGAGGTCTTGTTCGCAGCCCCAGCCGTTGGCGCAGCACATGCCCAGATAATATCGAGTATTGATATTATTCACACGCTCTCCCTCGGAGAGGCTCTGGTAAGCCACGCCTACCTCGCCTTCATCGAGCATCTGAGTGCCAATGGTCACATACTTATCCAAAATTTGGGCCTGAGCTGCTACAGCAGCGGCTGCGAACAAGACCGTCAGAAAACCTTTTAAGTTCATTGATTATTTCTTGATTGTTTGTTGCTTTACATTCTCTTTGGCCTGCTTCTTAGCGGCTTTTTCAGCATCTTTGAGCGACTCGCCATCGGCCAGGCGGCACTTGAGGATAAGGTCGTAAACCGATGTCTCGTAATCGCTGCTGTGGCCCTCCCACACGAATGTGGCATTGGTGCGCTTTGCGCTGGACACATCGCCGTAGCCATCCTTGTCAAGCACTGATGAGAGCGCTTCGCTATCGACATTGAAGTATGAGGTGGTAAAGTTGCCCTTGCCGAAGCTTATCTGAGCGTGCTCAATGGGGGAATTGTCCTCTTCATACTCAAAGGGAGCCTCTGCAAACACATAAAGCACCTCTTTAGCGCGACCGCGCACGCTCACGGAGTTGGACTTCTTCTGGTCGTTGTTGCGGCGATCATAGTACACCTTTGACAGGATCATATCGCTCACCCATGTGGATACCATGAATGATATAGGGTTCTCCAGCTTGGGGTCGATAGCATAATTGAGAGCTGCCTTTACTGTAAGGATCGACTCATCTTGCTCAAAGTGGGTGGAGCTTGAGGTCTTGTCAGGAGCATTGGCCAGGTCAGAGCGAAGCGACTCGATGTATCCCATGTACTCAATGGTTTCATCAGAAAGGTTGGCACTCTGAGCGGACAATTTGATACCACCGTAAGGGTTGGTGAAGTTCTTTACGAGCACCTTGTTAGCCTTAGGAGCAATAGCCTTTACTTCCTGCTCGATGTAGGTGACATCGCCGCTCTTGCGCTCTGTGCCGATATAGAAGCAGACATCGCGATCGTTGAGGTACATGAATGAGCTGCGATTGTCGATATACAGGGGCTTGTCGGTCTTGTTCCACACATAGAGCGAGCTTCCTATAAGCTCAGCGCGGAGGTTGTCGTCCTCATATTTGTTGTTGACCTGAGAATAAGCCATGAACAGGCGAGCCGTACCCATTGACTCATCACCGGCATAGTTCCAGGATTTATTGTATTTATTGTAGGTGTAAGCGCTAAGAGTTTCACCGAATATTTTCAGACCTCTAAGCAATTGAGCATTAGAGCTTACACTAAAGCTAAGGCAAAGTGCCAGGGCTGCCAAGCGGAGTAAGAACTTTGAAGGATTTTTCATTGTCTTTTAATTATGTGTGTTTATTTTACTTTGTCAGCCTTTGTGGCTTCGCGCCAGTTGAACACTGTGCTCACGCGATCGGCCAAATAGGTCTCGCCCTTGCTGCGCAGATTTACACGCACCAGTTCGCGAGCTCTCTCCACCAGGTTATTGCCGGGGGCAGCAACCTTTACGAAAATCTCATTGTTGTTGCCCTGGGCTCCGCTGAGCTCGAAGAGCACTTGGGCCTCCTGGATGCTCTCAGAGAGATCCTTCATGATAGTCACCAGGCTGGCGCGCATCACCTTTGTGTCCTTGGGCTTGATTTTCTTCTCAGCCTCGGCAAACTCCAGCATAGTCTTTAGCTCGCGCTGCACGGCATCTGCCAGGTTGTTCTGGGCCTGCGAGATAGCTCTTTCGCGAGCTAAGTCATAGTCTCTGCCCATAGCTGTGCCCTCAGCCACAATGAAGCGCGGGAAAAGGTCAGAATCATAATCGAATTGGACAGTGTAGGCGTTTTCGATGTCGCTTTTCAGAGCGCCGTCACCGCCCTTGGAACGCCAACCGGCGCTTGTAAGGCGCAAAGCTTCTTTGTCCACAAGCTTTGAGACCTCCTTGTTGAGATCTTTTGTCTTCATCTTTTGGATTTCGATACGCTCTTTGCGGATTTCTTTGGCATCAGTCTTCTGACCAAGCTCTGCAAAGCATTGCATCGTACCCATCGCAAGAAGAAGGGAAAGAGTAATTAAAAGCTTTCTCATTTTTATTTCTACTTATGTTTGTAATTCGTTTCGTTAGTTGAGGTTGATGGTGCATTTCTTGGATTTTCCATTGATGCGGACTGTGGCTTCCAGAGTGTTCTCCTCATCGGGGAGGCAATCCTGTGTGTCGCAGGTCACGATAAATCCTTGGTCGCAAGCCTTTACCTGGATTTGGCTGGCACACTCAGATGTGACTTTTGGCACTGTGGTTACCTGGAAAGCCCGGCCCTGAAGCGTGAAGTAAATCAGATAGCGGTTGTCGCCATCGAGCTTGCGCCATGTCATGTTGATATCGGCATACAGCGAGTTGTAGCGAGCGCGCAGTGTCTCGCACTGCTTGAGCCGGGTATCATCGAAGAAGAATGTGGATAGCTCATCGAGCTTGCCTACCGCCTCCTTGATTTCCGAGGCCGAGCTCACAGAGCCAATATTGGCCTCCAAAGCTTTCAGCTGGCTTGTCTTGTCGCTCTCGAGGGCATCGAACTCAGCTTGCAGCTGCTTAAGCTCGCTGCGTGAGAATGGATACTTGATGGAATAAGTGTAAGACTCGCGCTTTGTCTGCTTATTCTGAAGTTTCTCCCAATATATATCTTCGATTTTTGTCTCAGAGATATCTTTGATAAAGGGCAGATTGGCAGCTGTTACCTTGGAGATTGACTCAAATTTCTCACTCGAATCCACATTGCCATTGATTGTGGTCTGGGTGTCCTCAGTCCTTACGGTGGAGGTGATGTTGGTAGCCACCGACTCAATGATGCGCCGGCGCACCTGCTCCATAGCCAGTTCTTGGGCCTTGGCAATAGTGGGAGCATCCACGGTCACGATAAGATAGCCCTCGGGGTGGGAGGTCATCCAGCCAGGCACCTTTTTGGAGCTCTTTTGCACTACTTTCTCCTCAGCATTCACACCGGAGATGGCAGCCGCCAACACGCAGCAGAGCAGAAATAATATTCTTTTTGTCATTGCCAATCGATTTTAAGGTTGCGAATCTCCACTTGCACTTGCTGCACACTTACACTGTCGTTGATAATTATCTGGGCATAAGCAAGCTCGCTGATCATTTCACTGAGCTTTTCGATGGTGAACTGTCGCTTCACCGCCAGCTTGGACGGGAACTCTTGCCTGCTGCCATTGATCAGGCCCAAATTGCCCAGCTGTACGCCATCCGGGGTGAAGGCCTTGCTGAAGGTCAGCCAAGAGGTGCGGTTCTGCGAAGATATATTTTCTATCTTTACGGTGATGGTGATCATGCGGCGCGACCAGTCGCCAGTGCAGCTCAGCACCTTGAAGCTCCAGTTGGGCGAAGAAATGGTAATCTCGCACTGTGGAGCGGCTGCCTGTGGAGCAGCCTCGGCTACCGGCTCTGGCTCGGAGACAGCTTCCGGTTCGGGTTCGGGCTGTGGCTCGGGAGCAGTCTCCGGGACAGTCTCCGGCTGTTTGTCATTGCCGGAGGAGATGCCCTTGATCAGCTCCTGTGCATCAGAGAAGCACGGGGCCACCGACGGCACAGCCTGGAGATAGTTGACAGCCTCCTGATATTGCTTTAGGGCTATCATGGTCTCTGAGCGCTGGATAATGGCCGAGCAGTTCTCTGTGAAATACTGGGCAATCTTCTCGCGGGATACTCGTATAAATCGTGTCCACTGCGAGTCGGTGAGCTTGATGCCGTTGACCAGAGCCAACATTGCCTTTTCCCGGTCGCCAGAGGTGACCTCGGCGCTGATGTTGATTGTCTTGCTATAGTATTCAGCTCCATCGTAGGCGTTGAGCGCAATCAGAGTGAGCTCGCCCTTTGCCAGAGTCACATTCTGGATTAAGCCCTGAGTAGAACTGATGTCCACAATCGAAAGAATAGGCTCTACCATGAAAGGATTGTACATGTCGGCGGCAGCTGCGCTGTTGCGATTGAGGATTTGGCGCACCCGAGTGTTAAGGGCATTTGCCACTTCCTCGCTCATGGTGGATGAGGCTTGTACTGGCTTCAAAGAGAAGAAGATATTGCTCTGAGCCCAAGCGCAAGCCAAGCATAAGAGCGAAAGCGCAAGCAGGGTAAAACGTTTCATGACTAAATAGGTGCGAAAGTAAGTTTTTATTCAATCACAACATTAAGGCGCTGGCCCATGGAAGTGACCTTGGCTGAATAGTCATCTCCAAGCTGTGACTTGAAGAATTTCTTCAGGTCACGGCTGAAATTCGACAGGGTGTAGGACCGATCATTCTGCATATCCCATAGAGGCACATTCAGAGTGGCGTGGATGTATTTCTCGGTGTTGTTGCTCATGTCATATACCCCGTGGTGAGCATTGGCGCGCAACCACTCGTCGAAAGTGGTCATGAAATGGCTGCCACTCACGGGCGAGTCCTGCTCGAAGTCCCAATCATCTATTGATGAGCTGAGGGTGAGCTCCAGCACCACCTCGCGGCCATCTTGCACAATCTTGTCGAACGCGTTGGAGAGATCGGAGAAGAACGAGCTGGTGATCTTCTTCAGAGCATAGCCAGAAAGGGCCAGAGAATCGCTGGTATTGAACAGGCCGCTATTGAATGAAGCGGCAGCTAAGTTGCCAGCGGTCTGGCGCTCCACTGCTCTGATGCCCACAGCGCACTCGCCCTGGCCCTTTGCATTGATGCTTACAGAGCCGTCCACGGTGACCACGATGTCGCCAGGGAGCTGCTGCACCACCTTTGTGGCAAGATCGCTCTGGGTGCCGTCCTGCAGCAGGCCGGAGGTCTTGGAGTTCTGCAGCATAGCCACAAAGTCGCGTGTCTTATATCCATGCTTAGAGAACTCAGCGCTGACAGCATTGACGAGCTGCTTGGTGAAATCACTGCTGTCGATAATCTTGCGCATCGATTCAAAGTCATCTGCCCCATTGGGAGCGTAAGGCACCACCACGATTGTGGGGTTGAGAGCTGCCGTAGCAGCCACCTCCTTTTGGTTCTGCCAATTGGGATTGATTACCACTTTGTTGCGCTCCAGGTCATTGAGCAGCTGCTTCAAGCCAATGGTAAGGCGCACGGTGGCGTGCTGCTTGTTGTTGTACTTTTTGGTGTTGATGGTTTTCGCCTCGCCTGATATGAAATTGAAATAGCGCGCCTCGGTGAAGAAGCGATAATCATAGTCCTTCTTTTCGCTGGCAAAGATAGGCTTGCCACCTTTGAGGCCGTCGATACCATTGTGGAATAGAGTGTTGAATGCGCTCTTTGTAGCCAGCACCTCAGCATCCTTTTTCTTGTCGGCGCTTGCGGTGACCTCCAAGGTGATGGTGTTGCCATCATCGGAAATCAGGGTCACATCATTAGAATAATTCTGAGCGCTCACTGCCGAAGCGCCCAGAATCAATGTTCCTATTATAGAAAATATTTTTATCATACGGGTTTATATTTGTTCCCAAATCTTGGGTCCCTTTGGCTTAACTTCTACCTTAACCGTCTGGCCGGCATTGATAGCTTCCATAATCTCCTTGCCGCCTTTTTTTACCTCGCAGCGAGTGAGATCACCACCTTGCACATCCTCAACCTTAAGCTCGCCAATGGTTTTCTTTGACTGACGGCCAGCCACTTCGCGCTCGATATACGCGGTGAAATTCACTCCTTTGATTATGCCTTGGTCAGAGCCTACGCTAATGAACACATATTTTGCTTCGCCCTTCTTTTGCTCGTCAACCTCAAGGATTTGACCCTTGACTTTAAATACCTCGTCAACATAGCGCTTGATTTCACCCTTTACATTATTGTTGGCTTTAGCTACTGCTTCATCAGCACTGCTGCCTGTATTGAGATGTGCAATCTTGTCACCGAGAGTGATTGTTTTGGTAGAAACCAGCTTGCCAGTCTTGGGGTCTATCACCTTGAGTGTAAGATGAGAGGTAGCGGCATAATATGCATCGCTGCCATCCTTAGGAGGATTATATACGGCCTTGATAGCTGTTACGGTGCCAGAAATCAGATAGTTGGCACCCTCCTGGGTCATTACAGCCAGGCGCTCCATATCGTCACCGGCGGTGACATTGTCCTGCTCTCGGCGGCTCTGCTCGATAGCCAAGGCGGAATTGGAGTCCACGTCGATGACTTCCACACGCTGAGTGGACTGAAGGCCCTCTATAACCTTGTTGCGCAAGTCCTCAGCCCATTTGAAAGGCACATCCGATGGGCGCGAGAAATAGTCGATGTACACGTTGGGTTTGCCAGCCGGAGCTTCGTCTTCGTCCTGAGCTATCATAGGTAAGGCAAGACATGCCATCGCCACTAACAGAATGGCCTTGATATTGAATAGTTTCATTAGAAATAAGATTTGTAATTGTCACACCGGACAATTATATTAGAAGATTGGTTTATTTAGATGCCAAAGATACGAATTATTTCTATAAATTTCACAATTATTGATGAATTTTGCAATCATTAACTCTCCCCTTGCCTACTTTATTATGGGGATATAGTGAGCGCGAACAGCGGCCGACAGTTCAGCCTCGCGTCCTGAGCAGTACGCATCACAAATGGCATGGAAGCGCTCGCTATGCTTCATCTCGGTGAGATGGGCCAGCTCATGACATATCACATATTCCCGCAACTCAATAGGATAAAACACTAATGCATAGCTGAGGGCTATCACACCCTGAGCGCTGCAATGGCCCAGAGTGCGATGTCCATTGCTTATAGTCCACAGCAGCGGAGCCTTGCCCACGCGAGCTGACACTTGATGCGCCTGCGAAATCAGCACATCGGGGGCTATTCGCTGCGCTATGCGGCAGAGGAATTTGCTGATGGTCACTATTGTATCGTGGGCGCTAATATCGCTGCGCGAGCCCACTTGCACTGTGGCCAGCGGATGGTCATATCGCATGATAATCTTGTCGGGCAGATAGCCCTGCGATGAAATTTCTACCGAAAACTCCGGGAACTCCAGCCGTTGGCCAAGCTGGTACATGGCTGCTGGCCTAAGGGCTGCCAAGCGAGGTTGAAAATCCTCCAAGGCCTGCTCTACTGCAGTCATAGAGATGCCTGGGGGCACAGTAAGGCAGATGCGGCCGCCTTTCCACCGCCCGTGGATGCTGCGCGCATTTCCCTTGAGAGTGACATGCACTATGCCATAACCATCAAAGTGGTAATCTCCCGATACAGCTATATAGGTTTCAGTTTTCAATAGTTAATATTTCAGGACAAACAGGACAGGCAGGACAGACAGGACAGACAGGACAGGGAGGACGGGCAGGACGGGCTGGACGGTGGGATAGAGGGTGGATGGGTGGTTTCGAGAACCCGGCATAGGGTTATTCGTTCCAGCGAAGCTTTTCGCGTAGGTTTGAGGAGAAGTCATGGGTAGGGCGAGTGATAATTTTGAGAGAAAATGGGGCTTTGCAAAGCTTTACGGTGGCTCCGGTGGGCAGGCTGTATCCTCGGCCATCGAGAGTGAGGCGCCAGCTGTGAGCGCGGCCCTGCACCGTGATTTCCAGAGTAGAGTCCTGATTAACCACCAATGGCCTGATACCCAGGCTGTGAGCCGCAATTGGAGAAAGCACCCAAGCGGGCACATCGGGCTGGAGAATAGGACCGCCTACTGAGAGATTGTAGGCAGTGCTGCCAGTAGGAGTGGCCACTAAAAGGCCATCTGCCCGATAGGCAGCCAAGTGGTGCCCATTGAGCTGAGTCTCGGCCACTATCATCGAGGCGTTTTCCTCCTTGGAGAAGGCAACTTCATTCAAAGCAAAAGGCCAGCCCGGCAGGTCCCAGTCGGGGATATCCACAGCGCACACATGCAGCAGTGCGCGCTGGCTGGTACAATAGCGACCTTCGAGCAATTCGGTAGTCACCTCGGGCAGCTCATCAATGCTCGCCCCAGAGAGAAAGCCAAGATGACCGGTGTTGATGCCCAAGATTGGTATCTCCTTGTCTCCCACCCACTGCGCCGTGCGCAGGAAAGTGCCATCACCCCCTACGCTCAGGGCTATATCGGCCGTGAAGTCCGGGGTGTTGACCACTTGGCGCACAGCAGCCAAGTGGGTAGGTATGAGATGCAGCAGCAAGTCATAGAGCTTGCGATGCATCACCACCTCCACTCCCTGGCGAGCCAGAATGTCGAGGAAAGCAGCCAGCTGCTCACTATAAGGAGCCTGCTGGCGACTACCGTAGATAGCAATCTTCATATAGAATTATACTTCCAAATAGCGTAACACCTCGTTGGCGCGTGCGCGCATGCTCTCATCATCAGCCACATTGCTTGAGTGCGCATCGAGCACCTCAAAGCCATAGCGCACCAGAGAGCGCGAAATCGCTTCCACATTGCGGTGGTTGACTCGCAAGGCCACAATCAACTCAGAAAATTCGCTGGGCAAGGCAGTGACATTGAGATTGAGCAGCTGCGCATTGCAGTCCTCCACGGCGTGCGATATGCGCGAAGCGCTATAATCGCTGCGGCGACACCCAATCAGGATATTGCTTTCGTCAGGCGCAGGAGGAAAAAGCTGCCCAATTTCGTACCTTGCGTTATCTTTTGATGTTAAATCTTTCGTCATTTAATAAATTCTGAGTAATTTTGCGAGTACAAAATTAATAATTTCTCTGCAATTATCCTAATTTACAAACGTTATAATCATTTAAAAAGTTTCTTTTACATCAAAATAGAAATGACTCATCTAAGCGTAAATATCAATAAAATAGCTACTTTGCGCAATGCGCGCGGCGAGAACGTGCCCAATGTGGAGCAGGTGGCAAAAGATTGTGAAGCGTTCGGAGCCGAGGGCATCACAGTGCATCCCCGCCCCGATGAGCGCCACATCCGCCACGATGATGTGTTCGCTCTGCGTCCGCTGGTGCGCACCGAGTTCAACATCGAAGGCTACCCGAGCCCCGATTTCATGAGCTTGGTGCTCCAAGTGCGCCCTGAGCAAGTGACCCTGGTGCCAGATGCCCCAGGGGATCTCACCAGCCACACCGGCTGGGATGTGGCTGCCAATATGGACTTCCTCACCAGCATTGTGGAGCAGCTCAAGGAGGCCGGCATCCGCACATCGATCTTCGTAGATCCAGACCCGCAGCAAATCAAGCTCGCTTCCAAAACAGGGGCTGACCGAGTAGAGCTCTATACCAAACCTTATGCCGACATGTATCCCGAAGACCCAGAAGCTGCAGTGGCACCCTATGTGGAGGCAAGCTTGGCGGCTCATAAATGTGGATTGGGAGTTAATGCCGGCCATGACCTGAGCTTGGAAAATCTCACTTACCTAAAGCAAAAGCTTCCTTATCTCAACGAGGTATCCATCGGCCATGCCCTCATCAGCGATGCCCTGTATCTTGGCCTAAAAGAGACCATCCGCAGATACAAAGAATGCCTGATTTAACGAGACAAACCACTCGGAGATTTGGTTACAGAAGCGCCATTTTCTTAATTTTCTCTTCTTTCTCATATATTTTATAATGGAATTATCTATATGGCAGTTGTGTGTGGAGGGCGGCTGGATAATGATTGTGCTGGCTGTGCTGGCTGTCATCAGCATTTATATCCTGATTGAACGCGCAATAGTAATATACAAGGCCTCCAAGCTCGACGACACTTTCATGAAGCGCATACGCGACTATATCCATGAGGGCGAGGTGGAGAGCGCTGTGCGCCTGTGCAAGACCACCCCGTCGCCTTATGCGCGCTTAATCCTCAAGGGAATCAACCGCATAGGGCGCCCGATGAGCGATGTGATGATGGCCATAGAGAACACTGGCAACCTGGAAATCGCTTCTCTGAGCAAGGGACTTGCCTGGCTTGCCACTACTGCTGCCGGGGCTCCTATGCTCGGATTCTTAGGTACCGTAATAGGCATGGTGCAAGCATTCTACTCAATAGCAAGCGCCGGCAATGCCGCCTCTATAGGCGATTTTGCCGGAGGCATTTACACCGCCTTGGTAACCACGGTGGCCGGCCTTATAGTGGGCATCGCCGCCCTATTCGCCTACAACTATTTGGTAGCCCGCATCAATAAGGTGATGAATCTGATGGAGGCTAAGACAATGGAGTTCATGGATCTCCTCAACGAACCGGCCCGCTAATGCTAAAACGACAGAACAACATACAAGCGGCCTTCTCGATGGCTTCGATGACCGATGTCATATTCCTGTTGCTGGTCTTTTTCATGGCCACTTCCACTTTTGTATTCCCAACAGCCATGGAAATAAACCTGCCGCAAGGCACCGAGCAGACAGCCCTGAAACCCTCTACGCGAGTGTACATCGACTCTATAGGCAATATTGCGGCAGCCTACGCCGAGGGCGAGGCACAGCCAATGGAGAGCCTTGACGAATTGGCAGTGTACCTGAAGACCTCACTTGAGCAGGACACTACTCAGTCGGCTGTGTCAATCTACGCTGACGAGGCTGTGCGATATGGCAAAATCGTGGAAGTGCTAAATGTGGGAGCTCGCAACGACATCAAGATGGTGCTTGCCACCAAAGTATCGAAGTAAATGGAAAATAAAGCTCGGATATGGGCGGCTGTGGGCACAGCGGCGATTGTTGCCATAGCGATTTTAGTGATGATGGCGACACATCTGCCGCTCTCTCAAGCTATGGTTGCTGCCAATGCCGAGCGCGGTGTGGATATGGTAATTGAAGAGGAGGAATTCATCGAAGTGATTCCTGAAAGCCCCGAGCCAATCTCTGACCCAGCCCCAATCGAGGATGCTCCCACCCGAGCCACTGCCACAGAGCAGGCGCCATCGCAGCCCAAGCCCGAGAATGGCCCGGCAGTAGATACCAAAAAGCTTGAAGAAGACGCCATCAAGCGCGAAGCCAACGAAGAGATTTCAAACGCCTTTAGCAAAACCGGAAAACACAACAACTCTACAAGCAATACCGACCAAGGCAATAATGGCTCACCCGATGGAAATGCACAATTGGGATCTCTAACGGGTACTGGCACTGGCACAGTAGGCGGAGGATGGGGCATGCCCAACTATTCGCCCGTGATGAGCACAGTCACCGGGAGCGTGAAGATGATTCTTACTATTGATAAAGAGGGCAATGTCACCAATGTGGCCTTTGACGGAGGCAATCCTCCGGCAGCTACCAACACTGCTGTGCGCCAGGCATGCGCAGCCGAGGTGCGTCGCCATCGCTTTACCCGCTCCAACCCCGACACAGCCCCAGCCACAAGCAAAGCCTACATCACTTATACATTTAAATAAGGAGTTACTGCTTACAAAGGTATAGGATGGCTTCAGGGCCAAGATTGAATATCAAATCCAAAATAGAAAGATTGGGATGAAATCCTAATTGCTGAGCCCTTACTTGGTAATATGGCTCCCACTGGCGCGGTGGAAAAATATTCTTGCGCCAATCATCGGTTGGCTTTTCGCTGTCTTCAATATCTGCCAATGAATAGCTTACCTTAGTTTCCAAGCCCAGAATGGAGCGCACTACGGTGTCAATGCCCCGGTCAAGCTCTGTGATAGGGATGTTCTGATCCTGAAGGAAGGGTAAAAATCTGTCGATATAAAATTCAAAAAATGGCGTGCGACCATAAGCCGACTCCAACGACACGCGGTGATCAGCCCACCAACCGGCCTGACTGCTAACGGTCACCTCGCTCCACCGGTTGGCGGTTAGCGGTTGGCGGTTAGCATTTTGCATTTCATATCTGGTATTTTGTACTTTCTTACTGACGGGCACAGTAAGGGTAAGCGGGCCGCGAGTGTCGATGATTTGGCAGCGGTGCACGCTCTTGAAGCGCTTGTCATAGCGCAAGTCCAAATCAACTATAGCAGAGCGGTACTGCGCCAAAGAGGCGTAATACTGGATGTTGCCATAGTACTGAGGCGCAAAGACCCCAATGCGGTCATCAATGCGTGCGCAAGAATTGTATGAGGTCATTTACGTCGCTGGCAGTCATGTGGCGGCGGCGCACCAGTTCGTCGGCGAAGCGCTGGGCGAAAGTTGACATCTGAGACTTGCTGTACAGCCCCTCAAGATAGTGAAGAGTGTCATCAAAGAGGTTCTCTATCTCGTCGTTTTCCAGAGAGCAAGCCTCTCGGCCCTCTTCAGCCACCAGATCATATACTTCTTGTCGAGTATCTTCGCTCAGGTATTGGTGATTCTGAGCCATGTTGCGGCATACAATGTTGCCAAGCACCAAGGCAAGAAGTGTCTTATACTGTGCTACCATCTCTTTCCACGCCAACTTGGCCGAATAGCGAGGATTGCTATTGAAATAAAAATCGGGGGTGAAGGTGATTGACTCGCCCTCGCCATTGTCGAGATTGACCTCCTGAAGCATCTCGCTCTGATCCCATACATTGAGCGAGATCACCATGCCAGTGAGGCCATAGCTCTTATCGGTGTCGTCCTTATATAAAAAAGTTCGCATAGTATTATATTGTAAAAGTCATGGTCATTTGTCAGGGTTGGCATCAGTGAAGGCACGGTTCCACCGGATGCCTCCATTGAAGATGGAGCGGTCTTTATCAAAAGAGATAACCACAAACAGGGGCGTGCCCACGATGTGATCCTCAGGGACAAAGCCCCAGAAACGAGAGTCAAGCGAATTGTCGCGGTTATCACCCATCATAAAGTAATAATCCATCTGAAAAGTATATTCCTTGGCTGGCTTTCCATCGATATAGGCCACGCCATCTTTGAAATAAGCGTCATGGTGGCCCTCATAGTTGCGGATGCAACGCTGATAGAGATCCCAATTGTCTTGAGTAAGCTCCACTGTCATGCCCTTTGCCGGAATTACCACGCCTTGCTGGCCACCCCAGTTGCTTGTGCTCCAATCGCGCCCCAAGCCCTGGGGATACATCTCGCCATTGCCAGTGATAAAAAAGTCATTGGCCTTGACGCAAGCCGAAATCAGGCCATCACGCTTCATGTCCTCAAGCATCTGTGCTGTGAGGGGGGCAGTGTATAGATATTGGTTTGGATCAAAGCCCGGCACAAACTTGGCAAAAGTCAAGGCCCTGTCGCGGCTCTCGCTCTGGATATCCTCCGGAGCAATTCCATATTCATAAGCCATTTCAGTGGTTATGACGCGGGGCGAGGTAAAATAGTACCGGAACTGCACATGCTCAGGGAATGGCTGCGGTTGGCCATCGATATAGATAGTGTCGCCTGATATGCGGATATTCTGGCCGGCAATGCCCACAGCGCGCTTCACATAATTAGTGCGGCGATCTACCGGGCGATAACGCACTTCGCCGAAATTTACGGGATCGTTGTTGACCCGCTCCCAGCCATAGGCGCGCACCAGGTCGTAGTAGTTGGCTGTCTCTTCGTATTTGGTGGCCACAGTGTCTCCAGCCGGGAAGTTGAAGACCACAATGTCGCCATTCTCCACTGAGCGGAGGCCTTTGAGGCGGCGATACTCATTCTGCGGCCAATCGAGATAGCTGTCACAGTTGAGTATCGGCATCTTATTATGCACCAAGGGGAAATGCACAGGCGTCATGGGCACTCGCGGTCCATAAGTAATCTTATTCACCACCAGATAGTCGCCTGTCAGGAGGGTTTTCTCCAGCGATGATGATGGAATCATATAGTTTTGGCCTAAGAAACCAAAAATAAAGTACACGAGGATTAGGGCATAGACAATGGCATCCACCCAGCTCATCACTGTGCGCACACCCTTGTTTTGGCTCTTTTTCCACCAAGTGAACGGGATGTATCCGGTGATATAGATATCAAACAGGAGAATCAGGCCCAAAGCCCACCACCAGTTGCCCATCCAGGCCACCCAAGCCACATATATCAGGGCTACAATTGCAAAGCGCACCCATCGAGTGCGCTTAATTTCCGCCAAGCGGCGCTTGAAATCAGCTTTATAGTCTTTACTGGTATTTTTCATTTATCCTCTACTGGCAAGGTGCGGTTAATCGACTGATCGAGAGAAATCAAGGTCTCGGTGCCGGTGACTCCGGGAATGTTCTGTATCCGGTCGTTGAGCAGCTTCATCAGGTGCTCATTGTCACGGGCATATACCTTGATAAGCATAGTGTAAGGGCCTGTGGTGAAATGGCACTCAACCACTTCCGGAATTTTGTCGAACTCAGGCACCACTTTGCGGTACATGGCTCCGCGCTCCAGATTCACACCGATGTAGGTGCAAGTCATATAACCGAGCTCTTTTGGATTTACAATGTACCCGGAGCCGGTGATAACACCTAAGTCAATCATTCGCTGAATGCGCTGGTGCACAGCAGCGCGCGACACTCCACACTCCACAGCCACATCCTTGCTGGGGATGCGCGCATTGCGAATAACTATTTCCAGAATTTTTCGATCAAGATTGTCGATTTTTTCCATGTCTTGGGATTATGTGAAAAACATAATACAAATTTACGGAAAAAATAGTAATTAATAATCAATATGTCATAAAAATAAACTATTTTAGCACTTTTAGGCAGTCTTGGCGACAAAAAGTGCCAAAAAAATGCGCATATCTCACGATATGCGCATTCCATCGATGTATGTATGCAAAGTTACTTTCGATTATTTGCCAGCGAGCTTCTCCTTGAGAGCAGCCAGAGCCTCGATGTCGCCAAAGGTGGTCTTCTCGGCTGCTGTGCTTACTGTAGCGGGAGCCTCTTCCTGCTTGCGAGCGGCGCGTGCCTTGCGGTTCTCAGCGCGCTTCTCGGCGCGGCTGGCATCCTCAAATACGCGGCTGTGGCTCAGGATGATGCGCTTGCTGTCCTTGTTGAACTCGATTACCTTGAAGGGAAGCTTCTCGTCAACCTGTGCGGTAGTGCCGTCTTCCTTCACAAGATGCTTTGGAGTAGCGAAGCCCTCTACGCCATAAGGCAGAGCTACCACTGCGCCCTTTTCGAGCATATTCACGATTGTGCCCTCATGCACTGAGCCCACGGTGAAGATGCCCTCGAATACATCCCAAGGATTCTCTTCGAGCTGCTTGTGGCCGAGGCTGAGGCGGCGGTTGTCTTTGTCGATAGCAAGAACCTCGACATCGATATCAGCTCCAATCTGAGTGAACTCGCTGGGGTGCTTGATTTTCTTGGTCCAGCTCAGGTCGCTGATGTGGATCAAGCCCTCTACGCCCTCTTCGATTTCGACGAATACGCCGAAGTTGGTGAAGTTGCGCACCTTGGCGGTGTGGCGGCTTCCGATGGGGAACTTGGTCTCAATGTTCTCCCAAGGATCGCTCTTGAGCTGCTTGATACCGAGGCTCATCTTGCGGTCTTCGCGGTCGAGTGTAAGGATTACGGCCTCAACCTCGTCGCCAACCTTCATGAAATCCTGAGCGCTGCGCAGATGCTGGCTCCATGACATCTCTGACACATGGATCAGACCCTCTACACCAGGAGCGATTTCCAGGAATGCGCCATAGTCGGCCATCACGACAACCTTGCCCTTTACATGGTCGCCAACCTTGAGGTTGGGATCCAGAGCATCCCAAGGATGCGGATGGAGCTGCTTCAGACCCAGAGCTATGCGCTTCTTCTCGTCGTCGAAGTCGAGAATAACGACATTGAGTTTCTGGTCGAGCTCAACGACCTCGGAGGGATGAGATACACGGCCCCAGCTGAGGTCGGTAATGTGGATAAGACCATCTACGCCGCCCAGGTCGATGAATACGCCGTAGCTGGTAATGTTCTTGACGGTGCCTTCCAGCACTTGACCCTTCTCGAGCTTCGAGATGATCTCGCGCTTTTGCTGCTCGAGCTCCTCCTCGATGAGGGCTTTGTGTGAAACGACAACGTTCTTGTACTCTTCGTTGATCTTGACTACCTTGAATTCCATGGTCTTGCCCACGAATACGTCATAGTCGCGGATTGGCTTAACGTCGATCTGGCTGCCGGGGAGGAAAGCCTCGATGCCAAATACATCGACGATCATGCCGCCCTTGGTGCGGCACTTGATGAAGCCCTTGATTACCTCGTCGTTGTTGAGGGCGTCGTTGACGCGCTCCCAGCTGCGGCTTGCGCGGGCTTTCTTGTGTGAAAGGATGAGCTGTCCCTTCTTGTCTTCTTGGTTCTCAATGAAAACCTCCACCTTGTCGCCAACCTTGAGGTCAGGATTGTAGCGGAATTCGCTCATAGGGATGATACCGTCGCTCTTGTATCCGATGTTAACCACAGCCTCGCGCTTGTTGAGCGAGATGATGGTACCTTCGATTACATCTTTGTCTTTCACGGTGTTGAGAGACTCGTCATAGGTGCGGGTCAGCTCCTCGCGTGACTTTTCGCCGGCGGTGTCGCCTTTTTCAAAGGCTTCCCAATCGAAGTCCTCGATCGGGCTTGTCTTTACTTGTTCAGTCATTAAAATGGTTAATAAATAAGTTAATTAAAAATGCGCTGCAAAAGGCACAAGTCCATTTTGCAGCGCAAAGTTAGCACTTTTTTTTTAATTTCACAAATACGGCAGTTTTTTACCACTAAAATTTTAATAGTGGAAGCTTGAGCCGCCCAGAAACTCGCGCAGGAGGCTGGTGCTGGGGATATCCTTCTCGCCTATGGGCAGGAAATAGCTCAGGAAGGTGCGCAAGCGCGAGGCTTCGCCGTACTCCGGCACATCGCGAGGCACTTGGCTCAGTATCTCATCGGCATAGTCCTTCATCACTCCCAACTCGAAGAGCAGCGAAGAGTTGAAGGTGGCATCGGCATTCTCCTGATAGGGGAATATCCATTTCTCTTCTCCACGCCGCACGCTTGGCCAGCGAGCGATGGTGCTCTCCGCGCTGGAGCCGCGATATTTGTAGTCGCGGATGATGCGGCGCAGCAAACGATTGTCGCTGGTGGGCACCCAATTGTGGTCATCAATAGACAGCGATGTGAGAGCCGACACATACAGGCGGAACTTCATCTTCTCCTCAATATGGGCTGTCAACTCGGGATTGAGGCCATGTATTCCCTCAATCAGCAGGATGGAGCCCTCTTCAAGCTTGATGGTGTTGCCCTTGTACTCGCGCTCGCCAGTCTGGAAATTATAGCTGGGCAAGGCCACTTCTTTGCCGGCGAGCACTTGGTTGAGATCATTGTTGAACTGCTCCAGGTCCAGAGCGTAGAGCGACTCATAATCATAGTCGCCGCTCTCGTCGCGGGGAGTGTGCTTGCGATCCACAAAATAATTGTCGAGAGAAATCATCTGGGGCCGCAGCAGATTGGTGAGCAGCTGAATAGCCAGGCGCATGGTGGTAGTGGTCTTGCCGCTGCTCGAGGGCCCGGCAATCAGCACTATTCTGGCCCCTCCCTCATGATAGCGCCGTGTAATCTCCTCGCTAATGCTGGCTATATACTTATTGTGCAGAGCCTCTGCCACATTAATCAGTTGCGAAGAGCGATCGCGCTGCACTGCCGTGTTGAGCTCGCCCACATTGCGCACACCCACAATGTTGTTGAACTCTATATAGTTCTGCAGGGCCTGGTACATCTTCTCCTGCGTCACGGGTTGAGGGGGCACATTAGGATTTTTCTTGTCGAAACCGCTCAGCAGAAAACCAGCCTTGTACTTGGTGAGGCTGAATACCTTAAGCAGGCCTGTGCGCGGGGCCAGAGTGCCATAGTAGCTGTCGCAGATGCCATCGAGCTTGTAATATACAGTGTAGATCTGGCGAGTGGTCTCAAGCAAGCGCACTTTGTCGTCAAGCCCTTGCTTACGAAATATCTCTATGGCATCTTTAGTAAGGCGCTCTTTGTATTGGAAAGGCAGGTCGGCGTCAATCAGCCGCTGCATCTCCCCGCGAAGATTTTCCACAAGCCCATCTGTAATCTCCAGAGGCTTGCCTCCGGAGAGCAAGCGGCAATAGTAGCCTCCGGAGATTGACATCGACATTATCATTCGAGCCTCAGGATAGAGCTTGCTCACTGCGCGATAAAGCACCATGCATAGGGAGCGAATGTAGGTGCGCTCACCCGATGAGCTCTCCTTGGAGAGATACTCCACCTGCTTGGGCGAAAACACTGGGTAACTGAGGTTTTCTGTCTTATTGTTGACTCGCGCGCAAATGGGCTCGAAACCAAGATTTAACTTTTCTGCCAACTCCAGCAAAGTTTCACCGCCCTGAATATCTATATACTGCTCTATATTCTTGCAGTAGATTTTCATCCTGTCGCTCATAAATTTTAGAAAAAATAATAACGTTGAATTGCAAATATAGGGATATTTTCCAATAATAGAACAAAATTTATTATTAATTTTGCAGAAAATTTTTCTCTAAATTTGGTTTGCAACGCCACTGCAGCAGCATAAATGAACATTTATCACCATAATAAGCCGTTCGAGCTGGAGCTGGGAGGCGAACTCCCAGAGCTTACCATAGCTTATCACACCTTCGGTGCCATGAATGCCGATGCCAGCAATGTGGTGTGGGTGTGCCATGCGCTTACAGCCAATAGCGATGTGGCCGATTGGTGGCCCCACACTGTGGAGAAAGGCCGCTTCTTAGATCCAGAGAAATATTTTATAATCTGCGCTAATATTTTAGGCTCGTGCTACGGCACCACCGGGCCGCTGCATAAGAATCCCCGTACCGGCAAAGGTTACTACCGCACTTTCCCGCGCTACACTATGCGCGACATAGTGCGCGTGCACCAGATTTTGGCTGATGCCTTAGGCATTAACAAGATAAAGGTGCTGGTGGGCAGCTCAGTGGGCGGATTTCAGGCTATTGAGTGGGCTGTGGAGCAACCTGAGAGATTTGAGAAGCTGGTGCTGATCGCCACCGACGCCAAGGCCTCGCCCTGGACCATCGCTATCGACGAGACCCAGCGCATGGCAATCTTAGCCGACCCCACCTATGTGCTCGACATCCCGGAGGGCGGCCGTGAAGGCTTGGCTACAGCCCGCGCCATGGCCCTGCTCACATATCGAGGGGCTAAGGGATACAACCTCACACAGCAAGATCCCGATGATCTTTATACCGACCCCATCCACCGCGCGTGCACTTACCAGCGATATCAAGGCGAAAAATTGGTGCGCCGCTTCGATGCATACTCTTACATAGCCATACTGCAGTCATTCGACACCCACAATGTGGGGCGTGGGCGTGGCGGAGTGGCAGCGGCCCTGTCGCGCATCACTATGCCTACCATGGTGGTGGGCATCACTACCGACATTGTATTCATCCCAGAGGAAATGCGCCAGCTTGCTGATATGATACCTAATGCGCAGTATTTTGAGATTGACTCGCCATTCGGCCATGATGGCTTCTTGGTCGAGGCCGACCTGCTCAACACTCTTCTTATCCCCTTTATGCAAGATTAGCTCACTGGACAGCACCCAGAAAGGTTTGGGAAAATGCAAAATTTTTGATTAAATTATTGAAAAGGGATTAATAATCGAGGGATTAGGCGAAATCGTGTTAAATTGCAATCTCAGATTAAATTTTTGATGTATATTTGCGTCATAATTATGAGATTTAACTATTGCAAACGAATTTTATTAACACTTTTAACACAATATCGTCTATGAAAAATTTCAGAAACCTTGCATTAGGAGCAGCCGGAGCGGCCTTGGTGCTGATGGCTGTGTCACTTGCTTCAAGCAGCAGCGCTCCTGTGCCGGCACCTACCGACCAAGAGGCCTTTATCAATGCCGCTGAGAGTACCATCAACGGAGTTGTGTCAGTGAAGAGCTATGCCACTGTGCGCCAGCAACAGATGCAGCAGTACGATCCATTCAGTGATAATCCTTTCTTCCAATATTTCTTTGGCTCACCTCGCCAGCAGCAGCGCCAGCAACAGCAGCCAGAAGAGAGCAAAGAGCAACCCATAGGCATGGGTTCCGGAGTGATTATCAGCGAGGATGGCTATATCGTAACAAACAATCATGTAATCGAGCAAGCCGACCGCTTGGAGGTGCTTCTAAATGACAATCGCAGCTTCAATGCCACTGTTATAGGATCAGATCCCACTACAGACTTAGCCCTTATCAAGATAGAGGCTGATGATTTGCATGTAATCCCTATGGGAAACAGCGAGGACCTGCATGTGGGAGAATGGGTGCTTGCCGTAGGCAATCCCCTGGGCCTCACCAGCACAGTGACCTCCGGCATAGTAAGCGCAAAGGGCCGCAATTTAGGAGATGTGGAGATGGCCCGCGGCAGCCGCAGCGCTCATGGTATAGAGTCGTACATCCAGACCGATGCAGCTCTGAACACCGGCAACTCTGGCGGCGCATTGGTTAACCTCAAGGGCGAACTGGTTGGCATTAATGCGGCTATATGTTCTCCATCAGGTCAGTACACGGGCTATTCGTTCGCCATTCCCACTTCTATCGTGACAAAGGTAGTAGGCGACCTTAAGGAGTACGGAGCCGTACAGCGCGCTATGCTTGGCATTCGCTTCGGCGTGCTTACCCCCGAAATCATTAAGGAGAAGAACATCAAGGGTGTGCAAGCGGGCATCTATGTAGTCACAGTAGAGGACCAGAGCGCTGCCTTCGAGGCAGGCCTTAAGGAGGGTGATGTGATAGTATCGGTCAACGATTCTCCTACCACCAACACAGCCCAAATCCAAGAAGTGCTGGCCAAATGCAGCCCCGGAGATGTGGTGAATATCGTGTACTATCGCGACGGCAAGCGCTATGAGAAGAGCGTGACCCTGCGCAATGGCCGAGGCAACACCGAGGTTACCCGCGCTGGCAATGTCACTGACTTGGGATGCACATTCGTAGTGCCCGATAAGGAGACGCTGCAGCAGCTCAACCTCAGCTATGGCGTGCAAGTGAAGAATATCGAGAACGGACCCTTCAAGACCCATGGCGTGCGCGATGGATTTATAATCCAGACCATCAATGATGTGCGCGTAAGCAAGCCTGAAGATGTGGAGAAGATCTACAACGCCATCATGAAAGATGACAGCGCCGACAAGGTGCTCTTCCTCAAAGGCTACTATCCCACCGGCAAGCGCACCTACTACGCCGTGCCTCTGGCCGAATAGCAGATAGCAGATAGTTATTAGTTTATAGATAATTAGGGATGGTTATTGCCGAGCCAATAACCATCCCTTTTTTGAAAACTCCCTTGAAAAAGTCCTCGCTTTTGGTGAAAACTCCCTTGAATTTTCTTAAGGATCAAGGTTAGGTGAAGATTTATTTGATTTCCTAAATTATTTTCTACTATAAACCATTCTAAAAGTATAGTATCTACCATCATAGGCGTTTAACTCTTTATAGGAGTTCCCAGTGGTCCCTTTGAGTGTAGTAGAAGGCGTTACATCACCCTTTATCATACTTGTTACGGTACATTGAGATGCGGCTTTGCTCCAGTTGCCTCCATAGATGTCGCCATCAATACAGTATTCATCCTTTCCTGGCATTGATACCACTTCACCGTAATTACCCGACATGTCATAAAGACCCAGGGCGTTGGGTAGCAGCAGCGCTACATCGTGTACCATCTTCTCACTATTGTCTTTATACCATGCCACTTCGTTTATGTTATCGCTTCCGCTATAAGTAAAATCATTGTTATACCGTCCGCCTTTGGCAGCATAAAGCCATTCTTCTTTAGTAGGCATTCTCCATGGAATATTGGTGGTTTCTCGGAGATTGTTATGAAAATGACGCCATTCTGCTTTAATTATGATTTTGTCAGCGACACTGTTACTGCCATCGAGTGCAAGGATACAGTCATTCCCTACATAGAAATCCTGATCACTCATAAGTTCGGTTTCCATCATATAGAAGTCGTCAATTTCATCATTGCCTCGAACCAAGACAGTTTTGAATGTGCGACCGTTCTGAGTGTAATAAACAATGCCATCGTAGCCACTGGGTAAATCTGTAGTAGAGCCTTCATTATCATCTGATCCTTCAATGTCCGTAGGTTCGTCGGCAGGTTGCAGTGAGGCATCCTCAATGATGGATTTAAAACGGCTCCAAGGGGAGCCAGCATAGGCGCGCTTTCTACCTGAGGGTACTGCTAAAGTCCAACCAGATTCATAGCCATCGTTAATCAACCCGTAATTAGAATCAGTCTCTGGAGGATTGTTTTTATTTATGTAAAGAGTACCAGTTTTGGAATCAGTGCCAAAGCAGTAGGGTTCCAATGTTTCTATTCCTGAGCCTACTCTGATTTCCTTATTGCCACCGCCTAATGCCCAAGATCCTATATATTTAGTGGCATCCGGAATCTGGAGCGGAGCCTTAAAGATTGCATTATCCAGAGCATTCTGTCCGATATACTCCACAGTTGATGGTATCGACACCGAAGATAGAGGACAACCACTAAAGGCAAAATCATCAATCTTCTTAAGATTGACACAAAAATCAAATCCGAAATTCTTTACCGGGCTTCCGCTAAAGGCAGCCTCGCCTATCTCCTCTAAGGCATACCCCCTTGAAGAGTATCTATTCATTGCCTCTGTCAGGTTGGTACAATTTGAGAAAGCTCCTTTTCCAATAATCTTCAATTCTTCCACAACATTGAAGGTGGTGAGAGAAATGATATCACTGAAGGCATAATCACCAATGCTCGTAAGTGAGGAAGATCGGATGACAATGGACTCCAAGGCATACATGCCACTGAAAGCATAATTTCCGATGCTTGTCATTTCACCATCAATATCGAGCACCTTAATGTAAGGAGCAGCGCTGCTCCAGGGAGCTTTGCCTTGTCCACCATAATCCGGGATAGCCCCACTACCAGTGATTTCTATGGTGACCTTAAGGCGATCTATGTTGTAACTAAGATTACCTATTTTGCCTTTCTGTGGGATATAATAGTAATCCGATTCACCAATAGTCTTTTTTTGCAAAGTACAGCCCCATTCCATATCGCCACCTGATGTAGGGATAAGTTTGGAACCCTCCAGTTTGAACCAACAGCTCAACTTTTGATATGTAAAGACCACATAATCACCTTCAGTGTGCCAATAAGTGACTGTCTTATCTTTGCCTTTATAATAATCACCATCAGAATCGATAGAAGTCTTATATTCTATGATGCGACATTCATTATCTTCGAGAAAATATATGAGAGCATGGCCTTGGCCAAAATAAGCATAATCCCTCTCATCGGAGACATCCACATCAGTCCAATCACAATACCACTTGGTGTTGACAAGTTGTTTCTCAAGTTCAGTAAGGTTTTTCTCCTCTACAGAAGGTTCGTCATCGCCATCGCTACCACAACTGCTCAATGAACAAGAAAACATAATCGCCGATAAAATCAGGCAGTATAAATATAATCTTTTCATACCATAATATTATTAGAACCAAATACCTACTCCGAACAAAGGATAGCCATTTTTACCGAACGCGTTTTTAGCATTATCTCCAATAGGAAAATTATAAGCTCCGAATATGGTAAGATCCCACAGATGCACATTTACTCCCACCTGGAAGTCAAAACATGTTTTGGGTTTCTTTAACTTAATCTTTTTCTCTTCTTCCTGGTAGCCTGACTTCTTTGCTTTACTTTTAACTCCTATATTGGATTCTAAAGAAATCATTGGGGAGATGCCTAATTTCTCATTAGAGCCAAAAGTATAGGTGAGTCCTACCGGTACTTTTATATAGTAGTAATTTACTTCATTGTCAGAGTATGTGCCAACATTCATATAAAAATTAGAAGCAGTAGTATTTCTATAACCTACACCTAAGAAAGCTTTTGCGATATGATCCTTTGCGTTATGATAAAATTCATAAGTTGCTCCTATGGTGATATCCCATGAGGTACAATTGATTTTGTTTTTTTCATATTCAGAAGCACCTTGTTCTGTCTTGTGGGAAATGAACCCTGGTCCTAATAAGAAAAAGCCTCCCCATGGTCCATGAGAATCGTCTTCTTCTGTTTGGACAACCTGAGAATATTTCGTTTTTGCCTGATCAGAATTGTTTGAAAGCAAGTTAGAGTCGGTATTAGCTTGGTTAACTGTATTCTGTTGAGTAACTTGATTTGCCCCCTCTGGAATACTGAGTTCCATACCTACATATATGAACTGTACAGCATCTGGATTAAGTTGTAATATCGCGTCCTTAGTAGTACCATATTTTTTAGCGATGGATTCTAATGTCTCACCTCTATCCACAATATGGGTGGTGACCTGCGCACTTACCGAAAGTGTAAGCATCGACATCAAAATAAGATAAAATAGTCTTAATTTCATAATCTAATTGATATTTAGTTATTACAATATTTACATTTTCCGGTGCCTCCACAGAGAGTACATTTAAGAGTGTTGGGACCTTGCCCAAAATCACCATCCATCCAACCATCACCCCCACACATTCCACATTGGCCAGTGTTGGCACAATACCATTTGCCATTTGCCACCTTCAATGAGGGACAACTGGAACTGCTGCGAGAACCGGCACTACTTGATGAGGCACTTTCATAATCTGAAGAAGCATAGGATGTATCAGTTGAAGAATAAGACGAAGATGAATACTGTGACTGCTTACTTTGAGCCTTGGCATCAAGATAGGTCATCCCCACTTGAACTGCAGTTTCAAATAGAGCACCCCACAATTCATCGCGTTCGGCATCCCGCTGAGCTTGTATTTCTCGTGCCTGGTCACGATAGGTTACAGCATCTGGAAATTTTCCTTCTGTATCGTTACTCACCACATAACTTAGATCATAATAAGCTTGATTCATTTTATCCCTATAGTACTGGCTCATACCTCTATAATAGTAGGCATAAATAGTGGGATTATCACCCCTAATAATCTTATCATAGCATTTTACAGCCTGTTTGTATTCTCCAGAATCATAAGCTCTCTTAGCCTCAGTGTACATTGTGTTGTTTAAAATGACAAAGTCGAGGGCTATATCATAATCTGTCTTCAATGTTGGGATGTCGAGTTCTTGACCCATATAACATTCCTCTATTCCATCATTAAGGGTTTGAATATCTTTTATCGAAGTTCCGTATAAAGGGGCTAGGTACTCAAGAGTTTCGCCTCTATCAACTATATGGGTTATCAAGCGACCATTCTGTTCAAGATAAGTTTTAATCACTTCATTCCTAAGATGTGAATTACGCTCAAGCATCTGATAAAGCTCATTCTCAGCTATTTGGGTCGAATCTAATGTATTAAAGGTTTTGCCTACAGTATAATCTTCTAAATCATACACACCTTCGGGATAATCACTTAAAGCCCATTTCAAAAGAAGGAGCCCCAAGAAATCGGCAGTATCCTCCAACTGAGAAAAGGCATGAGGAGAGCTAAGAAGAATAACCAAAAAGAAAATTATCTTTTTCATTTTCAATCTGTTTGGATTACAAGATAATTTGAAATACGCCAAAAGTCAGTAGGATTAGAAACTATTAGCTGGAAGTTTTCGCCTGATTTGTAAAGCGAGAATGACCCTTCTGGCATATTAGTCAAAATCTTAGCTTTTTTGCCTGAAAAAGATATTTCCTTGAAAACACGTATGTCCACACTTTGAAACTTTGTCTTGTCCAACATATTGGTAGCATTTAACACACCTTTTTTACTTATGACTCCTTTATCTTTTAGGTCACTCTTCGTTGCTATCAGCACATATGCAGTATTAAGGGCTGCGTCTTGTCGTTGCAATGCCTCACCTTGCTTTTGTGTTTTTGTGTTAAGTTGCGTTATTGTTTCCGATTGTTGGGAAATTCGGACGCTTTGAGTACGAACTTGTTCTCTAAGCTCAGCTATGTTAGCATCTTTCTTTTCAAGCTCTTTACGAAGCTCCGCTATTTGCCGATCTTTAACGGCTATTTGAGATTGTAGATTGTCTACCAATTGTTGAGCCTCAGCATTGAATACATTTCGCTTGAGTTCCTCTTGAAGTTCTTCTATTTTCTGATGTTGACGCTTCATCATATCCTCAAATCGCTCCAAGTTGCTTAAAGCATCTTGTCGGGTAACCGGCACACCGTCTTTGCCATCAACATTAACAAAGATCATATTCTCCTCCATGGCGATAGAATCCATTGTAGAATTCATCATCTGCACGGCTTTTTCTATATTCAAAAAGCGTTGGTTTTGAATCTCAGCAGCCAATCGTAAAGAGTCTCGCTCCTCGATGAGTTTCATTAGATCGCTTTTGCTTCCAGCGGTACATGCTGATAGTAAAGCAAATATGGCAATGGTATAAATCCACTTTGTAGATATATTTTTCACAGGGCACAAACTTAAATTGAATGATTGTTTTATTCTATTACATCAACATAGATTGCGAGTTGCATATCTACTGTAAGATAACCTTTGGGATTGGTCTTGGGAGAGAGGTCATTCCATTCGATGATTTCTTCAGGAGTAACTCCATATCGTGATGCTATCATTTCTAAAGTTTGACCCTTGGTTACACGGTGATACTTAAGCTCTTGCACTGGAGCCGCAGGCTCTGGGATAGGTTCTACCTCTGCCACTTCTTTTTCCACAACAGTCTTTTTAGAACCAATAGGGGGTAGAGGTGTAAGTATTTCTGATACCTTGGTTTTGGTATGCCATATCATAAAGACTTGATCCCGCAGCAAAGTCACTGGTTTTTGAGCGGCTAATGCGGCAGCATACTTTTTCGAATCCATCACTACTTTTCCTTTATTACAGGCCTTTATATAATCAGAATAAGCCTTTTTAATTAGTTTAGTGTTTTCATATGTAATTTCTGATGGACCTACTGTTGCAAGATTTCCCTGATAAAAACCCCCATTTACCAGATAAAAAGTCTCATTTGCGGTAGGATCGATAGTAACGGGCATGTTCACCAGCATCCCTTCATCATTGACAAATCGAGCACCTTGATCCTTGGTGGAAATCATATAGATTTCTGTGAAAGGCAAGGAATATTCAACCTTATTTATTACATACTTTATCCCCTCAGGATTATATTGAGTGATTTTTACAGTACTCATACTGCCGTCACGCTTCATTAGAAGAGCATCTTCAGCAGAGAGATAATTGAAGCATAGACATGAAGTGAAAATTAGAGTAACAATACGGCAAAAAGAAAGACGTAGAGCCATAGTGGTCAGTTAGTGAACCGCTCAGGACCCGAAGCGAGTAGTACAAAATGTAATAAGAAATGCGTGGGTCGCTGTTATAGTTGCTCGCTCTACCGCTTGAGGCCTTCGCATTGCCCATCTTAGTCAGAACGAGCAACGCAGAAGCCCACGCAAGTATGTACAAAACCATATTTTACGCATCTCTGCGTACAACCTTGGTTCGTGTGGTACATACCTGGCAGACATCTACAGTTGCTATGTTTTGGACTAAGATTTGAAAGTTGCGAAGTTCCAAGCAGTCAAAAACAAGCGCCTATAAACGCCTTTCTTATGTAATTTATCTCATCCTCTATCTGCTTGATCACAGATATCGAGATGTGTCATTTTTTAATGTATAAATTAGTTAAATGACTTTGCAAATGTATGAAATTATTCCAATAAAAACAAAAAAAGTTTTATTATTTTTGATATTCTTTAACTAAGTATAGTAGATTTTTCTCACCTCTCTTATAGAGTAATAGGTACGAAAAATATGACATCTTCAAGTTTCTGTGGAGAAACCATCATGTGAAGAGTGGAGATTATCACAGAGACTGCAAAAAGGGAAGAAGACAATAGAGTGGAACATTGGTAAGCCAAGCCTGATTTCGATAAGGGAGCATCGACAGCCGAATGCCTGTGAGATTTTCTGACTTGTGATCCACAGTGATAAATTGATGTAATGAGCGCGAACTGACATTCTCTCCCGCCTTTACCTCCATGGGGATTATCTTGTTTCCTTTTTGGATTATGAAATCAATTTCTAAGGTACTGTTGTCCTTGGAATAGTAAAAAGCAGAAGTGCCATTAACCGTTAAGACTTGCTGTAATACATAATTCTCAGTAAAGGCACCCTTGAACTCTACAAATACATTATTTCCTATTAACATATCAGCTGGATTAGTTCCAGTCAAAGCGCCTAAAAGACCCACATCAAGGACAAAAAGCTTAAATGCATCGCGCTCTGCATAAAACTTCAATGGGAATTTGGGTGCACTTACTCTGTTCACTTTATATGTGAGACCAGCTTCACAAAGCCACATTAAAGCCTGGTCAAATGTGGCTGCGCGAGCACCTTTTCTTACTGCGCCAAAGATAAACTTTTTGTTTTCCTTAGCCAACTGCTGAGGTACAGAATCCCACACTAATCGTATCAAATGTGTCTGATTCCCTGCGTGTTTAGCAAAATCTTGATTATAAGCCCAGAGTATGGCTTCTTGTATTTTACGCACTAAGAGAGGATCGGAATATTTTTTAAACGAAACTACCGCCTCAGGCATTCCTCCTACGAAATAATACTGCCGCAAACGCTCAATCAATCGTGTGTGAAGAGCGGCCACTATATCCCAATCCAGGCGCTTAAGCACACTTACTAATTCTTCTTCCCCCATGCCGTCCAAAAATTCAATGAAGGTCATGGGATACATCTTAAGAATATCAACCTTTCCCACAGGATAGGATTCACCCCGCATATTTGCCACACCCAGTAGCGAACCAGCCGCTACTATATGATAGTTCCTTTTCTCTTCACAGAAATACTTTAAAGAGGCTAATGCATTGGGAACTTCTTGTATCTCATCCAAGAAAATTAATGTTTCATCAGGGGTAATTTTAATCCCTGTGTAAGCAGACAAACTGATCAAAATACGATCGATATCCATATCTATCGCAAAGATTTCCCTCACAGCGGGATTGTTATAACAGTTGATATAGGCTGTGTTAAGGAATTCCCTATTACCAAATTCCTGTAATATGAACGTTTTACCAACCTGTCGAGCTCCTTCCAAAATTAAAGGTTTTCTATCAGGAGAAACTTTCCATTCTAATAAACTTTTATAAATAGTCCTTTTCATTTATGTCAATCTTTATCCTCATAAAATTGTGCAAATTTACACTTTTATTGGGATATAAACAAGAAAATATTACATTTTTATGAGGATAAATGTCTTTAAGAATTTCTCACACAACATAAAGGATAGTTGTTGCTCAGCCAATAACCATCCTTTTTTATGAAAACTCCCTTGAAAAAGTCCTCGCTTTTTATGAAAACTCCCTTGAAAAAGTCCTCGCTTTTTATGAAAACTCCCTTGAAAAAGTCCTCGCTTTTGGCGAAAACTCCCTTGAAAAAGTCCTCGCTTTTGCTGAAAACTCCCTTGAAAAAGTCCT
>CAZRYC010000002.1:111011-112712 GCA_964604175.1 uncultured Bacteroides sp.
AAAACTCCCTTGAAAAAGTCCTCGCTTTTGCTGAAAACTCCCTTGAAAAAGTCCTCACTTTTGCTGAAAACTCCCTTGAAAAAGTCCTAAAAATTTGGATAACTAAAAAATAATCAGTAACTTTGCAGAAACCATCTAAAACTCATGAAAAGAAAGATTGAATCTGCCCTCAAAGAATGGAAAGAAAATACTGACCACAAACCACTCTTAATAAAAGGATGTAGGCAATGTGGCAAGACATATTCAGTGATTAAGTTCGCCAAGGCTAATTATCAATATGTGGTGTACCTTAATTTTATGTCCAATCCTGAGTACAGCGCAATATTCGATAAATCTCTTGAAGTGGATGCTTTGGTTATGTACATTTCGGCCATCTTGGGAAAGGAAGCCAAGATAGTGCCAGGAAAGACATGTATTGTTTTTGATGAAATACAAGAGTGCCCAAGAGCGCGTGCTTCTATCAAATTTTTCAAACTCGATGGCCGATATGATATCATAGCTACAGGTTCGCTGCTGGGTCTTGACGGTTATCGCGATGATTTTGCCAGTATTCCAGTAGGGTATGAGACGCGCTTGGAGATGTTTCCGATGGATTTTGAAGAATTTTTGTGGGCGCAAGGAGTATCAGAATCCGTGATTGATTCTCTAAAAGAACATTATCGCACACTCACGCCTATTCCTGATGTCATCCATAATCATTTTCGTGACCTATTACTACAATACGTAGTAGTGGGTGGCATGCCAGAAGTGGTAAAGGAATTTTCACACAATCATAATTTCTACACTGCTCTCTGCAAACAACGTGATATCGTAGAGGCATACCGCGAGGATATGTTGAAATATGCGGCACGCGAAGATCGTAACAAAATTCGTGAGTGTTTTAATTCTATTCCCCAACAACTGAGTAAAGAAAATAAAAAATTTCAGTATTCCATCATTAGAAAAAAAGGCACTGCTCAAGCATTTGCTGGCTGTTTGCAATGGATTGAAGATGCTGGAATTATACAGCGGTGTCACAACTTAACAATCACTGAATTGCCACTGGATGGAAATGCTGATAATAGTGTGTTCAAAGTGTATATGTCTGATATAGGATTGTTCATCAGCATGCTTGAAGATGGCACTCAGAGTTCTATCCTACAGGGCAACCTGTTGGGTTATAAAGGAGCAATCTTTGAGGCCTTGGTAGCCGATTTTTTTTGTAAAAACAATCGTAAACTATATTACTTCAGAAAGGACTCTGGATTGGAAGTAGATTTTGTCATTAGATATCGCGGTAAATGCACACTGGTGGAGTGCAAGGCCACTACAGGCAACACTAAAAGCTCGGCCACCATCCTAAAACATCCCGAGAAATATCATGTAGAAGAGGTAATCAAGCTCGGTGACTACAACATCGGCCACACTGGCCCCATCACCACCCTTCCCCTCTATCTTGGCTTCCTACTGAGAGAAACCTAATAGCAATTTCTATACGACAAAATTGTCTAATTCAAGTTTCTCAAGCCTTAAGTGCCTGGAAGGCACGTCTTTGGATAACCCACGGCTTTATGCCGTAGGACAAAAATACAGCCATGAGGTAAGTGCCAAGAGGGCACGTCTGATCAACTTGGATTTGACTATTAGATGTCTATTTTATAATATTCTTTAAGTTTCCAAAGTTAGTTCTATGAACAAAAATATCGGTATAGAAATTTGCAT
>CAZRYC010000003.1:0-87759 GCA_964604175.1 uncultured Bacteroides sp.
AAATTTCTATACCGATATTTTTGTTCATAGAACTAACTTTGGAAACTTAAATAATGTTATCCCGATTAGCTCGATTGTATGCTGTACGCAGATTCTGACGAATTGATTTTGAAAGAGTTCTCCTAAGGGCATCCTGGCCTCCCAATGGAATAGCAATCTTAACGCAGGGGATATTTGAAAAGTTAATTTTGGGATACAATTGCACAAGAAATTGGTGTTCTATTGAATTTACATCCAATCGTTGCAGTTTGAGGTCTTTTTGAGGGAAAATATTGAGGAATAAACATTCAAGACACTCTTTCTTTTCAGTGAGAGAAAGAATGGGGTTGTAAAGAAACCCAGTTTTTCCACATCCTTGCAAATCACCAAGCATTCTTACTTTGTGACCAAAACGATCAATTTTGAGAGGCGCGATCAACAAGATTTGGTTTTCATTGTCGACGATTGTTATGATTACGGGCTTTTGTCCTGGAGTATAAAATTTGACAAACTTGTACACATTCTTCAAATAATCGTAATTTAAGAAAGGTGACATTTGAGGATATGAGAAGTTCGTCCAAGCTCTGAGAAGAGTGGAATCATTTATAGGATATGTTTTAAGTCGTAGGTGCATAACCTGTTATAGTTTGCTTTTAACGTTTTGATATGTCCTCATACAATATTTGCAATATCATACGACCCTCCTTTACTCGTTTTTGATCATTGCCCTCAGTGAGGGGCTGAGATGGGTGTGCTGCCTGGAAGGCTGGGCATAGCCGCCTTTGCGCCGCCCTTGGATGAAGCCGGCAACTCAGTGCGCGCTCAGGCTGCCATCAAATCATTCGTTGGCCAACTCGGTCTTGGCATCTTCGAAGCCCACAGCCCCCAAATTCTCCTGTAATCTCATTTTAACGGGCCAGGGATGCTGTCACAGTATCCCTGACCCTTACTTTAAAAACATAAGTAGAAAATGTTTAGCCGTTGGGCTTCAACATCTATTTTATCACATTGATAACTTTACCTTCGGAAAAAATTACTACCGTATTGTTGTCAAACATCCATTTCATCTTGCCGTTTCCTCCCTCGCGCTCACTGAATGGCTTTCCTGCGGCTAAGATTACTTCGGTTGTATTCATGCCTTTTACCACTTCTTGTTCTTTTATCTCCTCCCAATGAGAAACTGGTTCTGCTTCATTAGCCTGAATGGCTTCTTCAATATTTTTCAAATAATTGGAAATTACCCAAGCGCATTCTTCCAAAAGATTCGCGTCATTTTCCTTTTCTTGATGATTGAGCTTCTCTAACCGACTTGTTTTAGGCACTAAGCCTTTAAACTTGTAATTTGCTTTTAAATCATAGGCGTAAAATGATACCAAACCATCAGCAACCTGGAATGCAATATCGAAATCAAAAGAATTGACGCTTCCCTCTTTACCATACTTATGCAATGAAACTACAAAGCGACGCTTATCCGTGTCTAGCGATTGAAGTTCATGAGTTCCAGCCTCTTTGTTAGCCGATATCCATAACAAAGAATTTTCAAATATGCGATCTCCCTTTTGCGTTGGTTCTAACATGTCAGAAATAGAAAGCTTTTCGCCATCATAGTCGGGACGGTACATTTTGACCCCCTCGATTTCTGAGGGTTTAGAAGCCTTTTGCACTTTTGCCCACTCTTCAAGGCTCATTGCTAAGGTGGCATCTTTGGGCTTACCTGCTTGGACTGCTAAAGCCGATAAAACAGTGGAGAATAATATTAGAAAATATTTCAATCTCATTTTACCAAAGAAAATAATGCACCCTTATCCAACCCAAAAGGCAAGAGTACGGGTGCATTAGTGGTTTTATTAGAATGCGATACCTAAACGCAGCATAAGGTTGCTGGTTTTAGCTGTATCATCGAGCTTATTGACAAAACCGCGCTGCCAAGTAAAATCTAAATTGAAGCGTTTGTACCAAACTCCGATGCCGAGCTGGAGACCAGCGTCCAAATCTTGCCAATCGTAATAATCTTTAAAATCGCCCCAAGAAGGTGAATCCCCTTCGTCTGATGAGACTGATCCAGTGAAGTCATAGCTGACAAAGCCACCAAAGTGTCCATCGATTTTAATGTCATCAGTTACAGCGTACTTGTAACCTAATGTAAAGGGAGACCACTTGGCATTAATAGCCAACACACTTTGATAATCCTTAATGGAATAGCCATCGGTGCCAACACCTAACTCCATGCCCCAGTACAGGCCGGAGCGACCTATGGATTTGTTGAAACCGAAATCTACATCAAAGCCTGTCTTTGACCCCAAGCCATCAGAATCTCCGCTTACAACTACGTTGTCGAAGCTGACGCCAGCTCGAACATACCAGAGAGCAGGATTGCTTTTCTTGTTGACTGTGGTTGAGCTCACGAGTTGAGCTGAAGCGGCCAGGCTGCTAACCAGCAGCACTGACATAAGAATTAGAATCTTTTTCATTGCTTTACTTTATTCAGAGATTTTACGAAATTCAGTAAGGGAATAATCTTCGTAAGAAGTTCCATTCTCGGTGTACTTTTCACTAAATTCCAGAACTAGCTTGGAACTTGTCAGTTCCTTTACCGTGGCTGATTCCACATACACTTCGCCGTCTTCAGTACTTCTAATGGTAATTATCCCATTTTTATAACTCCAAGTACCGATTTCATTCCAGTTCCATTTGTTGTTATAGTATTCGGCTGATTTGCATGTGCCGTCTTGGTTGAACACCAGTCTTGAGTCAGTAGTATTGTAAGAGCCTTCATCCACTACTACCCCGTTCTCTTTATCTTGATATGTAAAAGAGACGGATTCCCATGTGCCTATTAAATCAGATGATGATCCAACTGAATCGTCATCATCATCCGAACAAGATGCAAAGCCAATAGGCATAAGCATTAATATGCTTATCAGCCAAAGATAATTCAATTTCTTCATAATTAAATGATTATGATTGGTTAGAGAATGCAATTGCAGAAATGAGTATTACATTATTTATTATTGAGTACTTGTGTCTTTAGAGCTTCTTCAAGCATCTTGTTGCCTGACGATGGATAAACCACCTGTATCATTTGGTATTCTCTGTCGCTGCCAGCACCAAGCTCTTTGAAATTGACAAACTTGGCAGGGAAACCAGAAAGTTCTACTATAAGGGTTTTCCCATCGTTGTCATTTACATAGGTATCAAAGAGTACGCCAATGATAATGTCGGCATCGGCCTCGCGTTGAGCCTTGAAAAGAGCAGAGGTTTTAAGGTTGGTAAGTTCGCCCTCTGTCATCGCTTCCCAATTCTTGATGGGGAATTTGTAAGGCCCATAGTAACAGCGATGCTGGTTTTCCAGAATCTCGAAGTCCGCAATCTGCGGACGGATAAAGACCTTCATCTCAGGCTCCAGAATACGAGCATCCGTACGCTCGAATACTTTTTCTGGATTCTTAGCCACTGCATACGAAGCTACTGCAAGCATAAGCAAGACTATAGAAAGAAGTTTTTTCATTATTTCCTCCCTATTACGTGTCGGGTGCAACTGTTGGTAAAAATTCTATAAATGTTTATCAATGCAAAATTATAGTTTTTCAATCTATAGTACTGTTAAATGTGTCTCCATTTAGGATACATAGGTGTTGCCATTTTGGATACATTAACTCTAATGAATCAGGATAATAGGTGTATGGATTTATAGGTATCTATAATGGAATTTTTAGGAGTAGATATGAATAATTCAGGGAAAAACCGTAAATTTGCACAATGGTTCGCTTACAGAAGCCCGAGAGAGGGCTTGAGGGTGGGTCAATAAATATAAAGGCGTTTACTTACGCTTTGTTCTTCGCTTTTCCTAATCTCGCAAATTTCGAAAAATCAGCAAGCACATGGCAACGGTAGATGTCTACGGTGGTATATTTGCCTCAGACATAGGATGGTGCATCCAGTTCTATGTTTTGTCGATATGCCTAACGTGGGCTTCTGCGTTGCTCGTTCGCTGATTGAGGCAATGCGAGAGCCAGGAAAAGTGGGACGAGCAATGAGTTGAATCCCACGTTTTTTAAGTCCACATCAAGAAGCCGACACTTAGGGATTCTGTGGAGGCGCATGCTATTATATAGTGGTGCATATAGGCAATAGGATACATGAGGTAATGTTACAGAAAAATGTCAGTGCTATTGAATTGGCGCGCCTGATATACTGTACTCGTCCGCACATATATAAGATATGTGCTAAAGAGTCTATTGACACTAATCTTTTGATGCGCCTATCCATAGCCCTTGACCATGACTTCTTCGCAGAAATCAGTAGGGCTATATTTCTGCCTAATGTGAGGCCGCTCAATTCATTCTAATCCCTCAATTTACACTTTTCAATCTGGGCTAAGTGTTTGGGTCGGCGGGTTAGAGCTTGATCAGGCGCGAGGCGATATCATCAGTCCGCGCCTCAAAGTGCAGGAGCCCACGTTAGGCATACTGGCTAACGCATAGAACTTTAGAGAAGAAATGGACAAAAATAAGAAATCGCATGCGAGTTCACTAAATGGTGGTCCACCATTTGGTGAACTCGGATTTTTTTTGTAACTTCAATCCAAGCAAGTGGCTTCCGGAGGTTATTAGAGCTTGATCAGGCGTGAGGTGGAGCCTTGGCGCTGGATGTAGATGCCGGGGGCAGTGGGCGAGGCGATCGGGCGACCCTGAAGGTCAGAGTACTGAATTTTACCCGAGCCATCGATAATCGCATCAGAAATGCCCGCCAGCTCAGCTATGGTGGCAGTGACAGTGCCATCCTCGGCCTCCTTTATGTCGGTAATGGTCAGGCCTAAATCAGATCCATTCCATGCCATGGGTGTGTGAGAGGTCACGCCTTGTGTGCCGGGGAAAGGATAGCCAGATGTAACGGATGAGGAAGTACTGTATTCGCCGCAGGCCTCTACGAGGTCGATGCGTTGGTGCGTTTCTGTCTTGTTGGCGGAATTATTGTACCAAATATTTTCGGAATAGTGTATATGCCATATCAGCATCCCATGGCCAGGGAGATAAGTGTCCCAGCTTGCTTGCTGGCGGTTCTCAAGCATATAGAATTCAGTCTGAGAGATAGGTATCAGACAGGCTTTGTTGCTGTCGAGCAGAGGGGGCAAAGTGATTTCGCAGGGCCCGGTAATCACTTCCGGCTCAATCCATCCCAGAGCGTAACGCTCAAAGGATGATGTGGTGGGAGGGGTCTTGCTGTCATTGTTATAGATCCCCACATCCATGACATCATAGAAGCGCGGCGTGTATGCAGCTCCCGCCTCGTAGGTGGTATAGACATCAGCCAATCCCATGCCATGCATAAATTCATGCACAAAAGTGCCGATGCCGTCGTAGTGATCATCTGCAAGCTCGTTGATGAGGGTGTAGGAATTGATATAATATTTGCCGATTTTGGCTCCCTTGCGGTTGTACTTGGAGTCAGTGTACTTGTCGTACATTAACAGATAAGATTTGGGCAAGATGGCATTGTCCCCGCCGCCCGAATATTCTGAATTGCCAGCATAGATTACCACCACATCGTCCACAGTGCCATCGCCATTGCTGTCATAGAGGCTCCAATCGATAACATCGGCCATGGCCTCTACAGCTTCCAACACGGCATCGCCGCAGTTCTTGTCGTTGCCCAGGGAGGTATTCTCTCCATAATAATCGCTCGCATTTTTTAGTGCCACGCATCCGTAAAAATCAAAGACAGGGCGGAAATTGCCTCCTGAGGCGGCCAGAAAATAATCGCGGACGCTGCCAGTGGCTCCATCCTAAGAGAATCCCTCAAGATTGTATTTGCGCTCAAAATGGGCCTTTACATTTTCAAGCTCATCGGCGAAGCCCTTGTCTTGAAAGCTTACGAATATCACGGGGAAGCGCATATCGCCATCGGCAGGACAGGTGAAATAGCTAATCTTGCCCACATTGTCCTGGGGCATTGCGATTTGGGCCCATGAAAGCACAGGCATTATCAAGGTGGCTAATACAGAAAGAATTAGGCGCATGTTATCATATATTGCGGATTTGGGGCAAATTTAAGAAAATTATTTCATTTAATCATGTAAAAATGGAAGAAAGGAATTGAATTTTGTGAGATTTTTTTTGAGGGTTTCGATGAATTGGGTAAATTTGCATAAAAAGACGCGTAGATGAAGCTTATAGTTAAAAATATGGTGTGCGAGAGATGCATGATGGCTGTAAGGCAAGTACTGGAGGCCGAAGGCATCGAGGTGGAGAGCGTCCGCTTGGGAGAGGCCGATACCAAGAAGGATGTGACACCAGAATTGTATGCGAAAGTCAAGCGAAGCCTGGAGGCTATAGGCTTCGAGCTGATTGAAACACCAGATAAAGAATTAGTGGAGCGCACCAAGCATGCCATCATAGAACATGCCAGAAAAGAAGGTGGCTGCCAGTACAATTTATCCTACTGTCTGGAAGAGCATGTGGGAGTGAACGCTCGCAAGCTCAGCAAGCTCTTCACCACCTACGAGGGACGCACCTTGGAGAACTATCTTATGTGTCAGAAAATAGAATATGTGAAAGAGCTCATAGAGTACGGCCAGCTCACTCTGAGCGAGATCTCATATAAATTGGGATTCTCCAGCGTGGCCCATCTCTCCCGAATGTTCAAGCAGATTACTGGTCTAACTCCCACCCAATATAAGGAGGCGCGAGGCCGTTTGCCGCTGGATAGGGTATGATCTGGTTAAACCTAATGATAGATTATTTGTCAAAATGATGTTACCCACATTTCACTAATATGAAGACCTTAAATGCGTTTTTTCTAACCTTTATAGTATTTTTTATGCCATTTTTCTCAAGAGGACAAATAAAGAGGCCCGACTTTGCCTATCCCCAAACTGTGGCTCAAGATGCAAAGAAAGACCTTAAATCTGCCATGGAGGAGCATGATGCCCATGCTGCTCTCAATGCCCTTATTCGAGGCTATGTGGCCGATGCTCTCATAGACCCTGCTTCCGTGCAAAATTCCATAGCAGAGACTGACAGTATAGCTCATCAGTTCACGGATTCTCCGTTGATAGGCCTTTTCCCAGCCTTGGAAGCTCAGATGTATCTGGCTGCTTATCAGCGAGATTCCTGGAAATACAACAGGAGAGAGCTTCCACTCAAACCTCTTCCCGAAGATATAACCGAATGGAGCGGAGACCAATACCGAGCTAAGATACAGGAGCTTTGCGAACAGTCTTATTCCCAGCCGCAAGCTTTAAAAAATCTTCAGACAAAAGATTTTAAAGACATAATATCGGCCGACTCCTTGAGTCTGGCTTTCTTTCCCACCTTGCTTGATTTTGTGTACTGCAACGCGGCCGCTGCGATCTCCCAAGCTGGAATAGACAAAGATTTTGTCACTACCGCGCTTTCGTGTACTGACCTTAGCCAAGGGTCGCAGGTGTATTGGACAGCCCAGCAGGCTACATATGCCGCAGACCCACTCGAGGCTCTTAAGATGGCTTATGAAGAGCGGAAGACAAATCCCATGGCCTCTTTATTTCTGGTGGAATACAGCGAACATAATGATGAAGACAACATCGGCACCTCTCGCTGGCTCTGCGATGCTATTGAGGGATGTTTGCGCCTATGCCCTAATAATATTCTTGCTTCTCAGCTCCTAAACATACGGGGGGCGCTTGTGAGGCCAGAGGTCAAGATAGTGGCCAATCGGTATTGCCAGCCTGGCCATGAGATGACTTTCAAGGTCAACAATCGCTCGGCTCAGAAGGCTGAAATAAGAGTGTACTATATATCAGATAAGATTGTGAAAAGAGAAAGAGACTTCTCGGCTCTTTCTCTTAAGATGCGTGCGCCTATAGAGAAATTTGTGGTGGAAAGCCAAGAGAAGGCCCCATTTCAAAGTGATACTATAAGAGCGTTCACTCCCCGAAAAGCAGGCACTTACCTGATTATCCCTGTCTTAGCTGATTCTTTAGTCACTGATTACCCGTCATACACTTATGCAGTGCCGGCCTATCCAGTGACATTCACCAGGTGCGACAATTCCTACATAGGAGTATTAGAGCCCGCCACGGGCAAGCCAGTTGCTGGAGTAAAAGTGTCGCTAACCGAGGATAACGGTAAAAAAGTCAAATACATAGGGAAGACAGATAAGAAGGGACTGTTAGAAGCAACCAAGTATCTGAAAGGCCAATCGTGGAGAGGTGTGGATGTGCACCTTACCATTAATAAGGTAGATTACGACTTGGATGTAAGCGCTTACGGAGCTATGGAAAGTACCAATAGTCCATATCGCCATGTGAGCGTGCTTACAGATCGCTCCATTTATCATCCCGGCGATAAAATACAGGCAGTAGCAGTGGCGTATGTCTCACAGAGCGATCCCAAGGGAATTTCGACAAGCCATGTGCTTGAGAGCTTCCCCTTAACAGCTGTCCTGATGGATGCCAATGATCAAGAGGTGTCCACTTGTAATGGCATGACAGATGAGTATGGCCGCTATAGCTTCGATTTTGACGCACCGCTGACTGGCCTCACGGGGAAATTTTCAATAAGGATTACCGGCGAAGATTTGAGCGGTATCACAAGGTTGACTGTCAGTGATTACCGGATGCCCGACTTTGAAATCAAAGACCTTACGTCGGTGCGCATGGCAGATGCTCTTGATACGGTAAGAGTAAAAGGCCGGGCAGTATCATATTCCGGCTTTCCGATGGTTGGCGCAAAGGTGGAAGTGCTTGTAGATAAAGCCACATGGTTCCGCTGGTTTATGCCCACAGATGAGACTGTGTATTCAGCATCGGTTGAGACTGATGCCGAGGGATGGTTCCATGTAGAAGTGCCGATGGAAGCTCTGGAAGATGAGGCGTGGTCATATTTTATGGCTAAAGTCTCAGCTACATCGAGCACAGGCACCAGCGCTCAGGCAAGCGCTCCATTCTCAATCGGAAAGCAGTACAGTATAGAAATTTCTACAGGCGAAGCAGCAGTAGATGGCACACAGCCATTCAAACCCTCGGTCAAGGCTTACGATATAGAGGGGGGCGAGGTAGAAATAGCAATGGATTGGCAGCTGTGCCATAACGATGATATTTTGCTGAAAGGGGAGGTGGGAGCCTCCATTAATCTCACAGGAATAGAGCCAGGCGAATATACATTGAAAGTGATGAGCCAGAATGTGAATTTGGCTGATACGGCAAGTTGTGATTTCACCATTTACAATACCAGCACCGATGTGGTGCCTGGCAATAATCCAGTGTGGGTGCTTCAAAACTCGTGTGCGCTGCCTGCCTCTGGGAAGGCTGCTATAGACATACTGATGGGGTGCAAAAATCCCGACACTTATTATTACCTGGTTCTGGCTGATTACAATCAGATATTTAGGCTTACACCTCAACAGCAAGGGAAAGGCTACAGCCATCTTGAGATTGAGGTGCCCGCAGAGTATTCTAATGGGTCGCTTTACATCGTTGGCGTCAAAGATTGCCAAGAATTTCGTCAATCCATAAGCCTAACGCGCAAGGTTGACACCAAGCTAACGCTCACGGGAGAGTCGATGCGCGATAAGTTGGTGCCTGCCTCTGAAGAGACATGGACTCTGAAGGTACTTAATCCTGATGGCACTCCCGTGCAAGCCGCGATTGTTCTTGACATGTACAATAAGGCTCTGGAAGCCATTGAGCCTCATAGCATCTCTTTAGGCCAGGGCTATTCTCAAGCCAGCTACTCTCAATTGCGCATTGATATGCCATACAACTACACTTACGTCAATATGGTTGAAGGCAGGAATGCCATTGGCGGGTTTGGCACTTTGAAATTCCCGGAGTTCTATTTTTATGGTGAATATATGCGGGGAAGAGGCTATTATGGAATCATGATGAGTCTCCGAAGCATGAAAAAGGGAATGGTTGCGGATGACATGGTAGTGGCCAGCCCCGCCCTCATGGATTCTGGGGCCAATGACATGGACATGGTGGCAGAGGAGTGCGCATCGGTCACAGAGAGCGAGAATAGCATGGATAATGCAACTGGGGATAACGCCAATAAGCAGCCCTCTGAAGATAAATTTGACTATCGTGATTCGGAAGTACCCTTGGCTGTGTGGGCGCCTGCGCTTACAACTGATGAGGATGGCTCTTTGCAGTATGTGTTCCAAGTGCCCAATGCCAATACCACTTGGCAACTCCAAGCCTTAGCGTGGACCAAAGAGCTGAATGTGGGCAAGCTCATCCGTGAATTTGTGGCCAATAAGCCCGTAATGGTGCAGACCAATGTGCCTCGCTATCTCCGAGCTGGCGACAAGGCCTATGTTACAGCTACAGTGATGAACAATAGCGAGGAAGCTATCCAAGCGCAGTCCACTATCGAATTTTTTAATCCAGTGACTGGCGAAGTGATTTCTACTCAAGGATTTACGGATAGCATCGCTCCCATGGGCAAAGCCGATATAGGAGCTTGGGTAGAAGCTATGGATCAGGCCGCTATAGGCTACAGAATAAAGACGAGCAATGGGGTATTCACCGATGGCGAACAAGGCGCTATCTCTGTGCTCTCGGCCCAGACATCGCTGATTGAGACCACGCCGTTCTACCTGAATCCAGGTGAGACCGAGTGGGGAATGACCCTACCCAAGGGCAATGATGCGCGGTTGTCGCTGACATTCTCGGAAAATCCGGCTTGGACTATTGTTTCGGCCCTTCCAGGGCTGAGGCAAGATGCCGGCTCTACAGCCAATTCTGCGGCCGCCGCTATTTATGCCGCATGCGTGGCTAAGGGCATTATGGAGGCCAATCCCAATATAGCCAAAGCTATCCAAGAGTGGCTGGCAAATCCCAACGATTCGGCCCTGATCTCTTCTTTGGAGAAGAATGAAGATCTAAAGATTGCCTTGCTCAACTGCACACCTTGGGTGCAAGCAGCGCAGAGCGACACAGAGCGCATGGCCAACTTAGCCCTTATTTTTGATGAGAAGGCCATAAAAACCAGTGTGGAAACAGCAATTGAAAAGTTGCAGAAGCTCCAACTGCCTGACGGGGGCTGGAGCTGGTGCGAGTGGTATAGCGAATCTTCCACATGGGTCACTGGCAATGTGCTGGCTATGCTGGGCGATCTCAAACAGTTGGGCTGGCTCCCCGAGGATGCCAAGCTCCAAAGCATGATTGAGGAGGCCGTGAAATTCTGGGACAATTCCTGGGCTGAAAAGTGGGATGGCAAGCACCAGCCTACCGACATACTCTACACCATAGAGCGCCCGCTATTCCCCGAGATAGAAGTGGGGACTTATGGAAAGAAGGTAATAGACAATACCATAGCCAGCATATCGGCTAACTGGAAGAGCTACAAAGATCCAGCATATAAGGCAATGGCAGCGCAGGCCCTCTATGTCAATGGCAAAGAGACCCAGGCTCATCAGTTGATGAGTTCGATAGATCAATTCGGCAAATGGACTAAAAACCAAGGCCTGAAATTCCCATCAGTGAATGCCCTTTGCGATTATGCCATTCTGCTCGAGGCTTATGCGATGATCGAGCCAGAAAATAGGGCTGTGGATGGGCTGCGCCAGCAGCTAATCGTGCGAAAGCAGGGCGCTGACTGGGGCACTGCCGTGGTGACTATGGAGGTGGTGAAATCCATACTGTCGTCCGGAGCAGTGTGGACAGTGCCGGCACAGGGAGCAAAAATCATTTGCGGCACTGCCGAGGTGGCCTCGGATGAGCCCATTGACAAATACATAGGCAATCTGCGTGCAAATATTAGCGCCTACGCAGGTGAGCATCTAAAGATTGCAACCAGCGGAGCTGGCCCAGCATACGGAGCTGTTTATGCTCAGTTCAAGCAGGCCGCTCAGGAGGTGAAGGCTGTGAAATGCGATGATTTGTCAATAGAGAAGACCCTGGCAGTGCGCCAAGGCACAAAATGGATCACGGCCCCGGAGACACTAAAGGTTGGCGACCGAGTAAAAGTGATACTTACTATCAAGAGCAAGCGCAATCTCAGCTATGTAACAATTCTCGATGAGCGTGCTGCCGCTCTGCAACCAGTGGAGCAAGTGCCAGGATGGCTGTACAGCGAGGGAGTGGGCTTCTATCGTGAGAATCGTGACTCCTTCACTGGTCTTTATGTCAACTTCATGGCTCCCGGCACTTATCAGTTGACTTATGAAATGAATGTCAACACCGCTGGCTCATTCACCAGCGGTGTGGCAAGCATCCAATCGCAATATGCTCCGGAGCTGTCAGCACACTCAGCAGGAATGGTGCTGAAGGTAAGCGCACAGGATTAACCTAAGTCAAATCCTAATCTTTCGATAGTGGCGCGTACGGCTTCTGGGTCGTGCGCGCCCTCGATTTCTGCTGTCTTTGTGGCCAAGTCCACTTTCACTGATTTGACACCGGGAATTTCAGCCAGCCCTTTCTCCACCGAGGCTCGGCAGTGGGGGCATTGCATGCCCTTTACGATGTAAGTGGTAGTCATATTATCGATGTGTTGATGATGATGTTTCTTTCCAAAGAATAAATTGGGCAGCAGTGCAATAGCCAACAAGAGGCAGAGAAGCATTGAACAGCTGGTCGCAAACCATCCGGCTGCGCTGTGGCAACAGTCTCCAACGAAGGCAGCTGGCAGGGCAAACCAAGCCGAGGGCATTAGGTAATCTATGACTAATCCGATAAGGATAGCACTGGCAACAATTGTGGCGAGGTAGATGCTGGCGCAGCGCTTGCCCATTGCGCGAGATACCACAGTAATTGAGGCAAAGTTGGCTGCCGGGCCTGCCATCAGCAATACGAAAGCGGCGCCAGGGGACAATCCCTTAATCATAAGGGAGAGGGCGATAGGTATAGAGCCCGTAGCGCACACATACATTGGTACCGCAATCGCTACCACAGCAAGCATTGAAATCAAAGGATATTGGCGAGCTGCCAAGAAGAAATCATCGGGTACAAAAAGTGTGATCAAAGCAGCAATGATAAGGCCTATAACCAGCCAGCCACCAATGCTTTGCACTAAATCATAGAAACCGTATTTTAAGGCCTTAAATAACTTTTTGCACACTGATTGCTTTTCTGGTTGGCTAACAAAGGTGTCGCATGCTTGAACGACAGTTGCCGTACTGCCTTTTTCCGCGAGACCGACAAGGCAGCCCCCTGCCAAAGAGGTGGCAAAGGCGGCTACTGGTCGGATTATCGCAAAAGCTGGCCCGAGCAGAGAATAGGTAGCTGCGATGGAGTCCACGCCAGTCTGCGGTGTGGCAATAAGAAAAGAAGTAGAAGCAGCCTTAGAGGCACCGGCACGCCTCATAGCTACAGCCGTGGGCAAAACGCCGCAAGAGCAAAGAGGCAAAGGCACACCCACTAAGGCGGCTTTGAGAACAGATTTGAAGTCATTGCCAGCCAAATGCTTGCTCATTAGCCTATTAGGCACGAATGCATGGAGCAGACCCGCAATCAGAAATCCCAGCAAGATGTATGGCGACATCTCGTTGAGCATGTTTAGTAAGATGTGAAATATCTGGTTCATTGGTTGGTTTGCGCTTAGACCATAGGTCACGGTCATTCTCTTATTTTTGTTGCAAAATTAACAAAAGCGAGGCATTAGAATGTTGCGCGATTTTGGAAAAATGTTGCATAATTTAAGAGGGAAAATTTGTTTTCGGCTCTCAAATGTATTAACTTTGCGCAAAATTCGGTGTTTTGTATCTACTCATTACGCCAGCCTTGCGCAAATGGTAAAAAAGAGAGTAAAATTATCCACCTTAGGTTCGCGCGTCACATCTATTGTTAGCGTTTCTCTGGTGCTTTACATAATCGGGCTGCTTGCGGCCCTTGCCTTGGTGACGCATCATATCACTGATGCGCTCTTGGGCGAGGTATCGATTGTCGTAAAGGTGGATCCCTTGGTTCCCGAAGAGAAAGTGGCGGATTTTGGGAAATTGCTTGAAGCCGCCCCATACAGCGCAAGCGTATCCTATGCCTCGGCTCAGGAAGTGCTTCTTCAAGAGATGGAATATCACGCCGAAGAGCTTGCTCTCCTTGATGATAACCCATATAGCCCGGAATATGAGATAAAATTGGCTCCTCAATATGTCAATGGAGACAGCATTATGGCTTTGAGCGAGTCCTTATCAGCTAATTCCATTGTTATGGAAGTAGTGTCTCAGGTAGATATGGTTCGCTCCCTCAATAATGCAGCGCAGCGAATAGCCTTGGGTCTGGCAGTGGTCGCAGCAGTGCTCCTATTTATTTCATTAGTGCTAATATTCAATGCTGTTAACCTCTCGATCTACGGTCGCAGGTTTGTAATCCGTACCATGCAATTGGTTGGAGCCACAGGCGCCTTTATACGCAAACCTTTTGTGGCAGCTGCCATTATGGCAGGGGTAGTGTCTGCGATTGTTGCATTTGTAGGCTTAGTACTGACAGAAGCATACGTCTCTACTCTTAATTTGGAAATTAATTTGTCAATAGATTGGAAAGAGCTCGCCTTAGTGGGTGGAGGATTGTTGATTATAGGCGTGGCCATTTGCGGCATATCGGCCTTTATAGCCACCAATCGCTATCTCTCTCAATCTGAAGACAACCTATATAATTAGACATGCAGAAAAAAGATACAAAGAAAGAAACAATAGAGCGCGAAGAACGCCAATCGCTGCCGCTGATGCGCAACAACTTCATTATGATGATAATTGCCGGAGCGCTCATAGTGCTTGGATTCATACTGATTTCCGGCACAGGCTCCAGCATCAACGAATACAACCCGGATATTTTCAGCACTCGCCGCATAGTGATAGGCCCACTCCTTGCTTTTCTTGGATTTGTGCTTATGGGTATAGGCATTGTGGTAAAACCCAAAGATAAGAAAGCATAGACATGGATACATTACAGGCCCTTATTCTGGGCGTGGTACAAGGCTTGGCCGAATATTTGCCCATCAGTAGCAGTGGGCACTTGGAGATAATGAAGGATTTGCTTGGCTTGGAAATGGCGGGAGCAGAGAGCCTGGAGTTCGATCTTATGCTTCATGTGGCTACAGTTCTGAGCACTATTGTTATCTTGTGGAAAGAATTTGTGCCCTTGTGCCAGTCATTTTTCACCCTCAAGAGGGATGCCAATATGACTTATGTGCTAAAGATCTTGCTTTCGTGCATTCCTGTGGCCATTGTGGGCTTCTGTTTCAAGGATTGGATTGAAAGCCTGTTCGAGAGCAACCTGTTGGTAGTGGGCATTTGCCTGTGCGTTACTGCCGCATTGCTCGCTTTCTCATACTTTTTCCGCACCAGCCCGCTTACAGCCCGTAGCTATCAACCGCGCGACATTACTTGGGTCGATGCCTTCATTATCGGATGCGCGCAGGCTGTGGCTGTGCTTCCAGGTTTGAGCCGCTCGGGCACCACGATTGCCACTGGCATCCTTATTGGAGACAAGCGAGAGAAAGTAGCACAGTTCTCCTTCTTTATGGTAATAATCCCTATTTTGGGCGAAGGCCTTTTGGATCTTAAGGATATGCTGATGCCGGCGGTGGCAGCAACAGAATCAGCAGCTAACGCAGCAGTTGGCTTCTTGCCATTGGTGGTTGGCTTTGTGGCTTCATTCATTGTAGGCTGCTTAGCTTGCAAATGGATGCTGGAGCTGGTAAAGAAAGGCAAACTCGTGTGGTTCGCGCTATATTGTGTAATAGTTGGCGCACTCTGTATTATCTTGCAATAGAAAGTAGATTAATTGGATTTCTTGTCAGGAGAAATATTATATGTGGATAAGCCCTTGGGTTGGACCTCGTTCGATGCCGTGAAGCGACTTCGAAGCGAGCTAATCCGTCGCACTGGCATTCGCAAGTTCAAGGTCGGGCATGCTGGCACGCTTGATCCCTTGGCCACAGGAGTAATGATAGTGTGCACAGGCCGCGCCACCAAGCGGATAGAAGAGCTTCAGAGCGGAGTGAAAGAGTACATAGCTACCTTGCGCTTAGGAAGTACCACTCCGAGCTTTGATCTTGAGACAGAAATCGATGCTACATATCCTATAGACCATATTACCGAAGAGGCAGTGCGCCAAGCCCTTGCAAAGTTCCGGGGCAAGATAGAGCAAGTGCCTCCATCATTTTCGGCTTGCAAGGTTGATGGGCAGAGAGCCTATAGGGCTGCCAGGAAGGGTCATGACATAGAGCTGAAGCCAAAGGCATTGGTAATAGATGAAATAGAGCTTCTTAGCTATGCCCAGAATCAGATAGTGATCCGTGTGGTATGCAGCAAGGGTACCTACATTCGTGCATTGGCTCGCGACATAGGTAAGGCATTGGGCTCAGGCGCTCACCTTATAGCTCTTCAAAGGACCAGAGTGGGAGATGTGCGTCTGAGCGATTGCTTAAGCATACCACAAGCTGCAGAATTGATTAAAACAGTAGAGATAGAATATCCCGACTGGTATCAGCAAGAAACAAAGGCCTGTGACCAGGCAAATCATAAATAACAAACATTCAGAGTAATGAAGTTATCTCAATTCAAATTCAAATTGCCCGAAGACCTAATCGCACAGACGCCCGCACCCGTGCGCGATGAATGCCGCATGATGGTGGTGCACCGCAAGACTGGCGAAATCCAGGATATGGTATTCAAAGATATCCTGGGCTTCTTTGGCGACGATGACGTAATGATCTTCAACGACACCAAGGTGTTCCCAGCGCGTCTGTACGGCAATAAAGAAAAGACTCAGGCCCGCATAGAGGTATTCTTGCTGCGAGAGCTCAACGAGAGCAACAAGCTATGGGATGTGCTGGTGGAGCCAGCTCGCAAAATCCGCATAGGCAACAAGCTGTATTTCGGTGAGGATGAATCGCTGGTAGCAGAAGTGATAGACAATACTACAAGCCGTGGTCGTACCTTGCGATTCTTGTACGACGGCCCGCACGATGAATTTAAGGAGGCTCTATACTCATTGGGCATGACCCCTCTGCCCGAATATATCAAGCGTGAGGTTACCCCGGAAGATGCTGAGGCCTATCAGACAATATATGCATCGAAAGAGGGAGCTGTGATGGCCCCGGCTGCCGGTTTGCATTTTACGCGCGAGTTGATGAAGCGCTTGGAAATTCGCGGTGTTAAGCAATGCTTTATGACAGTGCATAGCGGATTGGGCAACTTCCGAGAGATAGATGTAGAGGATCTTACGAAGCATCGGATGGATAGCGAGCAAATCATTATCGATCAAAAGCTGGTGGACACGGTGAATGATGCAAAAGATCATGAGAAGCAGGTATGCGCAGTGGGCACTTCAGTGCTTCGCGGAATAGAGAGCGCAACCAGCATGGGAGGCCACATGAAGACCTACGATGGGTGGACCAACAAATTCATCTTCCCGCCTCATGAATTTACAGTAGCCACCTCGCTGGTAAGCAATTTCCATCTTCCATATTCCACTATGCTGATGATGGTAGCGGCATTCGGCGGCTATGACCTGGTCATGCATGCCTACAAGGAAGCAATAGAGAAAGGTTATAAATTTGGAGCTTATGGCGATGCCATGCTGATAATTGATTAAAATCTAAATATCATATAAACAATGAAACCAGAAATCGATTGGAGTAATATTGGTTTCGGCTACATGCCCACCAATTACAATGTGCGTTGCACCTACAAGGATGGCAAATGGGGTGAGGTCGAGGTATCCGACTCTCCTTATATCAACATCCATATCGCTGCCACTGGCCTCCACTATGGTCAGGAAATCTTCGAGGGACTTAAGGCCTTCCGAGGCAAAGATGGCAAGATACGCATTTTCCGCCTTGACGAGAATGCTAAGCGCATTCAGTCATCAGCTAATGGTCTGCTTATGGCTCCAGTGCCAGTAGAGCTGTTCAAGGAAATGGTGGTAAAGGTAGTGTCACTCAACAAAGATTTTGTGCCTCCCTATGAAAGCGGGGCTTCGCTATACATCCGCCCGGTAGAAGTGGGCATTACTGCCCAAGTAGGCGTAAAGCCGGCTACTGAATATGTATTCATCATCTTCGTAACCCCTGTAGGCCCATACTTCAAGACTGGATTTAACCCCAGCAACATTTGCATCATGCGTCAGTACGACCGTGTAGCACCCCAGGGCACAGGCCGCTGGAAGTGCGGCGGCAACTATGCCGCTTCGCTTGAGGCAGGCGAGAAAGCTCATGAGCTGGGATATTCCGCTGTGCTCTATTTGGATCCTAAGGAGAAGAAATATCTCGATGAGTGCGGTCCTGCCAACTTTTTCGCTATTAAGGATGGCAAATACATCACCCCTGCCAGCGACTCTATCCTGCCATCTATCACCAACAAGAGTTTCCAGCAACTCGTGCGTGACATGGGCATAGAGGTCGAAGCTCGCCATATCCTGGAGGACGAGCTCAATGATGTCAGTGAGGCAGCCGCCTGCGGCACCGCAGCTGTGGCCTCGCCAGTGGGTGAAATCCATGATCTTGACACTGGCAAGAAATATGTAATTGCCAAGGATGGCAAGCCAGGGCCTGTCACCACAGCTCTTTACAACAAGCTTCGCGCAATCCAATATGGCGATGAGCCTGATCAGTATGGCTGGATCACTATTGTAGAATGATACCATATCAGAAAATAATAGACAAATATTATGAATCAGGGTCTCCATTGCGCGAGATCCTGATTCTTCATTCACGCCAAGTGGCCGACAAGGCTTTGGCTATCGCCAAAGCCAAGCAACTGAAGCTAAATCCCGAAGATATTGAGGGCGCAGCCATGCTGCATGACATAGGCATTTTTCTGACCGATGCTCCGGGCATTTATTGCTATGGCAAAGAACCATATCTAAAACATGGAGTATTGGGGGCAGAGCTGTTGCGCCGAGAGGGAATGCCCGAATTCCTGGCGCGAGTAGCAGAGCGCCATACTGGCACTGGGCTCACGAGGGAGGAAATCATCAGTCACAATCTGCCTATCCCTCCAGCTGACTATCTGCCAGAGACACAGCTCGAACGCTTGATATGCTTCGCTGACAAATTTTACAGCAAGAGCGGCGATATGCAAGAGAAGAGCTTGGAGCGAGTGCGTGCCTCTATGCAAAAGTGGGGATTGGGCAATGTAGCCCGCTTTGAAGCCCTGTTGCGTGAATTTTCTTAAATCAGTCAAATTACCATGATATCAAAACGTTTCTTTTCACTCATTGCGATCGTTGTAATCGCAGTATTTGCAATGGCACAATATACAGTACTATTCATAGGCGACTCCATTACCGATGGCGGATGGGGCAATAGCGGAGGCACTGCCGCGCCTTCCGAAGAGCGCTCCCATTGGGATCTCAACCATATTTTCGGCCATGGCTATATGTATATCTGCGCTGCCACTATGATGGCTGATAATCCCGGGGAATATGCATTCTACAACCGAGGCATCAGTGGCAACACGCTTGCCGACCTGCAGGCGCGCTGGGATAAAGATGCGATTTCGTTGCATCCGGATATGATTACAATTTTAGTTGGCACCAATGATGTAGGCACCGCTTTGGATAAAAATGAGCCTATTGATGCGCAAGAGTGGGAGGCAAGGTATGATCAATTATTAGATAGCACGCTGCAGCAGCTTCCTGGAGTGAAACTGGTGCTTTGCGCGCCATTTGTGGCTAAAGCCGGCTGGGTAGGGGAGAGTCCAAATTTCCCAGAGCGTAAGGCGCAGGTGGAGGCATTGGCTCAGGCAGTGCGGCGCTTGGCTCAAAAGTACGATGCCGTCTTGCTTCCCTATGATGAGCTCTTCTCTTCATTGCAAACCCCAGCTGCTGGCTATTGGATTTGGGATGGCATCCATCCCACGGCTGCTGGTCATAAAAAGATGGCTGATATGTGGCTGCGCACTGTGCCTTCAATCATGAATAAGTGACGAGGGTGTAGCTCCATTAAAATGCTTAGTGAATGTCTTGGGAGCCAAGCCTACCGCCCAGGCTACTTCCAGAAAAATTTCCCAAAGAGAGGGATTTGGTCAATTCGTGGAAAAGTAGTAAATTTGCACTAAGAAATAGGCTTAACCTTAACCATGAAACAGCTTTCCAAGGCATCTTCCAGTGTCTTAGCTCTGATTTCCAGTCACATCGGCGGCTTGGTGGCCGTGACGTTCTGGGGTCTGTCATTTGTATCTACAAAGATAATCATGGGCGATGGGGGGCTTACCCCCACCGAGGCCTTCGTGTATAGGTTCGTAATAGCTTATGCGCTTGTGTGGATATTCTCGCATAAGCGCCTCTTCGCCAACAATTGGCGCGATGAGCTGATGCTGCTTTTAGTGGGCCTGAGCGGCGGATCTATTTATTTTATTACTGAGAACAGCGCACTTGAGCTCACCCTCACATCCAATGTGGCATTGCTCTCATCTACCTCGCCCTTGGTCACCCTGCTCTTAGTGGGCATTATATACAAGAGCGAACGCCCCGGAATGGGAATGATAGTGGGCTCGCTTGTGGCTTTTGCCGGCGTGGTGTGCGTGATTTTCAACAGCATGACGGGCAACCTCTCAATGGAGGGAGCCAGCCCCATAGGCGACCTCTTGGCCTTGGCCACCTCTTTCCTATGGGCTTTCTACTCGCTGATTTTGCGTAGGCTAAATGTCTATTACGATGCCATGTTCATCACTCGCAAGACCTTCTTCTACGGCTTAGTCACAGCCATACCTTTCTTGCTTATCCAGCCCACTATCACATCGCCCATCAAGGTGCTTCAAATGCCGCTGGTGCTTTTCAACCTCGTATTCTTGGCCTTGGGAGCCAGCATCATCAGCTATTTCCTGTGGGCTCGCACCATTGATAAGGTAGGTGCGATCAAAGCCAACAACTATATGTATCTCCAGCCAGTGGTTACCCTTATAGGCTCTGCGATTATTCTCCATGAGGGCATCACCGTCTTAGGCATTGCTGGCTTCGTGTTCATCTTAGCGGGCTTGTGGCTTGGAAATTATCTCGAAAACAAGTGGGCTAAAAGATAATAAAAAAGGGAACCTCGAGGTTCCCTTTTTTATTATCTTTTAGTTCATTAAAGGGTAAACATGATTTGGGTCTGGATGCGGTTGTCGTGACCCGAGCCCATGTTCCAAGTCTGATGCTTGCCGTAGAGGTACTCAATGCCCCATTGCAGGTAGGGAGTGATGTTGTAGAAAATGTTGGCAGCTCCATAAAGGGCATACTTGTAGTTGGCACCGTCCTCTGTGGTGGCATAGTCTCCAACTTTCCAGATGCGTGACTCTGAACCCATGATGTTCATCTGCCACTTGCTGCTAAGATTGAAAGTGAAGCCGAAGTTGAGGCCCATCATCGGGCTGGCTTTCATCTTGCCGGGCTTGGCATTGTCAGGAACGAACGACAGAGGCATGCCGGCTATATCTTGCAGATAGGCTCCAATTCCCTTGCCATAGGCAGCCTGATAGTAGAAAATCACGCTCTTGCATGGTTGCAAGTTACCAGAGGCCATTACACCCCAGCCTACCATGTGGCGTGTCTTATCGGTCAGCAAATCGCGGTAGCTGAAATTACGGATGATGCCAGAAAGGCGAATGCGGTTGAAATCGCTTGTGCCGTATTGCACCCACATGGGGATGTCCGGCACCATCTGCTCGGCATCGCCGTAATCAGTCACTTGCTTTCCGTCAAATTTCGGATAGTCCTTGCCGCGATATACGCCGTTGCTGGCATACCAAGAAGGCATATCCAGACCGATGGCGAATTGGAAGCCATTATAGCTGGGCGATTTGTAGCTTACCTCATAAGCCACTGTGGAGATACAGCCTGAGGGTCCCTCCGGGTCGATTGTCGGAGGCTGGCAGGCGTAATCATCTTGCAGCAGGGTCAGCTTTTCGCCAGCGGTGAAGTTGCGCCAAGTGATATACGCACGGCTCAAGCCCAGGGTGCCGCTATTGCCATCAGTGCCGAATTTGATGTAACCTGTAATCTGGTCAGGGGTGCCAGCCAAGCCTACAATCTGGAAGTCGATAGCGGCATTAAGAGGATTGATGTAGTAGTCGCCCTTCTTTCCCTTCATTGCGGGCACTGGTATCTTTTGGGTGACAAAGCTGATGCCGGCTCCATCCACATTGTAGAGGTTGTTGCCAAGGTCCACGCCCATGATGGGGTTGATTTGGCCGCCAACAGTCATCAAGAAGCTGTTGTCCTGTGATTTCACTACGAATTTAGGCACCGGGATTTCGTGTGCAGCGCCCGAACGGTGCTTTGCCAGCAAGGCAGAATCTTCAGCCGAGGTAGGCACAATCTTCAAAGAGTGGGGGCTTTGGGCTACGGCAGCAGCGCATACGCCCAGTGCCATAAGCATAGTTAACGTGGTTTTCATAATCTTTAGTAGAATTTGGTTATGTCGTATAGTTGAATGTTAGGTTTGTTAATTTGATTTAACAACAATTCAACCTTGAAAAGTGTTGAATATTAAACCCAGTAAAATTATGCTGGGTCACATGTTTTAATCATTTTATTTATACCAACTGTTATGAAATACGTGGATTCCGGCAGTGGCAAAATACCACTGATAACGCTAATTGCCATCCTATCTATATCCTTGACAGTCAACTTGCCAGGATTGGCCATTTCACCTCTTTTGGGAAAACTCAAGGAGGTATTCCCCAATGTCACGGAGCTTGAGACTCAGCTGTTGGTGACATTGCCTAATCTTATTATCATACCCTTTATCTTATGGTCGGGCAAGCTATGCAACCAGGGCAATCAGCTCATGGTACTTGTGGTAGGCTTGGCGATTTACGCATTCTCGGGCATCCTCTTTTTATTTGCCGACAAGATGGTACAGCTGATCCTGCTCAGCTGCTTGCTCGGCATTGGTTGCGGCTTGGTAATCCCGCTTGCTGCCAGCTTGATTGCGCAGAATTTTTCCGGCGATGCGCGCACTAAGCAGTTGGGCATGAAATCCGGTGTCTCCAATTTTATGGTAATCATAGCCACCCTCTTCGTTGGCTGGATCGCCAAGCTTGGCTGGCACCTCTCTTTCCTGGTATATCTGGTGCCTATCATACCTATGTGCCTTGTGCCGTTTATGTCGCGCAAGTACATTGACAAATACAAGATTATTGATCCCAACGGTTATCCAGAGCCCCTGAAGGCTGGTACCAACAAGGAAATACATCCCTCTGATACCGCCAAGATCGAGGCCGAGCAGGTGGCAGAGGCCGAGGGCCCGGCACCCACTTCATCCATCAGCAAGACTGTTGACACTGTGTCAAAGGCTCCAGCCTCAGCTCCGCGCTTCAGCTTCACTGGGAAGTCGTGCATAGTGGTGCTTTTAGGTGTGATAGGCGTGTACATCGCCATGACATATTGCACCATGGTCGTATCCGACTATCTGCCATTCACTATGGAGCACTATAAGATGGACACAGGCCAAGTGGGCGTGGCTACAGCCCTCTATTTCTTGGCAGCCACCTTGGCCGGCTTCACTCTTACCTGGGCTATTAAGAAATTCGGACGCAAGACGCCTTATCTTGCCATCGGAGTCTGCATCATCGGCCTATACGCTATGGGCTTTGTGCACACCTATGGTATTTATCTTGCCACTGTGTTCCTTACCGGTTACGGCTACGGCATCATGCAGCCGATCATCTATGACAAGACAGCATTTATCGCTCCTACAGCCCAGCAGGCTACCGAGTACTTTGGCTACACCCTCACCGGCAACTACATTGCAATTGCCATGGTACCATTCGTAGTGGATTTGTTCGCACGCATCTTCGGAGCCTCCACAATCAACTTCCCGTATATCCTCAACGCCTCCATCCTGATTGGCGTGCTGATCTGGGGCTTCTACAAATGCCGCAGCTACATCTTCTACGTCACAGCCAACCAGCACTAAACCTGTATTAGGTCAGTTAAAATATGGTCAGAGATTAACCAGTGCTCCTCCGGAATCGATAGGTGAGAGCCATTGATTACCAGAGATCCTGAGTCAAGATAGGGATTCGCGTCGCGCAGCAGTTGCTCTCGGCGCGAATCCTTTATTTTGTGCAAGTCCAAGCCTTGAGCCGTGCGCAGCCTGGTGATAAGAATATCATTGAAGCGGTTGTCGCTGGTTTCTTCCTCAATAGCATAGGCTGTCACTCCAGCCTCTATTTTGTCAATGTATTCTTTTAGATTGGCAGGATTGATGCGTCGCAGAGAGCCGTCGAAGCTATGGGCTGAGGGTCCTAAGCCTAAGTAAGGTGTGCTGTCCCAGTAGCTTGAGTTATGCTTAGCCTCGTATCCGGGAAGGGCGAAGTTTGAGATTTCGTAGTGCCGGAAGCCTTTTTCGGCAAGTTTTTCACATAGCAGCTTGTAATAAGCTATAGTTTCATCCTCTGAGGCTTCTTTTATTTGGCCCTTTTTTAGCATTGCGCTTATGCGTGTGCGAGGCTCATAAGTTAGCGAGTAGGCTGAGATGTGCTTAGGCTGGAGAGCCAAGGCTCCGTCCACAGATTTCTCCCAAGATTTTAAGCTCTGGCCTGGCAGCCCGTAAATCAAGTCAAGAGAATAGTTGTCAAATTCCGCGTCGCGCAGCCTCTCAGTAGCTCTAATGGCTTCTGTGGCAGTATGTCGGCGCCCGATGATTTTCAATTCGGCATCGTTGAGGGATTGCACGCCCATGCTTATGCGGTCAATTTCCAGCTTTCTCCAAGCTTTGGCTTTCTCAATTGTCACATCCTCGGGATTTGCCTCCAGGGTAAATTCTTTAAGATTAGCAGTAGGCAAATCCTCTATGAGCTCCGCCAAAAGGTCTATGGGTAGGATTGAAGGAGTGCCCCCGCCGAAATATATGGTGCTTATTTCTCCCGCTTCATCGCGCCGTAGAGCAAATTCTCGCGCCAAAGCTTTAGTGAGTCTGGGTATAAGCGCAAGTTGCGGCATGGAATAGAAGTCGCAATACGCGCATTTGCTGTGGCAAAATGGTATATGTAGATATAGCCCGGCCAAGACTTACTCTATTTTCAAGACTTACTCTATTTTCTTGCGCCCGCAGATTTCTATGAAGGGGCACCACTTGCAGTGCTCCTCTTCATCTGTCTGAGAGAAAGGAGTCTTTGGATCGAATATCTCCCCAATTAGCTCTGTGAACAGTCCTCGGAATTCTTCAAGCATGCTCATGCCATTTCCTCTATCATCGCAGAGATTATAGACAGGCTGCTTATCCACAGTGATATATGGCAGCCCATACTTGCCGAGCAGTGTGAAGCTGTAAATCCGTGGCTGCAAGCCCACAGTGCCATCTATTAGGTCATGGTAGGCCAGAGAATATGTGAAGAGTTGGAAAATAGCTCCTTTCTCAGGCACCTGTGTCAAGTTCTCCAATGAGCCCGCTGTCGATTCGTCGGAGCCGGTCTTGTAGTCTATCAAGCGCAGCGTGCCAGCTGGCTCCATTAGCTCGTCTATGCGGTCAATGGCCATGGTGAAGTTGATTGCCGGCAGCTCAGGGCGATTTGGCGCAAAATCCCACTGATATTTTTCTTGCTCGCCCTTGTATTCGGCATGTAAAAATTTAAACCCTGTTTGTTTCGCCTCGCAATCAAGCATCTTCAGCATATACTGAGCCATTAATCGAGCCAGTACCCGGCCCTCTCCGGGGAAGAAAGCTTCGGGATCCTCAACATCGTGGCGCCCTCTGTAATATAGCGTATTCATAATGGCACGCGCCTCTTTCTCCAGCTGTTTCTCCAAGCCGGGGGCGTGAGCCTCCTCATATAGAGTTTCTGGCGACAGGAAGGTAGAATGGTACTTCTTGCTTAGGCGTTCGTAATGATTTTGCGCCAATGTGTGCATCACTGTGCCATAGGATGCGGCATCCATATATTCTGGGTCGAAATCTTCCAGCGACAATCTCTTGACCTTTTCCAGATAAAAGCGCAGAGGGCAGCTTATGTATGTCTTTAGGCTTGAAGCGGATAAGTTTCGATTGCCTTTTCCAGCCACATATTCATTGAGCTCTTCCATCACAGTTGCCGTCTTTTCCACGTTCAGCTCTCTGCGATCGCCCATTGACAGGCCCAGTTCCAGCTCATGCACGATGTAAGCATCCGGGGGCAGCAGCATTTGCATCTGTGTCACAAAGCGCGACACCTCGCCTGACGACAGATCCGGTGTGCGGCTATCATAGATTATAAAGAGCTGCTTGGCTCTTGAAATTAAGCGATAGAAATGGTATGTAATCGATTGGTCTTCTTGTTCGCTGGTGGGCAGCCCGTAACCCAAGCGCAAGCTTGGAGGTATGTACGAAGGGTTGAAAGAGCGCTTCGGGAATATGCGCTCATTGAGCGAGAGTATCAGCAGAGTGTCGAAGTCGAGCACGCGCGATTCCTCCAATCCCATGATCTGCATTCCCTCTACTGGCTCGCCGTTGATGCGTATGTATTCGTTGTTGAAAAGGCGGCGCAGCAGAGCAAAGAAAGTGACTTTGCCCATTTCGATGCTGTGGCTGCGAGCCAGATTGCAAATCTTTTCCACATGGTTTCCGTAAGCTTCTAAGATAGTAAGCTCGTAGGGCGTCACTCGCTTTTTTTCCTCAGATGGGTCGGCAGTTGCCTTTGCATTCAGAGCGAGGCTCATCTGCTGGAAAAGAGTCTTGAGGTATGCATACGCGCCCTCGGTGCTCTTGGCATTGTCCACATGATGAAAAATGTATTCAATTTTCGAAGCTTTTTGGCAAAGCTCTGTCGCTGGCACATTGTAGAGATGCGCTTCGGCGATCCATTGCTTGACTGTCATGCACTCTTGCCGAGCTATCATAGGCAAGTATGGGTGCGAAAGCACCTCCAGCACATCTTTGAAATAATAGCAATATTCTCCGTGGACTTTGCGTGCCCGCTCTTGCAATGATATGATGGCATCGATCAGGGTAGAGAAAGGTGTGTTGGAGTAAGGCACCTTCATGGCCACATTTATCAGATTTACCTTGTCGGGCAGGGAGTAAAGCAGTGGCACAAGCAGATTTTGGCTTGGCAGTATCACTCCAGTCTCCACGCTGGCGGGGTTGGGAAGCCCTTGGATTATGTTAGATGCCATCTTTGCCTGAGCCACATTCGATGGAATGGGGTATATATGGATTTCGGGATATTGAGTGATTGGCTCCAAGTTGAAGTCCTCAGGCGCTGGCATGGCCTTTTCCAGAGCCAGTACGGTTTCAGCTGCCTTGTTGCCGCTTAGGGTGTGATGAGCAAAGGCAGAATCCCAAAAGAAGTCAGCCACACCCAGCTCTTGCAGGCGCATGAAAATCAGCTGACGCGACGTGGAAAGCACGTTGAAGCCTATGAATGCCAGTCTCTTGTCTCTAAAATATTCGCTTCCGACCTCTTTAAATCTCTTATACGCTTCTTGCGACTGCTGGCCGGTGTACGCTAAGCGGTGTGCCGCCAATAGGCGCTTAAATTCTTGGTAGATAGGGCCTAAAAGTTGCCAGCGGTGTACAAATTGCTTCTTTGTTTCAGTAGAGTTTCCTTTTGAGATATGAGCCCAAAATCCTTTCCGGTCATCCGCAGCCAGCTCGGTGGATAATCCTAAAGCTTCGGCAGCCTTGCGCTGCGCCGGTGTCAAGAAATAGGAGCGGATTTCTCGCTCGTCCTCAATGTTTTTGAATAGCTGCTCGGTGTCGGCCATATAGGCATCTATCTCGTTGAAATCTTGCAGCAGCACATTGCCCCAATGCGCAAAGGCATCGAAAGCCATCACCTCGCCAGAGTTTGGAAAATCTTTCTTTACGTTGAGATAGGCGTTATATAATATGAACAGCAATTCCAATGGCTCGGCAAGCTGGGTATCGCAATTTTCCTGAGTGAAGGATGTGATTGTTATGATTCTTGGCTGAAAAGTGGTGTGGGTAGCATATTGCTTAAGGTACTTGCGCAGAAACATTGCGCTTCTCTTGTTGGGAAGCACCATGGTATAGAGCCCTAAGTTTTCGCCGCAGGCGCCCTTGTCGCAATAATATTTCGCTACTTGTTGTAAAAACTTCAAAGGTTGAGGTTTTCAGTTTTCAGTTTTCAGTTTTCGGTTTCAGTTTTCAGTTTTCAGTTTTCAGTTTTCAGTTTTCACAACTATTGCTTGAGTAGGAGGATGGTCTTGATGGCCAGGTCGAAGTTGACCAGCTTGGCATTGGCATTGCCGGCGATGTCGGCTCGAGCATCATTTACGCATCTGAAGAGCTTGAGTACATTGCGCTCGTTGATAAATGGTGAGAAGCGTTGGCTGAACTGCGCTTCCTCTTTTGTGAGCGTATTTAGCTCTGGCACATGGATATTGAGAATGAAATTTTCTCTCATCATGTGTGCGCAATAGTCAAGAAATTTTATTTCGCCCTCGCGTTTGAGGTCGGCCACATCGGCTGCCCACTTTTTCAGAGCTGCCACATCTCGCTGGTAAGCCTTGCGCATCAGGGTGATAAACAGGTCGAGGTATATGTCCTTGTCTTTTGACACTGAAATCAGGTTAAGGGCGGTGTTCATATTGCCCTCAGCCAAGCGAGATATTTGTGTGGCATCCTCAGCGCCGAGGCCGTACTTTTGCATCAATGCGTTGGCAAGTTCCTCTTCGCTGTATCTCTTTACTATTATTCTTTGGGTGCGTGAATATATCGTGGGGAGAATCAGTCGCGAGTTATTGGTGACGAGCAGGAAAATGGTGTCTGAGAAAGGCTCTTCCATGAGTTTAAGCAGCTTGTTGGCAGCAGTAGGGTGTAGCCTTTCCGGCAGCCACATCAGCACAATCTTGTATTTTGAGCTGTGGGCCGTGAAGCTTAGCTTTCGATTTAGCTCATTTGCTTCGTCCACATAGATCTGCGGCTGGGCATTTTCGTTTTGCAGCAGTTCGAGCCAAGTCTCAAAGTCCATGTAGGGTGAGTCGGAGAGCAAGTGCCGAAACTCCTCGGCATAGTCATCGCTGATGGTTACGCTTCCGCGCTTCACCACTGGGAATGAGAATATGGTGTCGATGTGATTGAAAGTCTGGTGCTGCTGGCAAGCAGGGCATTTGCCGCAGCTGTCTCCGCTGGGTGTGCGGTTTTGGCAGTGGATATACTGAGCCAAGGCCCTGGCCAAAGCGAACTTTCCGCTGCCAGCGGGGCCGTCAAAGAGCAGGGCGTGAGGGATTTTGTCGCTATTGACCATCTGTCGCAGCCTCTCTTTCACCTCCTCATGGTATGGTATATCGCAAAAGCGCACTGTTTTCAGTTTTCAGTTTTCAGTTTGGCGGCGGGCGGCTCCCTTGGCGGTGAAGCCGTGCTCCAAGATGTATTCTTTGACCTCTTGGAAAAGGTCGGTGGCGAACACGAAATCATTCAGAGCCTCGCTCGTGGTGGCGAAGATTTCTTTCATGTTGCCCACCCATTCGCGGTGGCCCTTGTATATGAAGATTATATTCTCGCCGATGCCCAGCACCGAGTTCATATCGTGAGTATTGATCACGGTGGTGATGCCGTACTCGTGAGTGATGTCGCTCAGCAGCTCATCAATCAATATTGAGGTGCGAGGATCAAGACCGGAGTTAGGCTCATCGCAGAACAGGTATTTTGGATTAAGAGAGATAGCTCTGGCAATGGCAGCGCGCTTCTGCATGCCGCCTGATATCTCGCTGGGAAATTTATTCTCGGCTCCCTTGAGGTTAACGCGCTCAATGCAGAACAGTGCGCGATCCCTCTGCTCAGCCGGGGTCATATTGGTGAACATCTTCAGCGGAAACATCACATTTCCCAGCACAGTCTCGCTATCGAAGAGGGCCGAGCCCTGGAAGAGCATGCCAATCTCCTTGCGCAGCTCCTTCACCTCCTTATTTGTCATGGTGATGATGTCGCGGCCATCGAAGAGGATCTCGCCTTTCTCGGGCTTTAGCAGGCCCACCAGCGATTTCATCAGCACTGTCTTGCCGGAGCCGCTCTGGCCTATGATCAGGTTGGTCTTGCCTGTGTAGAAAGTGGCGGACACATCGAAGAGCACTGTCTTGTCATCAAATGACTTTGTCACATTCTTTACCTCGATCATTGCAGCAAGAGTTTGGTGAGTAATACATCGAAAAGAAGGATAAGGATAGAGCTGGTCACCACGCCTTTGGTACTGGCCGAGCCCACTTCAAGAGCGCCGCCCTTCACATAGTATCCGAAGAAGGAAGCTACAGAGGCGATGATAAAGGCGAAGAAGAACGACTTGATAATGCCGTACCACACATACCATTCCTGGAACAAGGCTTGCAAGCCATACACAAACCTCGACACCGTGATCATGTCGGTGACCACAGCCACCATATAGCCGCCAAAGATGCTGGTGCCGATACACAGCACCACAAGCACTGGCATGAACAGCACAAAGGCCACAATCTTTGGCAGCACCAGATAGTTGGCGGAATTTACGCCCATGATGTCCAAGGCGTCAATCTGCTCGGTCACGCGCATAGTGCCAATCTCAGAAGCTATGTTGGAGCCAACCTTGCCAGCCAAAATCAGGCAGAGGATAGAGTTGGAGAACTCCAGCAGCACGATGTCGCGCGTAGCCAAGCCCACCGAGTAGGCCGGGATTAGCGGCGAAGAGATGTTGAGCTGCATCTGAATTGCTATGACCGCGCCAATAAAGAGCGAGATGATGATTACCAGGGGGATAGAGTCCACGCCTAATTTCGTCACCTCATTTACGGTGCGGCGCCCAAATTCCTTCCATCTGTCGGGTACAGAGAATACTCGGCTGATGAAGATGCAATATTTACCAAAGGTGGCTATTGATCGGGATAATGCCATTTAGAGAGTATTTGTTTTGCAAAGGTAGGCAATTTTTGCGAGAGTAATTGGGCTTTTTGGTGAAAAAGTTCTCCCTCTTAGAGTGATAGCTCGTGGATATGGTCTATTTCCCTGGCGGTAAGCCCGGGGTGGGTAAGGGCAAAATCCAGTTGTCTCAGGCGGTGTGTGTCAGTGCCAAAAATATTGTAATAGCCTTTCTTGAGCAGCTGACGCGCTTTCATGGCGGCCTCCGGCCCGTACATGTTGAAAAGCGAGAATATATTGAGCTGCATCTTTACACCCATGCGATGCAGGTGGTCGTAATCCTCCATGCGCATGTAGGAATATCTCTCCGGGTGAGCCAGGATAGGGAAATATCCCTTGCTCATGGTGCGCTGCAGTTTCTCGTCGAGGTCGAACGGCGGCGTGAAGTATGATGTCTCCACCAGCATGTGGTTGCCCTCTTGGGTTAATGGCAGGGCTGTGCCTTTTTCGAGATGCTCGTCGAATAGATTGTCGAGCATGTTTTCGGCTGCCAAGTGCAGAACCATGGTGCCTTTGTATTGCTTTTTGAGGTCGAGAAACCGTGAATTCAAATCCTGTGCCTCATTAGGCAGCTCTTCCATCACATGGGGCGTGAACCAGATGTTTGAGGCTCCATTCTCTTCCAGGGTAAGGAGAATGTTCAGCGCTTCCTCCATGGTTTGCACTCCATCATCCACTCCGGGCAGCACATGGCAGTGCCATTCGGTGTAACCGTTAAGCAGGCCGCTCTGGGCCAGGGAATATCTCTTTTTTCTAAACAGCATCATTTTCAGATTTTAGGTATCCTAGGAATCCTAGGTATCCTAGGGCTCCTAGGATTCCTAGGGCTCCTATGATTCCTATTTGGCAGCAGTTGGCAGGTCTTTGAGCAGGGTTTCCACAGCTGTGCGCAGCTGGGTGTCCTCTCCCTTGATTACCGAAGCTGGGTCGTTGTCAACCATCACATCCGGGGTCAGCTGATGATTCTCCAGATAGTAGCCGTCGGCAGTGCGGTAGCCAGTCACGGGGATGCCGAAATACAGGCTCGGATCTTGCATCGTAACCCAGTTGACGCTGGTCATGGTGCCTGGCACTGGCATGCCCACCACTTTGCCTAAGCCCATTGTCTGATATACCCAGGGGCTGCCGTGGGCATTGCTGTAGCAAGCTGGTGAAGTAACCATTATGGAGGGTTTGTTCCAGCGGCGCGATGGCATATCGCACACATGTTTTCCGCGTACCACTTGCTCTAAGTATTTCTTTCCCGAGAAGAGCACCTCTATGTCCTCATGCAAGCGGCCGCCCCCATTGTGGCGAATGTCAATCACTATGCCTTCGCGGTCGTTGTACTTGCCCAGAATGTCGGCATACGCTTCGCGGAACGAATCATCTCCCATCGACTCTATATGCACATATCCTAATCTGCCATTGCTCCAGCGGTCCACATCGGCAGCGCGAGCCTCTACCCAGCGCTTGTATAGCAGGTCGCTCATTTTGTATAGCGAGATGGGCTTCACCACCTCGTCCCAGAGGTTTCCCGTGGCTGGGTCGCGGAAGCTCACCAGCGTCTTCTGACCCTCGGTGTCGGTGAGCAGGGCTGTGTAGTCAGCATCGGGAAGGATTTCCTCGCCATTGATTTTCTCCACCCTTACTCCCGGCTTTACTCGCGAGTCGGCGCGGTCGAAGGGGCCGCCCTTTACCACTTCAGCCACCAGCAGTCCGTCGCCAGCGTAAGTGAGGTCGAATAGCAAGCCCAGATCGCCTGTCTTTTCTGAATAATCGGTTTTCGGGCGATAACCGCTGCCGGTATGGCTCACATTCAGTTCGCCCAGAAGCTCGCTGGCCATCTCTGAGAAGTCGTAATTATTGTTGATATGGGGCAAGAACTTGCGATAATGGTCGGTCAGGCCTTTCCAGTCCACTCCGTGCATATTCGTTTCGTAGAAGCGAGCTTGCTCTTCGCGCACTATGTTGTCGTACATGTACTCGCGCTCTTTCTGCGGGTCGAGCTTCATGGTGGCCGAATAGTTTACAGGGGTAAGAGATAATTTGGCGGGGTCGAATTTCTGGATCTGTCCGCCTAAGACGAACCATGTTTTGCCATCGGCTGAGCTCTCAAAGGTCGAGAGCTGTTTGCTTATGTTCTTAGTGCTTTCGATTTCCTGGTCGCGCACATTGAGCTTCCACAAGCGGTTTTGACCGTCTTCGCTGCTGATGAAATACAGAGTTTCCCCATCATCCATCAGAGCGGCGCTTCGCATATTCACCGAGAAGGGCGTCAGGCGCACAGTGCGGTCTTTCAGGCGATTTAAGTCCACAGTGATGTCTTTCTTTTCGTCCTTTTTGGCATCTTTTTTGTCGCCTTCCTTGTCTTTTTTCTTATCTTTGGCCAGCTCAGCATCTTCCTTTGAGAGGTTAAACTTATCGTAGGCCTCTTGGTTCAGGAACACCAGCATCGCATCTCGTTGCGAGCCCCAGCTGGCGTGGTTTCTCATGCCATATCGGTCGCTCATGAAGAGAATGGCATTACCGTCGAGCACCCACTTGGGAGTGAGGTCGAAGTATCCAGTGCCGGTGAGATTGGCGTATGAGCCGTCAGCTACGTTTATCAGGGCGATATCGCAGTATGGATCGTGCATTCTATCCACAGTCTCCAGGGCTATCCATTTTGAGTCGGGGCTCCACTGGTAATCGATCTCGCCTTGGTAGTCAGTCGCATATCTGCCATCGGTAAGAGTGGTGACCTTGCCGGATTCTAAGTCTTTCACAGCCAGCTTGGTGCGGTCGAGCACAAAGGCGAGCTTCTTGCCATCGGGCGATATCTGAGGCACAGTGCGCTCATGACCGTCGGCCTTGAACACTGGCGTTTCCTCAATCACAGTGGCATTGGCCATATTGGGGTCCTCCAAGCGAGCCATTGCAGCCTTGTAGATATTGTATTTGCCATCGCGCTCGCTGGTATAATATAGGCTCTTAGAGTCTTCGCCCCAGGCCACATGCTGTTCGGCCTCGGGAGTATGGGTGATCTGCTTTGTGGTCTTGTAATCGGCAGAGGTCACAAAAACCTCGCCTCTGCTTACCAAGGCTATCATCTTGCCATCGGGCGACACGGCAGCCTCCGCAGGCTTGCTCACTGTGAGTTTTGTAGTCTCGTCTTCTTCCGGGTCAATAAGCGCAATTTCCACCTTGGCTGGCTTTCCGCCCTCTGTCATGGTGTAAATCTCGCCGTCATAGGCAAAGCAGAGGGTGCCATTATTGGCGCGTGACAGGAAGCGTACGGGATGAGTCTTGAATGAAGTCACAGCTTGCGTCGCATCAGGGTTAGCCACTGGGGCTTTGTACACATTCATCGAGCCGCCATCGCGCTCGCTTAAGAAATAGAAGAAGCCATCGGGCGCAGCTACTGGATTTCTGTCTTCTCCGGCATGGTTGGCGGTGAGCTTGGTGTGCTTTCCGCTTGCGGCATCAAAGAGCCACAGGTCGCGGGCAATGCTGCTGGTGTGGTGCTTGCGCCACTCATTCTCCATGCCCTTGTGGTCTTGGTAGATGAAATTGTCGCTCCCAGGCACAAAGGATAGAGCCAAAGCCGGCCAAGCGAGCACTTGCTGCATCTTGCCGCCAGTTACAGGCACCTTGTACAGCTCGGTCAGTCGAGAGCTTGGAAATGATGCGCTCGCCACCGGATCTTGTATCTGGGCTGAGAAAAGCACGCATTTGCCGTCGGGTGTGAATGCCTCTGGCACCTCGCTTCCTGAATTGTATGTCAATCGGGTGGGAGAGCCGCCGTCGGCTTCCATAACGAACACATCGTTGTTCCCATACCGGTCGCAAGCGTAGGCGATGGTTTTGCCATCGGGGCTCCATACAGGTTCGCTTTCATAATGGGGCGTAGCGGTCAATCTCTGGGCCTGGCCTCCGGTGGCAGGCACTGTCCAGATATCTCCCTTGTAACAGAAAGCGATTTGCGCACCGTCGGGTGAGATTGCTACATCACGCAGCCACAGAGGAGTGGCGGCCATAGTTATCATGGGCATGGCCATCATGGCCAAAAAGAATGTTTTTTTCATGAAACGGTGGAATTATTTTTTACAAAGTTACGAAATAATAGCGAAATTTTATTTGTCGCTTTTGTAAATATTAGATAAATTTGCAGAATATTTTGAATTTTCACCTTTTCGGGTTTTTCTATAGCCCCCAGAGATGAGCTTTATGATGGAGAAATTTAAATTCATTGATCTGTTTTGCGGGATTGGCGGTTTTCATCAGGCGATGGCCTCGCTTGGCGGTGAATGTGTCTTTGCCTGCGACATCGATGAATATTGCCAAGCCACTTACTATCGCAATTATGGCATGATGCCTGCCGGCGACATTACCAAGGTTGCCGCCAGCGACATTCCAGAGCACGATGTGCTCTGCGGCGGCTTCCCCTGCCAGTCCTTCTCCATCGCTGGCAAGCGGCTGGGCTTCGACGACCCCACCAAGGGCACACTCTTTTTCGACATTATGCGCATTGTGCATCATCACCATCCCAAGTACATCTTGCTGGAGAATGTGCGCAATTTGGCATCGCACAACAAGGGGCACACCTGGGCTGTAATCCGCCAGAGCCTCATCGATGCTGGCTACAATGTGCTGCCCGAGCCGGTGATTTTCTCCCCTCACTACATAGGCATCCCGCAGGCGCGCAAGCGCGTGTTCATCATGGGTGTGCGCAAGGATATCGGCGATTTGCCGGAATTCTATTTCGACCCTCACACGGCCAAGCCTTGCACTATCGACACAGTGCTGCAAGAGGAGGACGAGATCAAGAATGTGCATAAATATCGTCTGAAGCCGGCAGTGATAGAGCTGATTGACCTTTGGAACGAATTTTTGCGCGGCATACGCCCCAAGGTCAAGAAAATACCTCTTTTCCCCGTCACTGACCTTTTCATGCATCCCACAGTGGACTATGTGAAAAACCTCGACGAGCTTAGTGATCAGAAGACTGCCACCATCGTGCGCAATGTGCGCCTCTATAATGCGGCCTCGGAGTTTATCGACGAGTGGGTGAAGAAAGCCAACAACTACCGCGCATACCGCGGAGCCAACCGCATGCTGGAGTGGCACGCCGGAAATGTGGAGAACCCGGATATCTGGGACACTGTGATACAGTTCCGCCAATCGGGCATCCGCACCCGCAAGCCCACCCATTTCCCCACGCTTACGGCAGTGCTCCAGACCCCATACATAGGCAAGCGCAAACGCAAGCTTACCCCGCGCGAGTGCGCTCGTCTGCAGAGCTTCCCCGATACATTTATTTGCGACCCCAAGGATAGTCAGGCTTACAAACAGTTTGGCAACTCTGTGAATGTGGAGGTGGTCAAGCTCTTTGCCCGCTTTATGTTCGGCGACCCCGAGGTGCAAGAGCGCTATCGCAAGCCCACGCCCGAGGAGTTTGCCGCCATGCGCACCAAGCGCAAATACACTCGCCGCAAGCCTATCGAGCTCGATGAGAATGGCAATCCTAAGCCGCGTCGAAAGTATGTGCGCCGTCGGCCGCTTATAGACGAGAACGGTGTGCCTATCCCGCAAGTGCCCAAACGCGGCCCGGGACGCCCGCGCAAGGTGCGCCCCATTATCGAGGGCATGGAATATCCGGTGCGCGTGCCAAAGCCTAAGGAACCTAAGGTGCCAAAGAAGCGCGGACGCCCGCGCAAGATCCGCACCGAGGAGGAATTGGCTGCCATGAACCGCCCCAAGCGCAAATATGTGCGCCATAAGCCCCTCAAGGGCCACGAGGCCGAATTTGTGCCGCCGCCCGAGGATCTTATCCCCAAGGTCAAGCGCAAGCGAGGCCGCCCGCGAAAGACGCCACTGTGAGTTTTCAGTTTTCAGTTTTCGGTTTTCAGTTTTCAGTTTTCAGTTTTCAGTTTTCAGTTTTCAGTTTTCAGTTTTCAGTTTTTCGGTGGTTCCGCCGCCGAATAAATTAAATATTTATGGGATTATTTTTTACACGCAAAGATAGGGCCGAAGAGGTAGAGCCCCTCAATCTGGAGATGCCTGGGCCCGATCCTGATGACACAATGCCCGTCCAGGAAGCCGTGCAAGAGGCCAAGGAAGATCTGCGACAGAGTGTTGAGGAAGCCGTAGAGGCAGTTGACCCCGATGCCCTGATGGTGCTTCGCACCGACAATCTGGTCAAAAAGTACGGCAAGCGCACCGTGGTCAACCATGTCTCCATCGATGTCACCCAGGGCGAGATTGTGGGCCTTTTGGGACCTAATGGAGCCGGAAAGACTACCACTTTCTATATGACCGTAGGCCTTATTCAGGCTAACGAGGGCCGCATCTTCCTCAACGATCTGGATATCACCAAGGACCCTGTCTATAAGCGTGCCCAAAAGGGCATCGGATACTTGGCTCAGGAGCCTTCGGTATTCCGCAAGATGACTGTGGAGGACAATATCCGCTCAGTGCTGCAAATGACCAAGACCTCCCCGGAATATCAGAAAGAAAAGCTGGAAAGCCTGATAGAGGAGTTCCGCTTGGGCAAGGTTCGCAAGAACTTGGGCGACCAGCTCTCCGGCGGCGAGCGCCGACGCACTGAGATTGCGCGCTGCTTGGCTATAGACCCCAAGTTTATCATGCTTGATGAACCTTTCGCCGGTGTTGACCCCCTGGCTGTGGAGGATATTCAGTCGGTGGTGTATAAGCTTAAGGAGAAGAACATTGGCATTCTGATCACCGACCACAATGCCCCGGAGACCCTTAGCATCACCGACCGCGCTTATCTTCTTTATGATGGCCGCATCCTGTTCCAGGGCACTCCGGAGGAGTGGGATGGCAACGAGCTGGTGCATGAGAAATATCTCGGTCATAATTTTGTGCTCAAAAAGAAAAACTTCCAGTAGATTGTTAATAAAATAATCGACAAGAGGCCCGCAAGCGGACCTCCCCCGAGCGGACCTCCCCCTAAGGGACCCGTAACAGAAAATATCAACCCCTTAAAATAAAGATTATGATTACAAGCAAAAGAGACCTGAAAAAGCATATCGATCGCGTAGAGGACGAGGTCGTGCAGGTTGTGGTGCCGGCTGCCGTGTACGCTGGCCTCATCACCGAGGAAAAGGCTTCTGAGATGCTCAACGAAATCGCTGACCTTACCCAGAAGGCCAAAGAGCGCATCTCAATCAACTTCGACAAGAGTGCCGCAGCTTTCGACTCTGCCACAGCTTACCATAAAGCCCGCACTGCTTACTTTAAGGAGGCCTACCACAAGGCTCTGGCCGATTACGAGGCTGGTGTGCAAAAACTCATTGATCCCATCAACGCAGCTGCCACCGCAAGCCATGCAAAGTAGAAATCTTGTAGATAAACTGGCTCTCGTGGAGACGCCAGTTTATCTCTATGACATAAAACTCCTGCGAGAGACTCTCGATAGCATGTGCACCGCCGCTGGTAAATACGGCTACAAAGTGCACTATGCGATAAAAGCCAATTTCGACGATCACATTCTTGACATCATTCATCAATACCCCGTAGGAATAGATTGCTGCAGCGCTGGCGAGATTGCCAAGGCCCTCGAAGTGGGCTTTGACCCTAAGACCATCGTGTATGCCGGGGTAGGGAAGAAGGACAAAGAAATCCGCTATGCCATTGAGCAGGGCATCCTCTCAATCAATGTGGAGAGTATCCAAGAGCTCGAAGTTATCGATAGCATTGCTGGCGAGATGGGCCGCAAGGTGGATGTGTGCCTGCGTCTCAATCCGGATATTGACCCTCGCACCAACCATTGCATAGACACTGGCCAGGCCGATAGCAAGTTTGGCATCAGCTTTGAGGAGCTTCAAGAGAAAGCGCAGTGGATACAGAGCCTGGAGCACCTCAATGTGCAAGGCATGCACATCCACATAGGCAGCCAGATACGCGAGTTCCATGTGGTGGAGAATATGTGCCGCAAGGCTAATAGCATATACAAGTGGCTTGTTGACCATGGCTTCTATATCAAGATGGTGGATGTGGGCGGAGGCTTGGGCATCAATTACGATGTGCCTGAGAACGAACCTATTCCCAATTTTGTATCCTGGTTCTCCATCGTGCACAATAATCTTAAGGTGGGCGATGCAGAGGTGCATTTCGAGTTTGGGCGAAGCATTGTGGCTCAGTGCGGCGAGTTGATTACGCGCGTGCTCTTCAATAAGACCACAGCCACGGGGCGCCGCTTGCTTATTGTGGATGCCTCGATGACTGAGCTGGTGCGCCCGGCGATGTATGGGTCGTACCACGACATCGAGAATATCTCAGCTCCCGAGGATACACCGATTGTGAAATATACGGTGGTGGGCACAGCGTGCGAGAGCACGGATATGTTTGGCGAGAATTATTCCTTGGCGCGCAGCCAGAGAGGCGATCTTCTCTCCATTAAGAGTGCGGGAGCCTACGGAATGTCCATGGCATCGCGATACAACCTCCACCCTCTTCCCCCCGCTATCTACCACGAATAAAAAAGGATGGCTCAATGCCATCCTTTTTTATTTTTCGAGAATTTTCGAGAATTTTCGAGAATTTTCGAGAGGTTTCGATTTTTAGCTTGCGGGGCTCTTGTTATTCCAGGGTGAGGGTGATGATTGACTTGGCTGGCATGGTCAGGGTCAGGACGTCCTTGCTGATCTTGGCGCCCTTGAATGGTGCGATTGCCACCTTCTCTGCCTTGTCGAAATCATTGTAATCATCAATGTTCTCGCATGTCAGAATCTCGCCGCTCACTTTCAGGCCATTCTTGCCAAGCACCGACAGCGGTATGCTGATATCCTGAGTGTTGTCAAGGTCGATATTTACCAGTGAGATTGTGTACTTGCCATCCTTGGTAGAGGCTGTTGCGCTCACATTGGGCACAGTGCGTCCGCCCTCTACTTCGCGAGTGCCGCTGTCAGTGCTCAGAGGCACTACCTGTGCATTCTGGTGAGGCACATACATCTTGAACACATAGTAGGTGGGCGTCAGCACCATCTTGTCGTCCTTGGTCAGTACCATAGATTGCAGCACATTGGCAAACTGAGCGATGTTGGTCATTGACACGCGCTTGGTGAACTTATGGAACGTGTTGAGCGACAGGGCAGCTACCATGGCATCGCGCATGGTGTTCTGCTGGTACAGGTGACCAGGCACTGTGCCAGGCTCTTCGTCCCACCAGGTGCCCCATTCATCCACGAGCAGGTTCACCTTGCCCTCTGGATCGTACTTATCCATGATGTCGCAGTGCTTTTTCACCACATCGCCAATCTCCAAGCACTTGCCAAGAGTCCAATAGTAATCGTCCTTGTCGAACTGTGTGGCAGCTCCCTTGCTGCCAGTCCAGCCAGTCACTGTGTAGTAGTGGAGCGAGATGCCGTTCATCAGAGGGCCGGCGATCTTCATCAGCTGCTCTGTCCAGTTATAGTCATAATCGCTGGCGCCAGAGGCGATTTTGTACAGACGGTTGCCATTGAAATTGCGGCAGTATGTCTGATAGCGGCGATACACATTGGCATAGAATTCGGGCAGGAAGCTGCCTCCGCAGCCCCAGCTCTCGTTGCCCACGCCCAGATATTTCAGGTGCCAGGGTTCTTCGCGGCCGTTCTCCTTGCGGATCTTAGCCATGGGGCCGTCTTTGGCGGTGATATACTCTACCCACTGAGCCAATTCCTCTACTGTGCCGCTTCCTACGTTGCCGCTCAGATAAGGCTCGCAACCGATAAGCTCGCAGAGGTTGAAGAACTCGTGTGTGCCGAAGCTGTTGTCCTCAACAGTTCCGCCCCAGTTGTTGTTGACCATGCGCGGACGATTTTCCTTGGGGCCTATGCCGTCTCTCCAGTGGTATTCGTCAGCGAAGCAGCCGCCGGGCCAGCGCAGCACCGGCACTTGCAGCTCGCGCATGGCGCCAAGCACGTCGTTGCGGTATCCGTTGGTGTTGGGTATGGATGACTCGGGGCCTACCCAGATGCCACCATATATGCATGTGCCGAGATGCTCGGCAAACTGGCCGTAAATCTCCTTAGGAATCATTGGCGCGTCAGCGCTTGGCTCCAGAGTCACGGTGACAGCGTCGCCCTTGGCGCTTGCTGTCAGGGCAGCGGCGGCTGCCGCCATCAGAAATATCTTTTTCATTTATTTATGGAAACGGTAAATTTTGAATGTTTTGGCGGGGATTTCGGTGGTCCAGTTCTGGGCGTTCTCTATTGCAATTTGCTCTTGCTGAGGCACAATCAGGGCCGGATTTTCGCGGCTGTTTTCAGCATCGATGTCCGGGCTGCTCAGGGTAGTCACGGTAGCACCCTTGATGCCCTCTTTCTTCTTCATGCCGGCGAAGTTGATGTTCAGCTCTTGGGCTTCATCGCTTGTGTTGGCTACTTTTACCACATATTCGCCAGTGTTGGCATCGAGCACAGCTGAGGCGAAGAGGCCATTCTGGCCGTCGTTGCCAGCGAGCGGCTTCTTGTTGGCGTCGAGCAGAGGCAGCACATTGGTGCCTTTGTTGAGGCTATAGAGCTGCTGCACATAGTAGCTGCATGTGGGCCAGGACTCCAGATTGTCGAACCATATCATGTCGGGCTGCCATTGCCACCCGTCGATATGAGCGAATAGGGGAGCGTAGGTGGCCATGTGCACTATGTCGGCATTGCGCTCCAGGCCGGTCATAAAGGCTGCTTCGAGCAGGGCGGCATTGTAGTGGTTCCACTTCTTGCCGGCTCCGTGGCAGGCGTACTCGCCAGCGAAAACCTTAGGACCTTTGCGATTGTATCCGTCGTAGCGGTTGCCTTGGGCTAAGAACCACTTCTCTGGGCGATAGAAATGCTCGTCAACAAGGTCAGCCTTCAGGCGTGTCATTTCAGGCCAGAGATAGTCGAATTGGTCGCCTTCGCTGTTGGGGCCCGATGACCCTACAATCTTGATCTCGGGGTGAGCCTTGCGAATTGCATCCAAGAAAGGAGCCAGATGCTCGGGATAGATAGGATCCCATTGCTCGTTGCCGATGCCGATGTACTTGAGGTTGAAGGGAGCTGGGTGGCCCATGTCGGCGCGAAGCTTGCCCCAGGTGGTTGTGGTGTCGCCGTTGGCAAACTCAATCAGGTCGAGCGCATCCTGAATATAGGGCTGCAGCTCGTCCACAGGCACATGGGCTGTGATTGTATCGTTCTGGAACTGGCAAGCCAGGCCCACGCTCAGGATAGGCAGGGGCTCGGAGCCAATCTCCTCGCTCAGTTGGAAGAACTCGTAGAATCCCAGTCCGTAGCTCTGGTAATAGTCAGGGAAGAAGCGATAATCAAATGTATAGTGCCAGCGGTTTTCATTGAGCGGACGGTTTTCTACCGGGCCTACAGAGTTTTTCCACTGATAGCGGGAATTCAAATCGGTGCCCTCCACGATGCAACCGCCGGGGAAGCGGAAGATGCCGGGCTTGAGGTCGGCCAACTTTTGAGCCAAGTCTTTGCGCATGCCGTTCTCATGGCCCATCCAGGTGTCCACGGGGAAGAGCGACACATGCTCCAAGTCCACCAGCGTGTTGTCGGGCTTGTCTAAGAAGATGCGCAGTTTGCCATCCTTGATGGTGGCATCCGGGGTGAGCTCCAGAGTGTATTTTTGCCATTCTTTCGAGGCTACATTTATCTGGCCCTTGGCGATGGCCTGGCGGTCTTCGCGGTGCGAGGGGTTGATCAGCTCCACTCTCAGCTTGGCGTCGCCGCCCTCTGGCACGCGTGCCCACACGCTGAAGCGATATTTTTCACCCTTTTCCACTGACACTCCGAAGAAGCCTTCGTTCTCCAGTCCGCTCCATTTGTGCTGGTGGCCGGGATTGCCCAGGCGCACATAGTGGGGAGCGCGCTCGAAAGGTCCGTCATCCTTCAGGCTCACATTGCCAAAGGTGTACCAGCCCATCAGGTTCTGCGGGAACTCGAATGAGCGGTTCTTGATTTTCTCGGCGTAAAGGCCGCCGTCGGCTCCGTAGTTGATATCCTCGAAGAAGATGCCGTACATCGTGGGCTGCACTGGGGCCCCAACCTTGTTGGTTTGCAGTGTCACCTCTGTGGCTGCTGATGCGCTCAGCGCAAATGCAGCGGCAGTAAGAAGCAAGGGTAATTTCATGATATTTGTAAATTTATTGAATTTTCTTTCCCCAGATGGTGCGTCCCTGAGGATCGAGGCCCGTGAACAGGACAGTCTCCTGAGATCGCTCCCAATCTTGTCCCGCAAAGGTAATTATATTATTAATATTTAAGGTGTCAAAATTGAGACATAAAAGTTGATTTTTGGTATCGAACGACCATTTACCCTTATTTTGACCCAAATTTCCACCTTTTTCGAGGGTCAGTCTCTCCGACTTGCACAGCTCGCCATCGAGCAGAGGACCGGCTGGGCCGCTCACTTGACCGGCCATCAGCTCTCGCTGCACCTCCGGCTCGTGAATGCGCACTATCTCCCATTCGCCCTCCAGGTCTTCTGCCTCAAAGCGCTTCTTTGGGGTGCCGGCATATCGCTCGGGCGACACCACAGGCCATCCGTCGGGGGTGAAGAACATCCGGCGCAGGTGCAGGTCAATCATCTGGTAGTCCGGGGCCAAGCGCCCTTGGTGACACATATACCAATTGCCCTGGCCGTCGTTGAAGACTCCGCAGTGAGCCACGCCGGCCCAGCCGGGATGACCCTCAAACTGGTAGGGAGCCGTGAGGATGGGCAGATTGTTGGTGGTGTCGGCCAAGCAAAGGCCGTTGAAGTCGTAGAACGGACCTTCGGGCGTGTCGCTTCGCCCCACGCGCACATTGTAGGTGGTCATCAGTGGGTCGTAGCTGCCGAAGAGGTAGTATTTCTTATGTTCGGGCGAGTATATCAGCTCCGGGGCTTCGAGGTTGTCAGTCTGGTAGTTGGCGCGGCGAGCCACCAGATGGCCCAAGTCGCCCGGTGTCTTCACATTGCCGGTGGCGGGGTCGAGCTCCACGCAATAGATGCCTCCGAAGTAGGAGCCGTAAATCATCCATTGCCGGCCGTCGATTACATCGCTGATGGTGGGGTCGATGGCGTTCATGGGGGTGTCATCATTGGTTTTGACCACGCATCCTTGGTTGGTCCAAGGCCCCAGCGGGGTAGGGGCAGTGGCCAGGGAGATCATAGAAACTTTTTCACCGAAGGCTGACACACAATAATATATGCGGTAACCGTTGTCATCGGGGGCTGGCACCATGTATGGGGCCCAGATGTTGGTGGCGGAGAAGCGCCTCTTTTCGGGGGCCACATTGCTTTTCACCCAGTCCACAGGCTCTTGGGGTATGCTGTCGAAGGCCCAGCCCATAAATTCCCAGTTCACCAGGTCCGGGCTTCTGCGCATCTGGAGAAATCCCATTTTTGGCCTTTTGCCCAGAGCCTCGGGCCTTTCGCCTCCCTCCTTATGCTTTTTGCCGAAGTAAAAGGCATCAGTGGAGTACATATAATAAAAGTCGCCAACTTTGCGGCAGGCGGGATCGTGTACGTTGTAAGTGCCCCAGTGGGCGGAATCTGTTGGAAGAGAGAAGCTTTCGTAATCGTCTGCCCAAGGATTAGGACAGGGAGTCGGGCTGATGCCCGCTCCCTGTAAACCCAAGTCGCATAATGAGACGATTAATACTAAATCAAATAGTTTCATGGTTATATAAAAGGAAATCCTAAATCGGGAGCTAAATTACAACATTTTTCAAAAAAATAGGTGTATTTTTTTATCAAAAAAGTGTAATTACGTTACATTTTTGGCATTTTAGCCAATTTTTTCACTAAGTAGCACGGAAATTGTAGGCTTGAGGCATTAGGCATGAGGGTTGATGATTTAGGGCTGCGGTTGGGGTGGTGAGGGTTGGTGCCTAATGGCTTTCAGTGGATACTTGGGTAAATAGGGTGGAAATTTGGATTTTTGGCGTTAAAAATTTTCCACCTATTGGATTTTTCACTAATTTTGGCTCGCCAATAACACCTATACCTAAACTTACCAGAAAAACTATGGCGCGGAGATTTGTCACAAGCATGCTTGCTTGCCTGCTTTTTGCATCAATGGCCACCACGGCCCAGGCTGCCACCGAGGCTCCCAACTATGAGCTAAAAGCCATCACTATGGCCGATGGCCTGCCGCACAACTATGTCGATGCCATGCTGCGCGACAGCCGTGGCTACATGTGGTTTGCCCTCGCTGGAGGAGGCGTAGTGCGCTACGATGGTTATGACTTCGAACGCTTTGATCCCTCAACCGCTGGCCGCGAGATATCCGGCCACTTTGTAGGTTGTCTACAGGAAGATCCCTGGGGGCGCCTCTGGCTTGGCACCGACCAGGGCATTAGCGTGATCGACATTAACAGCCTCCGCTCAACCCCGCTCTCTGACTTTGACCTTAATTTCTGCCCCGTAGATGCGGCAGCGATCAAGGATATGCAGTTCGACAGCAAAGGGCGCCTCTGGATTTGCGGCATCGACAATATCTGGATGCTCAATTTCGCCGAGGATGGCGCTCCCGACACCCTGTATGTGCTCCCCGTGGCCGACCACCGGCTCCATGCCGTGGTGGTGCGCGATGTCTTTGCCGACGGCACCATGTGCACCGCCATCGATGGCGAGATTGTGCGCATGGCCTTCGACCCGCGCTCCGGCATCACCTATGCCCCCATCAATTGTAAGGTCGATCCGCGCATCACTGTTTACGACTTGATGCTCTATGGCAGTTCTGTGTGGCTGGCTACCGACAGCGGCCTCTACAGCTGGGACACCACCTTCCACGACCTCACCCCCTATTTCCACAATGATGCCGACCCGGCAAGCATCTCGCAAAACTTCGTGGACAATCTCACCCTCAGCGGCGATGGCCGCTTGGTGGTGGCCACCCTCAATGGCATCAATGTCTATGACGACCACACCCACAGCTTCAACCGCATCGACCTCACCCGCAACAATCCTGCGCCTTCGCTGAGCAGCAACTTTGTCAACTGCCTCCTGGCCGACGGCAAGAACCTTTGGATAGGCACCGAGGGCGGAGGCGTGCTGCTGCTCAAGCCCAGCCGCGCCCTGCTTGCCTACCACAATTTCGGCACCTCGCGCACATCTGCCAAGCCCGTGAATGCCATCCTCGAAGACAGCCAGCATACCCTGTGGGTGGGCCTGGTGGAAGGCGGCCTCGCTTATAAGACAAAGAACGACAAAGATTTCACAGTGCTTACCACTGCTAATAGCCCAGTGCCTCATAATTCAGTGAGTGCCTTAGCTGCCGATCCTGACGACGGCCTCTGGGTAGGCACTTGGGGCGAAGGAGTGGTGGTACTCGACCGCAGCAATCCCACCAAGCAGAAGCTGCGTCTGCGCCTTGATGCCGGCGGGGGCAACATCCGACCTTTTATTGGCGTGCTGCAGTACGATGCCCTCAATCATGGCATGTGGATAGGCACCAGTGTGGGCCTCTTCTTCTACGATATGCAGCAAGAATGTGTCGTTGAGCCATTCGTAGGCGCTTACGACCAGGTCAAAGGAGCCATCGGAGCAGCCATCGATGCCAAGCAGCACCTTTGGCTCGGCAGCTACGAGGGGCTTTATGACATTGACCTTACCTCTCGCCATGGCAATAGCTGGAGTTACCGTGTGCTCGAGTCAAAGCTCGATATGCCCCACAGTCCGCTCAAAGAGCGCATATCCAGCATCTTCGTCACTCCGGAGGGCGTGCTTTGGGTTGGCTCTTCCGTCAACGGCCTCTACTGCCGCCAGGTGAATGACGGCGAGGAGACCTTTGTCAACTATAATATCGACAGCGGACTGCCCCACAATTCCGTGCGCGGCATCCTCGAAGACATCAACGGCAAAATCTGGGTGTCCACCTACAACGGCCTGGCCACCTTCGACCCCAAAATAGGCATTTGGGAGCATATCACCCCGTCGGAGCAGTCATCGCAGTTCTATTGGAACGCCTACCGGAACACCAGCGACGGCCACCTACTCTTAGGCAGCAGCGACGGCCTGGTTGACATCGACGCTCGCCATGTGGTGGATCCCGATGACAGCCATCGCGTGCACTTCACCAAGATGACCATCGATGGCGAGCCGGCCGCTATCGTCTGGGATAAAAAAGACGATGCCGGCTGCCAGTACGCACACATTAATTATAATGAGAGCAACCGCACTATTTTCATAGAGTTCTCGGCCCTCGATTATGCCCAGGATCCCACCTGCTCTTATTTCTACCGCCTGAAAGGCTTCGACAAGGAGTGGGAGAGGCTCCCTCGCGACCGCCACTATGTGGTATATACCAACCTTTCTCCCGGCTCCTATGAGTTGGAGGTAAGCTATGGGCGCGATGTGGAGAGCGTAGTGCGCAAGGCCTCGGTGCTTTCCTTGGGCGTGTTGCCGCTCTTCTACCACACCTGGTGGTTCAAGGTGCTTATCGGCATCCTCGTCCTGGCAATCGCCTATGTGCTATACCGCTACAAGATGGCCAGCATGAAACAGCAGAAAGAAGAGTTGGAGCTGGCAGTGGAGGAGCGTACCAAGGAAATCAACGCGCAGAAGCAGGCCCTGGAGGAGCGCACGGCGCAGGTGCAAGAGCTCACTGTGGACCGCCTCTCTTTCTTCACCAACATCACCCATGAGTTCCGCACACCTATTACATTAATATTAGGCCCGCTCAATCGTGCCATCGAGGCCAACGACAATCCCAAGGTGGGTAAGCAGTTGCAGTACATAGGCCGCAATGCCAACTATTTGCTCTCCCTGGTCAACCAGCTGATGGACTTCCGCAAGATTGAGAGCGGAAAGTTCGAGCTGGCGCGCCGACCTGGCAATTTCCGCCAGTTCTTGCGCGATACGGTGGAGGGTTTCGAGCCTCTTGCCAACGACCGCGAGATCTCCCTGACCACTATCACCTCGATGCCCGACGAAGACATAAGCTTCGACAAGGAGGCCATGCGCAAGCTGCTGCACAATTTCGTCAGCAATGCCCTCAAATACACTCCCGATGGTGGCGCAATCACTGTGCGTGCAGCCTTGCTGCCCGAGTGGTGCAACATGGCCGGCGGCGTGCGCAAGCTCTATCTCTCCGTGGCCGACACTGGCGATGGCATCGACCCCGCAGATATCGAAAAGATTTTCGACCGCTTCTATCAGGGCAAGGGCAACATTAAGTATCCCAATATGGCCAGCAGCAGCGGCATAGGTCTGTATCTGTGCAAGAACATAGTGGAGGCCTACGGCGGCGAGCTGAAAGTGAAGAACAATCATGGCGCGGGCTGCACATTCCGCGTGCTGTTGCCTCTGTTAAGCGAGGAGACCGCCGAGCAGGCGCAGCAAGCCCTGCCGGTGGTGGTGGTCCCAAGTCCCGAACCGGTCAGCAATGAGAAGTTCACCATCCTGGTGGTGGAGGACAACAAGGACATGCGCGAGTACATCGCCGACGTCCTGGGCGACAAATATCAGGTGCTCAAGGCCGAGAGCGCCATGGAGGGCCTGAATGTGCTGCAGTCGGAGACTGTGGATTTCATCATCAGCGACCTCATGATGCCGGGCATGGATGGCATGGAGTTTGCCAAGAAGGTTAAGGCCAATCTGGCAATCTCGCACATTCCAATCATTATGCTTACCGCCAAGTCGAGCGACATGACCCGCCGCGAGAGCTATGAGACAGGCGTGGATGATTTCATCTCCAAGCCTTTCGACCCGCAGCTGTTGCTTGCGCGCATCGAGAACATAATGCAGAACAAGAAGCGCTACCAGAGGCAGTTCGCCATCGACTATGAGGTGGACAAGGTGGAGATGCCGGAGGATTCGCGTGACAAGAAGTTCCTGTCGCAGGTGATGGATGTGGTGCAAAATAATTACAAGAACAGCTACTTCGAGGTGGGGGATTTCGCCGAGGCCCTGGGCGTAAGCCGCAGTTTCCTCAACAAGAAGCTCCAGAGCCTCATTGGCCAGAGTGCCAGCCAGCTGATGAAGAGCTACCGCATGAAGTTGGCCTACGAGCTGATCCTTAAGAATAAGGAGAACAAGCAGTACACCATCCAGGAAATCGCCTACGATGTCGGCTTCAACGACTCCAAATATTTCACCAAGTGCTTCTCCAAAGAATTCAACCTCACACCCTCGGAGTTGATGAGTCTTTAGTTTATAGTTTTCAGTTTTCAGTTTTCAGTTTTCAGTTTCGCCATCGAAAATTCTCGAAAATTCTCGAAAATTCTCGAAAATATTCGGCAGCAATACTGCCGAACACGGGGGTGGGCTAACGCCGAAAACTGAAAACTGAAAACCGAAAACTGAAAACTGAAAACTGAAAACCGAAAACTGAAAACTGAAAACCGAAAACTGAAAATTACGACATAAAAAACCATAATTCCACCATTGGGGAATTAAGAGATATTAACTTTGCAACAGAAAATTTACCTAAAATTTATCCAACCTTATCATGAAAAAGTCTAAATTGCTTCCTTTGGCGCTGTTGCTGTTTGGCGTAGGGGCTGCTTCCCTGGTGGGGTGCGACACCTACGAGCAATACTCCATTGATGCTCCTGAAAACCTTCAGGATGAAATTGACTCTATCTATGCGGCCAACAATCAGGTCGCTGGCGACACCATCAGCGTGCCCGTCACAGTGCCCAACGTCGGCGCCGATGACAACTCCGCCGCCTGGTGGACTGAGTTCTCACAGTACTTCACCATCCCAACCGACCGTCTGCTCCGCATCGAGTTCACCAACTACGGTTCTGGCGCAAACAACTGGAACAACTGGAACCTCTGCATCGCTACTGCCGAGCGCGACGCAGATTCCTACGCAGAGTACTTCGTGCTCCGCTCCGATGCATACGGCTGGGGCGGCGCTGCCAGCACTTACGACGGCGCCCTTATCAAGACCAACTATGCTGAGCTCGAGGGCGATGATTATTGGGCTACCTTCCGCGAGAAGATGCAGGGCGCTTCCGTCACCATGGATATCGACCACTCTCGCACAGGCAATGTCTATGTGACCGCTACCCAGGTGGCCACCGATGGCACAGTGATGATTGAGACCTACGAGCAACCCGTCTCCGCCACTGCCGACATCGTAGCCTTCCTGATTGCCGATGGCAGCCACTTCAAGATCAATAATGCATACACCATCACCTCGCAGGTGCAGAGCGTGGAAGACCAGGATGCAGTGTCAATCTCTGTTTCCGGTACTCCCACCATGCTTGAGGTTGGCGAAGAGGATTACTGGGGCGATGGCGTAGCCACCGTGACCTTCGCTGACGGTTCTTCAGCCGTGGTCGATCCTGCCGACCTCACCTTCACCGTGCCCGACCTCACCACCGCCGGTACAAAGACAGTGATCGTATCCTACAGCAAGACCAAGCTGGGCAACTACGGCACACCCGTGGCCACCTATTATAATATAGTAGTCAACCAAGCCGTAGGCGGCATCTCTGTCGACACCTTGCCTTATGTCACCACATACTACTTCTATGATGGCGTAATCTCTCCCGTTATCACCGATGGCATTGTAGTTGTTGGCAACTTTGACGGCGATCTCCAAGAGATACCCGTAAGCAACCTTACTTTCTCAGCCCTTAAGGCCGAGGCTGGCACCCAGCAGGTGACCGTAACCTACGATGGCGGCTCATCATCAGCTACTGCCACCTATGATGTAGAGGTTAAGGAAGGCACCGGCATTGTCGGCGCTATGGACTTCAGCAACGGCTGGTGGACCACCTTCTCCGAAGATGTTGTGGTTCCGGCAGGCGAAAGCCATGAATTCAAGATGACATGTTACTCACGAGCATGGAACGCTTGGGAGAGCCCATGCGTCATCCTGCGCGATAGCACTCTGGCTGAGTATGCAGTAGTCCGTATGGACAACTTTGGCTGGGGCGGTGCAGTCGGCAGCTACGACACCGCAGTGCTCGAGAGCGACTGGAATTGGGATACATTCTTGACCTCACTCAACGGTTGCGAGGTTGTAATCACAGTCACCAACAATGGCGACAACACAGCCGATGTATACTATGATGTAACCTACATCAATTCCGAGAAGCACTTCCAGAGCTACAAGGGCATCACAGTCGACAGCTCCAACCTCCAGACTGCTCTCGTAAACGAGGAATCTTGCATGATCCTACACGATTAACTCTAATAGCAATTACCTTATGAAATCATCTATTATATATTTGGCCTTGTGCGGCATGTTGGCTTCTATGCCAACAGCCATGGCCAGCAATGCTCCTGCTGAGCTGGTAGCCCCCGCCGATGAGATTATCGTGCATGGCACTGTTATCGATCCCGATGACGAGCCTCTGATCGGTGCTGCCGTAAATGTGGTCGGTACTGGCATAGCCGTGAACACCGACATCGATGGTAACTTTACCATCAAAGTTCCCGCTGACGCTACTCTTACCATATCCTATGTGGGAATGACCCAGAAGACCGTAAAGGTCAATGGCCAGACACAGCTTGGCCAAATCCACATGGCCTCCAATGTCAACACCCTCGACCAGGTGGTTGTCGTAGGTTACGGTACTCAGAAGAAAGTTGACCTCACCGGCTCCGTGGCCATCGTCGATGCCGACGAGGTAAAGCGCGTGGCCCACTCCAATATCTCCACAATGCTCGAGGGTAAGGTCCCCGGCGTCACCATCACCTCTGACGGTCAGCCCGGCGCCGATCCTTCAGTGCGCATCCGCGGTATCGGCAGCTTCGGCGACACCAGCCCTCTGTATGTGATCGACGGTGTGCCTATGGGTACCACAATCCGCGACTTCTCGCCCAACGATATCGAGACCATCCAGATCCTCAAGGACGCATCCGCTGCAGCCATCTATGGTAGCCGCGCTGCCAACGGTGTGGTAATCATCACCACTAAGAATGGCCAGAACAATCAGCCCACCAAGGTTGAGTACGCCGGCTATGTAGGCTTCGACCGCATCAAGAAAGGCGTGTACGATGTGATGAACTCTGAGCAGTTCGGAGAATACACCCGCAAGATTTATGCCGACTACGGCATGGACGCTCCCGCAGGTTATCAGATTGGCAACGCCAACTACATCGATCCCAAGGTCGTGGACACCGACTGGTACGACGAGTGCTTCAAGACCGGCTTCCGTCAGAACCACAACATCAACATCTCTGGCGGCGGTGCCAACTCCACCTACAACGTAACCCTCGACTACTACAGCCAGAAGGGTACCATCGAGGGCGCAGGCCCCAACTTCGAGCGCTACACCGCACGCTTCAACAACACCATGAACGTGAAGTTCATCAAGCTGCGCACAAGCGCCGTGTATAGCCACAGCGACCAAGACAATATGTCGCTCTCCAACGCCAGCGAGTATGTGCAAGGCCTCTACGGCACACAGTATCCTATCATGGCTGCCGTGCTGCTGATGCAACCCACTATCAAGGCTTACGACTCAAGCACCTGGTGCCTCGATGACAAGATCGCTGCTGCCGCCAACTACAGCTACGACAGCTACGGCTACGGCACATACTACGACAATATCCACGGTGACATCCGCGTGACCAACCCGCTGCTCACCAACAACCTGCTTACCCGCAACACCAAGGTCAACCGCATCCTGCTCAACGGCTCAGCCATCCTCGACTTCTTCGACATGGTTGGAAAGAAGAACAAGAACCACTCGCTGACCTACACCCTCAACCTCTCTTACAGCTACACCAACTGCAACGACAAGACCTTTATTCCCTCATACATCCAGTCAACCACCAACTACCTGGCTAAGGAGAATGAGCGTCTTGAGAAAGACAACCGCGTGTACACCGACGGTCTGGTTGAGAACTACCTCACCTACGCCGGCAACTTCAACGATGAGCACCATGTAAATGTAGTGGCTGGCTACACCTACCAGCGCGAGACCACCTCTACCCAGGCCTCTATCGGCGTATCGCTCACCGAGCCTTACTTCCTGCAGGTGCAGAACAGCTCTACCACCAATGCCAACAGCTACGAGTACGAGCATGTGCTCAACTCTCTGATCGGCCGCGTCACCTACGACTTCCGTGGCAAGTACCTCTTCTCCGCCACAGCTCGTCGAGATGGTTCAAGCCGCCTCTCCAGCGAAGACCGCTGGGATTGGTTCCCATCATTCTCTCTGGGATGGCGCCTCGACAAGGAAAGCTTCATCAAGCTCAACCCCAGCACCATCAACCTGCTCAAGGTTCGCGCAAGCTACGGTGTGATCGGTAATGAGAACATCGGCGAGTACCAGTACATGAGCACCATGATGCGTGGCAACTACACCTACAGCTTCAACAACACCAAGGTCACCGGCTCCGCTATCAGCGACTATGTGAACACCGGTATCGCTTGGGAAAAGAAGAAGACTTGGGATGTCGGCGTTGACCTGGCCCTGCTCAACAATTCTATCGAGGTAAATGCCGACTGGTATCGCGCTACCTCTGAGGATCTGCTTTACAGCGTGGCTATGCCCGCTGAGGCTGGCACCACCAACGAGACTGTGACCATGAACGCTGCCACAATGCGCAACACCGGTATCGAGCTCGGCGTAACATACCGCAACTACCAGAACCCCCTGAAGTTCAGCGTATCTGCTAACATCTCGCACAATAGCAACAAGGTCATCTCTCTTGGTATCGGCAACGAGTACCGCATCGACGGCTACTGCTACACCAAGGTGGGCCAGGAGGTAGGTCGCTTCTACGGCTATGTGGCTGAGGGCATCTATCAGAACCAAAAAGAAATCGAGACTCGCGTCAACGACCTGGGCCAGGTTATCACTCAGGATGGCGCACAGCCCGGCGATATCGCTTACAAGGATATCAACAATGACGGCAAGATCACCGATGAAGACCGCACCGATCTTGGCAGCGGCCTGCCCAAGATTAACTTCGGACTATCGTTCCACCTCGAATACAAGGGCTTCGACCTCAATGTATCCACCTATGGCGCCACTGGCTTCAAGGTCCTCGACTTCGTGGACATGACTCTCCGCTCAAGCTACGGCCTGACCAACAAGAGCGTGGAGCTGATGAACTCCTGGACAGCTGAGAACCCCAGCACCACCATTCCTCGCTCATCCTACGCTTCTACTGCTACCGTCAACAACGACGCTTTCAGCCAGCGCTTCCTCCAGAATGGCAACTACTGGAAGATTGCCAACGTAGAGCTGGGCTACAACTTCAAGGACAAGTGGTTCCACAATGTGATCACTGGCGCTCGCGTGTATGTGTCGGCTCAGAACCTCCACACATTCACCAAGTACAAGGGCTACAACATCGACTTCGCCGGCGGCACTTTCACCCCGGGTTACAACTACTGCTCGTACCCAACTCCCATGACTTTCATGTTTGGTCTCCGCCTGACCTACTAATCTCCTAATCTGAACTACAATGAAAAGTATCTATATATTATTAGCTTCAGTGGCTCTGGCTGGCGGTATGACATCTTGCGCCGACAAGCTCGATGTAGAGAACATCAACAACCAGACCACCTACGACTTCGGCAACACAAAGTCGGACCTCGAAGAGGCAGTAATCGCTTGCTACAACCGTATTCGCCTTGAGGGCACTTTCGCCCGCGTAGGTTACACCATGGATGCCGTCCGCGGCGACGAGGTGTGGAATGCCTCACAGCAGTGGTACCTGCCTTACGACAACCTCAATGTCTCCGCCTCCGATGAAATCGGCAACCAGTGGATCTGGCGCGACTGCTACCATGTGGTAAACCGTACCAACTTCGTGCTCAGCAAGGTTGACGGCGTGAACATGAGCACCGACGATTACAACCAGATCAAGGGCCAGGCCCTCTTCCTCCGTTCGCTCGCTTACTACACACTGACCACTTATCAGCAGCGCGTGCCCCTCTTCCTCAACTACAGCGACTATAGCGACATCAACACCATGTATGCTGCCAACGCTGAGCAAGACGAAATCTTCGACCAGCTCGAAATCGACCTCGCAGAGGCTATGTCGATCCTGCCCAGCCGCGACAAGGGCGGCGAGTGGGCTGGCGGTCGCGCCACCTGCGGAGCTGCTGCCGGTTACTTGGCACGCTGCTACATGTTCCGCCATAAATACAGCGAGGCTTACGCTGTGCTCAAGGACATCATCTCCGGCAAGTACGGTTCATATAAGCTGATGGCCGACTTCGGCGACAACTTCAAGGAAGACACCGAGAATAATGCTGAGAGCCTCTTCGAGGTGCAGTACATGGACTATGGCACCGGTGGCACCGATGAAGAGTGGACACCTGTCAACATCAGCGTGAACGCTACCCAGGGCCATGCCGTGGAGAGCAACTATGCTTCCGGTCTGCTCGGTTCTTGGGGCGACTTGGCCGGTTCTCCCTGGCTCTACAACCTCTTCAGAGCTGAGAATTGCACCGATGGCACTCTCGATCCGCGCCTCTACTGGACTCTCGTAACCTACGAGCCCGAGTACAACACTTACACCGGGGCCAAGACTGCCGCTTATCCCGATGGCGATCCACGCTGCAACATCGTATATCAGAAAGAGATCACCAGCACCTACGATGCTATGGCCAACTCCGGCAATGGCGGTATCTCAATCGCTAAGTGGACCAATGCCCGCAACAACATCTACAACGCCATAACCACTGGCCTTCACTGCGGTATCAACCTGCGACTGATGCGCTACTCTGATGTGCTGCTGCTCGCCGCCGAGTGCGAAAACGAGCTCAACGGCCCCACTCAGACAGCTATCGACTATATCAACCAAGTGCGCCGCCGCGCTGCCTTGGCTGACCTCAAGCTCGCTGACTTCAACTCTGCCGATAAGCTCTTTGAGCAAATCGCCAATGTGGAGCGCCCGAAAGAGCTCGGTTGCGAGAACGGTCGTGGCATCGACCTCATCCGCTGGGGTTTCTTCTACAGCAGCGACCGCTTCCAGCAGCTTGTGGAGCATGGACGCTACCTGCTCGATCCTAATCCCGAGAACAATAATATTTGCGATGACCTGAGCAATCGCAGCGATGCTCCCTCTTCGTTCAATTATTATCTCACCGGCCACGAGTATTTCCCAATCGCTACATCTACCCTGGATGAGAACCCCAACCTCACCGGCAACTGCGCCAACAATAGCGAGGACAACGGCACATATTTCAAGGCTCAAGGTTGGTCAATCCACCCCGTAGTAAATCTCTAACAACCTCTACTGGATTAGGGATAGAAAAATCCCTAATCCTGAAACCTAAAATCCAATATGAAAAAGATAAATATTTTGCTGGGTGTGGCCGCCATGGTGCCTATGATGTTCTCCTGCTCTACAGAATACGAGGACTTCACCGGCATGCGCTTCGGCACCGGCACCGTTACCCCTGATCCCGAACCGGATCCCGAACCTGTGACCCCCGCTACTCCTACCGATGTGGCTAACTATGTAGGTCCTACCTACGCTGATGACTACACATCAGCTGGCGCTTGGAGCGACCGCGCCAACTGGAATCTTGCCAATGTGCACGACCCCAGCGTGATGAAGGCCGATGACGGCTACTACTACATGGTGCAGACCGATGCCAGCTATGGCAACGCCCACGAGGGCCACGGCCACTTCCATTGCCGCCGCTCCAAGGACCTGGTCAACTGGGAATACATGGGCATGACCATGGAGGATGCTCCCGCCTGGGTAAAGGAGAAGATGAATGAGTACCGCGCTGAGGTGGGCCTCGAGGCTATCGACAGCCCTAACTACGGCTACTGGGCTCCCGTGATCCGCAACTGCGGCGGCGGTCTCTATCGCATGTACTATTCTATCGTGATTAGCAACACTATCACCAGCACCAGCTCATGGGGCGAGAAGGCCTTTATCGGTTTGATGGAGACCAGCACTCCCGAGGATAACTACAGCTGGGTGGACAAGGGCATGGTAGTATGCTGCGCCACCGACCATGGCACCAATTGGGATGCTACCGGCTGGGAAAACGCTTACTTCCGCTGGAACGCTATCGACCCCTCTTACATCGTGACCGCCGATGGCGAGCACTGGCTCATCTATGGCAGTTGGCACAGCGGCATCGTAGCCCTGCAGCTCAATCCAAGCACTGGCTTGCCTCTCAATGAGCTTGGCAATTGGTGCGGCACAAGCCCTGAGGATATTGCCAGCTATGGCCAGCGCATCTACACTCGCGACAAGAACAGCCGCTGGCAAGCCAGCGAGGGTCCGGAAATCGTGTATCGCGATGGATATTACTATCTCTTCCTGGCTTACGATGCTCTGGCTGTGCCTTACAACACTCGCGTGGTGCGCAGCACCAGCATCACTGGTCCTTACTATGGCATCGATGGCACCAATGTCACCGAAAATGGCGGCGATGCTTATCCTATCGTCACTCACCCGTATAAGTTCAGCACCGGCTACGGCTGGGTGGGCATCAGCCACTGCGCTATCTTCGACGATGGCAACGACAACTGGTACTATGCTTCTCAGGGCCGCTTCCCGGAGAATGTAGGCGGCAACGCTTACTCTAACGCTATCATGCTGGGCCATGTGCGTGCTATCCGCTGGACTAAGGATGGTTGGCCATTGGTGATGCCGGAGCGCTATGGCGCTGTGCCTGACGTGGCAATCTCTGAGAGTGAGCTGGTAGGCTCATGGGAGAATATTGACCTGGTGTACAGCTACAACAATCAGGATACTGCCACTGCTATGGTGCTGGGCGATGATCACACTGTGACCTCCGGGGCCTTTGCTGGCAGCGCATGGAGCTATGATGCTTCTGAGGAGATTCTGACCATTGACAGCATCGACCTGTATCTGCAGCGCGAATGCGACTGGGAGGCTGAAGGGCGCCCGGCCACCATCGTGTATGCTGGTCTCTCTGCCGACGGCCGCACCACCTACTGGGGCAAAAAGAACTAACTCGCTAACGAGATAACCTGAGTACTGATGGCTCCCTGCTATGGGGAGCCATCATTTTGTATGGCACCCCCCAGGTGGCGCCAACCTCCAGTGATACTTTTTTATCAAATTTTTGGTAAAATTTTGTGAATTTGGGTGGTAGGGGGATTTTTTATTTTTTTCTTTGGTCCGAAATTTGTAACTTTGGCAAAAATACAGTCTTTCACACTAATTTACCTTATAATTAACCATATTTATTTACCTTAAATTTTTTCTGCGTATGAAAAAATCTTTACTCGCTCTTGCTGCTGTCGCAGCACTCTGCGCAAATGCAGAGGTTGTTGAGCTTCCCATCTCAGGTGGCTGGGGCACCTCAGCTCCCACTTCAGGTTCTATGACCATCAATTTCGCAAGCCAATGGGGCGAATTCAAGCTGGTCAATGAAGCTATTGATATCACCGTTTACAAGAGTGCTACACTTGAGTATGAAGTGCTTGCCGGTGAATTCCAGTTCAAAGTTGAGGATGGCATTGAAGATGAAGGTGACTATCCAGAAATTCCTGCAGATGAGACTACAATAACAGTAGATTTTTCAAACTATACAGCTAACATTTCAGTATTTGAAATTCAGGCTAAAGAAGCTAATTCTTCGATTTATTTGAAGAGCGTTTCCTTAAATCCGAAGGAAGGTGATCCAGTAGCACCCACTTATGGTGGTCCAGCTTGGGGATGCAATTCAACAGATGTCATTTTTACCAGCAAATGGGCCGAGCTCGGCGGTTCAGGTTGGGCTGTTACATTAGAGGAAGGAGAGACCGTTACCTATACAGTTGAACTTAACTCTGGTTGCCCTGCTGACATTCAATTCAAGGCTATTGGTCCTGAAAAAGATGAGTATTATCTTCCCATTGAAGAAGGTGCAACAAAGGCTACTTATACCTCAGAGATCTCACTGACATCTTTGACACTTCAGTATATTGGTGAGAACCCTCCCTCTGGTACACTTTCTGTAAAGAGCGTTAGCTACGAAATCAAGGCTGCTACAGACGGCATCAGCTCAGTGGCTGCTGAGGGTGTGGCTCCTGTTTACTACAACCTCCAGGGCGTGCAAGTGGCTAACCCAGAGCGCGGCATCTTCATCCAGCGCGTGGGCAACAAGGCCACCAAGGTTATCCTTAACTAAGACACAAACCTTAGCCCACACCTTGGGCTAACACCAATCTATAAAGAGCGAGAGGGCTTCCGCCCCCTCGCTCTTCATTATTCTTATACCAGGATACGAGAGAACGACTAACCCCTAACCACTAACCCCATCCTGGCGTATATACGAGCTTATATTGGACAAGAACATGTGATTGTGTCTAATCGTGCCCTTCGGGCACTCCAGGGTGGGGATATACCCACATCTCACCCCGCACTCGCTATCGCTCATACGGGGTTACGCACACCCCGTGCCCTTCGGGCACTCCGAGGATGAAAGGAGTTAGCGGTTTTCAGTTTTCAGTTCAGGGTTAGCGGTTAGTCGTTAGCGGTTAGTGGTTAGCGGAGTGCCCAAAGGGCACGGGGTGTGCGTAACCCCGTATGAGCGATAGCGAGTGCGGGGGTACAGAGCAAACTATTCTCTCACTCTGGAGTGCCCGAAGGGCACGATTAACCACTAACCACTAACCGCTAACCACTAACCACTAACCACTAACCACTAACCACTAACCGCTAACCACTAACCACTAACCACTAACCACTAACCGCTAACCGCAACCGCTACTGGATGCGGAACTTGAGGGTGGAGATGAGGTAGTAGCCGGGGGTGAGGGTGGTCAGGCGCGTGGTGTCAGAGGCGCGGGCCGTGATGTGCTCCAGCAGACGACCCTCCAGATCATAGAGCGGCAGAGTGACATCATAATCGTGATTATTCACGATCACAAGTTCGTTAAACTCTACATAAATATCCAAGCCATCATCCTCAGAGTCATCAGCGTCATCACCCACATCGATGCCATCGATGGCCCGCGAACCAATCCTCACCGGAGTGGGCGACGACCCACTCACCTGCGACAGATAAGTGCGGAACGGATATATCGTGCGCTCTTCCGAGGTGGCACCGCGCACAAACTCCGACCCATTGGCATCGAAGAGGTCAATCACCTTGTCGGCAGCCGTGGCATCCACATGAGTGAATGTGCCCTGATGGCTATAGCCATCATGAGTGAATGTCACCGGCGCGTTGTCGTCGGTCACACGCACAGTCTGCCCGGCAGCATCAGCAGCCTCCTTGGTCCACGAGTAAGTGATGATCTGAGGCACAGCCTCGGCTGTGCCGAACTTCGACCGGTAGAACTCACCCGAGCAGTCAAACTCAAAGTACCGCTCACCCGGGAAGCTTACGATGTAAGGCCGCGCAGCCGTGATCATCGGATAGTCAGTGTAGGTGGTGCCGGCAGCGGTGTAAGCCTGTGTCTTGTCAGTATGCACAGCGTACGACTCGCCATAGAGGTCGGCAAAGTAAGTGTTAGAATAATGATATGAGCGCTTATCCTCCGCTATGTTGCTGTCATCCTCCGCTCCTGGGCGGTCGAAGTAAGCAGTGGTGGTGCCATTGGCAGTAGCCACGCCCGTGAACTTGCGCAGCCAGTATTCATGGCTGGGCTCCTCCTGGTCGGCTCCCACATGCTTGCCATAGAAGTGGCTCATCACACCATGGTTGAGCTTGCTGCCGATCTCGCGAGTGGCCACCGAGCCATATACAGTGCGCACTGTGAACGGCAAGCACAGGCCCTCCCAGGCATTGTTGCCCGACGAGAAGAGGGTAGGCTGGCGACGATACCATATCGACTTGTTGATCTCAAAGTCAATCGGGCAGTTGAAATCCTCCATATCTACAAGCTGGAAATAGTCGGTCGAGGCCTTAGCCGAGGCATCCACATCGATGATGTGGGCATAGATGTCGGAGGCAAGCTTCAGAGTGTCGTACTTCCACTCATCCAGCATCGGCAGCTTGTCGGCCGGCCGATAGAGGAGTAGATTCTTGGTGATATAGTGGTTGGCATCGCCCTCCAGGGTAGCAGTGGTGAACGAGGTGAGACCCAGATTGTCGAGTGCGCTGTCAGGGAGGTCGATTGCCGGCGCATACCAGATCTTGCGGTCAGCCTGCGCGGCCGGAGTGTAGCCCACCGAGTAGCCGTTTTTAAAGTCGCCTGAGGTAGTGGTGGCGTACTTCGCGTCACGCACTCCGAAGAAGTCGATGGCCGAGAGGCTGCTTTGCACAGCGGCAGCATCCTCGTTGAAGTGGAAGCCATAGTCCACCTTCGAGCCATAGAAGCCGCTGGCACGATATACGCGCTTGGTCTGGTCGATGGCATGCGGCCAGGGATCCTCAGAGCTATTGTAAGCCAAATCTTGCCCGAAGAAGATAAAGTCATCGGGGAAGTTGGGCGAGTAGTGGTCGAAGTCGGCCTCAGTCTTGCCGGAAGCCAAGGAGCCGTCCTCGTTGAAGAGCAGGATGTCATCCTTGTCGCGGGCGCGTGTCTTGTCGAGCGGATCCGTAGCATCGTGCATAGTGGCTGATGCTCCTGTTACGGCACCGGGGGTATGCCCCAAGCGGATATTCTTATAGTCGCGATAGTTGGGGATGGTGTCGGTGCGCAGGCTCCAGCTGTTGGTGCCCTTCACGCTGGCATATCGGTAGTCGCCCTCGCGATAGTCCTCGTTGAGCGGGGCCACGAGCGAGCCATCCGGGGTGCCGGTGGCCAGGTTGTAGCGCTTCTTCAGATAGTAGTGGTTGAGGTTGTAAGCCACTTCGCCGTAGTCGAACTCGTCCTTGGTGGCTCGCTCCAAGCCCTCGGTCTTTTGCACATCATCCACGGCTGCCACGCGGAAACAGTTGTAGATGTTGCCATCGTCAGTGTCCTTAACCATGAGGCCTCGGCCTACATTCTCAGTGTTGTAGAAGAAGCAGCTTGTGATGCCCTTGTCAGCCTCGGAGGTGTTGGTGTTGAAGGCGCAAGCATCATCAGAGCCCAAGCGGCTGATAAAGCCCACATTGTGGAAGTTGCCCTCGTTGGCCCCGAGGAAGATCTTGTTCTTGCCCATGTCGATGGAGTGGCCTTCGCCATGGAAGGTGCCTCGGAATGTGAGCTGCGAGGCATCCACGGTCATGGTCTCCGGCATCTTCACATCAGTCATCAGGTAGATGCTCAGGTCCTTCGCTCCGTCGCCGCGCTCCTTGAGCCATTGGAAGAAGTAAGCGAAGTCCACATCGTTCTCGATATAGATGCGAGCCCCGGAGGAGAGGTGCAGATCTTCGATGTCGGTGCCGTTGATGGTTGGCTTCATGCGATGGTAGTTGTGCACCACCAGGCAGTCGCGCTTGTAATCATCAGTGGCAGATGCGGCATCGAGGAAGAATGATTGGCCGTTGGCCACAATCTCATATATCACCTTCCAACCGTCGCGATAGAAGTAAGCGGGGATATGCACCTGCCCATCGGTGAGGAATTTCTGGTCGCTGACGCTTTCGCCATCGGTGGTGCCGTTGGTGGATTTGATGTTCTTTACCACATTGGCTATCTGGTCGGAGGTGGAGTATTTGGGGTCGATGATGTACCAGTTGCGTTCGGTAATCGACATGGTCTCATAGTCCATATCCACGGTCACGCCCGAGTCATTGGCGTAGATGTATTCGCCGGGCAGGGCATCGTTTTCGATGATGGGGGCGCCGGATATGCTGGGACCTAAGAGATAGCGGATGGTGAGGTTGATGGTGTATTTGAACTGCAGATCATCCTTCTTCTCAGTGGTCAGCACTATCTGCGCGTGCTCTTCCTCGGCCAGATGCTGGTTATAGTAGTCAGCCTCGGCATTGTCCACATTGTCGTAGAGAGTGATGCCAAGCAGCGGCTTGTTGGAGGTGGTAGCGTCGTTGGTATAGTTATTATATGTGGCAGCGGCCTTTGCCACCTCATCGGTGCAGGTTATGGCGCCGCTGTCGCTGGAGTAGTCGGCACGAGGCACCATCACTGCGTAGCCCTTTTCTGAGGTGCTGTGCGCTTGGCCCGGGTTGTTGTCTACTGTCAAGAAAATCTGGTAATCCTTATCGTATTTTCCTTCAGTGGAAGCACAGTGCTGCAAGTCGGATTCGTAATCGGCTGTGGAGTTGGTCACGGGTTCCCAAGTGACATTGGCCAGATTGAGCTCGGTGCCATTTTCAATGCCGTAGAGATAGATGAGGTTGTCCTTGTTGTTGAGGGTAAAGGAGGCGCCGTTGTTGTAGGTATAGGCTGTAAGCGTCACATTGTAATAGTAATTGGTGCCGCTAACGAACCAGTAGTGCACCTCCTGCTCATCATTGCAATTGCCAGGCTCGCTGGCGCGGCTCTTGGCTGCGCTGGCACTGCTGCGCTCCCAAGCCTCCTTGTTGGCATCCCAGCCGTAGTACGATTCCCAGCCTTCGCCCATGGGGAAGCAGTCGTCGTAGATGTAGTTGTAGTTCTCTGTGCCGTTCGACTTATAGGCTGCTCCGGGGAACACGAAGTTGCCAGTGGTCTGGAGGAAGTTGTTGGTGTTGTCATGATGATTGAGGGCGTAGATGTATCCGCCGCCCTCGTTCTGGGCCAAGGTCATGAGCTTGATCTCAAACACGCCATTTACCGGACCGAAGTAAGTCTGGTCATTATTGTCATGATCCACCACGGCACCCTGGATCTTGAGAGTGTAACCATTGTTGATGCCAATCATATTGGCTGCGGTGCCGATATTGCGTTTGTCGAACTCAGTAGTGGTGCGCTCCTTGAAGGCTTTCTTATCTGGATCGTCATTTCCACTGCCATCAGTAATGTCCATATCCACATTGGCGTAATAGTTGTCAATGCGGTTCTGCTTGTATTGCTTATAGGTATAGTCAGAGCCTAAATCCACATAGTTTTGACCGCTTGTGGAAGCTAAGTCGGTGGAATTGGGAGAGTTGGTGCTTCTGAAATCACCAGTGTTGTTGAATTCGCCGTTGGCACCACGGAATTTAGAGGTGGCGAAGTCTTCATTGGATGTCAGGGCTGCCACATAGAGCACATCGTTGAAGAAGGCTATGTAGTTGCGAGTGCGAGGCTTTTCATGCTTGATGTTGAAGAGACCTCTGTCTTCGCGGGTGCCAGACTCCAATTCCTTTCCAATCAACGAGGAGATCATCTTCAGCTCGCCGATACGGGTGAGCGAGTAGTTGGTAGCATCCACGCTGTTGGTGGCAAAGTCGTTGGCCCCCTCGAAGAATAGGCAGCAGTCGGTCACCGAAAAGAGGTCAAGGCGCTGGGCCGTGTTCAGGAGCTTGGGGTACTGCGGACTGTAGTCGGCATAGCCGTAGTATGCGAGGTCGCAATTGCGGAAGCCCTCCACATATACCTTGCGGCCGCCGCCATAGATGCCGCCATCGCTCTCTATTTCATAGAATTTGACGCCATAGTATTTACCTCCGGAAGCCAAATCAGTCTCGGTGAGCACATAAGATGACTGGTGCACATAGTGCCCCATGATTACATTGCCATCGTCGCCGGTCTTGCCGTCCGGGTGCTCGTATTTGCCTCCTTCCATTTCTTCAAAGACATACTTGCCCATAATATCCTGGCCGGCTCGCACCGGGACTGCGATATAGTGACCTGTGCCTATGGTGATATGGTCTTGGATTTTGGCCCCGCTGGGTCCTTTGTCGGTATTATTTGGATCACTGTTTTCGATATTATCCCAGACAATGATTGAGGAGTTGCCTCCATAGCCTATGTCGGCAGGGTCGTTGCAATTGCCTTCACGGAATTTTTGCACTGTATATTGGCCGGCGAGCGAGGTGGAAGAGTTGGCAGTGATAAATCCGCCGCCGTAGATATTGCCATGGGCAAAATACTCTTCGCGTGCATTGCGGCGGCTCTTGCCGTTGCCTATATAGATGTCGATGTCGTCCCAGGTAATATCATGGAAATCCACTTTAGATGCGTCATAGTGGGTCTGGTAATTCTGCGGAAAGTCATTATCTACAAAATCAAAGCAGTCGGTCAGGTTGGGGAAGTCCTCGATATACTCCTGGGTGGCACTTAGTGTCTTGTAAAGATTTACCGATACATATTCGCCCTCGCGCAGCCAGATGTCGCGCAGGATGGCCCGCTTGCTGGCATTATCGGAGTTGATCCAGTCGTTCTTGTACGCTTTGCTGAGATTGTCGGTGCGGTCAAGCTGATAGTGGCCTGTCTTTTTGCACACATAGTACTGTGGCCAGCCGATGATAATCTGGGTAGAGCCATAGAGGGTGGAAGCCTCGCTGCCGCCGTAGAGGTTGCTGAGCACCATGCCGTCGCGCACGGAAATCTCGGTATTGCCCACAACTTTGCCCAGTTGCGAACCGCCAAAGACGGTGGCAGCCGAAGGGCTCTCGTCGCCGCTGTGTTTAGTGCCTTTATCGTTCCAATAGTCAGGATGGAGCTGCCCGGGGAGCATGTGCAGCTTGATGTCGCCGCGCACCTCGGTGTTGGCTCCATAGCCGCCGCCAATCAGAGCAAATGAGCGGCGCTGCAGCTTGTCGATGCCATTGACGATGATGCGCTCCTTTGACAGCACATCTATGGCATTGAGGTCAACACCGGCCAGAGAGTCTGCGAAATATGTCTTGAGCAGGTCGATGTCAGTTTTCTTATCTTCTTCAGTGTACTCTTTCACCAGATCGCTGTAGAGATCCACATGGATATTGCCTACTGTCTTGCCGGAATTGAAGCAGCCGCCGAAGATTGAGCACTTGCCCTCTGGGAAATAGACATCATCGCCGATGCGGGCCAGGTCGGGCACCAAGGCAATCTTGCGGTAGTCGTCGTCCACCGGGTAGAGAATCTTGTAAGGCTTGAACTGGGAGCGCACCTGGAGATACACCTTGTCGGTGTATCCAGCGGCCAGAGGCTCGGTAAGACCGCCAACATGGGTCACGCCCTTGTATGTGACATTGGCATTGTTGCTGCCGCCTACGATTCGGTTAAATATAATCAGATTGTAGGGGAATGTCAGGGAGATGGTCTTGTCGGTGAGCATGGAGCCGCTATTGCCGCCCACATAGAAATCGCCGATATAGGCGTTGGTCAGGTTCTTGGAGAGATTGAAGTCCTTGGGCTGGGCATAGGTGTCCACTGCGTGCATGTACTCCTTGAGCATTTCCTCATTGGCGAGATCGAAGCTGTTGAGCTGCTCGGTGATCGACATCATGGCAGCATCCACCAGGCTCTCTCCATTGGAGCCGAGATATACGCCATTGAGCACCACATTGTCGCCTACCTCGAACTTTATATCGCTCTCGCTGCTGGTGGCATTGACGGTAGATGAGTTGCCGCCGCAGTACACGTTGCCGCGCACATAGGCGAACTTATCAGCTGATCCGGCAATCTTGAGGTAAGAGCGGTCAACATTGGGTCGGTATGAGTTGATGGCTTGTATTTTCTGGATGTCGGAGGGAGAGTCGGCCCCGTATTCTGCCTTTTGCGGCAGGATAAAGTAGCGGCCGCCGTACTGGCTGTCGTAGGCCTCGGTGATGCTGTTGGCACTGGGGTCAAGATCCGAGCGATATTGGTAGCGGTAATTGCCATTGCCGGCGCAATACACATCGCCGCTGATGGCCCCGGTAATCTCCACATGCGAACCGTAGTCCACATTGCCGCTGACATCGTTGCCGCCATATACATGGTCCACCACGCCCTCGTGAATTTCGAGATTGGCCCCGTAGAACTGGTCGAGGGTGCCTGCGCTGGTCATAACCGCTTTCTGCTCATCGGTGATCGCCGGCGAGATATCGCCCACGCGGCCGCCCCCGAATACGGCATCGGCATGGAAGTGGGGGCTGTCAATCTTCAGTGTCAGGCCAGTGCCGGTCTTGGTGCTTTCGTCATAGCCGAAATATGTCATCTTGCCGAAGTTGCCGCCCGAATATACCGAGCCAAGATGACCGCTTAGCAGCTCCCAAGTGGGCTGGATGGCCATGTCGGCATTGTCGTTGCCGCCAAAGAGGCGGTAGATATGGTACTTGAAGATGGTGGTGGAGTCGTTATCGTAGATCGAAGTAGATGTTACCTCCTCTATTTCTTCATCGTCGGTGAGGTGGCAAGTGTTCCACAAGCGCACCAAGGCATCATTGCCCTCGAAGCCGGCGCGGGCGCGCATGATGGAGTCAGAAGGATTGTAGTTGATTCTCAGTGTAGTGCTTTCGGAGATTGACGACATATCGCCGCCGCCATAGACATTGATCATGGTGCCACCTCGAATATCGAGGTAGGCTTTGTCAATATGTGGCACCTCCCAGGCTCGGTAGCCTTCGCTGGTGTTGCCATCGAGGTTGACAGTGCGGATATGGTTGCTTTCGCCGGTGGCCATCTTGAACACACCGCCCGTGTAGTAGGGGGAGCCGGTGTGGGTGCCATAGTTGCCGTTGGAGCCTCCATATAGGTTGCCAATCAGCGGGAAGCCATTGTAGCCGTTGGAGGCCCCGGGGGTCTTTTTGCCCGGGTTTTCGGAAGCGCGGGATGGCTCATGCGCCAGCGCCGTGTCCTGCACCTCATATACCTTGACGTAGGTGGAATATTCGCGGAATTCATCCTTGTCGTCAGCAGCGGGCTGGGGAATGATGTTGCCGGAGATGTCATTGCCGGCAAACACAGTGCCAGCGATCAGGCGCGCGCCTTTCCACTCAGAGGCGCCCTTGACATGCTTGTACTCGTAGTGGTCGATATCGGAGAGCACTTCGTCGCATAGCTCCACATTGGTGCGCCCGTAGAGGTTGCCCAAGCAGGCTCCTCCATATACTTTGTCAACATTTCCGGAGTAGAGGCAGATATCGGTGGCCACAGAGGTGCCAGTGGTAGTGCCAGCCTCATGCTTGACACCCACGTTGCCATAAAGGCCGCCGCCATAGATGGCGCCAAAGACAAAGGAACTGACCTCATTGCCCATATAATTCACATGGGCTGTGCCGTTGACATCGCCCTGGCACCCGCCTCCGAAGACGTTCATGCCCACAAAGTTGCTGAGCAGGTTGACATAGGTGTTGCCATCGATGCTGCTGTTGGCGCCATAGCCGCCTCCGAAGACACGCCCTATGTTATGCTCCAATGAGGAAATCTCGCCGAAGGTGCTGCTGTCGCGCGAGTTGAGATGGTGGCCGATGGTGTTGGAGCCTACTGTTACAATCACATCGCCCTGTGTGGAGCCGCTCTCGTAGCAGCCGCCATAAATCACGCCTCCATAGTGTATGAAGTGGGTAGAGTCGGGCAGGGCCGCGGTGTCCCAGGAGGGGTCGAACTCGTGCTTGCCTTCTTGTGGGTCGAACTGGCTTGTGATAGTCAGCTTCAGGGCAATGTTGCCCTCGGGAGGCCGCTGCTTGCGGGGGCCGCAGTAGGCTGCCCCATTCATAAGGGCAAGCTGGTATCGGTCTTGAGTCAGGGCTTTGCCATTGGGGAAGCCTTCTTTGTTCTCATCATAAGTAAATGCTGTAACGCCCGATTTGCCAGAGAGCTCGCTGAAGTTGTATTCTGCTTGGGTGACAAAGCCGCCCTTGAACTCATACATCAGTTCGTCGGTGATGCTCCGGTAGTCGCTGGCATATTTGTAGCATTGCATGGTAGCGTTCTCAGAGCCGCCCACCACCTTGTCGAGAATGGTAAGCCCGGCCGGGAGGGTGTAGCGGTAGATTGAGCCATATTCCTCAAGATCGGTGCCGGACCCATCCACGGCTTTATTGGTTGAGAAGTCCCAACGCATGATATTGTTGTTGGTCATAGAGCCGCAGGCTCCTCCGCCGAAGAAATTGGTGAAGGTGATGTTGGAGGCATCATATTGGTCTATAGCCAACTCTCCCGGTATCCAGCACTTGCGCACAGGATAGAAGTCGCCATTGGCATCGGTGGCCATCTTCACGCTGCCGCCCTCCATTTCGTAGGGATTGGCGTAGAAGGTAACCTCGGCATCGCCATTGATTTCGATATTCTTGAGATAGGCGCGGAACATGTGCTCGCCGTAGATGCCGAAGTTGCCATCGTACTCGGTGGCATCTGGGAATCCGGGCACATAATAGCGCTTGGAAGCATCGTAGTACCAGTGGTCGTAGGCCACATCGCCAAGCTTGTTGAGCTCAGCTGAGGTAGAGCCGTCAAAGGTATAAAGGCTGATGCCAGCTGGCACAGTATTGGCCTTGGCAAAGTCGGTGCCTTCGCTGCCCATATACACTGAACCGGCTACCCGGACATTCGAGCCGAAGTTGATATGCAAGAAACCACCCTTGGACAAGCGCCGGGGATCCTCAAAGGGCAGGATAGTGTTCCATTGACCTACTGTGCAAGAGCGGCCGCCGCCGAAGACATTGCCCTTGATATACACGCTGTCGGTGGCCGAGTTGCCGCCGATATGCATGGTGACCTTGCCCACCATGGGGCGGCAGCGATACACGCGGGTGCTCTCGTTGCTGCCGTTCTTGGCCACTGTGCGGTATTGGCGATCCGGGCCATCGGAGTAGCGCGCCCAGCCGGGCACATAATAGCCTCGGTAGTGGCCATTGCCCGCTCCATAGACATTGCCCATGATTGAGCCGCCATTGATGCTCATGGTCACGCCCTTGTTGTCGGCTGGGGTGACATCGGCGCAGAAAAGAGGCTCGCCGTCAGTGCTTTCCAGTCCGTCGGCTCCGGCGGTGGGGTTGTATTCATCGCTAAACGCATCTTTCCATAGGGCAGTGCCCACGATGCCCTTCACATCGTTGCCGCCATAGACATTGCCAGTGATGAAGAGGCCTCGGTTGAGCTCGGCGGCCTCGGGGTTGGAGACATTGGTGAGAGGGTCGCTGAGGAGGGTGCCGATGTTGAGGCGACCGTTGTTATGCACATAGCCCATAAGCGCGCCGCCATATACTTCCTTGATGGTGCCTCCGGAGATGTAAGTGTCAGTATTGTTGCAAGAGGCGTAGAAGGCTCCGCCGATGACTTTGCGGATAAAGGGTGCTCCCTTGATTGTCACGCTCACTTCGCCGCCTACATATTTCTTGTAAGTGTCTAATTGTGTGGGGGTAGATGGCTTGCCGCTATCATCGGCCCAGTAACCGATATCGCCGGAGTAGCCGCCACCGGCCACATCGAAGAAGGTTTGCACTGGCACCAAACCGTCAATATCTTCGGCCTGTGCCGGCACGAGAGCATAGCCAATTTCGTCCTCGTTGATGTCGATGGTCACGCTGGAGTTGCCTTTGACCAGAGTTTTCTCTCCCCAACCGCCTCCATAGACGCAGAAGCGGCGCACAGTGATGTCATCATAGAGGTCGCGGAAGGTCTGGCCATTGCTCAAGCCCATAGAGCTCTCGCTGCCGAAAGGCGAAGAGTAGATGTTGAGCTCGGTGTTGCCGCTGATAGTGCCATTCTTATAACCGCCGCCGTAGATGTTGAAGTTCTTAAGTGTCAGGTAGCTATCATGGGTAGAGATAGAGTCGATTGGCTGGCTGGAGAAATAGCCGCCTCGGATATTCACCAGTGTGCTACCATCGATGTTGGAGGCAGTGGTAGCAGAGCCCTGGCCGCCGCCGAAGATGCAGTTGCCCAGAGTGCCGCCGGAGATTTCCACCGAGGTGTTGCCGCCGAGTGTGGCACCGCCCTCTTGGTAAGATAAAATGTCGGAGAAATCAGAACCGCCGAAGATGTTGCCCTCGATTGTGCCGCCCGTGATTTCAAGCGAGGAATTGCCGTAGATATTGGCCATAGAGGCTTGGCCCTCCAGGCCACGGCCGCCAGCGAAGACATCTTTCTTCACGGTGCCAGCCTCGATGCGCACTGAGGTGTCGCCAAAAACTTGCGCGATGGAGGAGTAATCAAAGGCGGTGTTTGGGGCTTTCTCAGCATCCGTGATGTATTGGTCCGAACCAGAACCGCCGCCATATACGCTGCCGTGCACGGTGACCGGGTCTTGGCCGAATGGATTTGGCAAGAGGTTCACTGATGAATTGCCGTAAAGATTGCCAGCGAGAGCCATCTTGGTGCCATTTGAAAGCACGCGGTAGGGCACGTGTTCATATTTCAATGAACTGGAGTAGCCATAACCTCCGCCGAATACATCGCCATAGACTGTGCCGCCATAAAGGTTGATGGCAGCGTAGCTTGATGCCAAGTTGAGCTCTTCGTCAATGTCGGTGCCATCATGATCGAGAATGGTCATTGTAGGCAACTTGTTACCATCTGAGGTGACAGTTTTGAAATCACCATACTTCAGCTCGCTGTTGGAGTCGAAATATGGGATATATGGATCTGGAGTATAGCTGGCCTCGTTGGTGTCTTTCTTAGTGTAAGACCAATCCTTTCCCAGGCCGGTGATGCCTCCGGCTCCAGCCCCGTAGAGAGCATAATCCGCCTCGCCTTCTTGGCCCAGAGTGCCGCCATATAGGTTGATTATGGAGCGGCCATAGAAATAGCCGTTAAGCATCTTGGCGGTGTCAGTCTTGCGCCCTAAAGATCCGCCAAAGAGCTGGTCGATGCTGCCGCCATAAACATTTAGCACCGTGGATCCGAAGAAAGAGTCATCAGGCGCATCTGAAATTGGGCGTCCATAGGAAATGTTGCCGGCAGCAAAGCGAGAGATGCGGCCATTGTAGAGGTCCACCACGATGTCGCCATAGACAGAACCATCGGTCTGGCCGCCCGCCATCACGCCTATTTCATGGCCTTTGGTATAATCAATGCTTCCCCATGATGGCATAAACTCATCCAGAGCATCGGTCTTGTGCTGCAAGTCGATAATTATTCTTGCGCGGTGAGGGGCCCAGGGCGCGCCATGAATGTTTTTTGAATTGTTATGGCCGCCGGTGTTATTTCTGGCTCCGCCGATGATGCGTCCATAAGCCCCGGAGTACAGCTTGACTGTGGTGAGCTCCGGGTTGACATTCATTGCGTAATCAATTTTATACGAAGGAGCTGACACCTGGGTATCATCATCCAATGGTCCTACAACAAGGGTGAGGTTGACGATGGGTTGGCCATTGTAAACCTGGCCCATATCGTTGGCCAATTTGTCGAAATGGCACATGCGCACCCCTTCGCCCACTGTAAAGTCATGATTGTAGCAGTAGATCTTAGGATTGTTAGAATTGCCTCCCTTATAGATATCGATATTTTCCCACTTTTGGGGGGCTTGCAGAGCATTCTGTTCGGTTGTCATTCCATAGGTGCCTCCGCTGATATGGGATCCATAGGCTCCGGTAAGAGTCATCGGCTTCTTGAAGGCCCCTTTTTCTCTTTTGTCTTTGTCGAGGTAATTGGAGTTCTCGTAATAACCCATGATGACTATCTTGTTATCATCCATAGTCATGCCATCCTCGTAGCTGTCGAGCAGCTCGAAGGCTTTCTCTATGGAGTTTACGGCATTCTGGGGGTCATGGCCGGTGTTGATGTCGAGGCCTTCGGGATAGTATTGGTTGGTGATGTTGGAGTAGTCGTTGAAGGCATGGCGGTCGGCATACTGTATGCTAAGAGCGCGGTTGTAGAGGAAAACCACGTTCTTGGGGCCCACGATATCAGTGAGATCGGTGCCGCTGCTGGTGTGGAAATTGAATTTGTAGTAGAGATTGGGGTCGAAATCGATTGATTCGCCATCGTGGATGAGCTGGTCTTGGCGCTTGCCGCTGACGCTTGCTTGGTCGTGCACTACTACTGGTGTCCACCCGTTGACATCTGCAGGGTCGGGATTAGACCACCAAGTGTAGGTGGCAGCGCTCGATGAGGTGTAGATGTTGCTCTCATCGGCAGTGTCGCGATCCATGCCGCGCCATACGACCTTGGCCTTGTAGTTGATCACATTGCCATCGCTGTCCTTGACTTTGTCGAAGTCCACGGCCAACTGGTTGAAAGTGATAATGGTCTCGGATGGGTATTTGCCTTCGGGGTCGCTCTCCACATCGTAGAGGCGGGCGCGCACCCAGAAGGCTGAGGTGCGGTGAAGCAGATTGGGGTGGATGATAAAGCGCAGACCATCATTATCTACCATATAGTGGCCTGTGCGGGGAGTGGTGAAGTTGACATCGCTATTGTTGCGCAGGGTGTAGTATGCGCCAATCCAGTCGGTTAGCTCGGTGTCTGACACTTCTTTTGGCAGACCGTAGTCGGTGGTGTCGTCGGCATTGTACTTGCCGTTGACCAGATTGTAGCCCTCGTCGGCATCGTAGTTGTAACTGCAGCGCTCGGGATCGACCATGGCAGCGCCTAAGACAATGCCGTCGGTAAGCACTGTGCCAGCTGAGATTAGTCGCTCAGTATCAGACATGGCAGCCCTGGTGGATTCCCAAGTGGAGCCGGCCGGGATTTGGGTGTCTTGGTGGATGGTAGCCCCTGTGGGAATTACAGTGCCAGCAGCCAAAACGGTGCCTTCGCCTGGGAGGCGGTAGCTCCACTGGATGCGCCACTTGTCTTTGTTGTCAGAGCTCATCCATTCATTGCCAAACTGGTCCACAACCGTGGCCTCAAACACAAGGGGGCGGTAATTGGTGGCTGAGAGATCGCCATTTGACACTTCGCTGAGGTTATAGCCGTTCTTGTTCTTAAAATAGTCTGAGGCTTTGAATTCCAGATAGTTGCCGCTGGTGTCATACTCCTTCATGGTGACTGAGAGGTGTATCTGCTTGAGAGCTTGCACGGTGGTGGGCTCGGTGCCATTGTTGAGCAGAATGTACCGGGTGCCGGTCTCTTTGTCATAGACGGTGAGCTGCACATCGCCCACATAGGTTGACTTGATATGGGCCACATAGTCGTCAGTGCCATCATCAAAGTCAGTGCCTTTGAGGAACGCCAAACTGTTGTTAACTGTAATCTTCCACTCAAACTCAAGATTTTCGAAAAGAGGGTCGCCTACTGTGTAGGTGGCAGAGCCGATGGTCAGGGTAGGAGTGAACACATAGTGGTCCCTTTCTCCAGAGCTGTTGTCGGCCACGGATCGCACGACATCGATTGCTACGGGGAGGATATCCATGGAGTCTTCAGACTGGAGAGTGCCAGCCATGTCATACACAGCCACATGAGCTGAAGCGTAGGCTGTGATATCCTCGGGCAAGATGATATCGCATGAGCCGGAGAAGTCGGCTGCGAGGGTGAAGCCATCGCGGGTGACAGTGCCTTCGTTGGAATATATCGAGGTGGAGGCTGTAGAGCCATCGGCGTAGGTGATGACCCAGTCGTAGCGGAAAGTGCTGGAGGTCTGGTAGTAAGTGTTGTAGGCGCGCAAGGTATGGATCCTGGGGCGTGAGAGCGACACTACGGGGGTGTGAGCGAACTCAATCTGTGTGCCCGCGCTGTTCCAGGTGAATGTGGTGTTGGGGTCCGGATTGTTTTCGGCCAGCATGTTGAGGATCTTCAGGCGCCCATCGCCAGTGTTGGCGTTGACATAGGTGCCGTGGCTTACGCCCTGCCAAGCACGCATGGTATCGGGGTAGTTGTATATTTTATCATTAAGGGCCTAACTGGTGGATTTCAGGGTGCGGATGTTAGGACGCTTGTCATTGGCCATGGGATAGATGTCAGTAATCTCGGCATAAGCTCCCGACTTGCTGTCATAGATGAAATAGTTGCCAAAAAGGCGGTTCTCTGACAGAGTGACTGTGTTGCCGTAGATATCCATGGTGGCATCATTGAGGGCCATGTAGGACGTGGCGGTGGGAGAGGTGAGCACTTCCCAGCGATAGGAGTCGTCCATATTGGAGGCTGTGTTGGAGCTGTTGCAGCGCGACATTCCCAACACAGGCGAGATGGTGGCAAGGGGGGCATTGACTTTGCCGGTGTAATAGCAGTTGATGGGAATATCGGTGTACTTTCCTTTGCGCAAGCGGCCTACGATGCCGCCGACATTGAACTGGCACGATTGGTTGTCATCGGCTCCGGAGCGCACGCTGGCGCTGAGGTCGATGTCCACATCGCAATAGATGTTGCTGATGGTGACGGGTCCGGCGTTGTTCATATTCTGGTAGCCGTCTTTATTGTCGGCTATGGAGCCGATCAGGCCTCCGACATATAGGGATTTTGAGGCAATGTTGTGACCGCCATCATCGATGGTGGCGTTGGTGATGATGATGTTCTCAAAGGTTGTGGGGTAGTCGTTGGAGTAGGGTGAGGCTGCTCCGGCGAGCACGCCGATCTTGATATCGTTGGATGAGGTTTGGGCTGTGGATTCTTGGCGGGTGATGCGGGCATTGTCAATCCAGATATTGCGCAGGTTGCCCTTGACAAAGCCGAAAAGACCGCGAGCATTGGAGCCGATGGGGCCCCAGTCAATCAGCAAGTTGTATATGCGGAAGCCCTGACCGTCGAAGTTGGACTGGAAAGAGGTGCTACTGTGGGCAATAGGCTCAAAGGGATGGTTGCCCATATCGATGTCGGAGGTCAGGATATAATAGTAGCTGGGACCATTGTGCTTAGAAAAGTTTTCCTGCAGGTACTTCAGGTCGGCCCCGGAGCTGATTTGGAAAGGGTCGGCCTGTGTACCGGAGCCTTGGAGGCTTGCGGAAACGGAAGTGCCGTCCCAGGAGGCACCCTGGGAAGCCACAGGAGAAAATGTGATAAAGGCAAGCAGCAGAGCTGCGGTCAGGGTATGTTTCATAAACTGGGGTTCAGTTTTCAGTTTTCAGTTTTCAGTATTCGGTTTTCAGTTTTCAGTTTTACCTCGGACAAGCCTCGGTGAGATCGCTTCGCTAAGTTCAGTTTTCAGATTAGGGTTGGATGACTATGGCGCCATCGGCACCTGGGTCATTGTCGGAGAGGACATAGAGGAAAGAGGGCTGGATTGCGATGTTGACATCGTAATAGTAGCCGGGAGTTAGCACGCGCTCGGCTATGCTGTTTTCGGCGCTGAGGCCGAGCCAAAGGGTGTTGGAGGCGGTGTCGTTCTGGCGCAAGAGCTGGCCGTCCATGTCAAAGACATCATAGGTGACGGTGACTTTAATCGTCTGCAGTTCCTGCCCAGGATATACATAGCAGCTTGCAAAGGGCTGGTATTCTGTATTTTCCTTGGAGAGCACCACATAGTCTTCAACCTCCGGCTCGGTGAGCAGGGTGTGAGACAGAGTGCCGGACGTAGCCTCTGGCACCCAGCTGAGGGTGGGCAGATATGCGCCGGAGCCGTCATCTTCGTAATTGACGGTGACGGTGAAGAGATTGCCTTCGTCGTTGTCAATATCCATGGATTTGAGATGGATGGTGCGCAGGTCCACATACTTGGAGCCTAACATGAAGCAGAAGCGCAGGCGACTGAGGATGTGCTGCATATAGAGGGTCTGCCAAGAGTCGAATGTGGTGCTTCCATCGCTCTCAATGCTGGTGTAGGCATGGATTTTGGAGGAGATGATGTAGTCCGCGGCCCCAGCGCGAGGCACATGATAGAGGGTGAGGGTCTGGGGATCATCGTAAGCAGTAGCAGCATTGGCGGTCTCAGAGGAGTAGGGGGCGTAGGCGAGGAATTTGTATGGGGTGGAGGATATCCACTTTTTCTCTGGTGAGTAGGCCCATTGGTTGTCGCCATGCCATTCGAAAGCGGGGTCTTGGTACCAAGATTGGCTCTTGACCTTTTCGCCTTGGAGGTAGAACATCTCTTGGTTGTGGAACACCATGCCGGAGTCTTTTGTGGGATCGTCGGAGGTGTTGAAGGCCCAGACGCCAATTGACTCCGGGGTGATGGCAGGGATGTCGGTGTTGCCGGCTCGGCCCGTGGCCAAGGGGGCCCAATCGAGGGCGCTTTGAGCCTCCACGCCGCCAATCATCACACAGGCTGAGGCTTCTTGAGCCTTGGGCGGGGCAGGGCTTTGGGGGCTGTCGCTATCGGAGCAGCCAGCACCGCTACGGCGCCAAGGAGAAATATTTTAGGGAATTTTATCATAATCATTATTTTTATCGAGAATTTTCGAGAATTATCGAAAGTTTTCGAGAATTTTCGAAAGGTTTCGAGAATTATCGAGAGCTTTCGAGAGGTTGGAAATCACCAGTTGGTGATGGGGTCGGTGACGATGATGGTGTTGCCATCGCGCCAGCGGAATAGCTCCACATCGATGTTGAGGAGGATGACATTGGAATTGGGTGTCTCGTTGATGCTGAGGTAGTAGATGTAGCGGTTGGAGGGTAGCCACTCGGCATCTATGTCGAAGGTGCCTTCGAGTGTCTGGCCATCGCTGCGGGTAAGGGTCACATTGAGCTGCTTGCCGCTAAGCGACTGCGGAATCTCTATGATTTCAGCCAGCTGTACGGCATGGGCGCGGTTGGTAGGGGCCACGGTGAGACTGCCACCGGAGAGCGAACCGGAGATTATGTCCTTGGTGCTGCCGCTGGGGTTGACGAAAGAGCTGCCGTCGTAGTCGGCCTTGGCGTATATGGCATTGGAGAGAGTGAAAGCGGCATCGGTGATGGTGACATCCGAAGTGGTGAGATTGAAGATGCGGAAGTCCACCATAGCCATGATGTGGTGAAAGACAGGGCTTACCACATCGGTAAACGATGCGGAATTGCCGGTGAGCGGGTAGCGCATTTGGGGGTCGGCATAGGTGTCGAAGTTCACAGCCGGTGAGCCGGCCTTGCGGTCGTGGCTTGAGACCATCCAGTCAATGGCTGAGGATTGGTTTGTGGCCAGGTTGCCGTTGATGCCGCTGATGGCTACGCTGGTGGGCAGGCATGAGATGGTGCGGCCATTGCTTGCCAAGCCGGAGCCAATGCGGGCCGGAGCGTAGGCAACGAAGTGGTAGCCTTGTGCTGAGGTGTCCCAGTAGCGAAGCACCTGGGCCACGCCCTCGGCGGTGTTGAACTCGTAGGTCCAAGCGGAGCCGTTCCACCACACCTCGTAGGGAGTGCCGTCGATGTGTGCCATCACCTCCTGGGTGGTGCCGTCGGAGGCTGTCTTTGTAGCCCATACGGCGAAGGTGTTGTAGGGAGCGAGCTGGGAGTCGGCACGGCTGTCAGCGAGCGAGGCATCCACGGCGTTGAAAGCCATGGGGGCCTGGGTGGTGGCGGGAGCCTGCGGACTGTCGCCAGATGAGGAACAAGCAGCGGTGGCCCCTAAGATAGCAAGGGCCAGGAGGACAGGCAGAGAGAGGGTATGTTTATTCACAAGCAAGAACATTTATTATAAGCTATACTAAATGGAAGACCCCCTATGGGGGGTACCCCTGAGCGGGATGAATATATTCAACCTACAAAGATACGACATTTTTTTCAATCCCCAAGCCCATAAATAGTTAAAATTGAGTTACACACTACAAATTACAAAATTATCAACAGACGTGCCTTCCAGGCACTTAAGGTTTGAGAAACTGGATTTTTAACCCACGGCATAAAGCCGTGGGTTATCCGCAGACGTGCCTTCCAGGCACTTAGGCTGGAGAAATTGGAGTTTGTAACTTACTTAAATAGTTTGTAACTTACTTGAATTGGGGTGCCAGGCGGGCCATCTTGGCTGCTATCTTATCGTTGCAGAGATTGTTGACGGAGCCGGCGTGGGTATGGCGCACTTGGCGCGTGGGGGTGTAGGTGTGGTTCTGCACTTGCAGCCCAATGGTGCGGTAGGCATCGCGGAAAGGCATGCCCTCGCGCACTAAGCGGTGCACATCCTCCACAGTGAAGATATAGTCATAGAGCTTGTCGTCGAGGATGCCATCCTTGATGCGGATCTGAGGCAGCATAAAGGCCGCCATTTTCAGACAGTCGATCAGCTCGCCGGATACCGGGAAAATGATATCCTTAAGCAACTGCAAATCACGGTTATAACCTAAGGGCATATTGGTAGTGAGCAGGGCTATCTCGTTGGGCACGGCTTGGATGCGATTGCACTTGCCGCGCATAATCTCGAACACATCGGGGTTCTTCTTGTGAGGCATGATGCTTGAGCCGGTGGTAAGCTCGTCGGGGAAACTGACAAAACCGAAGTTTTGGCACATCCACATGCACACATCGTGAGCCAAGCGGCCCAGGGTGGAGGCTATCGAAGCGAAAGCCATGGCCGCGGCGCGCTCGGTCTTGCCTCGGCTCATCTGAGCGGCTACGACATTATAGTGAAGATCGGCAAAATCCAGCAGTCGGGTAGTCTCCTCGCGATCCAATGGGAAAGGCGAGCCGTAACCGGCCGCGCTGCCCAGCGGATTCTGGTTGGCTACGTTGTAGGCAGCTAAGAGCATCTGCATATCATCCACCAAACTCTCGGCATAGGCCCCGAACCAGAGGCCGAAAGAAGAGGGCATGGCTATCTGAAGATGAGTGTAGCCCGGCATCAGCTTGTCCTTAAATTTCTCGCTTAGCTTGAGCAAGATGTTGAATAAGTCCTCTGTGGCCTTGGCAACCTCCTTGATCTGGTCGCGCATGAAGAGCTTCAGATCCACGAGCACTTGGTCGTTGCGGCTGCGCCCGGAATGTATCTTTTTGCCTAAGGGACCCAGCTTGGCCGTGAGCATAAACTCCACCTGCGAGTGTACATCCTCCACGCCCGGCTCGATTACGAACTTGCCAGCCTCGATAGTGTCGAGGATTTCTTGGAGGCCTTGAAGCAGTGGCTCCAGTTCGTCCGGCTCCAAGAGTCCTACCTTGGTAAGCATTCGTATATGAGCCATAGAACCGAGTACATCGTATTTTGCGAGGCGCAGGTCGAGATCGCGATCCTGGCCTACGGTAAAGTCTTCAATCAGTTTGTTAGGCTCAAAGCCTTTGTCCCAGAGGTTCATGGTTCAGTGGTTGGGGGTTAGGGGTTAGTGGTTGGGGGTTAGTGGTTAGTGGTTAATCGTGCCCATTCGGGCACTCCCGAGTGAGAGAATAGTTTGCTCTGTGCCCCCGCACTCGCTATCGCTCATACGGGGTTACGCTCACCTCGTGCCCTTCGGGCACTCCGTGGATGGAGGGGGTTGGGAGGTGGGGGATAGGGTGTTGATGAGGTGGGTGTAGGAGGGGATGGCTTGGGCTATGTCGGAGAGGAGGATGTATTCGTCGGCTGTGTGGCTTCGCGATGATGAGCCGGGGCCGATCTTGAGCGAGGGAAAATCGTGCATCATCGACATGTCGCTTGTGGTGGGCGATACGAAAGGTTTGCCGCCTAAGCTGACGGCAGCCTTTACCAGAGGATGGTCCTCAGAGATTACGGATGCTCTAATGTGGGTAGAGCGAGGCACGAGAGTTGACTTGGTGGCCTGCTGGAGCAGGGCTATCGTCTCTTCATTGGTGTAAGCATCGGTGGTGCGCACATCCACGATGAAGGTGCACTTGTCGGGTACCACATTGTGAAGGCTTCCGGCTGCTATCTGGGTCACGTTGATATTGATCGGGCCAAGCGTAGGGGATATCCGGTCGAATTGGAAGTGGCGCAGGGCATTGATGTCGTCCAAGGCTATGTACAGCGCGTTAATGCCCTCGTTGCGGGCGGCATGGCCGGCTTTGCCCGTGGCGGTGCCGTCAAGCACCAATAGTCCTCGCTCGGCGATGGCTGGCTGAAGACCGGTGGGCTCGCCCACGATGGCGCAGTCAATCTTGATGCCATTTTCCTTAAGGTTTGGGAGCAACGCGCGCATGCCATTGATGCCAGTGACCTCCTCCTCGGCTGAGAGGCCAAGCAGGAGATTGAAAGGCAGATTTTTGCCCGAAAAATTCAGGAAAGCGGCTATAAGCGATACCACAGAGGCTCCCGCATCGTTGCTGCCCAGCCCATAGAGCTTGCCGTCGCTGATGAAAGGCTTGTATGGGTCGAAAGTGTAGCTTTGCGAAGGCTTTACGGTATCGATATGCGAATTGAGCAGAAGCGTAGGCTTCGCGGGGTCGTAGCCATTGGCCAAAGCCCATAGGTTGTTGTGGATGCGATGCACTTGGAGGCCTTGGGCTGAGAGCCAACTTTGGAGCATATCGGCCACCTCAGCCTCATTGCGAGAGACTGAGGGGATGGCTATCATGGCCAGCAACAGGTCTATGGCTTTTTGCAGCATATTAAACAGGCTCTTATAATCTGATAGTGGTGGCTACGCTATTGAGCAGATTGTCGGCACTCTTGATTATTACCGATGACACACCCTGATTCAGGGCCTTGAAGGCGCTGTCAACCTTGGGAATCATCCCTGCGCTGATTACGCCATCAGCCTTAAGGGCATGGTAGGATTCGGGATTGATGTCAGGAATAAGCGACTTGTCATCATCGACGTCGGCCAGCACGCCCGGCTTTTCAAAGCAGAAAGTGAGGTCGGTGTGGCGGAGCTTGCTCATGCCAATGGCCACTCCGGAGGCTACGCCATCGGCATTGCTGTTGAGCAACTGACCCTTGCCATCGTGGGTGATAGCGCAGATTACCGGGGTGATGCCCTGCTCAATGAGCGACTCCAAGAATTTTTGGTTTACTGAGGTGATGTCGCCCACAAAGCCGTAATCGATCGGGTTGGGTTCGCGGCGCTTTGAGGTTATAGCCAAGGCATCGGCCCCGCAGAGGCCTATGGCATTGCATCCGGCGGCTTGCAGCATGCTGACGATGCGCTTGTTGATAAGGCCGGCATATACCATAGTGACCACTTCCAGAGTTGCTGCATCAGTGACGCGGCGGCCATCGATCATCTGAGTGGGGATATCGAGGGCTTTAGATAGGCGCGTGGCCTCTTTGCCTCCGCCATGCACCAGCAATTTTTTGCCAGGCAGGGCAGCGAAGTCATTGACGAAGCGTGCAAGGGCCTCGCGATTGTCAACCACGTTGCCCCCAATTTTTATAACATTGAAGCTCATAGCACTGGGATTATCCACTAACCACTAACCACTAACCACTAACCACTAACCCTTCAGCCCCTCAAGAATGCGCTTGATAACTGTCTGGGCGGAAATCTCGCGGTTGGCTGCTTCAGGGATAACCAGAGAGCGGGGGCTCTCGATTACCTCGTCGGTCACAATCATGTTGCGGCGCACAGGCAGGCAGTGCATGAAGTAGGCATTGTTGGTGAGGGCCATCTTGCGGCTGTCCACGGTCCAACTGCGGTCGGTGTTGATCACTTGGCCATAATTGGGATCGGCATAGGCCGACCAGTTCTTGGCGTACACAAAATCGGCACCCTCCAGGGCCTTGTCCTGGTCGTACTCCACCTTGGCGTTACCCACGAATTGCGGATCCAGTTCGTAACCGTGCGGGTGCGTGATCACCAATTCGTAACCGGCAGCGTTGACCCACTCTGCAAAAGAGTTAGGCACGGCCTGTGGCAGGGCTTTGGGGTGTGGAGCCCAGGTCATTACCACTTTGGGGCGCTCTGTGGTCTTGTGCTCCTCGATGGTAATAAGGTCGGCAAAGCTTTGGAGAGGGTGACGCGTGGCAGCCTCCATGCTGAATACCGGGCGACCGGAGTATTTTATAAACTGGTTGAGCACGGTCTCCTCATAATCGTACTTCTTGTCTTTGAGGCCGGCAAATGAGCGTACGCCGATAATATCGCAGTAGCAGCCCATTACGGGGATGGCCTCAAGCAGATGCTCCGACTTGTCGCCGTCCATGATTACACCGCGCTCGGTCTCCAGCTTCCAGGCCCCTTGGTTCACATCGAGCACGATGACGTTCATACCCAAGTTCAAGGCGGCCTTTTGGGTGCTGAGGCGGGTGCGCAGGCTGTTGTTGAAGAATATCATGAGCAGGGTCTTGTTCTTGCCGAGCTCAGAGTAAGCGAAGCGGTCGCTCTTGATCTGAAGAGCCTCCTTGAGGGCAATGTCGAGATTGCCTATATCATTGACTGTAGTGAAGTGACGCATTGCAGGGCTTGTTGACGGTTGAGAGTAAGGGCAGGCAGCAAACGCACGGTGTGTTCGCCGGCCCCGCCAGTGAAAATATGATGATCGAAGAGCAGTCGCTTGCGCAGCTCTGGGGCGCTGCCCTCGATTTCGATGCCAATCATCAGGCCGCGACCTCGCACATCCTTGATGGCCGGTATCTTCTTGAGTTCGCTTAAAAGGTATTCGCCCACTTCGGCAGCGTTTTGCACCAGATTTTCGCTTTCAATCACATCAAGCACGGCTAAGGCAGCAGCGCAAGCTAAGTGGTTGCCTCCGAAGGTGGTGCCCAGCATGCTTTTCTTAGCCTCAAACATTGGCGAAATCAGCACGGCGCCCATGGGGAAGCCATTGGCAATGCCTTTGGCGCAAGTGACCATATCTGGCTTGATGCCGGAGTATTGGTGGGCGAAGAATTTTCCGCTGCGGCCATATCCGCTCTGGATTTCATCGAGGATGAGGACAGTGCCAGTGTCGGTGCAAAGTTGGCGCAACTGGCGCAGAAATTCGTCATCGGGGAGATGAATGCCCGACACGCCCTGAATACCCTCGATGATAACAGCGGCATACTGCTTAGTGCTCAGGGCTTTGCGAGCGGCTTCGATGTCGTTGAGCGGCACGAAGTCCACTTTGGGTGTGCGGTTGAATGGCGATTGGATTTTTGGATTGTCAGTAACTGCCACGGCCCCGGAGGTGCGTCCGTGGAAAGCCTTGCCAAAGGCGAGGATCTTTTCGCGCCCAGTGTGGAATGAGGCCAGCTTGATGGCATTCTCATTGGCTTCTGCGCCGCTGTTGCACAGGAAGAGGCTGTAATCCGGATATCCAGAAACTTTGCCCAGGCGGTGAGCCAGCTCCACTTGCAGAGAGTTCTTCACTGAGTTGGAGTAGAAGCCGAGCTTGGCGAGCTGTTCGCCCACCTTTTTCACATAGTGAGGGTGGCAGTGGCCGATGGAGATTACGGCGTGGCCGCCGTAGAGATCGAGGTACTCGGTGCCATCGGCTGTATAGACGTAATTGCCCTGGCCGCGCACTGGCTCGATATCGTATAGTGAATAGACGTCGAATAATTCCATAATTATCAGATTGTATCCTTAGAAAGCAGAGGGCTTGAGACGGAGGCCAGTGGCCTCGGGCAGACCGAACATAAGGTTGAAGTTCTGTACTGCCTGGCCTGAAGCTCCCTTGAGCAGATTGTCTATCGCAGTGGTAATCAGCAGTTTGTTGCCGTGCTTTTCGATGCCGATGATGGCCTTGTTGGTGTTCACGGCTTGCTTGAGGTCGATGGAGCCTGGAGCCACATGGGTGAATGCCGCATCGCGGTAGAAGTCCTCATAGAGCTTATGCGCCTCTTCGAGGCTCAGATTGCTGTCGAGATAGACCATGGCAAAAATGCCGCGAGGGAAATCGCCGCGCACCGGCACGAAATTGAGCTCGCCAATCTCTGTGCCTTGCAAGCGATTAAGGGTTGCGCGAATTTCTTTAAGGTGCTGGTGCTCAAAAGCTTTATAGACTGAGAGATTGTCGTTGCGCCAACTGAAATGCGTGGTGGCACCGGGCTTTACGCCAGCTCCGGTGCTGCCGGTGACAGCTGTGACTTGCACCGGTACGGTAAGCAGTGCGGCCTTTGCCAAGGGGAGCAGCGAGAGCTGGAGCGCGGTGGCGAAGCAGCCGGGGTTGGCCAGCTTCCGGCATCCGACAATTCTCTCTCTCCAGGCTTCGGGGAGGCCATACACATAGCCGTTGCTCTCGTCGCGGAAGTCTTGAGCGAGGTCGATCACACGCAAATGCTCCGGGAGAGCATTTTCTTTCCAGAACTCGCGGCTCTGGCCGTGGGCAGAGCAAAGGAACAGAGCGTCAATGGAGCTGAGGTCGCAGGTGTCGCAAAACTTAAGGTCAGTGTCACCTATGAGGCCTTCGTGAACAGAAGTGACCGGGGCTCCGGCATTGCTGGAGCTGTGCACCCAGGCGATTTCCACGGCGGGGTGGTTAATAAGAAGGCGCAATAGCTCGCCGGCTGTGTAGCCGGCTCCGCCTATTACGCCTACCTTTATCTTCTTGTCAGTCATAGTTATTCGGCCAGACCGTTCTTAACCTGGTTGTTGTGGTATATCTTCATCTGGTTGCCGAGAATCTTGGTGAAGCCCTTCACGTCGTCGGCAGTCCAAGCCTTGTTCACCTCGCCATATTCGCCGAAGTCGGTCTTCATCAAGTCGAATGGAGAGTCCACGCCTACGAGAGTGTAGCTGTAAGGTCGCAGGAGCACCTCCACGGTGCCAGTGACATTGCGCTGGCTGCTTTCGAGATACTTTTCCATGTCGCGCATCACGGGCTCTAAGTACTGTGCCTCGTGGAGGAACATACCATACCATGTGCCAATCTGGTCTTTCCAGTAGAGCTGCCACTTGGTGAGGGTGTGCTTTTCGAGCATCTTGTGAGCGTTGATAATGAGGATGGGGGCAGCAGCCTCAAAGCCGACGCGGCCCTTGATGCCGATGATGGTGTCGCCGATGTGCATGTCGCGGCCAATGCCGTACTGTGCGCCTATTTCCTCGATCTTGCGTATCGCGGCTATGGGATCGTCGTAGCGCTTGCCGTTGATGGTCTTGACCTCGCCTTTCTCAAATCCTATTTTCAGGCTCTCGGGCTCAGTCTTGGTGATTTGTGAGGGATAAGCCTCTTCGGGGAGAGTCTGCTCGCTGTGGAGAGTCTCTTTTCCGCCGATGCTGGTGCCCCAGAGCCCCTTGTTGATGCTGTACTCCATCTTTTTGAAGTCAGCTTGGAAGCCATGCTTGCGCAGATAGTCTATCTCGTATTCGCGGGTGAGAGTCATGTCGCGGGTAGGGGTGATGATTTCAATCTCCGGAGCGAGGATTTGGAAAGTGAGATCGAAGCGCACTTGGTCGTTGCCGGCTCCGGTGCTGCCGTGAGCGATGGCGTCGGCCCCGATTTTCTTGGCGTACTCGATGGTTGCGATTGCTTGGAATATGCGCTCGCTGGATACGCTGATGGGGTAGGTGCCGTTGCGCAGCACATTGCCGGCTATCATGTAGCGTATGCTCTTGTCGTAGTACTGGCGGGTGATGTCGAGAGTGGCGTGGCTCTTTGCCCCGAGGGCGTAAGCGCGCTCCTCCACAGCCTTAAGCTCTTCGGGAGAGAAGCCTCCAGTGTTGGCTATAGCAGTGTGGACCTCATAGCCGAGGTCTTCAGTAAGATATTTTACGGTGAAAGAGGTGTCGAGGCCGCCGCTGTAAGCGAGCACAACCTTCTTCTTATCTTGAGTTGCCATTTTTGTACGGGATTATTTGAGGTGAAAAATCTTGTTGAGGCGGTTTTTGATGAACATCACATAAGGATTGCTCGTCTTTTCTTTCTCTTGGGGTGCAGTGGCGGGGTCGTAGAGCATGCCGGTGCACAGGCACATGCGGCGGCCGTTGCGCTGGAGCACTTCGTAGTTGACGCATCCTTGGCAGCCCTGCCAGTATTCGTCGTCGTTGGTGAGCTCGGAGAAAGTCACGGGCTTGTATCCGAGCTGAGTATTTAGCTTCATCACCGGCAGCGAAGTGGTGATGCTGAAGATTTTGGCGTAAGGGAAACGCTTGCGAGCGAGCTCAAAGGTCTTAGCCTTGATGCGGTGAGCCAGTCCTGATCGTCGGTACTCCGGATCTACGATTAGGCCAGAAGTGGCCACGTAATCACCATGGCTCCAGCACTCGATATAGCTGAAGCCAACCAATCTGTCGCCATCGAGGGCCACCACAGCCTTGCCGCTGTTGATCTTCTCCGCGACGTACTCGGGAGTGCGGCGAGCGATGCCGGTGCCACGCTGGAGGGCAGACTCGTAGATCAGGTCGCAGATGTGCTGTGCATGCTTGGCATGCTTGGGCTCTGCGTACTCAACCGTCACTTGATTTGCTTCCATTATAAATTGTACCTTGTTAATAAATATGAGTAAAAACCCTGCAAAGGGAGTGTAGCGAAACCTGTTGGCCTATGGCCCACAGGGAGCATAGGCTGTGATTGAACCGCAAAGTTAATAATTTTTTCTGAAAAAGAGGTCTAAAAACTTGTCAATTGTAGGCAAATTGTTTCGTTTTACTAAAAAAATGACATGATTTGGCTGATTTTGCCAGTTGTGTAACAATAATGTGGACGATTGTTTCCTTCTGTACACAATTTTACTCAAAAAAAACAGGATTTTTACACTCCTTAAATAAAATTATTTAATATCTTTGCAAACAGAAAAATCATTTACTTTAAATTTATACCTATCTCATGAAATTTACTATGCCTTCGCTGATGACTGCTGCCATAGCCATGACGCTGTGCGCTTGCGGGAATGGCGATCAGAAGCAATTGACAAAGTCGGGCTTGGATCCCGATAATTTCGTAGCCGAGGTAAATGGCAAGACCACTGGCCTCTATACACTTACCAACGCCAACGGCATGGAGGTGTGCGTAACCAACTTCGGCGGCCGCATCGTCTCGATCATGGTGCCCGACAAGGAGGGAAAATTTGTGGATGTGGTGCTTGGATTTGACAGCATAGCTGACTACCAGAATATCCCCAGCGACTTCGGGGCTGCTATCGGCCGATATGCCAACCGCATCGACCATGGACAGCTTGTGATAGATGGCGACAGCATACAGCTGCCCACCAACAACTTCGGCCACTGCCTCCACGGCGGCCCCACCGGATGGCAGTACCAAGTGTACGATGTGAAGAGCAATGATGAGAACAGCATCACCCTGGTGATGAACTCGCCCGATGGCGACAACAACTTCCCCGGCAATGTGACAGCTGAGGTGACCTACACCCTCACTGACGAGAACGCAATTGACATCGCCTACACTGCCACCACTGACAAGGCTACTGTGATCAACATGACAAATCACAGCTATTTCAACCTCAATGGCGATCCCAACGTGCCTATCACAAATTGCATCCTCCAATGCAATGCCTCAAGCTATACTCCTGTGGACTCGACTTACATGACCACCGGCGAAATCGCTTCCGTAAAGGAGACACCCTTTGATTTCACCCAGGCCAAGGCCATAAGCGAGGATATAGAGATCCAGTGCGAGCAGCTGAAGAATGGCAACGGCTATGACCACAACTGGGTGCTCGACACCAATGGCGACGACACCAAGGTGGCTGCTACGCTCACTTCTCCGCTGACAGGCATTACCCTGACAGTGTACACCGACGAGCCTGGCATCCAGATCTACAGCGGCAACTTCCTCGATGGCACAGTGCGCGGCAAAGGCGGCGAAATCTACAACCAGCGCACCGGAGTGTGTCTGGAGACACAGCACTATCCCGATAGCCCCAACAAGCCCGAGTGGCCCAGCGTGGTGCTGCGCCCTGGCGAGACTTACCACAGCCATTGCGTGTTCGCTTTCGGCGTGGAGAAGTAAGCCTGATAATCAGCAAAATTAATTTATCATAATAAACCAACACTAACACAATGAATTGGTATTCAACAGAATTCATCTGGCTT
>CAZRYC010000004.1:0-81413 GCA_964604175.1 uncultured Bacteroides sp.
AGGAAGTAAACGAACTCGCTCAGATCCTGAAGGAAGAGTACGGTATCGAACCCGCCGCTGCAGCTGTAGCAGTAGCTGCTGGCCCCGCTGCTGGTGCTGCTGCACCCGCCGAGGAGGAGAAGTCATCATTCGACGTTGTCCTCAAAGAGGTTGGTCCTAACAAGCTCAAGGTTGTGAAGACCGTTAAGGAAATCACTGGTCTTGGCCTGAAAGAGGCTAAGGAGCTCGTTGACGGCGCACCCGCCAATGTTAAGGAAGGCGTAAGCAAGGCTGACGCTGACAGCATCAAGGAGCGCCTTGAGGCCGATGGTGCTGTAATCGAGTTCAAATAATACAGCCCCCTATGGGTGAATAGGTTAAGAAACCCCCCAGGGGAGTTTCTTAACCTTTTTGTCTATCAAAATAGGATTTAGGAAGAAAGACTTTAGGCTTTAGGCTTTAGGCTTTTGGTCTTTCCCAAAACCCAAATCCCAACAGTTTGAGTTACAACTTATTTCCTTAATAGATGTCAGTCACTAACGATAAACCCCGCATAAATTTTGCTTCGGTTAAGAACCCTATGCCCTATCCAGATTTCCTGGAGGTGCAGCTTAAGTCCTTCCAGGACTTCCTGCAGCTTGACACCCCTCCGGAGAAGCGCAACAACGAGGGCCTTTACAAGGTTTTTGCCGAAAATTTCCCTATAGTTGATACTCGCAATAGCTTTGTGCTTGAGTTCATCGACTATTACATCGACCCTCCTCGCTACACCATTGAGGAATGTCTGGAGCGCGGCCTCACCTACAGCGTGCCCTTGAAGGCGAAACTCAAATTGTATTGCACCGACCCGGATCATGAGGATTTCGAGCCGGTTATCCAGGACGTATATCTGGGCCCGATCCCGTACATGACCGACAAGGGGACGTTCGTGATCAACGGCGCAGAGCGCGTCATCGTGTCGCAACTCCACCGCTCACCCGGCGTGTTTTTCGGCACAAGCACTCATGCCAACGGCACCGCGCTTTACAGCGCTCGCATAATCCCATTCCGCGGATCGTGGATTGAGTTTGCCACCGATATCAACAATGTGATGTACGCCTACATCGATCGAAAGAAAAAGCTGCCCGTGACCACTCTGCTGCGCGCCATCGGGCTGGAGAGCGATAAGGACATTATCGATATCTTCGGCTTGGCCGACGAAATAAAGGTCACTAAGGCTAACCTCAAGAAGGCCATTGGCCGCAAGCTTGCCGCTCGCGTGCTCAAGACTTGGGTTGAGGATTTCGTGGATGAGGATACTGGCGAGGTTTCCACTATCGAGCGTAGCCAAGTGGTGCTCGATCGCGAAAACATTATCACCGAAGAAAACATCGATGAAATACTGGAGGCTGGCGTCCAGACTGTGCTCCTTCACAAAGAGGATGCAAATGCCAGCGACTATTCTATCATCTTCAACACACTGCAGAAGGATACCTCTGACACTGAGCTCAGCGCTATCCAGTACATCTATCGACAGCTGCGCAACGCAGAGCCACCAGATGACGCCAGTGCGCGTGAGGTGATCCAAAACCTTTTCTTCTCGGAGAAGCGTTATGACCTGGGCACTGTGGGCCGCTACCGCATCAACAAGAAGCTCGGCCTCGACACTCCGGAGGAAGTAAAGGTGCTTACTCGCGAAGACATTATCGCTATTATCAAGTATCTGATTGAGCTTATCAACTCTAAGGCCACCGTCGATGATATCGACCACCTGAGCAACCGCCGTGTGCGCACCGTAGGTGAGCAGCTGTACAACCAGTTCGGAGTGGGCCTGGCACGTATGAGCCGCACTATCCGCGAGCGCATGAATGTGCGAGACAATGAGGTGTTCAAGCCTATCGACCTGATTAATGCGAAGACTATATCATCGGTAATCAATACGTTCTTCGGCACCAATGCGCTGTCGCAGTTCATGGACCAGACTAACCCTCTGGCTGAGATTACCCACAAGCGCCGTATGTCGGCCCTGGGCCCTGGCGGTCTGAGCCGCGAACGCGCCGGTTTCGAGGTGCGCGACGTGCACTACACGCACTACGGCCGCCTCTGCCCGATTGAGACCCCTGAAGGCCCCAACATCGGTCTGATTTCTTCTCTGTGCGTATATGCCAAAATCAATGATCTTGGCTTCATCGAGACTCCTTACCGCCAAGTCAAGGACTCTGTGGTGAACCTCAAGAATGATGAGGTAATTTACTTGACAGCTGAGAACGAAGAGGGCAAGAACATTGCCCAGGGCAATGCCCCGCTTAATGACGACGGCACCTTTATCCGCAACAAGGTTAAAGCTCGCAAGGATGCTGACTTCCCCGTAATCGCTCCTGCCGAGGTAGAGCTCATGGATGTGTCACCCACTCAGATCGCTTCAATTGCAGCATCGCTTATCCCATTCTTGGAGCACGACGATGCTAACCGCGCTCTTATGGGATCTAACATGATGCGCCAGGCAGTGCCCCTGATGCGTAGCGAAAGCCCCATCGTGGGCACCGGCATCGAGGCTCAGCTCGTGCGCGACTCCCGCACTCAAATCGCTGCTGAGGGCGCTGGCGTGATTGAATATGTGGATGCAACCCAAATTCGCATCAAATATGACCGCACCGAGGAGGAGGAGTTTGTTGCCTTTGAACCCGCTGTGAAGACATATCACCTGCCCAAGTGGCGCAAAACCAACCAAAGCACCACTATCGACTTGCGACCAATATGCAAGGCTGGCGAGCGAGTGAAAAGAGGCGATATTCTCACCGAAGGATATAGCACCGAAAATGGCGAGCTGGCTCTGGGCCGCAACCTAAAGGTGGCATTCATGCCTTGGAAAGGTTACAACTATGAGGATGCTATCGTGCTCAACGAGCGCATGGTACGCGATGATATCCTCACATCTGTGCATGTGGACGAATACGCTCTTGAAGTGCGTGAGACAAAGCGCGGCTTGGAAGAGCTTACCAGCGATATACCTAATGTGAGCGAAGATGCCACAAAGGATCTCGACGAGCGCGGCATCATCCGCGTGGGCGCTCATGTGGTGCCGGGAGATATCATGATTGGTAAGATTACGCCTAAGGGCGAGTCGGATCCTACTCCGGAAGAGAAGCTCCTGCGCGCCATCTTCGGTGACAAGGCCGGCGATGTGAAGGATGCTTCCTTGAAGGCTTCTCCCTCGCTGAAAGGCGTGGTGATTGGCACCAACCTTTTCTCCAAAGCCAGCAAGAAGAAGAGCAAGGCCGCGAATGCCATGCTGCCTAAGATTGATGAAGAATATGAGGAGAAGCAAAGCGAGCTCAAGCAGCTGCTCCTAAGCAAGCTCATGACCCTCACCGATGGTAAGACATCGCAGGGCGTGAAGGATTTCATCGGAAGCGATGTAATCCCCAAGGGCGCAAAGTTTACAGAAGCCGCTTTGGGATCTCTCAACTTCGACACCATCAACCTGAGCAACTGGACTAACGACAAGAAGCAGAACGATCTGATACGCCAGACCATCGTGAACTACCTGCGCAAGAGCAAGGAATACGATGCTGAGATGCGCCGCAAGAAATTCGACATCTCCATCGGCGATGAGCTGCCCTCGGGAATCATGCAAATCGCCAAGGTTTATATTGCCAAGAAGCGCAAGATTGGCGTGGGCGATAAGATGGCTGGCCGCCACGGCAACAAGGGTATCGTATCGCGCATAGTGCGCCAAGAAGACATGCCTTTCTTGGCCGACGGCACTCCGGTAGATATCGTGCTTAACCCTCTGGGCGTGCCTTCGCGTATGAACCTGGGCCAGATTTTCGAAACTGTGCTCGGCTGGGCTGGCCGCGAATTGGGCGAGAAATACGCCACCCCGATTTTCGATGGCGCTTCCCTTGATGATATCAATGCTCTAACTGACAAGGCTGGATTGCCTCGCTTTGGCAAGACGTATCTGTATGACGGCGGCACAGGCGAACGCTTCGATCAGCCGGCTACCGTAGGCGTGATCTACATGCTTAAGCTGGGCCACATGGTAGAAGACAAGATGCATGCCCGCAGCATTGGCCCGTACTCCTTGATTACCCAGCAGCCTCTGGGCGGTAAGGCTCAGTTCGGCGGTCAGCGCTTTGGTGAGATGGAGGTTTGGGCACTGGAGGCATTTGGCGCTTCGCATGTGCTGCAAGAAATCCTGACTATCAAGAGCGACGATGTCAATGGCCGCAGCAAAGCCTACGAGGCCATAGTCAAGGGCGATCCAATGCCTCAAGCTGGCATCCCAGAGTCTCTGAATGTGCTGCTCCATGAGCTGCGCGGTTTGGGCCTGAGTGTTAATCTTGAATAAGAATTTGGAATATGGGATTTGGGACACCCTTAATCCTAAATCCTGAGACATAACACCAAATCAAAATCAGATAATTCTTATACTATATATGGCTTTCAGAAAAGACAATAAAACCAAGACTGGTTTCTCGAAAATCACCATCGGTCTGGCTTCTCCCGAGGAAATCCTCGAGAAGAGCTCTGGCGAGGTGCTAAAGCCCGAGACAATCAACTACCGCACTTATAAGCCTGAGCGTGATGGCCTGTTTTGCGAGCGCATATTCGGCCCGGTAAAGGATTATGAGTGCCATTGCGGAAAGTACAAGCGCATCCGCTACAAGGGCATTGTCTGCGACCGTTGCGGCGTAGAAGTGACCGAGAAGAAGGTGCGCCGCGAGCGAATGGGCCACATCAAGCTGGTGGTGCCGGTGGCTCATATCTGGTATTTCCGTTCTTTGCCTAATAAGATCGGATACTTGCTGGGGCTCCCTTCTAAAAAGCTCGATGCCGTAATATACTACGAAAAATACATAGTGATGCAGCCTGGCGCAGCCGCTGATGTGGATGTGATGGCTCCTCACGACAAGATGGATCTCCTCACTGAGGATGAATACCTGGAAATCCTGGGCAAGCTGCCAGCTAACAACCAAAATCTTGACGATAGCGATCCCAACAAGTTTATCGCAAAGATGGGAGCCGAGGCTATATATGAGCTGCTTCAGCAGATTGACCTCGACACCTTGGCTAATCAGCTGCGCGCACAAGCCGATACCGAGAAAGGTTCGCAGCAGCGTAAGACGGAGGCCCTCAAGCGCCTGCAGGTGGTAGAAAGCTTCCGCAGCAGCAAAGGTCGCAGCAAGCCTGAATGGATGATTATGCAAGTGGTGCCCGTGATTCCGCCTGAGCTCCGCCCTCTGGTGCCTCTGGATGGCGGTCGCTTCGCTACCAGCGACCTCAACGACCTGTATCGCCGTGTGATTATCCGAAACAATCGTCTCAAGAGACTTATAGAGATCAAGGCCCCGGAGGTTATTCTCCGCAATGAGAAGCGCATGCTTCAAGAAGCCGTTGACTCTCTGCTCGACAATAGCCGCAAGTCGTCAGCCGTGAAGAGCGATGCTAACCGCCCGTTGAAGTCGCTATCTGACTCCCTCAAGGGTAAGCAAGGACGCTTCCGCCAGAACCTCCTGGGTAAGCGTGTCGACTATTCTGCTCGCTCTGTAATCGTGGTAGGCCCTGAGCTTAAGATGCACGAATGCGGTATCCCCAAAGATATGGCAGCTGAGCTGTACAAGCCATTCGTAATCCGCAAGCTCATTGAGCGCGGCATTGTGAAGACAGTGAAGAGCGCCAAGAAGATAGTAGATCGCAAGGAGCCCGTGGTATGGGATATCCTGGAGTATGTAATGAAGGGCCATCCCGTGCTGCTCAACCGCGCTCCTACGCTGCACCGCCTCGGCATCCAAGCTTTCCAGCCCAAGATGATCGAGGGCAAGGCAATACAGCTGCACCCGCTGGCTTGTACTGCGTTCAACGCCGACTTCGATGGTGACCAGATGGCTGTGCACTTGCCTCTTGGCAACGAAGCTATTTTGGAAGCTCAGATGCTGATGCTTGGAGCACACAATATCCTCAACCCCGCAAATGGAGCGCCTATCACCGTGCCTTCTCAGGATATGGTGCTTGGCCTTTACTACATCACAAAGCTGCGCAAGGGCGACAAAGGCGAAGGCACTGTATTCTACGGTCCCGAAGAGGCTGAAATCGCTTATAACGAGGGCAAGGTTACCCTCCACGCTCCAGTCTCAGTAATGGTCGATGATGTGGATGAGCAGGGCAACCCCGTTAAGCGCCTTGTGAAGGATACATCAGTGGGTCGCGTGCTGGTAAACCAATATGTGCCTAAAGAGATTGGTTATGTAAATGAGATTCTTTCTAAGAAGTCTCTGCGCGATATCATCTCTAAGGTGATTAAGAAGTGCGGTATTCCTCGCTCAGCACAGTTCTTGGACGATATCAAGAACCTGGGCTATTATATGGCATTCAAGGGCGGCCTTTCCTTCAACCTTGGCGATGTAATCGTGCCCGAGGAGAAGACTGGCATTGTGAACAAGGGATACGAAGAGGTGGAGGAAGTGCAGAACAACTACTCCATGGGCTTCATCACCAATACAGAGCGCTATAACCAGATTATTGATATCTGGACACATGTCAACTCTGAGCTTACCTCAGTGCTCATGAAGCAGATGGCCGAAGCCAACCAGGGCTTCAACTCTGTATATATGATGCTTGACTCTGGCGCTCGCGGTAGCAAGGACCAAATCCGTCAGCTGGCTGGTATGCGCGGCCTTATGGCAAAGCCTCAGAAAGCTGGAGCCGAGGGCGGACAAATCATCGAGAACCCTATTCTTGCCAACTTCAAGGAAGGCCTCTCTGTGTTGGAATATTTTATCTCAACCCACGGCGCCCGCAAGGGTCTTGCCGACACCGCGCTTAAGACTGCCGATGCTGGTTATCTGACTCGTCGTCTGGTCGATGTAGCCCACGATGTGATTATCACAGAGGAGGACTGCGGCACACTGCGCGGTCTGGTATGCCGTGAGATTAAGAATAACGACGAGGTGGTCGCTTCTCTTGGCGAGCGCATCTTAGGCCGAGTGTCTGTCCACGACATCATCGATCCTCAGACCGAGGAAGTTATCGTGGCTGCCGGCGAGGAAATTAATGATGCGGCTGCCGAGCGAATAGATAATTCTCCCATCGAGAGCGTAGAAATCCGCTCCGTGCTCACCTGCGAGGCTAAGCGAGGCGTGTGCGCCAAGTGCTATGGACGCAACCTGAGCAACAACCGCATGGTGCAGAAAGGCGAGGCTGTGGGTGTAATCGCTGCTCAGTCTATTGGCGAGCCTGGTACTCAGCTGACACTGCGTACATTCCACGTCGGTGGTGTGGCCAGCAACATTGCTGCCGTATCTACTGTGACCTCACGCTACGAAGGTAAGCTCGAAATCGAGGAGCTTCGCACTGTGAAGAGCGAAGAGACCACTCCTGATGGCAAGCCAGTAGAGGTAGTGGTAGGCCGCTTGGCAGAAATGCGAATCATGGATCCCAACACCAAAATGATGCTCACTAACGCCAGCATCCCCTACGGCTCGAAGCTGTTCTTCAAAAATGGCGATAACGTAAAGAAGGGCGATGTGATTTGCGAATGGGACCCCTTCAACGCTGTAATCATTTCTGAGGTCGGCGGCAAGATTGAGTATCGCAACCTGATTGAGAATGTTACATTCCGCACAGATATCGATGAGGCCTCTGGCCTTGAAGATCATGTGATTATCGAGAGCAAAGACCGCGCTAAGGTGCCGGAGGCTGCTATCCTCGATGCCAACGGCCAGGAGCTCAAGCTCTATGCTCTGCCTGTGGGCGCTCACCTTATCAAGCAGAATGGAGATGAAATCAAGACCGGCGAGGTATTCGTGAAGATACCGCGCGCTTCGGGCGGCGGCGCTGGTGATATCACTGGTGGTCTGCCACGCGTGACCGAGCTCTTCGAGGCTCGCAACCCCAGCAATCCCGCTATCGTATCTGAAATCGATGGTGAGGTGCACTTCGGCAAAATCAAGCGTGGTAATCGTGAAATCACTGTCAAGAGCAAAGTGGGCGATGAGCGCAAATATCTGGTGCCTCTGTCGAAGCAGATACTTGTGCAAGAGAACGACTATGTTCGCGCTGGCACAGCCCTCTCGGATGGTGCCATCACTCCGGCCGATATCTTGAATATCATGGGCCCGACCGCAGTGCAGGAATACATTGTGAACGAGGTTCAGGATGTGTATCGCATGCAGGGTGTGAAGATCAATGACAAGCACTTTGAGGTAATCGTGCGCCAGATGATGCGCAAGGTTAATATCCTTGAGCCAGGCGACACCACTTTCCTGGAGAGCCAGGTAGTGGACAAGCGCGATTTCATGGAAGAAAACGACCGCATCTGGGGCAAGAAGTTTGTGATCGATCCAGGCGACAGCGAAAATGTGCAAGCTGGCCAGATCATCACAGCTCGCCGCTTGCGCGATGAGAACTCAGCCCTTAAGCGCCGCGACCTCAAGCCTATTCAAGTGCGCGACACCGTGCCCGCCACCAGCGAGCAGATACTCCAGGGTATCACACGCGCCGCTCTGCAAACCTCGAGCTTCATCTCGGCTGCCTCTTTCCAAGAGACAACCAAGGTGCTCAACGAAGCCGCCATCAATGGCAAGAGCGACTCTCTGGAGGGCATGAAAGAAAATGTAATTTGCGGTCACCTGATTCCTGCGGGTACCGGCCTTCGCGAATACGAACGCCTGGTAGTCGGCAGCAAGGATGAGTTGGAGGATATCTTCCACGAGTCACAAGAAATCATGGATGTTGACCACATAGATATGGAATAAACTTCGCAACATTCAACCAAAGTCAGGAATCCCCAGCGCCGACAAGGCGCTGGGGATTTTTTTTATTAAACGGGCTCTAAAGCTGCATGTGGGTCATTAGCTCGCCGATAAAGAAGCGATCGCCTACGGGGCGGAAGCCCAGGGAAGCGTAAAGGCGCCGTGCGCGCTCGTTCTTTTTATCTACTAAAAGGCCAGCCGGCTTTCCAATGGAGTGGGCTCGCTCAGTCATGGCTCGAAGCAGGGCGGAGCCTACGCCTTTGCCACGCGCCTTGGAGGCTACTGCTAATGTGTCGAGATAAAATTCTCCAGGCTCTGTCTCATCGGGAAAGTCTCCGTCGAAGCGGATGCCGTACTCAGAGGACGCTAAGTCTATGAAGGCTTGCCGCAGCTCATGCAGGTGAGCTCCATCGTAGCCCACGATTACGCCAACCACCTCGTTGTCTTCTATTGCCACCAGGGAGTTGCGATAACTGTACTGCGAATCCTCCCGAGCGGCGAGTGTGGCGAAAAGAGTGATGTATTCTTCCACAGTGTGGTCGGTGCCATGATGGTTGAATGACTCTAATACCAGTTCTGGCGTGATGGCCATGACAATGGCTTCGCCTATGGCTCTGGCATGCTCTTTGCGGGCTTCTATTATTTGCATATCTGTAATTTTCACAATAGTTAATGGCAGTGCAAATTTAAAGGTTTCGTGTAAATTATACAAATTATTTTTATACCTTTGCTATTGATATAGGGATGTTAGATGTTATTAAGGTGTAATAATGTAAGATGAGATGTTCAGAATATTGACGATAATTTGGGCCATAGCTTGTGCTGCTTCCGCATCGGCAAGAAATGAGTGGTTTCCTCCCCCAGTGCCAGTTAATGCGGGCTTGACAGTGGTTGACACTGTTCCTCCTAATGTTTCAAGAGCTGATGTGCATGTGCGGGTTCAGCGCTGCAGCAAAGGCGCTTGCAGCTGGCAGTTGCATTGGAATTGCAAAGATGAGAAGAATTATGCCTATGCCCAAGTTAGCTTGCCTGATGTGCGCGGTTATGACAACCTTTACACTCCAGAGGCTACGGTCGATGTGATAGAAGTGCGCGATGGCATGCAAACACCAGTGATAAGCGATAACATTCCCCTAAGCGGCGAGGCTTTGTCTCTGAAAATAGTGTATGACGGCTTTTCGGCGCGGCTTTATGCCGGAGTGCGAGAAAAGTCCCTTGTGGGAGTCGTGCCCTTTGATGCTCGTGAAGGGGGCGAAGTAATGTTAAGAACCCAAGATCCTCTCTTGGTTGAGCGCATTACTGCAGAGTGCTTTGTGCTGCCAGAGCCGAAATATGGCAGCGAAGTGCATTCTGCCGCGGTCAAGAATGCGGGCCCTATTTTAGGCCAGTGGCAGTATCTTGACCGTGAGATTGATGCCAATCAAGCCATGCTGGGAGGTAAGTATCGAATAGCTATAGCTCCGGGCTCCGGCGGAAGCTATGAGATAATCTATCTCGGTGGAGCCACTGTAAATGCTGAAGATTGGAATGCGCCCAGGCTTAAAGGCATACTCCGGCCCTCAGGTTTCCAAAACAATTACGATTTGGAGTGGTACGATGCTGCTGGGCGCTTGCTTGATGATGACAATAATGCCCAGCTGAGTGATGACGGGGCCATTCTTACTTTGCGCTTTCCGGTATATAAATCCCAACTTCGCTTCCGTCGCTCTCGCTGATCTAAAAACCGCCATCCTCTATACCATCCTAAATTCCATTTATTAGTTAAAATAGTATAAAAATAATCGTAGTATAGTTTAAATTTATTACCTTTGTATGGGAAATTGGGGAAATAGGCAAAAGTCACAAAGTACCCGGCGGTTTCCCCCTGGATAGATAAAAAATAAAAACTATATAAATGACTAGTAGATGGAACTATGTACCCTCATCTACGGAAAGTCAAGACTTAGAGAATGAACTGGCTAAGAGATTTGCCAAATGCCCGCCTGTGGTGGAGCTGCTTTCGCAGCGTGGGATCCATACAGTCGAGGATGCTGAGAGGTTCTTTCACCCCTCGCTCCGCGATTTGCATGACCCATTTCTCATGCCCGGGATGGAGGCTGCAGTGGATCGCCTCAACCAGGCTATGGGGGCCAAGCAGCGCATCATGGTCTATGGAGACTATGATGTGGATGGAACCACCGCGGTCGCACTCGTGTACCGCTATCTCCAGAGCTTCTACTCCGAGATTGACTACTATATTCCCACCAGGTACGACGATGGGTACGGCATCACCAAGAAGGTGATCGACGAGGCGGCTGACGCCGGTGTCAAGCTTATCATTATCCTCGATTGCGGCATTAAGGCCATCGAGGAGATTAAGTATGCCAAATATCTTGGCATCGATTTCATTATTTGCGACCATCATGTGCCCGACGACGAGTTGCCGCCGGCCGTGGCTATTCTTAACCCCAAGCTTGAGGGGAGCACTTACCCCTGCACCCACCTTTCCGGCTGTGGAGTAGGCTATAAGCTTATGCAAGCCTTTTCCATTAGCAATGGAATTGGCACCGCTGAGCTCGAGGGAATGCTCGACTTGGTGGCTGTCAGCATAGCGGCCGACATCGTGCCGATGGTAGATGAGAACCGTGTAATGGCTTACCATGGGCTAAAGCGCATCAATAGCAACCCCAACATGGGATTGCGTGCCATTATTCGCACTTGCGGGCTCAGCGGAAAGGAAATATCAATCACCGACGTAATCTTCAAAATCGGGCCTCGAATTAATGCCAGCGGACGAATGCAAAGCGGCAGTGAGGCGGTGGCCCTGCTTACAGCTCGCGATATCAAGGATGCGGCCAAGCTCAGCTTAGCCATTGACCAATATAATCAAGACCGAAAAGAACTCGACAAGCGAATCACTGAAGAAGCCAATGCGATCTTAGAGGCTCGCGGCGAGATGGATAGCTCCAAGAAATCCATTGTAATATACAATAAGGATTGGCACAAGGGCATCATAGGCATAGTGGCAAGCCGTCTGACAGAGCTGTATTATAAGCCTTCGGTGGTTCTTACTCTTAGCAACGGACTGGCTACCGGCTCAAGCCGCTCAGTGCAAGGCTTTGATATCTACAGCGCTGTGGATAGCACTCGCGATCTGCTCGAAAATTTTGGCGGCCACACTTATGCAGTGGGCCTTTCGATGAAAGAGGAGAACATACCGGAATTTACTCGGCGCTTTGAGGAATATGTGGCAAAGAATATTACCCCGGAGCAGCAAACGCCTCAAATCGATATCGATGCTATTATTTCTTTCTCTGATATTACGCCGGAGTTTGTCTCTACTCTGCGCCTTTTCAATCCTTTTGGCCCGGGTAATCAGAAGCCAGTGTTCTGTAGCAAGGGAGTCAAAGATTATGGAAGCAGCCGCCTGGTAGGCCGCCAAGGCGAGCATATTAAGCTCGAATTGGTGGATGACACCAGCGGAAGAGTGTTCAATGCCATTGCTTTCAATATGGCGCAGTATTTTGATTACATTCATAAGGGTGGCAAATTCGATATTTGCTATACTATCGAGGAGAACAAGCATCGCAATAATAACAGCACTCTGCAATTAATGGTAAAGCAGATACATGTGCATTAAGATGCCGACATGCAAACAGGCTGGCTAACGCAGTGATGGACGACAAGATCCAAAACCGGAGAACGGAGCAGTTATATGAGATATTGCAGCGGGTGTGGGGCTATGCGAGCTTCCGCCCGCTGCAACTCGATATAATACAAAGCGTGCTCGATGGGCACGATACTTTGGGATTGCTGCCAACTGGCGGTGGCAAATCTTTGACTTTTCAGGTACCTGCCTTAGCATTGGATGGTATCACACTGGTGGTGACTCCGCTTATTTCCTTGATGAAGGACCAAGTGGACAACCTCTTGGCTCGTGGCGTAAGGGCTTATTGTTTGCATTCCGGCTTAAGCTTGGCTGAAACTAATCTTGTTCTCACGCGTTGCCGATTGGGGAAAACAAAAGTCCTGTATGTAAGCCCCGAAAAGTTGCAAAGCGATGGCTTTATTGCCGATCTGCGCACATGGAATATTTGCCTTATCGTTGTTGATGAGGCGCACTGCATATCGCAGTGGGGTTATGATTTTAGGCCAGCCTACCTCAAAATTAAAGTATTGCGAGAGATTTTCCCCACTGTCCCAATCTTGGCTCTTACTGCGAGCGCTACCCCGGAAGTGGCTGTGGATATTAAGAAACAGTTGAGATTCCACTCCGATGCAAATCAATTCGCAAAAAGTTTCGCTCGTGAAAATCTCAATTACATTGTGAGGTATGACGAATTTAAGGAGCGTACTTTATTAAGAGTCCTCTCTTCTACCGCAGGTTCGGCTATCGTATATGTGCGCAGTCGCAAGAAATGCCGTGAAATTGCCGACTATTTGTCCGTACAGGGTTTTAGTGCTGCATTCTACCATGCGGGCTTGGATCCGGACGATAAGGAAGAAAAGCAGAATGCCTGGAAAAGCGGAAGGGTTAGAGTAATGATAGCTACCAATGCTTTCGGCATGGGCATTGACAAGCCAGATGTCAGATCTGTGATCCATGTCGATTTGCCCTCATCCTTGGAAGAATATTACCAGGAAGCGGGTCGCGCAGGCAGAGATGGCTTGCCAGCCTATGCGGTGGTAATTGCATCAAATCAGGACAAGGGAATGCTTTCGCGTAGATTGTCGGATGCTTTTCCCCCTAAGGATTTCATTGCCCGTGTGTATGAAATGGCTGGCAACTTTTTGGATGTAGCAGTGGGCGGTGGATATGACCAGGTCTTCGAGTTCAATTTCCTACGGTTTTGCACAGTGTTCAAGTTGCCGCCGGCAATGGCTGATTCTGCTCTCCGATTGCTCACCCAAGCTGGATATCTTGACTATATTGATGAGATACATTCCCACTCGCGCATAATGATAGTGGCTCAAAAAAAAGAGTTTTATTCTTTGCAGCTGGATGCTGTCACCGACAAAGTATTCTGTGCCTTGCAGAGAATGTACACTGGCCTTTTCTCTGACTATACTTATATTCGCGAGTCTGCCATAGCGCTCCAAGCCGGAGTGAGCGAAGAGCAGGTGTATCAGGCATTGCTGGCTTTGAGCCGGATGCAAATTGTGTCGTATGTGCCAAAAAAAGCCACCCCTTATATGCATTATCCCACTTCTCGTGAAGAGCCTCGCTACTTGATCATACCCAAAGCTGTATATGAAGACAGGCTTCAACGAATGAAAAATCGGGTGGAAGCGATGAAATCTTTCGTTTTCGGCCAGGATTCTTGCCGAGCCCAGCGATTGCTGGCATATTTTGGAGAAAAGGATGCCAAGCCTTGCGGGCTTTGCGACTATTGCCGAGGGCAAAAGCATCACAAAGGGCTTAGCCGCGAAGAACAGATAGAAGAAAAGCGCAAACAGATAGAAGAACAAAACTAAACTTATATGAAGAAAATTTTTACATCAATTCTGGCAGCTGGCTCTATCCTGAGCGCCGGGGCTGTGAACCCCTACTTGCCCTTGTGGGAATATATACCTGATGGTGAGCCTTATGTGTTTGAAGATCCGGATGCTCCTGGGCAGTACCGAGTGTATGTGTACGGAAGCCACGACTCTTTGGTTACCGAATACTGCGGCCGCGAACAAGTGGTATGGTCAGCCCCCGTGGATGATCCAAATAATTGGCGCTATGATGGAGTGATATTCGAGAGCCGCACTGATGCCAATGGCGACCTGCTCTATCCCAATGGAATGGGGGATGTGCTATATGCGCCCGATGTGGCTTTGGTTGTTGCTCCCGATGGCACAAAGACATACTATCTATACCCTAACAATCAGGCTGGAGGTCGCAATGGACAGGTGGCAAAGTCCAGTCGGCCGGATGGGCCATTTGTGGTATGCAACTGGAAGGCTGGCACCACTGACCAGGCCGAGGGACCTCTTGGCTTCGATCCGGCAGTCTTCGTGGATGATGACGGTAGAGTGTACGCTTACTGGGGCTTCGGCACAAGCAATGGCGCAGAACTCGATCCGTCAACAATGGCAACAGTGAAGCCCGGCACCGAAATAGTGAGCAATCTGATACCTGGCTTTCAGCAGCAAGGGATAGAGCGCTTCTATGAAGCATCTTCCATGCGCAAGATCGCCGACAAATATGTGCTGATATATAGTAGATGGAGCGCTGATGGAGATTTCGGCATGCCTGGCAGCAATTATACATTGGCTTACTGCTACAGCGATAATCCCCTGGGCCCATTCACTTATGGTGGCACTATCATAGATGGCCGAGGCCGTACCACACTTGCCGATGGCTCTACCATCGCCACTGCCACACCCAGCGGCAACACCCATGGCAGCATAGCCAAGGTGGGAGATCAGTGGTATGTATTCTATCATCGCCAGACTGGTCTCAATGAATTTTCACGCCAAGCCATGGTGGCGCCCATTGAGGTAAAAGTGACCCCTGGTAAGGGAGGAAAGGTAGAAATCAGCGAGGGAGAATACACAAGCGAGGGCTTCCAGATTGATGGCTTGCCCTTGGCCGGATCTTATCCCGCTGGCATTGCTTGCTACTATACAGGCCCGGAGCCGGCCATTCATGCTTGGCCCAGCTTTATTTATTCTGGCTCGTATGTCGCACCCACTTATTACCCAGGACAGCCGCGCTCAGCCAATACAGATGTGAAACTGCGCGCTACTCCGGTGGTGAATAATACTCATAACTCCACTGTAGGGTACAAGTACTTCAATTTCGACACTGCATCGGCTGACACTATGCCGATGAGCATAGAAATCACCCCCGCTGGCATTCCTGGCTCTATTGTAGTGATGGCGGGGGCTCCCAGCGAGGCAGAAGGCGGGGTGGCTATAGGCCGCTTTGATATTGAACCTGATGCGCCAAAGGTGCCCACAATGCTGACCACTAATCTGGGCTCACTCTCAAGCCTTAAGGGAAAGCAGCCACTGTTTTTGCTATTCTCTTCCCCGATACAGGGCGTGTCAATATGTACTCTTTATTCTCTAAACTTCTGATAATTTCAATTGTTAGAGAAGGAGAAACAAAAGGAAAAATGATACAGGTGATTGTAGAGAAAAATGACCGATGGAGCATACCGGAGGTTGTGCAGATGGCCATAGAGGCTGGCTGCGGATGGATAGTGCTGCGAATGCCGGATAGCAAGGCTGAAGAGGTGCGCGAGACAGCTGCTGAGCTGGTGCCTCTTTGCAAAGAGACCTCCACAATGCTGAGCATTGAAAACAATATTGACACGGCCAAGGAGCTCGGAGTGCACGGTGTGTATCTTCGAAATTGTGATCAAAGCGCCATGGCTGTGCGAGAGAAGCTTGGACCAGAAGCCATCATCGGCGTGGAGGTAGGGATAGCCTCCGCCGCTACGGCATTGGTGCCCGCCGATATAGATTACGTAGTCTTCGGGCCGCAAGTGCCTATGGATCGGTTGAGCGAAAATGTAGAGGTTTTGCGGGAAGCGAAATTTGAGCTTCCCATTGTCGCCGAAGGCAATTACACAGCAGAAAATGCTGATGCTCCTATAGCTGCTGGAGCAAATGGCATACTCACCACTGCGGTCTCGCATTCCTCGGATCCCCTCAGAGTGACAGAAAAGTTATTATCGAGCATAAAAGGATAAAAAGGAAATGGATGGTTCTCAAGCCATCCATTTCCTTTTTATTTGCAAATTCCAAATCCTTTATTTCAGTGTGAAGGGCAAGGTGGATTTTATATCGGTGGAAGAGGCTCCGATATATGCGCGGAATTTGCCGGGTTCTGCCACCCAGCTATGAGAGGCCTCGTCAAAGAATTTCAGATCTTCTGGAGTAATGGCGAAAGTTACTGTTTTGGTCTCGCCGGGAGCCAAGGCTATTTTTTCATAACCCTTGAGCTCCTTTACAGGGCGCAACACTGATGCTTTGTCATCCCCGATGTAAAGCTGTACCACCTCTTTGCCAGCTATAGGGCCCACATTGGTCACCGGGATGCTTGCTACCCAGCCATCACCCTCGGCTGCAATTGAGCCTTTGCCATACTCAAAGGTTGTGTAGCTTAAGCCGTGGCCGAAAGGAAACATTGCGGGAATCTTCTTGGTGTCGTGCCAGCGATATCCTACCAGAATGTCTTCCATATAATCCTGCTGAGGATCTACTGGATTTCCGTACACATCGATAGGTGCAGCAGGATTGATGCTGTCAGCCGCTGCATCTATGCCGGGATAAGCCTTAGCGCCAAAAGAGTGAGCGGCACAGTCCTCCAATTTCTTTGGGAAAGAGTAGGGGAGCTTTCCGCTGGGATTGGTCTTTCCGGTTATGGCATCTGCCATCGATGCGCCGCCCATGGTGCCCAGATACGATGTATGCAATACAGCAGGCACCTTAGCCAGCCACGGCATAGCGTAAGCGTTGCCGGAGATGTTGGCAATGATAATATTAGGCTGTACGGCTATAAGCTCCTCGATCAGTTGGTCTTGCCCGAAGGGAAGATTATAGCTGAGGCGGTCAGTGGCTTCGCAGTCTTGAAAAGAGTTCTTGTTAAGACCGCCCACAAAAATGATCACATCCGCATTTGCAGCTTTGGCTACAGCTTCAGCTCGCAGGGAATCCTGTGTGGCTTGGGGTATTTCATCAGCCACGCCGTACATTGGCCTGCCGCTCTTGTACCCCATGGCGTAATCTACATTTTCCTCCCCGAAGGCTTGCTTTAGAGCACTCAGAGGGGAAATGTAATCTTTTACTTTGAGCTCTGATGAGCCTCCGCCGTCGGTGAGTTTGCGAGTAGCATTTTCACCTACCACTAAGATCTTCTGCCCAGCCGGCATCAGTGGGAGGATTCCCTCATTCTTAAGCAGTACGATGCTCTCATCTCCAATCTGCTTGGCTGCTTCGTAATGTTCCGGGGTGCATTTGCTGCCGAAAGGCTTGCTTTGATCCATGGCTGTGCGGAAGATAAGGCGCAGCACTCGGCGAGCTTTGTCATTCACTACTGAGTCGGGCACTTCGCCAGCCATTATCAGATCATAGTACGGGTCAGCCAGATAATAATTATTGAATCCGAATGCGCTTTCTGAAGTGAGGCCATTGGTGTAGCTGCCCATCTCTATGTCAAGGCCATTGAGGGCAGCTTCGCGGGTGTCGTGAGCGCCTCCCCAATCTGTGATTACGGCCCCGTCGTATGCCCATTCTCCCTTGAGAATGTCATCAAGAAGGCGCTCGTTGTGGCAGCAATGCTGGTTCCAGATACGGTTGTAAGCGCCCATGATGCTCCAGGAACCTCCCTCCTGCACGGCGCGCTTGAAAGCCGGCAGATAAATCTCATAAAGAGCGCGGTCGCTGATGTTCACATTTACAGAGCCTCGCCACTGCTCTTGGTCATTGAGAGCGAAATGCTTGACGCAAGCGGCTACCCCGTTCTTCTGAAGCTCTTGGATATAAGGCACTGCTAATGTGCCAGCCAAATAGGGGTCTTCTCCCAGATATTCAAAGTTGCGACCATTGAGTGGGGTGCGGTAAATGTTGACACCCGGGCCTAAGAGCACATCCTTTTCGCGGTAGCGGGCTTCCTCGCCAATGGCTTTGCCATAGATTGCAGCCATCTCAGGATTCCAAGTGGCGGCCAGGGCTGTCAGGGCTGGGAAAGCAGTGACAGAGTCATTGCCCCAATTGGAATAGCCCCAATCGTTCCAGTTGATTTCCGCGCGTACGCCGTGAGGCCCATCGCTCATCCAGAGCTCTGGTATGCCCAAGCGTTCGCAACCGGCTGAGGAGAACTTGCTTTGGGCGTGGCTTAGGGCCACTTTCTCCTTTGTTGTCATGCGGCTTAGAGCATCTTCCACTCGGTCCTCCAAGGGAGCATTTACATCAAGGTATATAGGGGTCTGCGCCATCGCGCTGACACATACGCTTAATGATAGATATAATAAGCTTGGTTTCATTTTAGATAGATTTTACGGTAATAGTGTGGGAGGTTAAGCCGGGTGCGGTGGCCGTTATAGTGCAAGGGCCGCCTTCGCCGTTGTTTTGCACTATGATCAGAGCTTTGCCGTAAAAGGCTTTGCGGTTGTCGGCCTTAAATCGCTCCATTGATATTGGCGACCCATTGTCCACGCCTGCATTAAAGCCCGAGCCTTCCACTTGGAATGTGATTTGATCATCGGCCCATGGGCAGAGGTTGCCATCGGCATCCAAAATTTCTGCAGTAATGTAGCAAAGATCAGAGCCATCGGCTGAGATTTCTTGGCGGTCGGGTGTGAGGCGCACGCTGCATGGGGTGCCGGCTGTGCGCACTGTGGCTTCTTTCACTTTCTTGCCATCTTTGCTGCTGATTGCGGTAAGAATGCCAGGCTTGAAAGGCACTCTCCAAGCCACATGGTAGGTGCCAGGCTCTACAGCGCGGACACCCTGGCTTTCGCCGTTGAGGAAGAGCTCTACCTGATCGGCATTGTTGCTGTAGGCCCACACATCCACTGTCTGGCCCTCTGACCAGTTCCAGTGAGGCAGGATATGCAGCACATCTACTTTAGGATTCCATTGGCTCTGATACAGGTAGTACACATCCTTAGGAAAACCGGCGAGATCCACTATCCCGAAATAGCTGCTGCGTGCCGGGAACCCGTAAGGGGTGGGCTCGCCCAAGTAGTCAAAGCCTGTCCATACGAACTGGCCGGAGATAAAGTCGTTGTTGTCCACATGGCGCATCGTGCCCTCGTGGGTATTGCCCCAAGGCACATGGCAATTGTCATAGCTGCTGCAGCTGTAGCTCTCATCGTAGTAGGGTATGTCCCATCGCAGTGGACAGATAATCATAGAGTCCGCTGGCATTACATAATAGCCTCGGGTCATAAGAGCCGAGACACTCTCAGTGATCACGAAAGGCTTGCCGGGAAAGTTAGTAGGCACATCCTTGAACCAATCATCATGATAATTGAAGCCGATTATATCGAGAGCCCCAGAACGGAAGAGATGATTTCCTGGGTCCGGCTCGTTGCATCCGGCTGTGATATAGCGGGTGTCGTCAAGGGCGCGGACCCTGTCGGCGAGCTTGCGTGTGAGCAGAGAGTTTACAGAGAGCTCCCCATCTTCTTTCGCAAGTTGATCGGCTGAATGACCAAAGTTGAGAATCAGGTTGGCCTCAGCTAAGCTCAGAGTGTCAGCTCCGGCATCGCTCCACTGCTCAAGCACTTCGTTCCCTATGCTCCAGCAGAAGATGCTGGGGTGGTTGCGGTCGCGACGCACTTGCTCGTCGATGTCGCGCTCATGCCACTCGTTGAAATAGCGCGAATAATCGTGGGCCGTCTTGCGCTTGCGCCACATGTCAAAGGTCTCATCCATTACCAGCAAGCCCATTCTGTCGCATGCGTCAAGCAGCTCGGGAGCTGGCGGGTTATGGGTGCACCGGATAGCATTGGCTCCCATTTCTTGCATAATTTGGAGCTGGCGCTCGATGGCGCGATTGTTCACTACGGCCCCTAAAGCCCCGTAATCATGGTGGAGGCATACGCCATTGAGCTTGAGCTGTCGGCCATTGAGGAAGAAACCCTTTTCGGCATCAAAGGCGAAGGTGCGGAAGCCGGTGTTGATCACTTGCTCATCGAGCTTTTCGCCAGTGCTGGCATCACTCAAGGTCACCGATAGCTTATAGAGATATGGGTCGGTCACATCCCAAAGGTGAGGATTTTCCACTTCGATGGTCAGTGCCGAGGTTTGGGTGTCTCCAGCTTTGACTTTCAGCGGAGCGGATGTGCTGCATTCGCCATTGAGCGAGGCGCCGACGATGAGGTCGCGGTCTTGCTTGCCTGAGTTGAAGACCTCGCAGTCGATTAGCATCTTATTGCCTTCTGGGCGGGCGAAGATGCCATCCTTAGGGAAGTGCACAGCATCGGTCACTCGCAGCCAAGTGTTGCGGTAGATGCCGCAGCCGCTGTACCATCGGCTATTTGGTTGCTCTGCATTGTCCACTCTCACCGCTACCATATTGGTATCGGCCAGATAAGGAGTGATATCGTAAGAGAAAGATGCATAGCCGTAGGGGCGAGTGCCGAGCTCTACACCGTTGATGTACACGGTGGAGTTCATGTATGCGCCATCGAAGTCAAGAAAAGCTCGCTCCCCCTCTTTGAGATCAAGAGTGAAAGCCTTGCGATACCATCCGATGCCACCAGGCAGTGCGCCGCCACCGGGCCCGGAGGGATTGTCAATGGAGAAGTCGCCTTCAATAGCCCAGTCGTGGGGAAGGTCCAGGCTTCGCCACTGGCTGTCGTCAAAGGTTGTCTCTTTAGCCTCTGGGCAGTCGCCCAGAGAGAATCTCCAATCATGATTAAAGATGGACCGGCTGCCTGCGTATGAAGATACGCAAGCAGCAGCCATCAGAATACCTAAAATAATCCTATACCCCATTTTTTATATCTTTTGAGAGATTGCAGAGCCGGAGTAGGAGAGCGTAACGGGCTTGGTGCCAGCAGGATTAGCAGCATCAATCTTGATTACATTGAATTTGCGCTCCTTGAGCATGCCCGGGAATTCGCCTTTCCTTTCACCGATGGTGAGGGTAGATGCTTCATCGTCCCAGCTCATAGGTATAGTTGAGAAAGCTCCTTTCTCGTAATTGTAGTTGAGATCTTCGTCTTCATACAGTGAGAATTCGCCGTTTTCTCCAGCATATACATATAGTGTGATTTCATCAGCTGGCTTCTCAGCGCTCCACTGCATATCGGGACCCATTGGCACTATAGACCCTGAGCGCACAAAGAGCGGCATGCGCTCGTAAGGCGCTGCTACAGTTGCTTTCTGGCCTCCGGCCATTGGCTTGCCACTGTAGAAATCATACCAAGTGGCTCCTGCGGGGAAGTAAACATCGCGCTCGCGAGCCTTATAGGTATATACGGGGGCTGCCATGAAGGCATTGCCCAGCATGAACTGGTCGCCTATTTCGCGGGTAGCTTTGTCGGCAGCGAAGTCGAGCACGAGTGGCCGCATCATTACATAATCGTTGTGATATACAGCTCCGTTGAGCGAGTATAGGTAGGGCATCAAGCGATAGCGCAACTTCAAATAGTATGCGATTGACTTGTAAGCCGGATGATTTTCAGGTGCGATGTTGTAAACCTCGCGATAAGGCCACTGGCCGTGGGCACGGAACAGGGGTGCGAAAGCTCCAAACTGGAACCAGCGGGTGTTAAGCTCGCGCCATTCCTTGAGGTCTTCGTTTTCCTTGCCGGTATTATTGAATTCCATTTGGCCGGCTACATATCGATCTTCAACGCAGAAGCCGCCGATATCCATTGTCCAGAATGGAATGCCGCTCATGGCGAAGTTGAGGCCGGCAGAGATTTGAGCCTTCATGTCTTCCCAGCGTGTAGCTATATCGCCGCTCCAGGTGGCGGTGCTGTAGCGCTGCTGGCCGGCAAAACCGCTGCGAGTAAGCAAGAACACTCGGCGATCGGGATCCACGCCGCGCTGGCCGTCGTAGATGGCCTCGGCGTTCATCAGAGCGTAAGCGTTGAAGTATTTGGCAGAGGGTCCTAAAGCCGTGGGGCCGCAGAGATCTTTGCGATACTGGATGTCAACGCAGTCGCGCACGTTGGGTTCGCTGGCGTCCATCCACCAAGCATCGATTCCCAGTGGATAATAGTGGTCTTGGATTTGGTGCCAGAAGAGCTTGCGCGCATCAGGATCGTAAGCGTCATAGAATGAGCCCAGATATCCGGGGCCTACCCAATCGAGGATGCTGTCCTTGATGGCTTGCTGATACATCCAGCCTTTCTCGTCAAATTCTTTGAAGTGCTCGGTGGTGGCGTAGAATTTGGGCCATACGCTGATCATTAATCGACCATTGAGCTGGTGAATAGTATCCACCATTTCTTTAGGGGTGGGGAAGCGGTTGCGGTCAAATTCATGGCTGCCCCAAGCATCCTGCTGCCAGTGGAGCCAGTCGATTACGATATTGTCGATGGGGAGATTGCGCTTGCGGTACTCGCGCAGAGTGGAGAGCACTTCCTCCTGAGTGTTGTATTTCTCACGGCTCTGCCAGTATCCCATCACCCATTTGGGCATCACCGGAGCCTTGCCAGTAAGGGTGCGGTATCCATGGATTACATCGGACATGTCATCGCCAGCGATGAAGTAGTAATCGATCATGTCTTGCATTTCACCCCAGAAGCGCAGCTGGTTCTTGGTGTCTTCATCGGTAGGCAGATAGGTGCGAAGGCCGCAGTAGGCTACGCCTCCGTTGGGTTCCCATTCTATGGAGATGGGTGTCTTCTTGCCTTTCTCCAGATTGGCAGAGAATTTATAGCTGTTAGGGTTCCAAGCAGTGCGCCACCGGCGGGGAACAAGTTCGTTGCCATCGATATTGACAGTCTGATACCCTGAGTAATACAGAATGAAGTCATGCTCTCCATCTTCTTTGGGTGTTATGTACCCCTTGTATGTGACATGAGCGCCGTTGTAGTCGAAATCTTCGGGAAGATTGATTACATGTGCCAGATCGCCGCGCTTGAGGTTCTCAAAGTTAATGGCAGTCTCGCGGCGTGTCATGGTGTTGCCGTTCTTGTCGGTATAGATGCCAGTGAGAGCCCCGGGGTTGCCATCGGCATCGGTGAGATCGAATGCCTCGCCCAGTTGGAGATAGTCATCAGGATTGCCCCAGCGACAGAGGCTGTAGCTATCCCATAGCAGGCCATAGTTGCCTGTGCTCACTACCATAGGCACTGAGACCTTGGTGTTGTACTGGAAGAGCTCTTCGTTCTTGCCCTTGTAGTTCCATTGGTCGGCTTGGTGCTGGCCCAGGCCATAGATGCCTTCGCTGTCATCAGGGCTCTTCCAAGATTGGCTCACTGTGTAAGCGTCGGTGCCCTCCACTGTGATAGGCTTGAATGAGCGGCCTCCAGCGTTCTCTGCAAGATAGAGCTCGCCGTTGGCATCGTAGTAGCTCACTTGGCCATCCTGATAATTGGCGGCTACGCTGAGCGATGGGGTGGTGATCACCACGCGATCGCCCTCGTCCTTCACCTCGAAGTCGGTGTAAGGCTCTTGAGGCACTGTGATAAGACTGGCATCGGCCACGAAATCTTTCTCCTGGGTGGCTGACACTCGCACGATTTTGTCGTTGATAACTTGAATTCTGACCTTAGCCCCGTCCTTGGGGTTAACGATCACCGAATTCCCGTCCACTTGGTACTGCGGTGTGGCGCATGCGGTAAGCATGGCCAGCAGTAGCGTTGATAAGATTGGCTTATTCATGAAATTAAATTTGTGTAGAATTTTCCTATTGCAAATTTACGACTTAAATTTGCCATTCGGGTGTTAATATTTTATCGAATAAAGACTTTATGTTAACATCTTCCTGAAAATGTTTTCTAAAGGGGTAGGAAATGTTAAATAGCTTATGCGCCAAAGCATAAGGACGCTTTTTTAGGCGGGATTTTGCACGAATTTCAAATGTTTGTGCAGTTTTTTTATTTATTGAAATTGATTTCGTAACTTTGCCGCAAATTCTGGATTTCATAGGTACAAATTTTACAAGAAATCCCTCTTTTTAAATTTACTGACGTTAAAAAAGAAATGAGCAATCAAGACCACATGAGGGAAGTGGCTCGCCGCCTGACAGGCCTGCGCGAGGCTTTGGAGCTTTCCGTCGAGGAAATGGCAAAGCAATGCCAGATGACCCCTGAGCTTTTAGCCGAGTACGAAAGTGGCGAGGCTGACATTCCGGTAAGTTTCCTTCACGGCATAGCCTCAAAATATGGGGTAGAGCTTACAGCTTTGCTTTTTGGATCAGAACCCAAGATGAGTACTTATTCAGTGACTCGTGCCGGTAGAGGCGTGAAGGTGGAGCGTACCAAGGCCTACAGCTATCAAGACTTGGCGGCTGGTTTCCAGAATCGCTTGATGGCTCCCTTTATGGTTACTGTTGAGCCAAAAGAGAATCAAGAGCTTACTCTCAACACTCACAAAGGGCAAGAATTTAATTATGTAGTGGAGGGTGAAATGGAGATGTCAGTAGGCCCCAAGACTATGATACTCCATCCAGGAGACAGCATAATGTTCGATGCCCAGCTTCCCCATGGCTTCCGCGTCCTGGGCAATGCCCCTGCTAAATTTATAGCCATTATCGCGTAACCTAAGATCACTTTTATGTTAGAAAAATTTCTTGACAAGACTAAATTTGATAGCTATGAAGACTTCATGGCTAATTTCCATGTGAATGTGCCTGAAGATTTCAATTTCGGTTATGATGTGGTTGACGCCTGGGCTGCTGTGGAGCCGGACAAGCAGGCCTTGCTCTGGACTAATGACAAGGGCCAGGAGCGGCGCTTCACCTTTGCCGACATGAAGCATTATACTGACCAGACAGCATCATTCTTCCAAAGCTTGGGAATAGGAAAGGGCGATATGGTGATGCTGATCCTTAAGCGTCATTACCAGTTCTGGTTCTCAATCGTGGCTTTGCATAAATTAGGCGCCACTGTGATTCCGGCCTCTCATCTGCTTACCCCTAAAGATATAATATATCGATGCAATAAGGCCGATATCAAAGCTATTGTTTCCACTGGTGATCAACTTATTGTGGATCATGTGGAGGCGGCTCTCCCTGATTGTCCCACTCTGAAGATATTGGTTTCCACTGGCCCAGTGGTGCCTGAGGGCTGGCATGATTTTAACAAAGGTATTCAGGAGGCTAAGCCTTTTGTGCGCCCGGAGCATGTCAATGCCAATTCCGACATCTCTCTGCTATATTTTACTTCTGGCACCACAGGCGAGCCTAAGATGGTGGCTCATGATTTTACTTATCCCTTGGGGCATATAATCACTGCAAGCTATTGGCATAATCTCCATCCGGACAGTTTGCATCTCACTTTGGCCGATACCGGGTGGGGCAAAGCCGTGTGGGGCAAGCTCTATGGACAATGGATTGCCGGGGCAAATGTCTTTGTTTACGATTATGAGAAGTTTGAGCCAGTGGATGTGCTGCACATGATACAGAAATACGGCATCACCTCCTTCTGTGCGCCTCCCACAGTGTTCCGCTTCTTGATTCGTGAAGATTTGAGCAAATTTGACCTTTCCAGCCTTAAATATTGCACTATAGCCGGAGAGGCCCTTAACCCCAAGGTTTTTGAAGAGTGGCTCCGTCTGACCGGCATCAAGCTGATGGAGGGTTTTGGCCAGACTGAGACCACCCTGACCATCGCCACTTATCCGTGGCTGGAACCAAAGCCTGGCTCAATGGGAAAGCGTGGCCCGGAGTACGATATTGACTTGGTTGATAGCGATGGGCATCCCGTGGAGGATGGCGAGCATGGCGAAATAGTGATACATCTTCGCCCCGGCCAGAAGCGTCCCTTGGGCCTATTCCGCGAATATTTGCGCGATGAAGCCCTTACGCGCGAAGTAGTGCATGACGGGTTGTACCACACTGGCGATGTGGCTTGGCGTGATCAAGATGGTTATTATTGGTTTGTAGGCCGCACGGATGATGTAATCAAGTCATCAGGTTATAGGATTGGTCCGTTCGAGGTCGAGAGTGCTCTGATGACACATCCGGCTGTGGTCGAGTGCGCTATAACTGGTGTGCCCGATGAGGTACGCGGACAGGTGGTAAAGGCAACAATAGTCTTGGCTAAAGACTATGTAAGCCGAGCAGGCGAGGCCTTGGTGAAAGAGATCCAGAACCATGTGAAAAAAGTTACAGCCCCGTACAAGTACCCGAGAATTATCGAGTTCGTGTCGGAGCTGCCCAAGACCATTTCTGGCAAGATACGCCGCGTAGCAATCCGCGACAAAAACAAGTGATTTACTTTCCCACGGTGGCTTGGTATTGACTGGGTATCATGCCAAACTCATCGCGGAAATACTTGCTAAAGTATTTCGGGTTGTTGAAGCCGCATTTGTATGCGATTTCGGCCACTGTGAGCTGGCTTTCGCGTAGCAGCTGGGCTGCGCGCTTGAGGCGCAAAATGCGAATGAATTCGATCGGGGTCTTTCCAGTGATTTGCTTGAGCTTCTTGTAGAGATGCACGCGGCTCATGCCTATGCGGTCGCTGAGGCTTTCCACTGAGAGCTCGGGATCGTCCATGCGGTCTTGCACATACTTCACGCATTTTTCTATGAGTTGTTCGTCGAGCGATGTGATTTCTATGGGCTCAGGCTCCGGGTCGATAAGCGGCCGGCGAAGACCCTGCTTCCTCAATCCCAAGAGGGCGCGAATGCGTAGGCGCAGCACATCCATGTTGAACGGCTTAGTCATATAATCATCCGCTCCAAGCGTTAAGCCTTCGATTTTGGCTGCCACATCGTGCTTGGCGGTGAGCAGCAGCAAGGGCAGTGAAGCTGTGGCCTTGTCTGCTTTGAGCTGTCGGCACAGTTCTATGCCGTCCATCTCGGGCATCATAATGTCGCTTATGATCATCTCCGGCTTGCTGGCACGGATTTTCTCCAGAGCTTCTTTGCCATTGTGTGCTGTGATTATATGGTACTCTCCGCTAAGCTCGCTGCTGATGAAATCCAGCAAGTCATTGTTGTCATCCACCACCAAGATGCTGTCTGAGGGATGGGCTGTCATGTGGTCTGAGGGCGCGCTTTCTTCGGTAGGCGCATCAGGGGCTATTTCCGGGGCCGGGGCCACTGTTTGCCTTATGGGTATGGTGACTTCGAAAATCGCACCTTTGGGCTCATTGTCCTTAATCTCGACTTTCCCATCGTGTAAGCGCACATACTCCGCCACCAGGCTTAATCCTATGCCTGAGCCCGAAATATGGCTATTCAAGCTCTCTGCAGCTTGATAGAAGCGCTCGAACACCTTTTGCTTGTCAGCATCGGATATGCCGCATCCAGTGTCAGCGACTTTGAGCACCAGATTGTCTGCTTCGCGTTCAAGTGTTACATCCACTTTGCCTCCCTCGGGAGTGAACTTCATCGCATTGCTAAGGAGATTCATCACTACTTTGCCAATCTTGTCCTTGTCAAAATCCATATAGAGATGGTCTATAGCGCTGTGGAAAGAGAGAGGTACGTTTTTCTTTTCTGAGAACATCAGGAAGGAGTCGCATATATTGTGCGTAAATTCCACGATGTCGCCGCTTGAGGCATGCAACGTGAGCCCCGACATTTCTGCCTTGCGGAAGTCAAGCAGTTGATTCACCAGCATCAGCAGCCGGTTGGCATTGCTTTGGATTATGCCAAGCTGGCGTTGGGTAGTGGCGTCATGCTCTCGCTTCATTATGGAGTCGAGCGGAGCGGTTATCAGAGTAAGAGGGGTGCGGAGCTCATGGCTGATGTTAGTGAAAAACTTGAATTTCAATTGATTTAGCTCCTCTTGTTTGCTTGCGAGCTCTTCTTGTTGGCGGCGTATGTATATAAGCCGTTCGCGCCTTTTAATAAGCAGATAGCTCAGATAGAAAAGGCTTGCGATTATGAAGCCGAATATCAGCAGAGCCCACCATTGGAAATACCAGGGGGCTGGTACTTTGATTTTTGCGGACAGGGGCTCCGATTGCATGCCAGCGTCATTGATGGCCTTGACTCGCAATGTGTAGTTCCCGGGAGCGAGATTGGCAAAGTTTACGCTCCTTACCCCTGCCGGCAGGGTGGTCCACTCCTTGTCGGAGCCTTCCAATATGTAAGTGAATACGTTCTTTTCTGGGTTGAGATAATCGTCGCTGGCAAATTCGGCAAAAACGCTGCCGTCCTTCACATTGGGTATATGGGTGAAGTAAACGCTTGGAATAGCCGTCTTTTGCGATAGCTCGGCTGGGATAAAGGCGTTAAGGCCTTTTAGACCGCCCACAAGCAACTGGCCATTTGTGTCGAGACAAAGAGAACGCTGGTTGAAGTCGCCCCGTTGCAAGCCATCGTATTCATCGTAGCGCTTGATGTCGAAAGCATAATCTCCAGGCTGGCCAGAGATTTGAATGCATTCCAAGTTGCTGCCAATGGTAGCCCAGATATTGCCTTGCTGGTCTTCTTGGAGGCCGAGAATAAATTCGGGCACTTCCTTGTAATCTCGCAGATGATAAGCTTGGTCATGTTTGGGATCGTAGATGTTAATGCCAGAGCATGTGGCCAGCCAGATTAGTCCGCGACTGTCAACAAAAGCTTGGTTGATGTTAGGGTGAGAAAACTTGTGTGTGCCTTTAGAGCCTCCTAAGAAATTTGTGATTTCGCCAGTGTAGATGTCAAGAATGCTCAATCCGTAAGAGGTGCCTAAGGCGTATTTGCCGCCGCCCATCGCTGAGATTGATCCTATGTAGTTGCTTCCGATGCTGCAATTGGCTGTAGTCCATGTTTTTACTGAGCCATTGGTGGGCGAGAAGCGTTGGAGGCCACCTCCAAGCGTGCCGATTAGCAAGTCGTCATTGTCAAGAGGCAGCAGCGACCAGATGTTGTCAGAAACGAGGCCGTCGCGGGTGGTAAAGGATCGCCAATGGCCATCACGCAGGTTCCATAAGCCGCCATTGTAAGTGCCAATCCATAATCCCTTGTCATTGTGGCACATGCACACTATTGCGTTGACGTCATTGCCGCGAACGAAGGGCTCTTTGTAGGCTTGTTTAATTCCTTGGGCCGGATTCCAAAGCAGCAGCCCATCAGTGTCTGTGCCCAGCCATACATCGCCATTGCCAGCTGGAAGCTCGCAGTTGATATCGGGCAGGGGATAGTATCCGAATTGCAAGGCTTTGGGATGATAAGAGGATATGCCGCTTTTGCGAGATCCAATCCATAAGGTGCCGGTGCGGTCGCACAGCAGTGAGGTGAGACTGTTATTGCTCAGTCGCCGGTTGTTGGCCGGTGTGTCTTTTGATGTCTCTACACTGCCGTCGGGCTTGATGCGTGTGAGACCATCGTGCTCAAATGCTATCCAAATGTTGCCTTCTGCATCCTGAGCGATATCTTTGATAATAGGCACCTGTAGCGAGAATCCATGATAGTTGTCGAGCCACTTGCCCGTGGAGTATTCCAATATCCATAATCCATCTACACCATAGAGCCAGATATTTTTATCCCGATCTATAAATATGTTGTGAATGAATGCCCCTTCTCCGGCTCCTGGAATTGTAAGGGCCTCATGCACCTCCATGGCATCCGCATCGATTACCAGCAATTTGCCATTAGCAGTAGCTGCCAACAGGCGGCTTGGGGCTATCTGACGCATTGAGGTAATATCGGCTTGGGATAGGTATCCAAGGGGGTCTTTGACCTTGGTCAGCTCGTCGTCTTCATACCGGAAAAGGTTGCCGTCGTAGGTGCGCATCCATATCTTTTTATCCTCAATTCTCACCAGATCTGGCATATCGCCCACGCCCATTTGCTGAAAAGTGGGTTCCAAAGGCAGATATTCTTTGCCAATGGGATCAAAAGCCACATATTTATCGCTGGTAAGCACCCATAGATTGCCATCTGGAGCCTCTTGTATATTGAGAATGTAATTGTCAGTGGGGCCGTCGTCGCCAGCTTGGTGGAATACTTCGATGAGGTATCCATCATATCTGTTCATGCCCGTAGCTGTGCCAAAATAGAGGAAGCCCCGGCTGTCTTGAAAGATGGTGTTGATCATGTTGCTCGACAGGCGAGTGTTGAGCCTAAGATCCTGAAATTGCATAGAGGCTGAAACTGTCAAGCAAGAAGCTACAGCCAGGATCATGGATATCAGTCTAAGGGTTTTTGTCATAATAGAGGTTTATGTTGCAAAAGTATAATAAATTTGTGTAAAAACCAATGCTTGGCTGGTGAATAAATATAACATTTTGATCGTATGTTAACATTTTGCACCCGCATTGACAACAAAATTACGAGCAGGGCAACCACTTATGTACTCACCCTAAACATTATATAAAGAGGAATTGGAGATTTGGCAGTAACTTTGCAACAGAGAAATTCGCATGAAAAACTCGTGAGACCTAACCTATCTATTTCATTCTATTCATTAGGGGTAACGAGTACCATGACTATAACAAACCATAATTATACACACTTCTTTATGAGAAAGTATTTCTTGAAACACTGCCGCGGTTGGCAGCACGCGAAACTTGTCATGCTCATAGCATGCATGTTGAGCTGCTTGATGCCGGCTATGGCGCAGACATTGACCGTGAAAGGTACGGTCGTGTCTGACACTGACGATGAGCCTCTGATTGGGGCCGCAGTGCAAGTGAAGGGTACCGCTATTGGCGTATCCACAAACATTGATGGTGAGTTTACTCTACCTAACGTGCCCGAGGGTTCAATCCTCGTTGTGAACTATGTGGGCTTCCAACCCCAAGAGGTGAAAGCCGAACCTACGGTCAACATCCGCCTCAAAGAGAACAGCAATGTGCTCGAAGAAATGGTGGTTGTGGGCTACGGTGTACAGAAAAAGAAACTGGTGACTGGCGCCACCGCTCAGGTAAAGGGCGAAGATGTGGCCAAGATGAACACCCAGAGCCCTCTGCAAGCTATGCAGGGCCAGCTCCCCGGCGTGCAGATCACTTCTACTTCCGGCCAGCCGGGTGAGAGCCTCAAGGTGAACATCCGTGGTATCGGTACCACTGGCAACTCTTCTCCTCTCTATCTGATCGACGGTATCGGCGGCGACATCTCCACTCTTAACCCGGCCGATATCGAGAGCATCGATGTGCTCAAAGATGCCGCCTCGGCTGCCATCTATGGTGCTCAGGCTGCCAATGGCGTAGTGCTGATTACTACCCGCAGCGGTAAAGAGGGCAAGGCTCGCATCAGCTTCGACGCTTACTACGGCTGGCAGCACGCTGCCCGTAAGGCAAATATGCTCAATGCTGAGCAGTACATGATGATTATGGATGAGCAAGCTGTCAACGATGGCAACAGCCCCTACAACTGGGCTTCAATGGCAAGCATCCACGATGCAAATGGAAATATCTACAACACCAACTGGATCGACACCATGTTCGATGACAGCGCTACCACCGAAAGCTATACTCTTGGCATCACTGGTGGCAATGCTACCAGCACCTACGCTATGAGCCTCGGATATATGAACCAGGGCGGTATCGTGGGTGGTCCTAAGGTTTCCAACTATTCTCGCTACAACTTCCGTATCAATTCAGATCACAAGCTTTTCAACGGTATTGTCACCGTAGGTGAGCAGGCAAGCTTCGTATATACCAAAAAGAATGGCATCGGCGTAGGCAACCAATACAACAACTCCCTGCGCTCCGCATTCAGCCAGTCACCAATCTCGCCTATCTACGACGCTGATGGCAACTATGCAGCCTCCGACAATTCTGACTGGTACATCAACGAGGGTAACCCCTACGGTTCGATGATGGTCAAAAACAACAACAAGTCAAAGGGAGGAACTTTCTCGGGCAACGTGTATGCTCAGATCGAGCCAATCAAGAATTTGAAGGTGCGCACCGTCTTCGGTATTGTTTATAGCAATTCAGAGTACCGCAGTTTCACTCCTCTCTACCACTTCTCTCCCTATGATTACAATGACGTGCAAACCAAGGTTTCCCAAAGCAATAGCAATGGCTTGACCTGGACCTGGACCAACACCGCTTCCTATGATTTCACTATCAAGGATCATGAGTTCAGTGCGCTGATTGGTATGGAGTCGAGCCACTACAATGGTGGCTATCTGGGCGCAAGCCAAGCTTCTCTGAAGGAAGGCTTCGATTCTTGGCCCTATGCTTGGATCAGCAATGGTACTGCCTCCACCTCTTCTGATGGGTTGAGCGCTTCTGGCTATCCCTATGATGAGACCAACACTGTCAGCTACTTCGGCCGCTTGGGTTGGAACTGGAAAGAGAAGTACATGGTTAATTTCACTCTGCGTTGTGATGGCTCATCACGCTTTGCCAAGGGCCACCGATTCGGCTGGTTCCCATCTGTTTCTGCTGGTTGGAACCTCACCAGCGAGGACTTCATGGAGGGCGTGCGCAGCGTGATGGACTTCTTCAAGCTTCGCGCAAGCTGGGGCCGCGTAGGTAACCAGAACATTAGCGCTTACCAGTATGTAGCCCCCATTACCAGCTCCAATACTCACTACTTCTTTGGCGAGTATATCGGTGCCGGAGGCTCTTACAATTCTTATGACACAGTGCTCGGCAACAACTGGGGCGCATATCCCAGCCGCTTGGCTAATGAAGATGTGACCTGGGAGACCTCAGAACAGACCAATATCGGTTTCGATGCCCGCTTCCTGCGCAGCCGCTTAGGCGTTAACTTCGATTATTATATCAAGAAGACCAAAGACTGGCTGGTGGTGGCTCCTATCTTGGCTACTGTGGGCGCTGGCGCTCCTTATATTAATGGTGGCGATGTGACCAACAAGGGTGTCGAGCTCAACCTTACTTGGAATGACAATATTGGTGACTTCTCTTACAGCATTGGTCTCAACGGCGCTTACAACCACAATGAAGTGGGCTCTATTCCCAACGAAGATGGCATTATCCATGGCTCTACCAACCAGCTCTACGACAACACCCCCGAATTCTATCGCGCTGAGAACGGCCACGCTATCGGCTACTTCTGGGGATTCAAGCATGCTGGCATCTTCCAAAATCAGCAGGAAATCAACGATTGGATTGCTGCTGGCAACGGAGTATATCAAGCTAATCCAAAGCCGGGCGATGTTAAGTTCGTTGACTTCAACCACGATGGAGTAATCGATGATAACGATAAAGTGGATCTTGGCAACGGCACACCGAAATTCAACTTCGGTATCAACCTCAACCTCTATTGGAAGAATTTCGACCTCGGTGTAGTAGCCACTGGCGCTACCGGCTTCAAGATTGCTCAAAGCTATCGCGGACACAACAACAAGCAGAGCAACTATACCACTGCTATTCTTAACCGCTGGACAGGCGAAGGCTCAAGCAACTGGATGCCTCGCGTGACTGAGCAGAACTACAACTGGGGAGCTTTCTCAGACCTCTATCTCCAGGATGGCGATTATCTGCGCATCAGCAACATCACCCTTGGCTATGACTTCGCCAAGATCATCAAGCAGAGCTGGTGCTCACAGGCCCGCCTTTATTTCCAGGTACAGAACCTGTACACATTCACCAAATACGATGGCATGGATCCGGAAATTGGCTTCGGTCCCGATAGCTGGGCTTCCGGCATCGATGTAGGTTACTATCCACGCCCCCGCACTATTATGTTCGGTGTAAATCTCGGATTCTAATTAATACTTAGGAAAACCATACAACAATGAAGAATATAAAGAACTACATACTTACAATCGGCCTGGTGGCTGCGGGGCTTAGCATGAGCTCTTGCTCTGACAGCTTCCTGGATACCAGCTCCAAGACGGAGTCGACCACCGATAATTTCTATAAGACCGAGAGCGATGCTTGGCGCGCTCTTATCGGCTGCTACGATGGCTGGCGCGGCATCAGCTCTGTGCCCGGCGTGGGATTTTATTGCGCTTCTACAGTGCTCTCTGATGAGACCTATGGAGCCACTGGCAACGGCGATGGCCGTGGCTGGCAAGTAATCGACCGCTTCGACCAGAACCAATCTCCTGCTGACCTGAATATATACGAGCAGGATTGGAAATCGTATTATGCCGCTGTGTATCGTTGCAACGAACTTATTGCCCATGAAGAGCAAATCGATTGGACCAATGAGACCACTCGCGGCACATATATGGGCGAATGCCGAGGACTGCGCGCCCTGCTGTATTTTGACATGGTGCGCATGTGGGGCAATATCCCATTGTACACCGAACCCGTCAACGAGAACCTGCCCCAGGTGGATCCCGATGAGGTTTACGCCGTGATCGTGGATGACCTGCTCTATGCTATCAACAATATCCCCGCTGACGCTTATCCAAAGGTCAATGCCAGCAGCAATGACGGCCACTTCACCAAGTTCGCTGCTGAGGCTATGTTGGCTCGCGTATATCTTTTCTATACTGGTTACTATGGCAAGGATTTGGCTGGCGTGACTAAGTCTGACGCTCTGGCTTACTGCGAGGATGTAATCTCCAACAGCGGTTGCTCCCTGGTGCCTGAGTTCAAGAACCTTTGGGCTGCTGCTTCGCTGGTGCCCATGGCTGATGGCAGCAAGGGATGGGATGCAAGCTCTACCTATGCTGGTGAGGCTAATTCTGAGGTGGTGTTCCAGATGAAGTTTACATCCTCTCAGGATTATAATGGCAACAATGACTCTAACCGCTGGCAGGTGATGATGGGCATGCGCTCTCTCAACTCTTCGCCTTACGGAAAGGGCTGGGGAGGTTGCACGGTTTGCCCCTCTTTCTTGGATAACTTTGAGAAAGGCGATCTCCGCTTGGAGGCTTCTGTAATTGACCTTGAAGGCGAGGGCATCACTAAGCTCGACGCTTGGGAGACAAGCTACAAGGACCAGCGCGAGTACACTGGCTACAGCGTGAAGAAATATTCTCCCCTCTGCTATGCCGACGGATCTTCTGCCGTTAACTCCCCCACACAGGACGAGGGCGGCTTCCAAGAGCAAAACCCGCAGAACTGGGTGATCATGCGCTTGGCCGATGTGATGCTCATGGCAGCTGAGCTGGGCTCAAGCAAGGCTCAGTCATATCTCGACCAAATCCGCAGCCGCGCCGGCTTGGCAAGCGTGCCCGCTACTCAGTCCAACATTATGAAGGAGCGCTGCGTAGAGCTCGCTTTCGAAGGCCATCGCTATTGGGATCTCTTGCGCCAAGGCATCGATGTCGCTGCTAACACTATTGCTGCTTCTTCAGGCACTACCTATTCTGGCGGCAAGGAAGATGTAGTCACTATCTCTGCCGGAAATGTGAAGGCTTGCAAGGGTCTGTTCCAAATTCCTTACAACCAAATCGTGCTTGCCAACGGCACTCTCACACAGAACCCCGGTTGGTAATGCATCCACTGATATAAAAATCTACAAAACTGTAATTAAGTTATGAGACACAATTTAATATATGCTCTGACAGTGGGTGCACTGATGCTGACTGCATCTTGCAAGCCTGATGAGTATTCTACCCCAAATGCTGTGGTTTCCTCAGCTGAGCTGGTAGAGGGCATCGCCTACTCAGTGACTCCCAGTGCAAGCAATCCCAACACTATTGTGTGCAAATCATTGGTTAAGGGTGTAGTACCAGTGTGGGACACCCCCAATGGAATTAGCGAAGAGTCGCAGGTGACTCTTGACCTTCCTTTCTCTGGCGACTATACCATCACTTTCGGTGTGGTAAATGGCAGCGGTATAGTATGGGGCGAACCCTATACATTTACTGTAGAGCAGAATGACTTCGGAATGCTTTCAGATGATATCTGGACCAACCTCGCCGGCGGCGTGGATGAGAACGGAAATGGCAATCCTAAAACTTGGGTGCCTATGGACAAGGCTTACAGCCCCTATGTGGGCAGCGCTCCCGTGGGCTATATGAATCCCGATGATATTTTGAATGATGGCAGTGCCAGCACCGACATTGTCTTTGGCACTGGCAACTGGAACATGAACTGGGACCCCGGCTTCCAATCATGGCTTATCCCCTCTGATGATGTGTATATGCAATCATCTATGGTGCTTAGCTTGGATGCTCAGAAAGGGTGTGTGGCTCAGATCAATCGCTACGATAGCGGCGGCCTCACCACCACTGATGGCGGCTTCACTCTAAATATCTCTGATCCCAAGCGTCCCACTATCAGCTTCAACAAGTGCGAGATGCTTCACGCTGCTTGGGGCGATGCCGTTTGCTCCAACTATAGCAAGGATATTAAGATTCTGGAATGCACCCCCTATGTGCTGCAGTTCGCTACTATGCGTACCAACGACGAAGGTGCCTGGTGGATCGTATGGAACTTTGTGGCCGAAGACCTGCGCGATGGCCTCATCTCTATCCCCAGTGATGATCCCGACCTGCTCACCGGCACTCCTGTGAAAGAGCCTTCATACAGTGATCTGGAGACCTCGCTCTTCACAATCTCGGGCTCGGATGCTTCTTATGTAGCTTCTGCTACTACATATCTTCTCAATGATGAGACTCCCTACGACCTGCTCTGGTGGAACCCCGCTACGGCTACTTGGGATTGGATCATTGATGGCAGCTACAATAGCACTTGGGCTCCTAACTACTCTGATGAAGACTTTGCTCTTACTCTCGAGCAGACTGGCAAGATCAGCCTTGAGTCCAGCGTTGTCGGCGAGCAATCCGCTAAGTTCACTGTTGAGGGCAACAAGATTGTCTTCGACACTGAGATTACCCTGCTCTCTGCTGGCGGCAATGTGCTGAGCGGCACTGAGTTCACTGTGATGAAGTGCTCAGCTGATGACGATGAGGTGGTATTCGGTATTCCGGTGGAGACAGATGCCAATGGCGACTACAACAAGTATCTCTGCGCCCGCATGACCATCAAGCCTATCGGCGGTGGCTCCGAGGGCCCGACTGTGCTTACTGTTGACAACAGCAAGATCTCACCCTACATCGAGGCTGACAAGTACTTCCGCTTCGAGTTCTACAATCCTTGGGCTGGAAAGGACGATGATGCTTGGCCAGTAGATCCCACTAAGCTTAAGCTTAAGAAGAATCAGAAGCTCGTGCTGAAGTTCTCTGTATCAGGCATTGACTGGACCGCTACTCCTAAGGCTGCATTCTGCTGCAACATGGATGGCTTCTCATGGGAGCCCGACTGCTTCAGCAATTCCCAGGCCGTGGACTTCAACACCAGCGGTGAGAACACTCTGACAATCACTAATGAAACTGGCTCTACCTACACCTTCTATGGCAATGGCTGCGCCACAGTATGTATCCAGCTTGACGGCTACGCTTCATCTACCGACATCAGCAATGCCGTAGTGACCGTAAGCTCAATGACAATCGAATAAATTTTCACAGGCTCGGCAGAGCCCCGCAGCTCTGCCAGCCTTAAAAAAAGAATGATAATGAAAACTAAAATATTCTTGTTTCTGTCGATGGTCATGGGGCTTGCAATGGTCTCATGTAACGACGATGTGGACTACACAGTCGCCACTGGCACCCTGCTCAAGGATGGCTCGGTTGTCACTGGCTCGGCTGATGTAACTGCTACCACTGCAACATTCCATGGCACAGTGGCCGGATTGGAGAATAGCTCCACTGCCAGCTACTCTGTCGGCTTCAATTATGGCACTTCATCTTCATCCCTGAGCGAGAGCGTTACAGCCAGCTTACAGGACGGAGTGATGAGTGCTACCATCAGCGGGCTTCAGGATGGCTCTACTATATACTATCAGGCTTTCGCTACCCTTCAGGGCCGTGTCACTTATACTGGCGAAATCAAGAGCGCTGTGACCACAGACACTCAGGTAAGCGAAGCTGCTTCTGCAGAGGTGACCCACGCAGGTGTCAAGCTGTCCGCTTCTATCACCGGCGCTCCCGCAGATGCTTCTTACGGAGTGGTAATCGCCGCAGCAGCTGCTGGCCGCTCTCGCGCCGAGGCTTCTGAGGATGTTCGCGCCGGCCTTATCGTGCCCGCCACTTCTGGCTCTGCTTCCGGCTTTGAGGTTGAAATTAGCGGTCTGGTGCCAAGCACCACTTATCTCTATGCTGTTTATGCTGACCTGGGCTCAGGCATTGTTTATGGCCAAGAGAACACCTTTACCACTGACGCCTATGAATTTGATATCGCTGAGGATCTGGTAGATCTGGGCCTCTCGGTGCAGTGGGCTAAGTTCAATTTGGGAGCTACCAGCGAAGAGCAGCTTGGTGGATACTTCGGCTTCGGCGATCTCACTGGCGTGGCCAACTCTATCGATCCTGCCGATTATGCTTCAGCTGACATCTATCGCACAGCCAATGATGTGGCTAATGTGGCTTGGGGTGGCACTGTGACTCTCCCCTCAGCTGCTGATTTTGAGGAGCTCTTTAACTCTTGTACTAAGGAGTGGACTGAGGTTAATGGCGTCGCTGGATATCGCTTCACCGGCCCCAATGGAAACTCTATCTTCCTTCCCGCAGCTGGCAGCCGCGTGATGAGCGAGGTTTCTGGCCTTAGCACCGCTGGCGCTTATGCCACTGGCACTGTGGTTGCTAATAACACCCAGTTTGCTGTGTCTTATTCATTCTCATCGAGCAGTGACCAGCGTACATCCACCCCGGTTTATGCCGGCCTCTCGGTGCGCCCCGTATCTACAGCTCGCAATGTGGTATTCAACAAGGAATATCTCTATAACACTTGGGAAATCGACTACAACGAAGGCGTAAGCCTCAAGTTCGCTGGCCCGGTACACTTCTATGGCACAGACGACTCTTGGCGCACAGTCAGCAACAACGAGCCTCTGGTAGGCATTGACTCTTGGTGCTGGGATGCTGATGCCAGCAACACATGGGCTTTCGGAGGCGAGTGCCCCGGCAGCATGACTCTTGCCGACGACGGCACTATCTCCGTGACTTATTCCGATGGCTCTACTCAGACAGGTACTTACACCTTGGATGAGCAGAACAAGACAATCACCTCGACTATTCCTTTGCTCACTCCGAGCAATTTCCCCGATCAGTGCTCAAATCTGCAGAATGAGATTCGCATTTTGTCACTGACACAGGATAAGTTCCAGACTTCTTTCTATCGCGATAGCGATCCTTGCCTGCTCTCTGTAAATATGATACCTCAGAGCAAGAAGTACGGTCTGAAGGTTAACCTTCTCTGCGTAGATAGCAACTGGGGAGGTACTTGGGATGCAGAGATTGGCAGCATCTTGGCCGATGAGGCTGATGGTGTGCACACACTCACCTACGAAGGCTCAGTCGCTGACGCAATGGTATTTACCATTGACTTTATGGAATGGTTGAACCAGTTCCCCAACATGATTGCTTACATCCAAGAGATCCGCTGCGATGGCCAGGCTATCAAGTTCGATCCCAACGCATTCTTCTATGGCGACATTGAGGGCAAAGGCAACTATCGCATCGAGCTCTTCAATATCTGGGGCAAGGGCTCCGGCTCTGACGGTGTGATACAATCGCCTTTCAGCAGTGCTACCAATTGTGGCAGCGACGACGCTTTCCATTTCGACTCTACTCTTGAGTTCGATATCCGCGTTATCACTGAGCCCAGCACTTATCCAGTACAATTTATAACCATCGATTCTTGGTGGGGTGGATCTTGGGACTTTAGCGATGGCTCCACCATCACTCCTAAGATTGATGCCGAGACAGCTAAGATAGTATCCGAAGTTTCTGACTTTGATATTACCATCAATATCGCAGATACCGGAGCTGGCAATATGCCTGGCGGTTCGATTATGACCTTTGTGAATGTGCCTGGCCTGTTCGCTGATTTCCCCGGCACTCACTGCACCTTCGATGCTCTCTATCTTGATGGCAATGAGGTCACAGGATATGACAAGTCAATGGTTGTTGACTCATCTGATGGCGATAAATACCGCTTCGAGCTTTGGAATATGTATGGCACCACCAGTGCCACTGGTTGCGCATTTGGCACTCCAGTGGAGGGTGTGATTTCCGAGCTTGGCTTCTCCGATAATATGCGAGTTAAGTTCACTCTTGATAGCTTCTTCCAGCCTGTAGTATGGTAAAACCTTTAGGGGAGAGGCCCCGGGCTCTCCCCTAATATAAATATTTCTGAGAATGAAAACAAAATCAATAAATATGTTTCTTGGCCTCGTGCTGGCTTGCCTGGGCGCTATGACCTCGGCTTGCGCAGACAAAAACGAATACCACCAGACTATCACGTTCGAGAGTGGTGACTTCGAAGTGGGCAAGTCGGTAATCGTGTTCGCCAACGATGCCCAACCCACCACGCTCTCAATCAAGGCTACATCGGCTCCCACTGTGACAGCTGATGTTGACTGGATTACCATAGGCGCTGTAAATCAGAAGAGCGCCAATGTCTATACTTGCGATATCGCCGCACAGGCCAACACTTCTTACACTGACCGCACCGGCACAATCACTGTCAAGAGCGGTAGCAACAGCCAGACTATCTCCGTGACCCAGACTGGTTCGCCAGCTGTGGTTGTGGTCTCAGCCCCCACAGAAACTTTGGGCGCAGAGGCTGGTGAGTTTGCCATTACCTACGGGGCCACTGGCGACGTCACTGTCACCACTCCCTCCTGGGTAAAGCAGCAGAGCGGCCGCGCTTATAATGAGTCGCAGCTTTCGTTCACCTACTATGCTAACAACACTGGAGCTGAGCGCACTGGCGAAATCGTGATTGCTCTTGAGGACGATGCCACTGTAAATGCCACTATCTCTCTGACACAGGCTTCCAGTGAAATCACTGGTTCGGATGGTCTCACTGCTACCCAGATCGCATCCGCAATGTTTACTGGCGTGAACATTGGCAACACTCTTGAGGCTACCGGCGGCGAGACCGCTTGGGGTGCTCCCAAGATCAACACCGATTATATCCACGGCATCAAGGAGGCTGGCTTCAATGCTGTGCGCATCCCCGTGGCTTGGAGCGATAATATGAACTCTGACAATGAGATTGATGCCACATGGATGGCTCGCGTAAAGGAGGTTGTAGGATACTGTCTCGATGAGGATCTCTATGTAATCATCAATGACCACTGGGATAGCGGCTGGTTGGAGAATGACATTCCCAATGGCTTCAAGGAGGATAAGGCAACTCGCTTGGCTGATATGTGGACACAAATCGCCAACGAATTCGCATCCTGCGACCAGCGACTGCTTTTCGCTGGCCTCAACGAGCCTAATGCCAGCACAACTGCCGAGGCCAATACCCTTACCCAATATGAGCAAGTATTTATCGATGCAGTGCGCGCCACTGGAGGCAACAACTTGGACCGCGTGCTTATCGTGCAAGGCCCGAGCACAAATATCGACTCTTCTGTTAGCCTGTGGTCTCTTCCAGTGGATCAAGTGGCTGACCGCTTGATGGTGGAGGTGCACTATTATGATCCTTGGCAGTTCTGCGGCTTGGAGGAAGATGCTGATTGGGGCAAAATCTGGCTATTCTGGGGTGAAGGCAACCACATTGAGGGCCACGAGCGCAACGCCACCAGCATGGAAGAGAGCTATGTGGATGCTCAAATGGGCAAGCTGTACACTGCTTTTGCAAGCAAGAACATCCCTGTAATCCTTGGCGAGTATGGCGCTATTGTAAAGCGTAGCGGCCTTACCGATGAGGAGAAGGAGATGAACCTGAAATCACGCCACTATTGGGCTGAATATGTGTCAAAGACTGCTAAGAACAATGGCTGCGTGCCATTCTATTGGGAGACAACTGGCGATCTTTTCAGCCGCACAAATGGCACAGTGGTGGAAGAGGAGATGGTAAGCTCTATCATGGCTGGCTCTGCCGCTGGCAATTATCCTTTCTGACACGCACACGTTAGGTTTCTATTTTATATTTTGAAAATTCCTGGACCGCAGAGGCCCAGGAATTTTTTTTATTCAGTAAAATTAAGTAATTTTGCAAATCCATTAGTACAATTTCAAGCAAATAGCAATGACCAACCATCCAGATCCTAAGGCCTCGCCTACTGCCATACTGCTTCTCTACTGCCCCGATAAGCCCGGCATTATCACTGATCTTACCCGCTTTATCACGGATAATGGCGGCAACATCGTGTACCTTGACCAGTATGTGGATCGCCACGATGGCATTTTCTTTATGCGTATCGAGTGGGAATTGCTGGAATTTACGGTTCCTCGCGATAAGATAAATGAGTATATAGAGACCTTGTATGCGCGGCCCTATGGCATGACTTATCACCTGTATTTCAATGACCAGCGGCCCAGAATGGCCCTCTTCGTGTCGAAGATGAGCCATTGCCTCTATGACTTGCTCGCGCGCTACAAGGCCGGCGAGTTGGAGTGCGATATCCCTTGCATCGTGAGCAACCATGAGGACTTGCGCTATGTGGCGGATCAATTCGGCATCCCATACTATGTGTGGTCTATCAATAAGGATCACTCTAATAAGGATGAGGTTGAGGCAGCTGAGCTTGACCTGATGCGACGCGAGGGCATTACATTCATTGTGCTGGCTCGATACATGCAGATTGTTACCGAGAATATGATTAAGGCTTACCCCAACCGCATTATCAACATACACCACTCTTTCTTGCCCGCCTTCATCGGCGCTAAGCCTTATCATCAGGCTTGGCAGCGCGGTGTGAAGATTATCGGGGCCACAAGCCACTATGTGACCACTGAGCTTGACGCTGGCCCTATCATTGAGCAGGATGTGGTGCGCATCACTCATCGCGACACTCCTGAGACCCTGGTGCTTAAAGGCCGAGACTTGGAGAAGATTGTGCTCTCCCGAGCAGTGAAAAAGCACATAGAGCGCAAAATTCTCACTTACAACAACCGTACATTCATTTTTACCTAATCTCGCTCCCGACTCCCCCTAAATCAAATATTGACCATGAGAAAGTTTTTTATTTTTTCAGCCATCGCTGGCTTTTTCGCTATGCTGCTGGGCAGTTGTGGCGGAAGCAAAACCAAGAATGTAGAAAGTGCCGACTCCTCGGCATTGACCACGGTGAAGCACCCCGAATGGAGCCGCAATGCCGTGATCTATGAGGTGAACTTGCGCCAGTATTCCGACTCTGGCACTATCTCAGCCTTTGCCGAACAGTTGCCGCGCCTTAAGGATTTGGGCGTGGATATCCTATGGTTCATGCCAGTGCATCCGATCTCTGAGCTTAACCGCAAGGGCGAGTTGGGAAGCTATTATGCCGTTAAGGACTATAAGGGCTTTAATCCGGAGTTCGGTACGCTCGACCAGTTCAAGCAGGTGGTGAAGCAGGCTCACGACATGGGCTTCAAGGTGCTTATAGACTGGGTGCCTAACCACAGCGGTTGCGACAATGCCTGGGTCACTGAGCACCCCGATTGGTACGCTAAAGATAAGGATGGCAAGATGTACGGGCCCTACGACTGGACAGATGTGTATAAATTCGATTACAGCAATCCTGAGATGCGTGCGGCAATGATTGATGCTCTATCGTTCTGGATTACTGAGGTAGGGGTTGACGGATTCCGCTGCGATGTGGCCGGTGAAGTACCTGTGGATTTCTGGGACGAGGCTCGGCCCAAACTTCAAGCCTTGCAGCCAGAGCTTTTCATGCTTGCTGAGGCTTCTGTGCCAGCTCTCCAGAAGAACGGCTTCGATATGGGATACAATTGGCCGATGAAGGATCTTTTCAGCCAGATTGCAGCCACAGCCGGCCAATACAGCTTTAAGGATGCGAATGGCCAAGTGCGCACTTTCCCGGCGAAGAATGCCCAAGCAATTGACTCGCTGCTTGCTAAGCAGGCAGAAGATTATCCGGGTGACACTTACCTGATGAATATGATCACTAACCATGATCTTAATTCATGGGAAGGCACAGAGTTTGAACGCTTGGGAAATCTCCAAGGAGCTTTTGCTGTGCTTTGCTACACTCTGCCTGGCATGCCGTTGATCTACACTGGACAGGAGACTGGAATGAATCGCGCATTTGAATTCTTTGTCAAGGATAATCCCCCAGTGTGGGAGCCTCGCAATGAGTATTTCACTTTCTATCAGAAACTCAATGCTCTGAAGCACAACCAGACAGCGCTACGCGCTGGCAATGAAGGCGCTCCACTGGTGCGCTATGCCACTGAGAGCCCCGATCTCTACATCTTCGAGCGTTCGGATGACAATGGCTCTGTACTGGTGATGGTCAATCTCGGAGCTGAAGAGCAGCCAGTGGCATATACTGGAAAGGCCCCGGCTGCTGATGGCCTCGTCAACTATTTCTCCGGGGTGGCTGAACCGCTTCCCTCAACCCTGACCCCTGGACAGTACTTAATCTACACAAAATAGTTAACATAATAGAGACAAAAATTTTCGAGAGCCTTCGAAAGCTCTCGAAAATTTTTGTCTCTCAATTGTAATTTGTGGTAGAGCTGATGTGCCGATTTTAGTGATTGATGCTTAGGCGCAATCCAAGCTTAATATCTGGAGTGAAGGGGTGGGCTTTGTAATAGTTTTGAATTGAACTGTGATTGTCAAAGTAATAGTTGAGCCCTGGCTCAAGATAAATGGAGAAGGCTGAAGAAGCGCGGAATTCTGCCCCGGCAGCCGCCCCGGCGGAGAACTGAACGCGAGTATCCTTGGGATGAGTCTTTCCCCATGACATGAAGGAGTGAGTGGAGAGGACCTCCGCTGTGCCGCTTATGCATTTTTCCGCCATGCCGCCTCCAAGGCAGTAAATGCTAAATCTGCGGTTCTCCCATAAGGTATATCTTAACTTTACTGGTATTCCCAGATAGTGGAGTGTCTGGTCCGTGGTGGTACCGGAAGAGCCTTGCTCATAGGTGAATTTGGAGGTCAAAATGCTATAGGTGATTCCTGTCTCCAGGCTTAGCCGATCAGAGAATGGAATATTGATGCTGGCTCCAAATCGCAGAGGCAAATCATGTGAGGCAGAAGATTTGCCTCTTGGCTCTTGTCTGCGAGTTTTGCTTCCCGAGGGGGTGGAATTTTCCGGCTCATCTTGATCTGGATTAAGTGGAGGACGGTCGTCTGGGGAGGCCAGCTCATACAGGACGCCACGGCTCACGGAGGAGCCTCCAATACTGGAAATAGAACTCAAGTTGGTGCCATATACGCTTACGGCAAGTGCCTTAGTCTGGCTCGTCGGTTTATGTGCTATCCATTCCCTTACTGGGATGGAGCTGCTATTATATATGGGATCTGGACTGGAAATAATGTCCTTATCCGAAAAGGTGTCTGTGTCTTCTGTATTATTTTTAATTAAAGAACATGAATCCTTTGAGGTCGAGTTTTCCGATATCTCTGTGAGAACTTGTATCGGTGTAACCATATTATTAACGCGATTCATCACGCGTGGCCTATGGCTTGCTATTGGCTTGGTGGGAAGCAGGGATTTTGGAGGAGCCGGGGTCTCTTCAGCTATGAGATGCTGAGCGGTTTGAGTATCTGAGTGAGGGATACTTGCCATATCAGACCCTTCTTGAATAGCTGGGTGATGCCAAACAAAACCTAAGACAATGGCGATTGCTACGCAGGCTGCAATGCTGCCATAGCGCAGCAAAAGCGGCCATATCCGGCCTTTGCTGCTCACAGAAGATGAGGACACCGCTCTTTCTATGTTCTCCCAGAGGTCAGGTGGTGGTGCTATCTCATACTGTGAGGCCTGGTGGCGCAGGTGTTCTATCCATTTGCTATCGCCCATAGTGAGTGAGTTTGTATTGTTCAACCATTTTTGCCAAGCAATTCTTGGCCCGGTGAAATTGGCATGCTGATGTATTCTCTTTTATGCCCAGCAATGAGGCAATTTCCTTATGACTTCGCTGCTCGAATACATATAGGTTAAGCACTGTGCGATATGTATCGGGCAACTGCTGTATCATCTCTTGGATGGCAGAGAATGGGATTAGTTCGCAGTCGATTTCTGCTTCATCTGATGTGTCGGGCACTTGATCCATGGTTTCGATGAAAGAGAGGCGTTGACTGCGCTGCAAGATTCTGATTGCTTCGTGGACCACAATTCGTGTCATCCACGAGCGCAATGAAGCATCGCTGCGAGGCTGAAAAGTGACAATGCTGGAGAAAATTCTTATAAAGGCCTCTTGCAAAGCGTCTTTCACATCCTCGGCGTTGGCAAGATATCGGGAGCATACGGCAGTGAGATAGCCGGCGTGCAGCTCGTAAGCCGCACGCATAGCCTTTCGGTCACCTTGCTTTAGAGCATTGATGAGTAAGAGTTCGTCGCTGCCCCCGATCATTGCCGTGTATTACAGATCGCTCAGTGTGTCGTGGTCATTTGCTTTTGAGAGAGAAATCCACAGTAGCATCGCCCCAGGATACCCAGGCGCCATCGGAGTTGGGATATTCCACTGTGACTTCGGTGGAGTCTGCAGCCAAATCAGAATCATTGGGGGGCAGGCATACGATGCGGATGTTCTTATTTCTCCAGTAGTCATGTATAATGAAAGCGTATTGGCCCTGCTGGTCAGTGAGTATGGTGTCCGCTTCCTGATAGTAATCGCCGCACCAGTCCTCTGCGATTGCGCCTGTAGGCTTGCCATAATCGCTATCGCTAATATTTGCGTTCTTGGGCACAATAGCGGCCTTATACACGGGATTATTTTGGGCATCGGTAACAGTGCCCTTGACCTCAAACGTAGTGACTGGCATGCCGTACATGCACGGATAATCATCCTCCTCTTCGTCAGAGTGGCAGGAAGAAAAGCCTAAGAGAGCGAGGACGCCCACTAAGAGCTTATGCAGCAATGGGTAATTGAGTAAAGAATCCGTAATTTTCATATTCATTTGAAGTGGTTTTACAATAATATAATCCCGATTTTGCCAAAATCTTGCAGTAAAACCATAAAATTATTGGCAAATGTAGGTACTTTTCTTGGGGGATACAAATTTTTTCGTGTCCAATTGCAAGATTTCCGTTAAATTTGCGATTATAATTATATGGAATTATCGCTAAGAAAGAAAATAGTGCTTGAGGCCGATAGGCTCCTGCATAAGGATAAGGCAAAGGAGCATCCGCTGCGTCAGCTATTCTGGGAGTGCACCCAGCGGTGCAATATCTCATGTCTTCACTGTGGAAGCGACTGCAAGCATGTGGCTTCCACCCCCGATATGCCTGCCCAAGACTTCTTGCGTGTGATTGATGGAATAAAGCCGCATGTTGACTCTCATAAGGTGTCGATAATAATCACCGGTGGCGAACCGCTGGTGCGCAAGGACCTTGAGGCGGTGGGCTTGGAGCTATACAAGCGGGAGTTTCCATGGGGCATTGTCACCAATGGCCTTTTGCTTGATGCTCGACGCATCGAAAGTCTGCGCCAGGCTGGCCTCCATGCGCTCACTATCAGCCTCGATGGCCAGAAAGATGACCACAATTGGCTGCGCGGACATCCGCAGAGCTATGACCGCGCCATTAATGCTATTAGCTTAATGGCGAAGGTGCCCGATGTAAAGTGGGATATCGTGACTTGTGTGCATCAGCGCAATTTGCCCCATTTGCAAGCCATGTATGATATGCTCTCGGATATAGGAGTGAGGAATTGGAGATTGTTTACCATCTTTCCTGTGGGCCGTGCCGCACAGCATCCTGAGCTTCAGCTCACGCCAGAGCAATATCGTAGCCTGCTGGACACTATCAAGCGTTGGAGGGCCCAGAATGGAGGCATACATGTGTCATATTGCTGTGAGGGATTTTTAGGCCGGTATGAGGGGGAAGTGCGTGATTATTTCTATCGCTGTGATGCAGGCATAAGCGTGGCATCCATTCGCATCGATGGCTCGATTTCAGGCTGCTTGAGCATCCGCTCGCATCTGGACCAAGGCAATATCTATCGCGATGATTTTTGGGAGGTATGGCAGCAGAAGTTCGAGCCAGTCCGTGATCGAGAGTGGATGCGTCAGGGCCAGTGCGCTGATTGCTCATTCTTCCGCTATTGCAAGGGCAATGGCATGCATCTTCGAGCTCAGGACGGTACTCTCCTGGGTTGCAATCTCCATCGCCTGCAAGGTAAATAGTCCCGCATAATCAAAAGAAAAAGAGATTGTAAGAGTTTCGTGTCTTTTTCGTAACTTTGCCTGAAATAGAATTTAGTTTTATGGAATTGCATTTCTTGGGCTTGCTTATAGCTGCGAGCACTTTTCTGATAATTGGCTTGTTTCACCCGATAGTGATAAAGGTGGAATATTATTGGGGTACGCGGCCTTGGTACTGGTTTCTGATTGCGGGAGTAGCATTTGTGGTGGGTGCTTTGTTTGTATCCGACACTTTCCTTTCTGCAGTGCTGGGAGTATTCGGCGCTTCTTCTCTGTGGAGCATCGGAGAGCTATTCGAACAGCGCAAAAGAGTGCTCCGAGGCTGGTTCCCGCGCAATCCCAATCGTCCCGTCTCAGATTACGAGCAAGTCACACCAGAAGCAGAGCAGTAGAGCAGTGGGGGTTGAACAGGTGTAGGCGCAGAATTGTTGTATCTGTGTGTCTAACAAATACTCTCTGCACCATGGCTCTGAAAATACTGATGATATATACAGGAGGCACTATCGGGATGATAGAGGATCCCAAGACCCATACTTTGCGCCCCTTTGATTTCGACCATCTCATTGATAATGTCCCTAAGATTGGAGACTTAGGGCTCGATATAGATCATGTGCAATTTGATCCACCGATTGATTCATCAAATATGAATCCTGGTCATTGGGCCACTATTGCCAACTATATTGCTTCCGGTTACGATAAGTACGATGGCTTTGTGGTGCTCCATGGCACGGATACTATGGCCTATACTGCCTCGGCTCTCTCTTTTATGCTCCGTGGCAACAGCAAACCGGTTATCCTCACTGGCAGCCAGCTCCCAATAGGCGAAGACCGCGAAGATGGCACAGAGAATCTAATCACAGCCCTCGAGATTGCTGCTGCGCGTGACCCTCAATCGGGCCAGGCCATGGTGCAAGAGCTGGCAATATCTTTTAATGATTATCTGGTGCGTGGAAATAGGGCCACTAAGCATTCCTCCACCAATTTCGACACTTTCTATAGCTACAATTATCCTGTGCTGGCTCAGATGGATTTGCATATCAATTACAACCGCGATGCGCTGATGCGCCCCTCCACTGATGCGCCGCTCGACTTGAAGCCCGCTATGGATGTCAATATCGGCTGCATTTATCTTTTTCCTGGCATCACTGAGGCTAATCTGCGCAATCAGTTGTCGGTCCCTGGTCTTAAGGGAGTAGTTCTTCGCACCTTCGGAGCAGGGAATGCGCCTACTGAGTCCTGGTTTACGGATGCTCTATCGGAAGCCACGGCTCGCGGCATGGTGATAGTGAATGTAACCCAATGCGAAAATGGGGGAGTAGAAGAAAAGAGGTACTATACTGGCGACATGCTGGCCAAGGCCGGGGTCATCTCCGGCCTGGACATGACCTTCGAGGCGGCCTCCACCAAGCTGATGCATCTCTTCGGCCAAGGCCTCTCCCCCGCTCAAGTCGCCACCTACATCCCCGCCAACCTCGCTGGCGAGCTCACCCCGCCAGCTGGTTGATGTTTTTTGCCCTAAGCCCTAATTTGGAAATTTGGAAAAAAGAGAAAATTTGGTTTAAGGTTCATTTTTGTTGATGATTTTGAAGAAAAAGGCTAAATTTGCATGTCTTTACTTCAATCAAAAATGACCAGACTATGAAAGGATGTCTTTACATAGGATTATTCGTATTTTTTCTCATATTTCTCTTTAGTACATGTTCACCATTAGTAGCATGGCTAATAATAGGTGTGCTAATCTTAATTGTGATTCTTTCTTGCTTATACACTCCAAACAAAGAAAAAGAGGAGAGCAGGTATTCATACCCAACAAATAGTACTTATTCCAACAATCAAAGACAAAGCATAGAGCAGACAATCCAAAAATTGCAGGCGGCATCGGTAGATGATTCTGAAAATTATCCCATTGATGATAAGCATCATGAGATTGTAAAGGAGTCAACAGGAGATGGTACATATCGAAATCCTAATTCTATAATTACAAAAGCATCCCCAGACCAAATAGAAGAAAGTAAAGAAGTGTCATTATCCACATTAGTGGTCATTGCGAAAAACGTTGCCGATGCAATGTATAATTCTATCTCCAATCTGAATAAAGATCCAAATGTATTAGAGGTTCTGCATAAAATAATTCACAATCGAGTATACCGATAATCCAGAAAAAGAACATCATTTCTTTAAGGGCCTTAATAACCGAGTGTCATTTCTTGCCATAAATGATGTAATAAAAGTGTATGAGAAGGTGCTTCCTGGTGTTAGCTTCAGGGACCGACGAGCCCTGCCTGTGGCTATTTTTTTCACCAAAATAATAGATCCCAGCGGCGATTTATGGATTAGAGAGGATATGTATCCCTACGCTTTAGCTCGTGAATCATATCAGACTTTCAAAGATCAATTTTCGATCGATTATGACCAAGACAAATTTTTATTGGTGGAATTATTGAGGGATGCCCAAGTACCGAAGGAGCTGGTAAAGACATATAGTTGTTGTTTGTTTTCTCTCGCATTTTGCCTTGCCAATACCGTAGAAGTAGAGGAAGATGAAACCCAAGCGAAAGTTATAAAGCAGATTGAGCAGGTAACCAAGGCTTACTTTGTCAAGGATAAAGACAAGCGGAAAAAGAATGACCCAACTGAGCAATTGACAGAGCAGCAATTACTTGATGAGCTAAATGGGTTAGTAGGGCTGCGCTCTGTCAAAACCGAAATTCAGTCCATCATTAACTTAGTCAAGATGCAGAACGCTCGCGAACGAGAAGGCCTAAAAACAATCCCGGTTACCTATCATTGTGTATTTACAGGTAATCCTGGCACAGGTAAAACCACGGTAGCTCGCATTGTGGCTCAAATATACAAGAGTTTGGGGATTTTAAAGGGAGGTCACCTTGTAGAGACTGACCGCTCTGGCCTTGTGGCCGAATATGTAGGGCAAACCGCAGTAAAAACAAATAAGATTGTTGACTCTGCTTTGGATGGAGTTCTTTTTATTGATGAAGCCTATTCCTTGGCTACGGGTTCTTCCAATGATTATGGTCCCGAGGCTATCGCTACCTTGCTAAAGCGCATGGAGGATGATAGGGACCGCTTGATAGTAATCCTTGCCGGATATACTGATGAAATGAAAAATTTCATCGACACCAACCCCGGGTTGCAATCGAGATTTACAAGGTATATAGAGTTTGATGACTACACACCAGATGAGCTCGAGCGCATATTCGATGCCAATCTTAAGAAGTACGATTTTGGCATAACCGATTCAGCTCGAGCACAGTTGAAAACCATTTTGCGCCAGGCTTACGCAGATAAAGATCGTAATTTTGGCAACGCACGCTTTGTACGCAACTTGTTTGAGAAGACAATTAGAAATCAAGCAAGCCGATTATCGCATCATCCAGCCCTATCAAAAGAAAGTCTCTCCACAATCGAAGAAGCAGACATCTCGCTAAAATAGCATATGACGGTCATAGTCGCTTCCGATAAATGAGAGGCAAAAGTCAGAGTATCCACCGAGAAATCTTTCTGTGACAGAAACACAATCAATAAGTTTTGTAATTGAAACAAAAATTCACATAGTCAACAAAGATTATATCGGAATTTATTCGTACCTTTGCCTAAAGCTAATAGAATAAAAATGCCATTGTATAGGATTGCATCTCTTTTCTCAGGTTGTGGAGGGTTGGACCTTGGGTTTACCGGAGGATTTGACTTCATGGGGATATCATATCCTAAACTACCAACCGAGATTGTCTTTGCCAATGACTTTGACAAAGATGCAACGATGTGTTATAATTCAAATCCGCTACTCACAAACAATGGGTCAGAATGCATCCTTAAAGACATAAGGATGATTGACATTAAGGACATACCCGAATTTGACATTTTGCTTGCTGGATTCCCATGCCAACCTTTCTCAAATGCAGGAAATCGAAAAGGAGTTAACGATCACAATGGACGGGGAACATTATTTGAAGAATGTGAGAGAATAATTAAGGGACAAATAGGAAAGGGTTTTCGCCCACAAGCTTTTGTTTTTGAAAACGTAAGAGGCATCATGTCTTCAAAAATGCCTGATGGAGAGACTGTACCGAATGAGATAAGAAAGCGAATGGAATCTTTAGGTTACAATGTGTCTTCAAAATTGGTTTGTTCCAGTAATTACGGAGTGCCTCAAAATAGATATCGATTTTTTATTATAGGGGTAGATAAAGAAATAGGTGCTTTTGACTTCGATACCATGGATAAGTTAGTCAAACAGCTAAACATTCCCTCAGTAACCGAAGGCACGCATTTCCCATTGATGCTTGGTTCTATTCTCAGTGGAGTGGAGAAACTTCCTGATAATGAAGTTTGGGAATATAGTAAAGCCACACAGAACATGATTGAAACAATCGGGCCCTGTACTCATGGAGCAGATGCTATAAAATATTTCTCAACAAGTTCGAATATAAGCAACTTACCTGCATCGGTATTCGAAGGGCGTTCGTGGAAAGATATTCCTCCTGAGAAATTATCTCCACGATTCCTGAAAATCTATAATGATCCCAAGAAATATCATGCTCCCAAATTCTTTAGACGATTTGCTTATGGAGAAATTAATGGAACCATAACAGCTTCTGCCCAACCTGAAAATTGTGGAATTACGCATCCAGTGGAAAATCGCAGATATTCAGTACGTGAAATTGCTCGTATCCAGTCATTTCCTGATGAATATTCATTCTCATCAATACCTTTACAATCACGGTACAAAGTAATAGGAAATGCAGTACCACCAATTATGGCCTGGGTGGTAGCCTCATCACTAATTAAAACTATTGAACAATAACCATGGCTTATATTTCTAAAAAGATGATAATGGCCTCCTATGTGGCCTTATCAGAGATGCATCCAGACAAGAATGCACAGGGTGCAACACAGACTGTAAGCGCCTTACGATACTTTTTCGCTTTAGATCAATTTTATAAAAGTCAAGGCCGAGATTGTGACACACGCAATAGAGAGGATAAGAACAAGTTTAATCAATATGTAGGCAATTTCTGTTATATCTGTGATAAAGAAAGAACCTACACTGCTCAATTCTACCTACCCCTAAAGGAACACAATGGGGATTACAACATTGGAAGCAATTTCTATTCGGTTGGTCAAGTAAAGCTATCGCTTAACAATGGAGGAATGGTTTTAGATTATCCTCAACGAGGGAATGCCCCATTGTTTAATATTAAAGAGGGAGTTTTACTTCGAAATTTACATTATTACCCTAATTTATTACACTATCTTCCTTCAGATAAAATTCGTTTAGCACTTGCTTTGTGGGTTTGTAGATATATCAATCTCGATATTGACAAAAGTGATATGTCGGGAGCCAATCTCTACCATGGTATTAAAGGAGGATTACTCAAACGGTATTCTACAGAATTAGTGGACGAGTTGCTTCCTGGAGAAGAGGAAAGTGCTCCCATCCTTGAAACTCTCCCAATTTCATTTACAGAGAAACAGGGGTATGTGTTCTCTGGCAAGGAGATAGAAGCACTCTTCCCTGAGTTTGGGAACTCTTTGGCCTCTCCCTACCCCAAAGCCATTGATCTTAGGAATAAGCCTATTGATGCTAATTATTCTACATATCTTGCCGCGATGCGGACTAAGCCGTTTTTACTATTAGCTGGCATTAGTGGCACTGGTAAGAGCAGAATTGTTAAAGAGATGGCTTTTGCAAGCTGTCCTCCCTCTCTTCAAGATGAAAAAGAGGTCACCCCTGGCAACTATTGCATGATTGAAGTAAAACCTAATTGGCATGACTCAACAGATCTGTTGGGTTACTTCTCTTCAATACAGCAGCAATATGTGGTGACACCTTTTATCAATTTTTTGATTAAAGCATGGATTAACCCTAAAGCACCATTCTTTGTTTGCCTCGATGAGATGAATTTAGCTCCTGTTGAACAATACTTCGCAGAATTTCTAAGCGTATTAGAAAGTCGTAAACTTAAGGACGGTACAATCGTAAGCGATGCTTTGATAAAGAGAGAGATTTTCTGTACTCACATAGATGATTTTAAACGCTCTTATTATGGCGTAAAGCCCGAGAAATCCAACCCAATTTACGAATCAATTGAGAAGGGAGATTCAGGGATATGGGCATCATTTACTGAAAACGGAATTACACTGCCCCAAAATCTTATTGTCGTTGGCACTGTCAACATGGACGATACTACTTGCCAATTCTCACGCAAAGTTATTGATCGAGCCATGACCATTGAGATGAACAAAGTGGATTTCCACTCGATGCTTGATTTAGAAAAATCCGATACATTAAAATATCCGGTAAATTATGTAGGTGCGGAGTTCTTCATTCCCAAGTTCGCTGCAGCCAGAGATGCCTATCTCACTCTAAAATCAGAAGATCAACTCTTATTGTACAATGAAGCCATTTCGATGTTAGAGGGGATTGATTCTATCCTTACAGGTACCCCATTCCGTATTGCATATAGAGTTGAGAACGAACTTTTATTATACTTCTGCGCACTTCGTGAAGAAATGCCAGAGGCAGATGGCAAGTCATTGCTCAATAATGCATTTGACGATATTCTGATGATGAAAATATTGCCAAGAATCCAAGGAAGCGATGAGCTGAAAGACACTTTGGACCAGCTATACTCATGGACAGAGACATCTTTCCCCAAAGCAAATGCAAAAGTACATGAAATGAGACAGGGCTTGGAGCAAAAACACTTTACAAGTTTTTGGCCGTAAATCTCTGAGACTATGGAGGTCTTGAGCTACATTAGCGAAGATGGAATGGTGGAGATAAAAGTCGCCACCAACTCCATCGCCGACTCATGGCGAAGATTCAGGGGCCGAGTATCAGATAAGGCTTCATCTTACTGCACCTATCAAGCCTCACGGCAAGGCTTTCTATCCTTAGCCGACCCTCAAAATTTCAGTAATAGTGTACAATTTCCCTCATCAGCAAGTATTTGGGATGGCCTTTGGCCTGTAATGTATGAGACTAATGTTTATACATTCTCTATTAAGTTTAAAGGGGTTGAAGGTGAGCCTAAAATCATACACCCGTCCAAAGATGTAACTGATCGGTTCAATTTATTTAGGGGTGGAAATCTGGTTTTCCTAAATGGTTCTCTGGATTTCCTCAATGAGCCAGGAAAATTCTCGCTTCGCTACCGGTACAAACCAAAGGATCAGCCTGAGCGTACTGACTCATTCGATTTCTTTATAGTGTCACCAAAGCTTGACATCAAAACAGATGGACAGCATATCATTGATGAGATAAACCGAGAATACAATGGTCTTGTATTCAAATACCTTACAAAGACTTTCCAGAGCTTTAAAAGAGGTGGCAGTGAAAATAACAACCTTATATGGCTGTCAATTTTCAAATCTATTGTTACAGACTATTTGCAAGCGGTTTCATACATAGTCCACAAGCCACACTTTAGGGAACAACGCAATACCTATTACCATAGAGCAGACCAAATTAAGAGGTGGTCGCCACAATTGGCTGAAAAGTTCTTTGAGGCTAAAGATACAAAGGGCTTGGATCATATCCGATTTCATAATGAAATCGCAGAAAACACAGTGGACACTCGTGAAAATCGTTTTGTAAAATATACATTAGCATCTATCGGGCAACGATTGAAATCCGTATTGGGTGAACTTCGAAGAAATTTCTCCGCAGAATTATCCTATGAAGAAGAGCTTGAGCTTCGGTCTTATCAATTAGAAATTGACTCGTTGACTCGAAATAGGTTATTTGCAAAAGTGGGAAGATTTGATGGGTTCAGGCAGGAAAGTATAGTACTGCAGAAGCGAACAGGCTATTCACAGGTATATCGAGCTTGGCAGATCCTAAATAGTGGTCTTGCTCTTATTGAGGGCAGTACAGATATAGGTGTGCGCCCCATTTGGGAATTATACGAACTATGGTGTTTCCTTAAGATGAAGCAGCTCATAGAGGATATCCTAGGAATAGATCGCAATACACCCGAGGGACAATCTTGTATTAAGGAAAAGCGGGCTGGAGGCTTTGATCCTTTCTTAGCGAAAGAAATGGAGCATATTGTAACATACCAAAAAGACTCATCTGGAGATAAGGTAGAATTACATTATCAACATACCTATAATCGCAAATCTGGTGATATGCATACAGCAACCACCGAGCAACGCCCTGACATCGTGCTTAATATCATTAAACCAGACGGGTTTATCCTTACATATCTCTATGATGTAAAATATAGGGTGCTGGATGATGACAATGCTGGTGATCGAGATTCAGACCACGAAGATTATGCGGATTATCCGCCATCGGATGCAATCAACCAAATGCATAGATATCGAGATGCGATATATTATGGAAGAGGACAGGAAAAGCATGCGGCTAAAGAAATCATTGGAGGATACATTTTATTTCCAGGACGCACGACTGATAACAAAGTACGGGAACGCTACTATTTCAAAAGTATTGCCACCGTTAACATCGGTGCTTTTCCTCTGCTCCCATCGGTGGATGACCCCACAAAAGAGGGGGCTTTACTTCGTGAACATTTGAAGCAGATACTATTGGACAAAACTAAATATGAACAGATTAAAGAGTCTATACCACAAAAAGGATTAATATATGTCTCTGAGGAGAAACCCAAGCCTGAGGATATTATGTTAATTGGTTACTACAAGCCTGCCAATTGGGATATCATAGTAAGGACAAAACTTTACTACATACCAATTGGATTAGAAGGTCCTTCAGCTCAATTAACTTCGGGCTTTGAGCGCACTAAATACATCTTGCTTCATAATGAAGATAGCCGTAATGTTTTTGAGGTGGATCGCACCAAGCCGCCGCGACTTGCTACCAAGCGTCAGTTGGAAGAAAAAGGCTTTAGTCCGAGCAGAGGCGAGGCATATCTTGTATTTACCCTAAGAGACACGGTAAGACCTCTAAAGGATTTTGACCCCACGCATATCAAGATACCATCGAAATTACCTTTCTTCAAACGACTCTCTGACCTTTCCTTGGCACAATAAATAATGTTGGTCATGGTAAATCTTTCTGTTCCAAGAATAAAATCGCAAAAATCTATCTGTCTCCAAAAGATTTTATATCTTTGTTGAAAAGATAGAAACCCAAAAAGGCTAACATAGTGCTGCGAGACAACATTGACTATCCAGTTGCCAATGCTATCCAATTTTGGCTTATCGGCATGATGTGGTAATATAACCATTGAAATATTTGTAGATGATTTCTCAGTGGGTGGAGTAGATTTATTTGGGAAATTGGGGAAAAATTTATAATTTTGCAGTTATTTTAGGTGAATTATAAAGAATTGTAACCGGCAAGGAGTGATTTGCGGGCTACAATATGAAATATGCATATTTAGATTAAGGTAAAAATACGACTTACTTATGAGCGAGAGACTCTTTATTTTCGACACTACGCTGCGCGACGGCGAGCAGGTGCCGGGCTGCCAGCTCAACACCGTTGAGAAAATACAAGTAGCCAAGGCCCTGGAGCTGCTTGGCGTGGATGTAATCGAAGCTGGTTTTCCAGTGTCGAGCCCTGGCGATTTCAACTCTGTGGTGGAAATCTCCAAGGCAGTGACCTGGCCCACAATCTGCGCCCTGACGCGAGCTGTGGAGAAAGACATACGCGTGGCAGCCGAGGCTCTGGAATTTGCCAAGCACAAGCGCATCCACACCGGCATAGGCACCAGCGACAGCCATATCAAATACAAATTCAACAGCAATCGCGAAGAAATCATCGAGCGCGCTGTGGCCGCTGTGAAGTTCGCCAAGAAATTTGTCGAGGATGTGGAGTTCTACGCCGAAGACGCCGGCCGCACCGAAAACGAATACCTCGCACGCGTGGTGGATGCAGTGGTAAAGGCCGGGGCCACAGTAGTCAATATCCCCGACACCACCGGCTATTGCCTGCCAGCCGAATATGGAGCCAAAATCAAATATCTGATGGAGCATGTGGACGGGCTGAGCGCCGGGAAAGCCATCCTGAGCACCCACTGCCACAATGATTTGGGAATGGCTACAGCCAATACCATCTCCGGCGTGCTCAACGGCGCGCGCCAAGTAGAGGTGACTATCAACGGCATCGGCGAGCGCGCTGGCAACACCAGCCTCGAAGAGGTGGCCATGATCCTGAAATGTCACCACAACATCGGCATTGACACCAATATCAACACTACCAAAATCTACCCCACCAGCCGCATGGTGAGCAGCCTGATGAATATGCCCGTGCAGCCCAACAAGGCAGTCGTGGGCCGCAACGCATTCGCTCACAGCAGCGGCATCCACCAGGATGGTGTGCTGAAGAATGTGCAGACCTATGAAATAATGTCGCCCAAGGATGTGGGCATCGATGACAATAGCATCGTGCTCACCGCCCGCAGCGGCCGCGCCGCTCTGAAGCATCGCCTCAGCGTGCTTGGATATGAGATGGACGGCGACAAACTCGACAAGCTCTATGAAGCTTTCCTGAAATTAGCCGACCTGAAGAAGGAGATCAATGATGATGATATCCTGATGCTTGCGGGAGCCGACCGCAGCGAGAGCCATGCCGTAAAGCTCGACTACCTGCAGGTGACCACCGGCATGGGCGTGAAGAGCGTGGCTTGCATCGGCTTGGACATTGCCGGCGAAAAATTTGAAGCAAGCGCCAGCGGCAATGGCCCAGTGGACGCTGCCATCAAGGCCCTCAAGAATATCATCAAGCGCCAGATGACGCTTAAAGAGTTCACCATCCAAGCCATCTCCAAGGGCAGCGACGATGTGGGCAAGGTGCATATGCAAGTGGAATACGATGGCCGCATGTACTACGGCTTCGGAGCCAACACCGACATTGTGACCGCCAGCGCGGAGGCCTACATAGATTGTATAAATAAATTCAAAAAAGTAATCCGGGCTTTAGGGTTAAGACCCAAGGTCCAACCTGGCGGCCTTTTGCCTTAAGCCTCAAGCCTCAAGCCTACAAATATGAATACACTTTTCGATAAGATATGGGACTCGCATGTGGTGCAAAATGTCACCGATGGCCCCACACAGCTTTACATCGATCGCCTCTATTGCCATGAGGTGACCAGTCCCCAAGCTTTTGAGGGCATGCGCGCTCGTGGTCGCAAATGCTTGCGCCCAGAGAAGATTTTCTGCATGCCTGATCACAATACTCCCACCCATGATCAGGACAAGCCCATTGAGGATCCAGTGAGCAAGAAGCAGGTGGAGACCCTGAAGAAAAATGCTGAGGATTTCGGCCTTACCCATTTCGGGATGCTTCACCCCAAGAATGGCATTATCCATGTGGTAGGTCCGGAGCTGGGTCTCTCGCTCCCCGGCATGACAATAGTGTGCGGCGACAGCCACACCAGCACCCACGGGGCCATGGGAGCCGTAGCCTTCGGCATCGGCACCAGCGAGGTAGAGATGGTGCTCGCCTCGCAGTGCATACTGCAGCAGAAACCCAAGAGCATGCGCATCACCATCAATGGCAAGCTGGGTCCCGGCGTGACCGCCAAGGACATAGCCCTATACCTGATGTCAAAGCTCACCACCTCCGGGGCTACTGGTTACTTTGTAGAGTACGCTGGCGATGCCGTGAAGAGCCTGAGCATGGAGGGCCGCTTGACCCTCTGCAATCTGAGCATCGAGATGGGCGCTCGCGGAGGCTTCATTGCCCCCGACGAGGTGACATTTGAATATATCAAGGGCCGCGAATACGCTCCTAAGGGAGCAGACTGGGACAAGGCTGTAGAATATTGGAGCACATTGAAAAGCGGCGAGGATGCAGTCTTCGACAAAGAGCTTGTGTTCGATGCCGCCGACATAGAGCCCATGGTCACTTATGGCACCAACCCCGGAATGGGCATGGGCATCACCCAGAAGATTCCAGCCCTGGACACAGTGCCAGAAGCTGGGCGCGAATCTTATCAAAAATCTCTCAATTATATGGGCTTCAAGCCCGGCCAGAGCCTGCTTGGCACCCCGGTGGACTATGTATTTTTAGGAGCATGCACCAATGGCCGCATAGAGGACTTCCGAGCCTTCGCCTCAGTGGTGAAGGGCCGCAAGAAGGATCCTCGCGTCACAGCTTGGCTGGTGCCGGGCTCTTGGAATGTGATGAACCAGATCAAGGCAGAGGGCTTGGATAAGGAGCTCGAAGCAGCAGGTTTCCAGATTCGGCAGCCCGGCTGCTCGGCTTGCTTGGCCATGAACGATGATAAGATACCGGCCGGCAAATTGGCTGTGAGCACAAGCAACCGCAATTTCGAAGGCCGCCAGGGCCCCGGCTCCCGCACCATCCTTGCCAGCCCACTGGTAGCAGCTGCTGCCGCAGTAACAGGTAAAATCACTGATCCCCGCACACTATGAAAGCTAAATTCGATATAATACAATCCACTTGCGTGCCTCTGCCTCTGGAGAATGTGGATACAGACCAAATCATCCCCGCACGCTTTCTGAAAGCCACCACTCGCGATGAAAAATTCTTTGGTGACAATCTATTCCGCGATTGGCGCTACGACAGCGAGGGCAATCCTAAGCCCGGTTTTGTGCTTAATGATCCCACCTACAGCGGCCAAATCTTGGTGGCAGGCAAGAATTTCGGCAGCGGCAGCAGCCGCGAGCATGCTGCCTGGGCTATCGCCGGCTATGGCTTCCGCGTGGTAATCAGCAGCTTTTTCGCCGACATTCACAAAAATAACGAACTCAACAATTTTGTGCTCCCCGTGGTGGTAAGCGAGCAATTCTTGGCTAATCTGTTCGCCAGTATCGCCGCTGACCCCAAGACAGAGGTCAAGGTTGATGTGCCCAACCAGACTGTCACCAACATGGCCACGGGCGAGACCGAGCATTTCGAGCTCAACAGCTATAAGAAATATTGCTTGATGAACGCTCTCGATGACATCGATTTTCTGCTTGAGAACCAGCCCAAGATAGAGGCATACGAGAAGAGCAAGGCATAAGGCGTAAGGCTTAAGGCTTGAGGCGTAAGGCTTAAGGCTGCACCCCGATCCCAATACTTAAGCCTAAAACCTAAATTATATGACTCAGACTTTTATTGAAATAATGGACACCACGCTCCGCGATGGCGAACAGACCAGCGGAGTGTCATTCTTGCCGCACGAGAAACTTGTGATTGCGCGCAAGCTGCTTCAGGATGTCAATGTTGACCGCATCGAGGTGGCATCGGCCCGCGTGAGCGATGGCGAGAAACAGGCCGTGAGCAATATTTGCCGCTGGGCTAAGTCTGCTGGCGTGCTCGATAGGGTAGAGGTGCTCGGATTTGTGGATGGCAATGTGTCAATAGACTGGATCCGAGATTGCGGATGCAAGAACATCAATCTGCTCACTAAGGGCTCTAAATTGCATTGCGAGACACAGCTTCGCAAGACAGCGCAGGAACACATAGCTGATATCCGCAAGTCAGTGGAGTATGCTGCCAGCCAAGGCATCGGAGTGAATGTGTACTTGGAGGATTGGAGCAACGGCATGCGCAACTCGCCCGACTATGTGTTTGAGCTTATGGATGGCATCTGCGATATCGGCATCAAGCGCTTTATGCTCCCGGATACATTGGGAGTGCTAAATCCGCTGGAATGCATCAATTTCATGCGCAGAATGGTAAAGCGCTACCCAACTCTGCATTTCGACTTCCACGCCCACAATGACTACGACTTGGCCATCTCCAACGTGCTTGGGGCAGTGCTATGCGGTTGCAAAGGCATACATACCTCAGTCAACGGCTTGGGAGAGCGCACAGGCAATGCCCCACTATCGAGCGTGCAAGCCATTCTGAAGGACCATTTCCGCGCAAAGACAAGCATCAACGAAGAGAGACTTAACGACATCAGCCGCCTTGTGGAAAGCTATTCCGGCATCGCTATCCCGCCGAACAAGCCTATTATTGGCGATAGCGTATTTACACAGGTGGCTGGCGTGCATGCCGATGGAGACAAGAAAAATTCGCTGTATTGCAACGACCTGCTGCCTGAGCGCTTCGGGCGCAAGCGCGAATATGCGTTAGGCAAGAATAGCGGAAAGGCCAATATCCTCAAAAATCTCGAAGAGCTGGGGCTATATCTCACCCCAGAGCAGACGCGCAGGGTGACTGACCGAATAATCGAGCTCGGCGACAAGAAGCAGCTCGTCACCCAAGAGGATTTGCCCTATATAGTGTCAGATGTGCTCAAGCACTCCACTCCGGATGATAAGGTGAAACTCCTGAGCTACATGGTCACCACTGCTTATGGGCTCAAGCCTATGGCCAGCGTGAAGCTTGAATACGATGGCCAGGTATATGAGGAATCGGCCATGGGTGATGGTCAGTACGATGCCTTTGTAAAGGCAGTGAAGCACATTTACACCGAAAAGCTTGGCCTCGAATTCCCCTGGCTCACCAATTATGTGGTGAAGATACCACCAGGAGGTCGCACCGATGCCTTGGTGCAAACCTCAATCTCTTGGAGCCATGGCGATAAACAATACCGCACCCACGCCTTGGATGCCGACCAGACAGAGGCCGCCATTAAGGCTACAATAAAAATGCTAAACCTAATCGAGAAATAAGATGAAACTGAAAATTGCTGTACTGCCCGGCGATGGGATTGGACCCGAGATTAGCGCCGTAGGAGTAGATGTGATGTCGGCCGTATGCGTAAAGTACGGTCACGAAGTGGAATATGAGTATGCTCTGTGCGGAGCAGCAGCCATCGATGCTGTAGGCAATCCATTCCCGCCAGAGACTTATGAGATATGCAAGAAGAGCGACGCTGTGCTTTTCTCAGCCGTAGGCGATCCAAAATTTGATAACAATCCGGCGGCCAAGGTGCGCCCTGAGCAAGGTCTGCTGGCTATGCGCAAGCAGCTCGGCCTCTTTGCCAATATCCGCCCGGTGGAGACCTTTGAGTGCTTGCTCGACAAGAGCCCCCTGCGCCGCGAACTGGTAGAGGGAGCAGATTTTATCTGCGTGCGCGAGCTCACCGGCGGAATGTATTTCGGAGAAAAGTATGAGAGCGATGAGCGCGCTTATGACACCAATGCATATACACGCCCAGAGATTGAACGCATCCTCAAAGTGGCTTACGACTATGCACGCCGCCGTCGCAAACACCTCACTGTAGTAGATAAGGCTAATGTGTTGGCATCAAGCCGCCTATGGCGCAAGGTAGCCCAGGAGATGGCACCCCAGTATCCTGACGTACAGACAGACTTCATGTATGTAGACAATGCGGCCATGCGCCTGATTCAGGAGCCTAAGTTCTTCGATGTAATGGTGACCGAAAACACCTTCGGAGATATCCTAACCGATGAGGGCAGCGTGATCAGCGGATCAATGGGTTTGCTCCCAAGTGCATCGGTAGGCGAAGGCACCCCTGTGTTCGAGCCCATCCATGGTTCTTGGCCTCAAGCTGCCGGCAAGCACATCGCCAACCCCTTGGCTCAGATTCTGTCAGTGGCCATGCTCTTTGAGTATTTCGACCTCAAGGAAGAGGGCGCTGCTATCCGCCGCGCCGTACAGGCCAGCCTTGACGAAGGCATTCGCACTCCCGACTTAGCTTTGCCGGGAGCAAAGGCTTACTCTACCGAGGAGGTGGGAGCTTGGATTGCTGCCCATATCTAATCCGCTGTGCTTTTTTCTCCAGTCATTATCAAAGTATATTGAGCTGGAGCAGATAGCAGCTGGGTGGCCAGCTGTTGCAATCTTTCGAGAGTAATGGAGCGCAGCGCTTCAGCTCTCTGGGCAGGATGGCGATCGCCGTAGAGCAAGTAATGAGTATAGAAAGTCATGGGAAAGCTTTGGTAGTACCGGGCTCGACTTTCTTCTTCGCACATGCCTTGATAAACTTGCTGATACAGCTCTGGATTTAGCCCTTTATCACTAATGTCTTTTATGGCATCCCGAATTGATGAGGAAATGGCCTCGGCCATTTCCTCATTTGTGTCTATGCTTACATAGAGGCTGTGGAGGCCATCCACTTCGCTCGACACCGCCCCCACGAAGGGTGAGTACGCGGCGCCCTCCTCTTCTCTGATTTTTTCGATGAGCGTATGGTTAAGAATTTCAGCTAATATTTGCATAGCCATCTCATCTGCTATGGTGTAATCCTGATGCAGTTCATAGGCATGATAAACTCTGGTGAATGGTTTCTCCATAGGCTTCATGAAGCGCACCTCATAACAACCTTCACGAGCTCTTCGAGGGCTATTAATCGGGCTGGGAAATTCAGTATGTCCTGTGGGCTTATGGCTTGGCTCTGAAGCTTGATGCAGTGAAGCGAAGTACTTTTCAATCAAGGGTTCGACAAGGTTGAAATCGATGTTGCCCGAGATCACAAAATCCCATTGCTCCGGCTGTGACATTCGCGAGCGCATTATTTCCAGGGCTTGCTGATAATCAAGAGTGTCCAGATCGGCTACAGTGGGCAGGCGCATGTAATTGTTGCCAGGTCCATAGAGCGCGCATCGGAGAGAGTCGGCGAACACATGGCCGGGGTCGCGCTGCCAATCATTTATCAACCCCTTTTGGCGAGTGAGCCAAGAGTGAAAGAGGGCAGTATCCTGGCGCACTGTGGTCAGGCGAAGATGCATCAGCTGGAGCAGCTTCTCCAATTCATCCACACGGCACTCTCCCTCGAGTATTTCGCTGTAGGGATGGTGTCTAAGGCCCAACTCTATTTTGGTAGGAGCCAACATCCGGCGCAAATCCAAAGCTGAGAAATCCCCCATACCGCCCAATTCAAATAGCTCTGGCCCATAGTAAGCCTCTATGTAGCCGAGGGCTATGGTAGCGCTTTCGCCTCCACGATGCACGGCACGCACCGTGAGGCGGTCGAGTTCATTATCGCAGAAAGCGGCTACGCATCTGCTGCCATTGCTCAGTCGGTATATGCGCGCATTAAATTCGGAGTCCTCCTCTGTGGATAAAATCTTTCCGGGAATTGGGTTTACGCTTAGGATTTTTGCTCCTCTATTGTTATCGTAGCCAACAGAGCATAGCGGTCGGCGCCAGAGATATTGAACCTGAGCCTTGAAATCTTCATTGGAGGGATAATCGGCATCGTCCACCTGGCTCTCCGTAAGAGAAATTGCAAGGTTGTCGAGGCTAGCTATGTCGGAGAGAAAACTGTTAACGGCAGCCAAGGATATAGTGTCGCAAAAGTGATCATATAGCAGCTTTTCAGTATTGCCATCATAGGCCACATTGCGAGTGTTAAATTGGCGGATAAGGCGATTGGCCAAAGTGCCGCTCTTTATCTCTTCATAGTCTTTGACGGCATTGCCGGCAATAGCTCTGAGATTGGTTACAGCATAATCGAGCTCTGGCTGTGTAATGCCAATCTCCACGGCTTGGCGCACCTCAGCCACTAATGTTTGCAAGGCCTGGCAGCGCCGATTGCGGTCATAGAGGACATATAGGCGGAGCGCATCGCGGCAATCCGCACCATAGAAATCAGTCCATTCTGCTTGTGCCGCAGTCCAGGGAGAATTTGAAGAGTAGAGAATATCTACCAGGCGCTCCTTTAGAATCTTGGAGGCAATGTATGCGGTGAGTTGCTTGTTGAAATACTCGGTAGTATTACGCCGGTCACGAGGGAATGGCTTCGAAGGGAACCACATATCCATTTGGCAGCCGGGGAACTCGGAATCCAGAATTACGGCAGTGCGGAGCTCGCCCAAATCCGGGAGCTGTGTCCATTGCCGCTCCACCGGAGCATCATTTGCGGGTATGTCGGACCAAATCTCTTTAATTAACTTTACAATATCTTTGGGCTTGAAATTTCCTACAACCACAATGGCTTGATTATCCGGAGTGTACCAGCGCTGATAAAAATCCCGAAGGCTCTGTGGGGTGAAATCTGAAATCAATTCCGGAGAGCCAATCACGGGATGAGCATAAGGCGAATCGGAGCCGAAGAGATGATTACGCATCAGCTGGCTGATGCGCTCGCGAGCCCCATTGCCTTGTCGCCACTCCTCCAGGATGATTTTGCGCTCTTTTTCCACTGTTTCATCTGCAATAAGGGCGCAACTGCCCATGTCGTGGAGGGCAAGCAGGGCTACTCGCACACAGTCGGGGTTTAGGCCATTGATGCCTGTGACTTTGAAGGTAGTAAAATCTTGGCCAGTACTGGCATTAAGGCCAGAGCCAAAGTCAATGCCCGATTTTGCCAGTTCTTCGCGAAGAGAATTGCCTGGAAAATTCTTAGTGCCATCGAACACGCAATGCTCTATGAAATGCGCCATGCCTTGCTCATCTTCCAACTCCACTGCACTGCCTATGTTATTGCACAGAAAGGCATGCACATAATAGCTGGTGTTATGGCTGGGGACAACAATGTAGGTCAAGCCATTCTTCAGCTGGCCAGAGACGATTTTAGGGTCGGGCTTTATAACTGAAGCTTCCGAGGCGAAAGGCAGAGAAAGCCAAGCGAGGAAGAAGAGGAGAAGCCTTGTCATAGGGAAGAGGCAACTATATGGTCACTTCCCCACAAAGCGGAGTGTTGAGATATTTGCGCACAGCCTCGGGTGAGAGGCCGATGCCAAATAGGTACATCATCTTGGTGATGGCCGCCTCGAAAGTGATGTCACGCCCAGGGATTACGCCTAAGTCGGCCAGCATTCCGGCTGCGAGATAACGGCTGCGCACAGCCCCGGAGGTGCATTGTGTGACATTTAGAATTACTACACCCCGGGCTATAGTATTCTTGATAGCCTCAATGAACCACGGGGCAGTAAGGGAATTTCCGGCCCCGAAAGTGCGGAGCACAATGCCCTTGATGCCCGGAGTGGCGAGCTGATGCTTTAGCACTGTCTCGCTGATGCCGGGAAAGAGGTCAATCGACATTACAGCGGGATCCATGGCGAGGCGGGGATTTAGCGGGGGTTCGGAAATGGGTCGAGCCAAGGCTTCGGTGTTGTATTGAATGTCAAGGCCGATTTTGGCAAGCTCCGGATAATTGTTGCTCTTGAAAGCATTGAAATTGTCAGCACTGCGCTTAGTGCTACGATTGCCTCGCCACAGGTAATTCTCGAAAAGGATAGCCACCTCTTGCACCATGGGCTTTCCATTGAGGTCGCGAGCAGCTGCTATCTGGAGGGCAGTAATCAGATTTTCCTCACCATCAGTGCGCACTTCGCCAATAGGGAGCTGGGAGCCAGTGATAATTACCGGCTTGCGCAGGTTTTCAAGCATAAAGGAAAGGGCCGAGGCTGTGTAAGCCATAGTGTCGGTGCCATGCAGCACCACGAAGCCATCGTAATGGTCGTAGTTGTCGGAGATATGGCGGGCAATCTGCTGCCAATGCTCAATGCTCATATCCGACGAGTCGATTGGTGGGCAGAACTGGATATTGTCTATGAGATAATCAAGCTTTTTTACCTTAGGCACATTTTCCATCAGATGTGTGAAGTCAAATGGCTTGAGCATTCCAGTATCGGCATCTTCAATCATGCCGATAGTGCCTCCAGTGTATATTATCAGGATCTTCGGTTGCATCTTGAGCGCTAAGCTTTGGTATAAGAGACGAAGCGGTAACGAACTCCAGAGCGAGGATCAACTCGCCAATCGCCCACGCTTATGATTTTCCAAACATTCGCATCAATAGCCGGGAAAAAAGTGTCCGCATCGGGAGCCACAGCGTCAATCTCTGTGATTTCGAGCTTATCTGCCAGCGGCATAGCTTGGCGATAGATTTCTCCCCCGCCGATAATCATGGCGTCTGGCGCGGCTTCAAGAGCGGCTTCAAGAGAGGGGAATGTCTCTATGCCCTCTCGCTTGTAAGCTGCATTTCGAGTGACTACGCAGTTGCGCCTACCCGGGAGAGGTCCCTTGGGGAATGACTCAAATGTCTTCCGACCCATCACTAAGGGATGCCCCATGGTGATGGATTTGAAGCGCTTGAGATCTTCGGAGATATGATACAGCATATCTCCTGCTCTGCCCAGGGCATTATCTTTTGTTATGGCAGCTATGATGGTCAATTTTGTATTTTGTATTTTTTATTTATACAGAGACTGTGCCAGCAATGTGCGGATGCGGATCGTAATCCACAAGCTGGAAGTCTTCGTATTTGAAATCGAAGATATTCTTAACCTCTGGATTGAGAATCATACGGGGCAGTGGGCGAGGTTCACGGGTGAGTTGCAGCTTCACCTGCTCCAAGTGATTGTTGTAGATATGAGTGTCGCCTAAGGTGTGGATAAACTCTCCTGGCTGCAGGCCAGTAACCTGGGCCACCATCATGAGCAAGAGAGCATAAGAGGCTATATTGAATGGGACTCCCAAGAAAGTGTCGGCGCTTCGCTGATACATCTGAAGGCTGAGCTTGCCATTGGCCACATAGAACTGGAAGAACATATGGCAGGGTGGGAGGTTCATGTTGTTAAGATCCCCCACGTTCCAAGCATTCACAATAATACGGCGGGAATTTGGATTTTCCTTAATATCTCGAATGGCTTCAGAGATTTGGTCTATGTGCCCACCGTTGTAGTCAGGCCAAGAGCGCCACTGGTAACCGTAGATATGTCCTAAGTTGCCATCGGGATCAGCCCATTCATTCCAGATACGCACGCCATGCTCTTGGAGATAGCGCGCATTTGTATCGCCTTTGAGGAACCACAGAAGCTCATAGATGATAGATTTCAGATGAAGCTTTTTGGTTGTAAGCAGAGGAAAGCCCTGCGATAGGTCAAAACGCATCTGGTAGCCGAACACTGAGCGAGTGCCCGTGCCCGTGCGGTCGCTTTTTTCTACGCCATGATCCAGAATATGCTGTAAAAGATCTAAGTATTGTCTCATGTATGAGTTTTCAGTTTTCGGTTTTCAGTTTTCGGTTTTCGGTTTTCAGTTTTCGGTTTTCAGTTTTCAGTGTTAGGTTTTCGGTTGTAATTTGTCATCTTTTGAGAATTGCATGGCCCGGCGCATCAATGGGGTTGAGAGGCGGTATTTGCCACGCCGCACAGTAATTGCATCGTTGGGGCAGATGGCGCAGCAGTCGAAGCACATTACGCAGCGAGTGTTGTCCACCACGCAGGTGCGCAGATTGATACACTCGCTTTTGCATACATCTTCGCATTTGCCACAGTGAATGCACTTGTCGGTATTGATATCCACCCGGTAGATAGGGTTGCGGCTAAGCAGCCCGAGCAGGCCTCCGATGGGGCAAATAGTATTGCAAATCAGCCGTCCACGCCAGAATGCCACCGAGTTGATTGCCAAAAACACGATCGCGGCTGCCGCGATGCTGCCCAGGGCTATTGTAGTGATGTGCATTACTACATACCACATGCGATTGTAGATGTAGAAAGGATCTGTGTATTCTACCACAATCGAAAAGCCCAGGAAGAGACACACTCCCACAATAATTGGGATAGGCAAGCGCTTGGCATTGACCGATGGATGATACCTGTATCTTTTCTTAGCTGCCGGCTTGCACCACACTCCAATTCTCCCTGCAGCATCTTGCATGGTACCCAAGGGGCACACGCTGCTGCAGTAAATCCGGCCAAAGGACAGGGTGAGCAGCACCCAGAGCACTATCCAGCCCGCTGCCCCTATGAGAATGGCCGGTGCAAGCTGAGTATCCATAAGGATTTGCCCCACGAAAGTGAGGCCGAACTTGACGTCCAGTATGGTCAGTGTCAATAGAACCAGAAAAGTCACTGACCAGATGATCCTCCACCTGCGCAGCTGCCGATACATTTCTTATTAAACAGGCTTTTACTTTTTCTTGATGTGGAATTGATCCTTTACAGTATCAACTACGTTGATGATGTAGTCGCCAGTCTTTTCCAAATCATTTACAAGATCCATGTAATAGATACCGGCTTGGTATTCATAATGCTGTTCATTAATGTTGGGCACATTGGCGGCACGGTATTGGTTGCGCAGATTGTTGATTTCGCGCTCTTTGTTGTAGCTGTCGATGATAGCGCGCTCTTGCACATTCTCCACATCCACGAGCATGGCTACCATCATATCAGCCGCCTGCTCCACATACTTGAATAGCACATCGAGATTGGTATAAATCTCTTCGTTGAACTGTATGTTGCTCTCGATCTTGCGAGTGAGAATCTTGCCAATGCCAAAGCAGCAGTCGGCTATGCTCTCGATTTCGCTGATGATGGTGAGCATGCCAGACACGCGCAGCTTGCCTTCGTCAGAGAGGCGACCTTGAGCCACACGGTTGAGGTAGTTGGCAATCTCAAGCTCCATGCGGTCGCTGATGTCTTCGTATTTTTCTATGCGGCTAAGCAGTTGCATGTACTCTTCGCTCTTCTCCTTGGTGTGCACCAATTCCTGGCCCATCTTGATCATACGGCTCACACGCTCGGCATACACGCAAATCTCCTTTTCGGCCTGAGCGATATTGAGCTCGGATGCGCTAAGAATACCAGATGAGATGAACTTGAGGCTGAACTCTTCCTCTTCCTTGTGCTTCACTGGCACCAGACGCTCTACAATCTTCACATAAAGGTTGCAGAACCATATCATCACCAACACATTCACAATGTTGAAAGAAGTGTGGAAGATAGACAGGCCGAATGATACGCTTGATTGCATAGCCCCTATTTGGCGGATCACATCGTGTCCGGCTGGCAGTGAGTTGTCGAAAAGATGGTTGTAAAGCTGGGGGTCAGTGACTTCAATATTGGTTACAAACTGATAGAGCTGCTCCGGATTGCCCTGTCCAATCTCCTCAGTGAGCCAAGCATTGAAGCTGGCAAAGGGGATAAAGACAGCCAAGCACCACACGGTACCTAAGACATTGAAGAGCAGATGCCCCATGGCAGTGCGCTTGGCTGCTACATTACCGCTCATAGAGGCTAAGATGGGAGTGACTGTGGTACCGATGTTGCTGCCGAGCACCACAGCACAGGCCAGGTCGAAGGTAATCCAGCCCTTGGTACACATAATAAGCACAATCGCAAATGTGGCAGCCGAGCTTTGGATAATGATAGTAAGCACCAAGCCAACCAGCAAAAATATCACTATTGACCAGAAGCCCAAGGAGGCATATTGCTTGAGGTAAGCGAATATTTCCGGATTGCTCTGCAAATCAGGCACATACTTGCTAATCATACTCAAGCCCATAAATAGGAAGCTGAAGCCGATGATAAATTCACCGATGCTCTTGGTCTTGCCTTTCTTGCTGAAAAGCAGAGGCACGGCACATCCGATAAGGGGTATCACAAAGATCGACACATCGACCTTGAAGCCGAACAGGGCAATAACCCAAGCCGTAAAAGTAGTACCCACATTGGCACCCATTATTACTGCCATAGACTGCGCCAGTGTCATCAAGCCAGCATTCACAAAGCTTACCACCATCACGGTTGAAGCCGAAGAGCTCTGAATCAAGGCAGTAATGCCGAATCCAGTCATCAGACCCGAGAAGCGATTGCGGGTCATTGCACCTAAAATGTTGCGAAGGCGGTCGCCAGCGGCTTTTTGCAAGCCTTCGCTCATAACCTTCATACCGTACAGGAACAGTCCTACTGCTCCTAATAGGCTTAAGAAATCGAGAATGCTATAGTCCATCAATAACGAGTGTGTGAAATGCAATGCAAAGATAACACTATTATGGTTAAATATGGTTACAATTCCGCAAATTTAAATTTTTTTTTGAAAATTCCATACATATTAAAATAAAGGCTCAGGTGCATCACGCATCTGAGCCTTTGCAGGAATCTATTTGTTTGTATTATTTCACATCAGGATCTACGCCCCATTGCTGCTGGGCCAGGCGGCGATAGTTGTTGTAACGCCACATAGCATTAGCCTTTGCTTGCTCGAAGAGCTCGCCAGCGATCGCTGGATATTGCTTGAGCATTGAAGCGTAGCGCACCTCGCCCTTGAGGAAGTCCTCAAACTTTGACCAGTCGGGCTCCTTTGAGTCGAGGCTGAATGGGTTCTTGCCTTGGAGCTCAAGCTCGGGATTGTAGCGCCAGAGATGCCAGTAACCGCACTCTACCGCACGCTTCTCTTCAGCCTGAGCGTGACCCATGCCAGCTTTCAAGCCATGGTTGATACATGGGGCATAAGCGATCAGCAGTGATGGACCATCATAAGCCTCAGCCTCGCGGAAAGCCTTAAGTGTCTGAGCCATATCGGCGCCCATAGCCACCTGAGCTACATATACATAGCCATAAGTGCTGGCGATGAGTCCGAGATCTTTCTTGCGTACGCGCTTTCCAGCAGCGGCAAACTTGGCGATAGCAGCCACAGGAGTAGCCTTGGAAGCCTGACCGCCAGTATTTGAGTAAACCTCAGTGTCGAGCACGAGCACGTTCACGTTCTTGCCGCTTGCAAGCACATGGTCGAGACCGCCGAAGCCGATATCGTAAGCGGCACCGTCGCCAGCGATAATCCACTGTGAACGAGAAGCGATATAGTCCTTATGCTCAACTATGCCCTTGCAAATGTCGCATGAGCCGGCTTCGCACAGAGGCACAATCTTATCGGCGACCTCGCGGGTGGCATCATAGTCGTTCTTGTTGTCGAGCCACTTTTGAGCCAAAGCCTTGATTTCAGCGCTGCAGCAGTCGCAGGTCTGAGCCTTAGCGAAGAGGTCAGCCAGGCGATCGCGCATCTTATCTACGCCGAGCTTCATGCCGAGACCGAACTCTGCGAAGTCCTCGAACAGTGAGTTGGCCCAAGCCGGACCGCGCCCGTTCTCATCCTTGCAATAAGGAGTAGAAGGCACAGAAGCTGAGTATATGGAAGAGCAGCCGGTGGCGTTAGCTACCATCTGGTGGTCGCCACAGAGCTGGGTTACCAGCTTGACATAGGGTGTCTCTCCGCAGCCAGAGCAAGCGCCAGAGAACTCAAACAGAGGCTGACGGAACTGGTTGTTCTTGACATTGATTTTGGTGTCGACCAGCGAAGCCTTGCTGCTGACCTTAGCCACGCAATAGTCCCAATCCTTCTGAAGTTGCACTTTAGTTTCGAGAGGCTTCATAGCGAGAGCCTTCTCGCCCTTCTTTCCAGGGCATACATCCACGCAATTGCCGCAGCCAAGGCAGTCGAGCTCATCCACAGCCTGGATGAAACGCATGCCAGCGAAAGTCTTTCCGATTGCGGGCAAGGTAGCATCTTCGCCAAAGGGAGCCTTCGCCATTTCCTCGGGAGTGAGGACGAATGGACGGATAGCAGCGTGAGGGCATACATAGGCACACATGTTGCACTGGATACAGTTGGCCGAGTTCCATTCTGGCACAAACGCAGCCACACCACGCTTCTCATAAGCGGCAGTGCCTTGCATCCAAGTGCCATCTACATTGTCAACGAATGCGCTGACTTTCAGGCTGTCGCCGTCTTGGGCATTGATGGGGCGTACCACTTCTGCCACGAACTTAGGATCGTTGTGCTCCGGCTTAGGTTCGTCAGCGAGCTTAGCCCATGCGGGATCCACTGTGAGTTCATGATACTCACCGCCGCGATCTACGGCAGCGTAGTTCTTGTCCACAACGTCCTGGCCCTTCTTTCCGTAGCTCTTCACGATGAATTTCTTCATCTGCTCGATAGCGAGATCCACGGGAATAACGCCAGTGATGCGGAAGAATGCGCTCTGGAGGATGGTGTTGGTGCGGTTGCCAAGACCGATTTCCTGTGCAATCTTGGTTGCGTTGATATAGTAAACCTTGATGTTGTGCTCAGCAAAGTAACGCTTTACCTTATTAGGCAGGTTTTTAGCCAAGGTGTCGCCCTCCCAGATGGTGTTGAGCAGGAATGTGCCGTTGTCGCGCAGACCGCGGGTCACATCGTACATGCGCAGGTAAGCCTGAACGTGGCAAGCCACGAAGTTGGGGGTGTTGACAAAATAGGTAGAGCGGATAGGCACATCACCAAAGCGAAGGTGCGAGCAGGTGAAGCCGCCGCTCTTCTTCGAGTCGTACTCAAAGTATGCCTGGCAGTATTTGTTGGTGTTTTCGCCGATGATCTTCACAGAGTTCTTGTTGGCTCCCACTGTGCCATCCGCGCCCAGGCCGTAGAACTTGGCCTCGAACGTAGAGGGATCGCCGAGTGCGATTTCCTTGGGCAGAGGCAGCGAGGTGAATGTGACATCATCTACGATGCTGATTGTAAAGCCGTTCTTAGGCTCGGGCAGGTCCAGGTTCTCGAATACGCCGATAATCTGAGCGGGAGTGGTGTCCTTTGAGGACAGGCCGTAGCGACCGCCTACGATAAGCGGGGCATTCTCCTTGCCGTAGAAGGCATCCTTGACATCCATGTACAGGGGTTCGCCCAGGGCTCCAGGCTCCTTGGTGCGGTCAAGCACGGCGATGCGCTTGCAAGAAGCGGGCACAGCAGCCAGCAAATGCTTGGCGCTGAAGGGGCGATACAGGTGCACTGCCACCATGCCGACCTTCTTGCCCTGGCTGCGCAGGAAGTCGATAGCCTCTTCGGCTGCCTGTGTAACAGATCCCATAGCCACGAGCACATGCTCGGCCTCGGGATCGCCATAGTAGTTGAAGAGCTCATATTTGCGGCCAGTGATCTTGCTGATTTCTCGCATGTAATTCTCCACAATCTCGGGCACAGCCTCATAGTAACGATTGCTGGCCTCGCGATGCTGGAAGAAAACATCGCCATTTTCTGCGGTGCCGCGAGCTACGGGACGCTCCGGGTTAAGAGCGCGTGCGCGGAATTCAGCCAGAGCTTTGCGGTCGAGCAGAGCAGCCAAAGCATCCTGATCAATTTCCTCAATTTTCTGGATTTCGTGAGAAGTGCGGAAGCCATCAAAGAAATTTACGAAAGGCACGCGGCTCTTGATTGTAGAGAGATGAGCCACACCGGCCAGATCCATCACTTCTTGTACGGATCCCTCGGCAAGCATTGCGAAGCCTGTCTGGCGCACCGACATCACATCCTGATGGTCGCCAAAGATGGATAGAGCGTGAGAAGCCAGAGTGCGGGCCGAAACGTGGAACACGCAAGGCAGGAGCTCACCAGCAATTTTGTACATATTGGGAATCATCAGCAGCAGACCCTGCGAAGCAGTGTAAGTGGTGGTCAGCGCACCTGCTTGGAGAGAGCCGTGCACTGCACCGGCAGCACCGCCCTCAGATTGCATCTCTTGCACGGTAACGGTCTCGCCGAAGATGTTTTTGCGTCCGGCAGCAGCCCATTCATCGACATACTCAGCCATTGTCGAAGAGGGGGTAATCGGATAGATGGCAGCGACCTCCGAGAACATGTAGCTCACATGCGCAGCGGCTTGGTTGCCGTCACAAGTAAGGAATTTTTTTTCTTTACTCATAATTTTATAATAGTTTAAATCTTGAAATTGTCCTTTAGCGGTGTGATAGGTTTGGAAAAATCACGGCAAAATTACAAAATTCTCCCCTAATCACCAAATCAATCATTTGCAAATAATTATTTTAATGGGATTTTACTTTATTTAATGGGATTTTAATTTTAATGTTTTGCCCAATTTGCAAAGATTAATTAATTATGGTATTTTTCTTTTGCATTTGCGATTATTAGGTCGAACAAATTTTGTAATTTTGCGTTGAATTTCTAAGGTTAGTATAGAATCTTAAAAACCAACATATTTTAATCACGATTTTATCATGAGTAAGATTGAAGAAATCAAGAAAGCACGCGTAGCCGACATCAAGGCTGACCTTGAGAAGCGCGGCATCAAAGACGTGCAAGAAGTGGTTTACAACCCCAGCTACGAAGAGCTGTTCAAGGACGAGACACTTCCCTCGCTCGAAGGCTATGAGAAGGGTGTTGTCACCGAGCTCGATGCCATCAATGTGATGACAGGCGTGTACACCGGACGTTCGCCCAAGGACAAGTTTATCGTGATGGATGATACCTCCAAGGACACCGTATGGTGGACTACCCCCGAATACAAGAACGACAACAAGCCCGCATCACAGGAGGCTTGGACTGCTTGCAAGGATCTGGCTCTGTCAGAGCTCGGAGGCAAGAAGCTCTATGTGGTTGATGGTTTCTGCGGCACCCACAAAGACACCCGCATGGCAGTGCGCTTCATCATGGAGGTAGCCTGGCAGGCTCACTTCGTGACCAATATGTTTATCCGCCCCACCGCTGAGGATTTGGAGAACTTCAAGCCTGACTTCGTGGTTTACAATGCCAGCAAGGCTAAGCTCGCCAACTACAAAGAGCTGGGGCTCAACAGCGAGACAGCAGTAGTATTCAACCTCACCTCACGCGAGCAGGTTATCATCAACACCTGGTACGGCGGCGAGATGAAGAAGGGCATGTTCTCGATGATGAACTATTACCTTCCTCTCAAGGGCATCGCATCTATGCACTGCTCAGCCAACACCGACCTTCAGGGCAAGAACACTGCCATTTTCTTCGGTCTCTCCGGTACTGGCAAGACTACCCTTTCTACCGATCCTAAGCGCCTGCTTATCGGCGATGACGAGCACGGCTGGGATGACGAAGGCGTATTCAACTTCGAAGGCGGCTGCTATGCCAAGGTTATCAACCTTGACAAGGAAAGCGAGCCCGACATTTACAATGCCATCAAGCGCAACGCTCTTCTTGAGAACGTTACGGTAAAGGAAGGCGGCAAGATCGACTTCGCTGACAAGAGCGTGACCGAGAACACCCGCGTATCATATCCTATCGACCACATCGAAATGATAGTGCGTCCCGTATCGCAAGGCCCCGCTGCCAAGAATGTGATTTTCCTGAGCGCTGACGCCTTCGGCGTGCTGCCTCCCGTATCTATTCTTACTCCCGAGCAGTGCAAGTACTACTTCCTGAGCGGCTTCACCGCAAAGCTCGCCGGTACAGAGCGCGGCATCACTGAGCCCACTCCTACCTTCTCTGCTTGCTTCGGCCAGGCATTCCTGGAGCTCCACCCCACAAAGTATGCTGAAGAGTTGGTTAAGCGCATGGAAAAGAGCGGAGCCAAGGCTTATCTGGTCAACACTGGCTGGAACGGCACCGGCAAGCGCATCTCTATCCGCGACACCCGCGGCATCATCGATGCTATCCTCAACGGCGACATCCTGACCGCTCCCACAAAGAAGCTCCCCATCTTCGACTTCGAAATTCCTACCGAGCTTCCCGGCGTAGATCCTAAGATTCTTGATCCTCGCGACACCTACGCTAACGTTGAAGACTGGAACAAGAAGGCAGAAGACCTTGCCGGCCGCTTCATCAAGAACTTCACCAAGTACACCAACAACGCAGCTGGCAAGGCCCTTGTAGCCGCCGGTCCGCAGCTCTAATCTTGCTGGAGAGATTCAAATCGAGCCCAATCATTTGACTTGATTATATATTAAATCGGGTCGCGACAGTAGCCGCGACCCGATTTTCTTTTCTGACAGGTTCTTTATTTATAATTATCCAGGGCCTTTCGGTATTCAGATTGCAGACGCACTGCAAGCTCCTTGGGCGCCAAGACTGTAATTTGAGAGCCTCTTGACAGGAGCTCAGCCACAAGATCATTGGTGATTAGCATCTTATAGGTAAAGATTGAATAGGCGTCATGGAGCATTTCCTGCTGCGAGTGGTGCAACGGCAGAGCCCGCAGATACTTGGCGGCCGTGGAATCCACTCGCAGCTTTATATCCTTTGGCTCCCCTTGATCCACCACAATGCCGAAAGCATAGCGGAAATATTCGCTTGGGTCGAAATCTGCCGGCATCACAAAGGTATCGCTCTCTTGCACCACATTGGACATGCGGTCAAGCGAATAAGTCTTAATCTTATCCTCCTTTATATTGCGCCCTACCACATACCATATCTGCTTGAAAATTTTTACGAAGTAAGGCTCAATTTTCACACCCCTGTTGGCACCGCTACGATAGTAACTGTGATAGTCGAAGCGCAGCACAGACTTCTCCCGGAGGGCTTGCATCACTATGGCTAAGTAGTCGCGAGCGGAAGGCACATCCTCCAAGAATACACGGTCGCTAATGTCAGCCGATGCAGAAATTATACTGTTGGTGGCTGCGGAATTAAGCATCCAGTCCACATTGCTGGCCGAGTGCTCGTCGATGCCATCAAGATAGTACTCAAAAGTGGCTGGATCGCACTCGATATTGATGTTGAATATATCCTGAATGGCTTGCCGATAATTGAAAAAAGAGCGGCGCGGCAGTGGATTGCCGTTGCCAAAAGCGCTGCGCGCCCATTGGTCGCTGATTTGCTTTAGGGTAACACGCCCATGGCGCCTAATCAAATCAAGCATCCATATATACTTAGCCAAATTATCCTTTGCCATATTCCTAAGCTTGAGGCTCTGTATAAGGCTTGGAGAATATGTAGAGGCCAAGCATGGTGAAGGCGGTGTTGAAGAGCAATAGCTCGAAGCCAGTCTCATAACCCCACTTGAAATGCAGCACCCACTGCAATGCCCAGGAAAGGATAGGAGCCGCGATGCACACGGCTGGCACCATGCCATCGCGCACGGGCCGCTTGCACATCATACCGAAAGCAAAGAGACCGAGAATCGGGCCGTAAGTGTATGATGCCAAGGTGTAAACAGCTGAAATGGCATCTTGGCTGCTTATATAGTAGAATATAATGATTACGATGCCCATTATGGCTGTCATGGCCACATGCACCGTCTTGCGAATGCGGGTGAGCTTGGCATCGTCGTGCTTCTTATGAGCTCCTAAGACATCCACGGTGAACGAGGTGGTGAGAGATGTCAGAGCAGAGCCGGCTGCCGAGTAAGCGGCTGCTACTAAGCCCACGATGAAAAGCACCAGCACCACTGTGGGTATAGACTCGTGATTGGCAACCATGCCGAAGATGTCATCCGTTTTTTCCGGCATTTCTATGCCATTGCGCTCCAAGAAGATTACAAGCAAAGTGCCAAGCATCAGGAAGAGGGCAATCACCACGAATTGAGTGATGGAAGCCACAATCATATTCTTTTGGCTCTTCTTCGCATTCTCACAGGCAAGATTGCGCTGCATCATATCTTGATCCAGACCAGTCATGGCGATTGCCAAGAACACGCCGGCTATGAATTGCTTCCAGAAATAGAGGCTGCTGGATGGATTGTCGAAGAAGAACATCCTGCTGGTCTCATGATTGGCTATAGCGCTGACTGTCTCCTTGGCTCCAAAGCCTAAATTCTGCGCCACGAAGAAGATACAAAGGATTACGGAAGCCACCAGACAGAAGCTCTTCAACGAGTCAGTCCAGAGAACAGTCTTAACACCCCCCTGCATAGTATAAAGCCAAATCAGCGCAATGGTGACAATAACATTGAACTCAAATGGGATGTGAAGCGGACCGAATACCAAGAGCTGAAGCACAGCGCACACCACAAAGAAGCGCACTGCAGCACCTAACATCTTGCTGATAAAGAAGATCCAAGCTCCGGCCTTGTAGCTCTTCTGCCCGAAGCGCTCCTCGAGATAGCCATAAATCGATATAAGATTCTTTTTATAGAATAGAGGCACCAACACATAGGCAATTAGCATATAGCCTACCATGAAGCCCAAAATCATTTGGAGGTATGAGAAGCCCTTGTGGGCTACCATTCCGGGCACTGAGATGAAGGTGACGCCAGAGATGGCGGCTCCCATGGTAGCTAAGGCCACTAACGGCCAAGGAGCCTTGCGATTGCCAGTGAAGAAAGTGGAGTTGTCGCTCCCTTTGCTGGCTATCCATGATATGATGAAGAGCAGCACAAAGTAGGCTGCGATGGTGATGATAACAATTACTGGTGTTGACATTGGCAATTTTGGTTACATATTACTACAAGATTGGAGCTTACTCGGCATAAAGCAGGTAAGGTTGGCGCTGCGCTTTGAAGTCGGTGACATCCTGAGCCCAAGTGGCTCGGATTTCCTCATTTGTTTTGCCAGCCTGAATCATGCCTCGAATATCATTGCGGCCAATGAGCTTTTCAAAGAATGCAGTGAAGAAGTCATCTCCTCCCACTGAGCGGTATGCATCAATTACATAGTCGAGATTGATGCCCTCGGCGATAATATCTTCGTCATCAAGGCCGCTGAGATCCACACCATAGCAATGCTCGCCAAGGAGGGGCGGGTTCTTGGCGCCGGGCCGGCTTTCTGGAGTGAACTCATAAGGATGGTTCTCGCCTTTCATCGCGGGGTGTCCGTAGATAAGGAAGGGCTTGTCGGTACCGCGCCCCAAGCTCACCTTGGTGCCTTCGAAATAGCAGAGGCTGGGATAGAGGTAGATTGCTTTCATAGTGGCCAGATTGGGAGATGGTGCCACTGGCAGCTGGTAGCGGGTCTGGTGAGTGTAATTTTCGCATGGCACTACCATCAAGTCTGCTTTTAAGCTGTCGGCAAGCCAGCCTTCGCCGTTGATCATCAGGGCCATCTCGCCAAATGTTAAGCCATGGACGATGGGTATGGGGAGTTGACCCACCCCGCTCTTGAGATTCATATCGAGTATTGGGCCATCGACATACATGCCATTGGGATTAGGCCGGTCAAGCACTATGAATTTCTTGCCTTGGGCAGCAGCCTGGTCCATAAGCTCGAGCATTGTGCAATAATATGTGTAATAGCGGAGGCCTACATCCTGGATATCTACCAGGATTACATCCAAGTCGTTGAAAGCATCGCGCATGGCTTGTCCGTGGCCCGGGCCGTACAGCGAAATCACAGGCACATCGCGGTATGAGCTGCTGCTCACATGCTCTCCGGCATCGGCAGTGCCGGTAAAGCCATGCTCGGGCGAGAAGATGGCACGCAGGTTAACCCCGCGGTCGATAAGCATGTCGGCTGTGAGGGTGCTGTCGCTCATCAGTCCGGTATGGTTGGTGAATATTGCCACACGCTTGCCGGCCAGGGAGTCAAGGTAAAGAGATGTGCGATCAGTGCCGAGCACCACAGCAGCGGCAACAGAGTCTTGAGTTTCGGTTGAGGCGGAGCTGGAGCCCGATTTGGCGCAACTAATAACCCCGGCGCACAAAACGCCCAGAAGAGTGAGAGTCAAAATCTTTTTCATGATAGATGTGAATGTTGGTAGAAAATCTCTGAAATTCAGAGGGCAATGCAAAGTTACATCTAAAAATCGAGATTTCACGCAAAAATCGGTATAAAAACAATAAATAATCCTAACGATGACCACTAATGTTAAAATTTGTATAAAATGCCATAAATCCTCCATAAAATTTTGTCACCCCAAAAATTCTCTCTACCTTTGTACTCACAAACATATACCGCTGGGGTATTAGCTCATCTGGCTAGAGCGCGACACTGGCAGTGTCGAGGTGAGCGG
>CAZRYC010000005.1:0-78515 GCA_964604175.1 uncultured Bacteroides sp.
CTTCCGGCTCTCTCTTGTACTACTTCGTATCTTGTTGCAATCTTTCAATGTCCTCATCGTCGCCCCTTCGGGCTCCGGCAACTGGCGTTCCAAGCGTGCTTGGCCCCAATTGCGAGTGCAAAGTTACGACTTTTTCCCGACATGACCAAATATCCGCCGAACTTTTTCTGTTAAATATTGTTATTTAATTTTTGGCGCCCTATGCACCATGGGTATCTTGGTTTCCTATGATTTATATAATTCCTAAGAATTTATTATCTTTGCAGCATGGTTTTGATTGAAATATCAGATTTGGCTGATCCCAGGCTGGCTCCTTACACCAGCCTGACCGAAGCCCAACTGCGCAACAGGCTCTCCCCTACTGATGCAATATTCATTTGCGAGAGCCCAAAAGTAATCCGGATAGCCATGGAAAAGGGGTATAAGCCCTTGTCTCTTCTCTGTGAGCGAAAGCACATCACAGGCGACGCCGCTGATATTATATATAATATTGGTGATGTGCCAGTTTTTACTGGTCCCCGAAACATTCTGCAATCTCTTACGGGATACGCCCTTACTCGCGGTGTGCTTTGCGCAATGCATCGGCCCATGCAGCCAACGGCCGCCGAGATTTGCCAACTGGCCTCCAGGGTAGCGGTTATCGATGGAGTGGTCGACACCACCAACATAGGAGCCATCTTTCGCAGCGCAGCGGCTCTGGGCATCGAAGCAGTGCTCCTTACTGCTCAGAGCTGCGACCCATTCAATCGCCGCTCTATCAGAGTGTCCATGGGTTCTGTGTTTTTGGTGCCTTGGGCTTGGATTGAAAAGCCAAGCGACTTGAAAGCTCTGGGATTCAAAACTGTGGCCATGGCCCTGACCGATAAGTCGGTGCCTATCGACGATGCCGCTCTTGTCTCCAATCTCCGCCTTGCCATCATCCTCGGCACCGAAGGCGACGGACTAAGTCCACAAGCCATTAGCGAAGCGGATTATGTGGCGCGCATCCCTATGCACCACTCCGTTGACTCCCTCAACGTAGCCGCAGCCTCAGCCGTAGCCTTCTGGCAACTCCGAAAACCAAAAACTGAAAACTGAAAACTGAAAACTGAAAACTGAAAACTGAAAACCGAAAACCGAAAACTGAAAACCATGAAAGCCGTTGACACATTCCACGCCGCTCCCTACAACCACAATTGCGCCCAAGCGATTGCGTACCGCTGGAGAAAACGTTTCTCCGATCCCCTAACAGTAGAGAAATTCCAAGCCAACGGCGGAGGTCGCGCACCCGAGGGCCTCTGCGGGGCCCTCTACGCGGCCATGCAAGCCTGCCCAGACCATGCCGATGAAATCAAGGCTGATTTCGCCAAAGCATGCGGAGCGCTGCACTGCCGCGAACTCAAGGGCGCCAACCGAGTGCCATGCCCAGTGTGCGTGGACACAGCTGATGTCTTAGTGGAAAAATATGCGGATAAAAATATGTTAAAGAAATAGATTTTCGACTATTTGACTAACTTTTTGGTAGATTTTCTTATTATATGTAATTTATTATTTGTAATTTTGCAACGGAAAATAAAATTTACACGTAATAATTATATATGAAAGCTAAATCTCTAACCCTCAACGTCCTCATTTTGGGCGTTGCATCTGTAGGTTTGCTTACTTCTTGCTCTGGTTCTGATTCCAGCCAAATGCAACAGCAAGCCCCCGCAATCACTGTAATGACAGTGGAGCCATCAACATCACACCTCGACCTTTCCTACCCGGCCGTAATCAAAGGCAAGACGGATATAGAAATTCGTCCGCAGGCTACTGGATTCATCTCCAAAGTTTGCGTCGACGAAGGCGATTATGTACGCAAGGGGCAGACCCTCTTTATCCTCGACCAAGTGCAGTACCAAGCTGCAGTTGACCAGGCCAAGGCTTCAGTGGCATCAGCCCAAGTAGCAGTGGACAATGCGCAAATCCAGGCCGACAACCAGAAGCGCCTCTATGACAAGAACATCATCAGCGAAAGCCAGTATATAACTACTGTCAACCAGCTCAATCAGGCAAAGGCCCAGCTTAACCAAGCCAAGGCTGCTCTGACCAACGCTGAAAAAAACCTCAGTTATACAATCGTGACCTCGCCCAGCAATGGCGTGGTGGGTTCTATTCCCAACCGCGAAGGCTCGCTGGCATCTCCATCATCAGCGCAGGCTCTTACCACTGTAAGCGAGAACAAGGAGGTTTACGCTTACTTCTCTCTCAATGAGAAAGACCTGCTTAAGCTCACCAACAACGGAGCTCAGAGCTTGGAGGCTGCCATCAAGCAGATGCCAAAGGTGCGCTTGCAGCTTCCCACTGGAGACATTTACCCGTTCGAGGGCGAAATCGCCACCGTGTCGGGTGTGATCAACAACACCACCGGAGCTGCCAGCGTGCGTGCTCTCTTCAACAATGAGAACGGCATGCTCCGCAGCGGAAGCACCGGCCAAATCCTTATCCCAGAGGACACTGAGAATGCCCTCGTCATCCCGCAGAAAGCCACTTTCGAGCTCCAAGATCGCCGATATGTATATGTGGTGAAGGATGACAACACTGTGGAGCAAGCCCCCATCACCGTGCTTGACAACAACGACGGCACCAACTATGTTGTGACCAGCGGCATCGAGCCTGGCCAGACAATCGTAATCGAGGGCGTAGGCACCAAGGTTAAGAACGGCTCTGCCATCACCCCCATCACTGCTGAGCAAGCAGCCCAGCAGGCTGCCGCCGCCCAGCAACAGCAAGCCCAATAATCTCTTGATTCTCGAAATTATCGAAGTTTCTCGAAAATTCTCGGAAAAAACAATCGTCTATGAAACTTGATACATTTATTAATAGACCGGTGCTCTCTACGGTGATTTCTATTTTCATCGTATTGTTGGGCTTGATCGGTTTGGCTTCTCTGCCTATCACGCAATTTCCCGACATTGCGCCACCTACAATCTCGGTGACCACCACTTACAACGGTGCCAACGCCGAAGCTGTTATGAACTCGGTTATCGCCCCCTTGGAAGAGTCAATCAATGGCGCCGAGGGCATGACCTATATGGAGTCAACAGCCACTAACACCGGCTCGGCCACCATCAACGTTTACTTTGAGCAGGGCTTCAATCCTGACATGGCAGCCGTGGATGTGCAAAACCGCGTGGCTAAGGCTCAGAACTTGCTGCCCTCTGAGGTTACCCAGGTGGGTGTGCTTACTCAGAAACGCCAAAGCTCAATGCTGCTCGGTGTCGCCCTCTACGATGATGGTGGAGGCTATAGTGAGGAGTTCATTGAGAACTACATGAAAATCAACATCGTGCCAGAGCTCCAGCGTGTCTCGGGCGTAGGCGATGTAATGGTGATGGGTGCGGACTACTCAATGCGAGTTTGGCTTAAGCCCGACATCATGGCCCGCTACAAACTCATGCCAAGCGATATCACCGCAGCTTTGGCCGAGCAAAATGTAGAGGCCGCTCCGGGCGCTTTCGGAGAGCAGGGCAACCAGACTTTCCAATACACCCTCACATACAAGGGACGCTTGGTTACTCCAGAGGAGTTTGGCGACATTGTGGTGCGTGCCAACACCAACGGCGAGGTACTCTACCTCAAAGATGTTGCCGACATCGAGCTGGGTCGCGTCACCTATGGCTTCCACGGCAAACTGAACGGCGCTATGTCCACCATTTGTATCGTGTTCCAGACCGCCGGCTCCAACGCTACAGCCATCATCAACGATTGCTTGAAGCTCGTGGATCGCATGAAGACCGAGCTCCCAGCCGGCTTGGCCATCGATATACCTATGAACAACAATGACTTCCTCTATGCGTCAATCGAGCATGTGGTGAAGACCCTTATAGAGGCTTTCATTCTGGTGTTCTTTGTGGTATATGTGTTCTTGCAGGACCTGCGCTCTACCATCATCCCCGCCATCGCCATCCCGGTGGCACTGATTGGTACTTTCTTCATGCTGAAGCTCATCGGCTTCTCTGTGAACCTCATCACTCTTTCAGCCCTTGTGCTTGCCATCGCGATTGTGGTCGATGACGCCATTGTGGTGGTCGAGGCAGTCCACGCCAAGCTCGATGTGGGCTACAAGAGTGCCCGCCGTGCGGCCATCGATGCCATGGGCGAGATTGCCGGAGCACTCGTTTCAATCACCTTGGTCATGATGCTCGTGTTCATTCCTGTGTCGTTCATGAGCGGTACCGCTGGCGTGTTCTACCGCCAATTCGGTCTTACCATCGCAATAGCCGTGGGCTTCTCGGCTGTCAACGCTCTTACCCTTTCGCCTGCTCTTTGCGCCGTGTTCTTGAAACCGCATAAAGAAGAAGGCGAAGAGGAGAAACCTCTTAAGGATCGTCTGAGCGAAGCCTACTCAGCTGCTGGCTCCGCTATGAAGGCGCGCTACAAGAAAGCCTTCCGTTTCCCTCCCATCATTACAGCCTGTTTCCTGATTGCCACAATCGTGTTCATGGTGCTTGGCTGGTATCAGATGGAATGCATCTGGAAGCTGATCGTAGCATCTGTCTGCGCCATAATCACTGTGATTGGCATCTTTAACAAAGAATTCCATATCGCATTCAACAATGCGTACAATCGTATCCTTACGGGATACAACAAGTGCACCAAGTTCTTCGCTCGCCACAAGGTGACTACCTTCGGCGTGGTTTGCGCCTCTATTGCTGGCTTGGTACTGCTGATGCGCAGCACTCCATCCTCATTGGTTCCAAATGAGGATACCGGCGTGTTCTTCGTGATGCTTAACATGCCTCCTGGCACTTCTCAAGAGCGCACAGGTGAAGAGCTTGAAAAGATCAACAATATCATCCTGCAGATTCCTGGAGTACGCATTGCCCAAATGATTGATGGTTACAGCTTCGTGGCCGGTCAGGGTCCCACATACGGCACATTCATTGTAAAGATGGAAGACTGGGCCGAGCGCGATATCGATGTTGACACTGCTATCAAGATGATTTACGGCTTGACTGCCCAGCAAATCAAGGACGGTACGGTGGTGGCATTCGCGCCTCCTATGATTACTGGTTATTCAGCCACCAACGGTTTTGAAATCAAGATGCAGGACAAGACCGGCGGCGATATCAACACTTTCTTCTCCGTAGTTCAGGGCTTCCTGGCTCAGCTTAATCAGCAACCGGAAATCCAAGTGGCTTACACCACTTTCAACCCCACATTCCCGATGTACATGGTTGACATCGATGTGGCTAAGGCCAAGCAAGCCGGCATAAGCCCACAGACTATCCTGAGCACCCTTCAGGGATACTATGGCGGTATGTATGTCAGCAACTTCAACCGCTTCGGTAAGATCTACCGTGTGATGATGCAAGGCACCCCTGAAAGCCGCGCAAGCGAGGAGACACTCAACAGCATCCAGATTCGCAACGGCAATGAGATGGCTCCAATCAGCAACTTCGTGACACTGAAAAAAGTGTACAAGCCCGACTTGCTCAACCGCTTCAACATGTTCTCATCAATCAAGGTCAATGGTCAGCCCCAGACCGGCTACAGCTCAGGCGATGCCATCGCCGCCATTGCCCGCGTGGCTGCTGAGACACTGCCCACTGGATACGGATATGAGTTCTCTGGCATGACTCGTGAGGAAGCTCAGCAAGATAGCAGCTCTACAGCCGTAATCTTCGGCCTCTGCTTGCTCTTCGTGTACCTGCTGCTCTCAGCCCAGTACGAAAGCTACGTACTGCCATGGGCCGTAATCCTTTCTATCCCGTTCGGCTTGATGGGCACATTCGTGTTTGCAAAGATTTTTGGCGTGGACAACAACATCTACTTGCAGATCGCGCTGATCATGCTTATCGGTCTGTTGGCCAAGAACGCTATTCTGATTGTAGAGTTCGCCTTGGAGCGCCGCCGCACAGGCATGTCAATCTTCAATGCGGCGATCGCCGGTGCTTCGGCTCGTCTGCGTCCTATCTTGATGACATCTCTGGCCCTGATTATCGGTCTGCTGCCTCTGATGTTTGCTCATGGCGTAGGCGCAAATGGCAACCGCACTTTGGGCGTAGGCTCTATCGGCGGTATGCTCATAGGCATGTTGCTCCAAATCTTCTTTGTGCCTGCCCTGTTCGTTACTTTCCAGATCATTCATGAGAAGATTTCTCCGTTGAAGTTCCAGGATGAAGAAGAAGGCGGCAATATTGAGAACGAAATCGAACAATACGTCCGTTAGTTACTGGCCTCATTTCTAAATTTGCACAATATGAAAATAAATAAAATAATAGTTCTGTTAGTTGCCCCGGCTCTTCTGAGCCTGGGGAGCTGCGGAATCTATGGGAAATACCATACCCCCGACGACACTCCCCTCACACGAGAGTACAAGCAAGCCCGCGAGGCAGGCTGCGATTCCGCAGCCCTCGGCAATCTGCTTTGGGAAGATGTATTCACTGATCCCCTCTTGGCTGACCTAATCCGCCAAGCCCTCAACAACAACACCAACCTCAACAATGCCCGCAGCAATGTGGAGATTGCCAAGGCACGCCTCCAAGGCGCTAAGCTGGCTTATCTGCCCAGCCTGGCACTGACACCCAACGGCGCTGGAGCAAGCTACGATGGCAGCAAAGTGAGCTGGACTTACGCCCTGCAAGGAGCGGCCAGCTGGGAGGTAGATATCTTTGGCAAGCTGCTCAACAGCAAGCGCGGAGCCAAGGCTGCACTGCTTCAAAGCGAAGCTTACGCTCAAGCTGTGCGCAGCCAGATTATCGCTGCCGTGGCCAAAACTTACTATGGCATAGCAATCCTGGAGCGCCAGATTGAGCTTTACAACTCTACTGCTGAGATATGGAAAGAGTCCGTACAGACTATGAAAGACCTCAAGGAGGGCGGACGCGTCACTGAGGCTGCCGTTGTACAGAACGAGGCCAACTACTACAGCATCTTAGGAGGCCTGACCGATCTGCAAGTATCTTTGGTTGACCTCAACAACAGCATGAGCCTGCTGCTGAATGTGCCTATGCAGACATTCGATATTCCCTCCACTGCTTCGCTGGAGCTGCCTGTGAAGCTCCAGGAAGGAGTCCCCATGAGCTGCTTGGCCTATCGCCCTGATGTAGCGGCCAGCGAAATGTCATTGGCTTCCGCTTTCTATAGCACAAACAGTGCCCGCTCGGCATTCTATCCAAGCGTGACACTCTCGGCTCAGGGTGGATTCACCAATGTGCTCGGATCTTTCATTCAGAATCCTGGCAAGTGGTTCTACCAGCTTGCCGGCTCGCTTACAGCTCCTTTATTCTCGCGCGGACAAAACTTAGCCAACCTGAAAGCTGCCAAGCAGCAACAGGAGCAGGCTATGAACAACTTCCAGTACACCCTGCTGTCAGCCGCCAGCGAAGTGCACACTGGCCTTGTCACTTATGAAAAGGCTGTAGAGAAGCAAGCCTATCTTGACCAGCAAGTTGAGAGCTTGGTGAAATCTGTCGAGTACACCAACGACCTCTTGCTCTACTCCACAGGCACATACCTCGAGGTATTGACAGCCCAGCAAAGTCTGCTAAGCGCACAGATGTCAGCCCTTAGCACTGAGCTTACCCGCATCAACACAATAATTAACCTCTACCAGTCAATGGGCGGAGGCCGATAACAAAAAATACCATGATTAGTCCGTTAGCATACGTAAATCCAGGTGCCAAGCTTGGCGAAAACGTCACTGTGCACCCATTCGCTTACATCGATGATAACGTCGAGATTGGCGACAATTGCGAAATCATGTCCTATGCCTCAATCCTGAAAGGCACTCGCATGGGCAAAAACAATAAGGTGTACCAAGGCGCAGTAATAGGCGCTGAGCCACAGGATTTCCGCTGGAAAGGCGAACAGACCTACTGCTTCATTGGCGACAACAATGTGATCCGCGAGCAAGTAATCATCAACCGAGGCATACGCACCGAGGGTGGCACACGCATCGGCAATGACACTTTCATCATGGCTGGCAGCCACATCGGTCATGACACCCATGTGGTAGGCCCCAATGTCCTGGGAAATGGAGTGACAATTGCCGGCGATGCCGTAATCGATGCTTGCACAGTGCTCTCCTCCAACGCCGTAGTGCATGAAAAGGCACGCATCGGCCAATGGGTGCTGGTAAAGGGCGGTTGCCGCATCGGCAGCAATGTGCCACCATACATCATCGTGGCTCACAATCCAAGCACCTATTATGGTGTCAACGCTTTCATCATGCGCAAAAAAGGCTTCAGCGAGGACCTCATCGAGGATGCCGCCAAGGCCTATCGCCATATCTACCAGACACAAACATCAGTGTTCAATGCGCTCAAGCGCATCGAAGCCGATATCGAAGACAACGAGGTGCGTCGAAATATCCTCGGATTTATCCGCGACAACGACCTCCGCATCGTCGGAATAAAGGTAAAAACAGAAGAGTAGTAAATTTTATTTTCTTGGACTCTTTCTAAGAGGGGCGCATGCGTGGTGCATCCGCCCCTCTGCTTTTTAAACTAAAAATGGGAGTGAGTTGTTTTCTTATTAAATGATGAATGTTGATTGAAAAAATATAAAACCATATAATTATGAAAACACGTTCACTATTTGCAACCACGCTGCTCTTCGGCAGCATCGCATTTGCTCAGGCAGTGTCAATGCCTGAAACTCAATTGGATTACAGCGTGCAGTACAAGTGGGGATTTATCGATGTCGCCATTGGCAATGCTGTAGCTAATGTGGCTATCAACGACGATGTGCTCAGTGGCACCCTCGCGGGCCATAGCATCCCTTGGGAGGGAAGAATTTTCAGTGTGGGCGATACTGTAAAAGCCGTAATGACACCCACCACCCAAACCAACGATTACATCAATGGCTGGTACCGGAAACCCCACGCCAATGAAACTGTAGATACCAACTCTCCAGCCAACTACCGCTCCATCCTGGGCCAAGGAGACCTCAACTGCGATGGCAACACATTGGAAGCCATTACTATCACGGCCCAGATGCTGGGAATGTTCTACTACGCCCAAGAGCTTGACTTTGATGCCATGAGCCCTGGCGAAAAGCATGAAATAGAAATCGATAGCAACGGCCTTAGTCCCGAAAAGCTGGTAATCACTTATAACGGCAAAGGTCTGGTGGGAAGCCGCGACATATACCATATCGATTTCGAATACAGCTACGGGGGAGAGATGAGCAACTACCCTGTGGCTTGCCAAATCGCCGCTGACACCCGCATCCCTATCTACTTCGGAGCTGATATCAAGATCGGCCATGTGGATATGTTCCTAAATGAAAATTAGAGCCTGTTTAACAATTTGGGTCGAAAAAAATAACATCCCGCCTACAATTCTATCAAGCGGAATCAGTATCTTTGCATACTAGTTCCGCTTTTTTATTTACCTTATACCATATATGAAAAAATTTATCTTTGCTACTCTTGCTGCCACCCTGGCTTTCAGCCCTGCTTTGGCTGAGACTAAGACCACTGACGGCAAAGCCTATCTGCTGTCTCAGACCAAGGATATCTCCACCGATTTCCTGGATTTCAGCAACACCTATTTCTTCGCCGACTCCCTGGCCAGCTTCGACACTGCCACTGGCCAAGGCACCATTCAGTGGAAGCGCCAACAGCTTCAGCCGCGCCAAGCCTTCAACACCAACACTTTTCTGCATCAGCCCCTGAAGAGCCTTGATTTCCCTGATACTGCCTACCCTCAAGACCCTGAGTTGGGCTTCAGTGTCACTCCAGTAGGCTCAAATGCCCTGCGCATCAAAGTGTTTACATCCCCTATCACCCCCGAGCAAAACGATGATCTCTCCCCCATGCTCGCTCCAGGCTCTACCTCAGCTTACAAAGGCAGCGACTGGGCAGTCACTCGCGATGGAGACAACATCATTTACTCCTCTCCCGCAGGCAGCCTCGAAATCAAGGCCTTCCCTTGGCGCTTAGTGCTTAAGGATGCTGACGGAATAGTAATGACTGAGACTAAGGTGTGGAGCGACAACGATAGCAGCCAAGTAAAGACACCGCCCTTCAGCTTTATCAAACGCGGCAGCGACAATTCGCGCAGCATAAATCCTGTGTGGACTATCACTCCGAATGAGAAAATCTATGGTTTCGGCGAGAGCGCTACCCCTCTCAACAAGGTGGGCCAGAAGCTCAATCTCTTTGTTTCCGATCCTCAGGGACCCGAGACACCCGATATGTACAAGCCAATACCTTTCTTTATGAGCAATCGCGGCTATGGAATGTTCCTCCACACTGGGGCCCCGGTCACTGCCGACGTGGGCCAGAGCTACATCGGGGCCAACAAGCTCTATATGATGGATGAGATGATGGATCTCTTTGTTTTCTTTGGCGAGCCAAAGGACTTGCTGAGCGCTTACACTGCCATCAGCGGGCGCCCTGAGATGCCTCCCACATGGAGCTTTGGCACCTGGATCAGCCGCATCTCCTATTTCACCGAAGAGGAAGGCCGCGATGTAGCTGACAATCTGCAGAAGCACCGCATCCCGGCGGATGTCATTCACTTTGACACTGGATGGTTCGATGTGGACTGGCAATGCGACTACGAGTTCTCACCATCGCGCTTCTCCGACCCGGCCAAGATGATTTCAGACCTTAAGGACCAAGGCTATCATGTATGCCTGTGGCAACTCCCCTATTTTGTGCCAGGGAATAAGTACTTCAAGGAGTTGGTAGAGAAGGATTTGGCCGTGACCAATGGCTGCGGCACCCTGCCTTATGAGGACGCAGTGCTCGACTTTACCAACCCCGAGACTGTAGCCTGGTATCAGGATAAGCTCGCTGGTCTGCTCAATATAGGCGTAAGCGCCATAAAGGTTGATTTCGGCGAGGGCGCGCCTATCGAAGGCATTTACCACAACAAGCGCAATGGATGGTACGAACACAACCTCTACCCTGTCCGCTACAACAAGGCTGTAGCCGATATCACCAAGAAACTGCATAATGAAAATATCATCTGGGCACGCTCAGCTTGGGCCGGCAGTCAGCGCTATCCGCTGCACTGGGGCGGCGATGCTGCTACCACCAATACTGGCATGAGCGGCACACTGCGCGAGGGGTTGTCGTTTGGTCTTTCTGGCTTCTGCTTCTGGAGCCACGATATGGGGGGCTTCGTAACCAGCACACCTGAAGAGCTCTATCGCCGCTGGCTGCCTATGGGCTTCCTCACAAGCCACACCCGCGCACATGGCGCGCCTCCCACAGAGCCTTGGCTGTATGAGAACCCCGAATTTTGTGATTATTTCCGCCAGTGCGCTGAGATGAAATACAGTCTCATGCCCTATATCCTGGAAGAGTCGGAGACTGCCGTGGCCAATGGCTGGCCCATGATGCGAGCTCTCTTTGTGGAGTATCCCGATGACCCGGGCGCTTGGCTCGTGGACGACCAATATCTCTTCGGTTCTAAGATTCTGGTGGCTCCTTTCCTTGAGAACACAGCCACTCGCTCAGTATATCTGCCGGGCAACAAACCCTGGGTTGATTATCAAAGTGGCAAGAAATACAATCCTGGCTGGCATGAGATGAAAGCAGATGGTCCCATCCGCTGCATCATCATGGTGCCCCAGGGCAGTGTCATCCCCACTGTGAAGCCCGCCCTTACCACAAAGGATCTCGACCTCACCAAAGTCACAAAAAAGCGCTTCTAAGAGCCTGAAAAATAAAAATCGCCGCTCAGATGAGAGGCGATTTTTATTTTTTAGAATTTTCTTATTCCCATAATTTCTCGCACATCGGCCAAGGTCTGCTTGCAACGCACTCGGGTGCGCTCGGCGCCCTGCTCCACGGCGCGGCGCAGGTAGGCCTCGTCGGCCAAGATGTCGTTGATGCGTTCGCGAATAGGAGTGGTCACTTTCAGAATATCCTCTGCGAGTTGCTTTTTCAGGTCTCCATAGCGAATGCTGCAATCAGCATAGGCATCCTTGAAGTGCTTCACCACATCGGGAGTGCTGGTGAGCTCCAGCAGACTGAAGAGATTGGCTATTGGCTGCGACACGGGAGAGTTGGGCACCTTAGGGCCCTCGTCTGTCACTGCTCGCATCACTTTCTTTGTCAAGGTCTTTGGGTCATCCACCAAGTAAATGCAATTTCCTTCGCTCTTGCCCATCTTGCCGCTGCCATCCAAGCCTGGAACCTTTACTGCCGCTGCTCCGAAGTTGAAGTTCTGAGGCTCCACGAAATAATCCACGCCATAGAATGAATTGAAGCGGCGGGCAAATCGGCGAGTAAGCTCCAAGTGCTGCTCTTGATCCTTGCCTACAGGCACCCAATTGGCCTTCTGGATCAAGATATCTACCGCCATCAAGGTAGGATAAGTAAGCAGGCCGGCATTGACGCGCTTATTTGTCTCTGCACCTATGATTTGCTTTTCGAAAGCCTCATCATCTTCTTTGTCGCTACTGGCAGGGGTGATGCCGAGCATCTTGCGAGCCTTGTCCTTGAACGAGGCCGTACGCATCAGTTCTCCAATGCCCACATGCATATTCAGCAGCAGATAGAGCTGCGGGATTTCAGGGATATCGCTTTGGATGAAGATATTAGCCTTGTCAGGGTCGATGCCGGCAGCCAAGTATTCGGCCAGAATTTGCTTCACACTGGCATGCAGCTGCTTAGGGTCAGGGTTTGTGGTGAGAGCATGGAGGTCGGCTATGAAGAAATTACACTCATAATCATCTTGCATGCGCACAAAATTGCGCAATGCGCCGAAGTAATTGCCCAAATGCAGATTACCAGTGCTCCGAATGCCGCTCAGCACTATTTCTTTGCTCATAATTCAGTCATTTATTCATTTCTGACTGCAAAGTTACAAAAAAATCCCACACACCCTCCCACCACCCTCAATATTTCTCACATTTCACCCCTTCAGCGCCTTTTCGATGCCCTTTCAGCTCCCTTTCGGTGCCCTTTCAGCTCCCTTTCGGTGCCCAAAGCACCGAACACGTAGGCGGCTACCGCCCCGCCAGCCTCACCACCGCCAGCATCCACCATCGCCAGCCCACTCCCCCGTTAGGCGCCCTCGTGTTCGGCGGTTCTGCCGCCGAGATTACACCATTATAGCTCCTGCGCCCTCCAACGCCTCTGCCAGCCGGTTGAGAGCTAAGCACTGCTCCCGGCTGGGCTTCTGATAAGCTGGGTCATAGCCCCAGGGGCTTATTAGCAGCATCTCACCCCGCGAGCAAGCATCAAATTTCTCCCCGCATCACCCATCGCTCTCGCTCAGCAATCCCAGTGCCCACCAATACTCCTCCCCGCTCACCGCAGGCCATCCATTGTCGTATCTTTTGATTATACACATCATCATTATCGCCACGATGAACTACCACTGCCATCTTATCAGGATTGCTTAGCAGGTAGCGGTTGCCAACCATCTGGCAATTGCAGTCCACAATCGTGATATCCTGCCTCACAGTAAACAGATCTGGATTTTGCCGCTTCACAGCTAAGCGCCGAGGGTTATCAGATAGATAATTCTTCCAAGCCTTGATTTGATCCTTGCGGCATATGAGCTTGTCACAATATCCATCCTCAAACAAACCATGGGGCTGCGCTCCATATAGCTTATAGTAAGCCCCATTGCACCCAGATTTAAACCCAGCTATAATCTGCCCCAAATGAGTATCCATATTCTCTTTTACCCCTAATATCAGATGTATATGATCGGGCATAAGGCAATGGCGATAGATTTCCACCATTGGGTAATGATAGGTAATCCTGGGAAGCTGTCCATGGCGGATTTCCTGGCCTAATTGCGAATACTCCACAAAAGGTTTTGGCTCATATTTCAGCTCACCCAAAAGTGGCAACCGATTTCTCACCACCAAGGTTATCATGTAAGTGCCTCGCTTATAGTAATTATGGCTTTTAGCGCGCCGCTTCATGCTGTGATTGGTTGGGAGCCAAAAATGTGGTTTTTCAGGGAGTTGCTGTTCCATAGGATTTAAATATCATTGATTAATGACACAAAAGTATGAAACAATCCTCAAAGGATAAAATTATATAGAGGATTTAACCCTTTTAACTCACATATGCAAACACCTTTCGACACCCCCTCCCCAGTTAGGTGCCCCCGTACTCGGCGGTTCTGCCGCCGAAAGCACCCGCCGAAAATCATATTAATTTTTGTAGGAGGGTCTGACCGCTCGCATAGAATGGGGCATCGGTTTTTGAGAGGACGGTCGAGGGCACCGTGGCCAGCTCGGCGAGATTGTCCATGGGCACAGCCACAGTTTTGGCACCGTTGTCAGAGAGCAGACTGAGCTTGTCGCTGAAATTGACTGCGCGCTCCACTGCGCCGCCGATCGAGATGTTGCCGATGGCTGCAGCAGCGCTCTTCAGATTCTTGCCATATATGGCCGATATGATTGCCACAAACACCGCCGCGCCTATGCCGCTCTCATAGCAATTTCCAAGCATATTGGTCACTTGGATTGTCACATCGTACTTAGTCAGCGTATGCCCAGGGCTCAGCAATGTTTTCTCATTGGCGCGAATGTAATTGTAAGCATTCTTCACATCCTCGCGCTGTACTCCCGACGACGTGCCTGACACCGACAGTTTGCCATTGCCCGCTAAGACAATCGCCTCGATCTTGATCAGCGACACATTGTCGCCATTGCTCACCGCGGTGTAGCAATTGCCCGGGGCCAATGGGGCGTCCTCGATCAGATTCGTGCCGCGCTCCTCGGGCACGCTCACAAAGAATTCCTCCTGCGTCTCCTTGTCGATGTATGAGAAATTAGTGTCCCAGAACTCCATGCCTCCGATTCGCTTCAGCTGCTCCTTCACGCGCCGCCGCATCTCGATTGCCCACACCAGGTACTGGCGCACATTCTCCTTGGTATATTTCCCGTCAGGGTGCATCAGCTTGATCAGGCCCGACACAGTCTTGCGCACAGGCTTTGTGTCACGCTGGCGCATTTGCGGTCCAAGCGTGAAGAACTCGTCGATGGCATCAGTGTAATTGTATTTGCGCTGGTTATGCAGCAGCTCGCTGAAGAAATCAGTGCTGAATCCGAAATGGTTGGTGAAATTGTCAGGCGCGAATTTGATCACCTCCCACCCCGGCAAGAAGAAGCCGATTCGGTCGAGAAAGGCAGTGTCATTGCAAATCTTGTCGCTGAACGGGCTGAACAGATGCGATGTCTGCAGCACAGTCTCCACCGGCTGGTTGATATTGCCATTGAGAATGATTGAAGCGTTTGCCGACTTCTCCCCGCTGCGGCCAGCGCGGGAGAAAGATCCCGATTCCATGTAATCCTTCATCAGTGGCACAACTTCTTTGTCCTTAAACAGCTCATCGGTCGATTCGTCAAAGCACACCGCATCCCACTTGCCTACAGCCCCGATTTGGCCGTTGCTGTTGTTCACGAAAAGCGAGGCGGCAGTGCCTTGGCCGCCTGAAACCAGCATAGAATAAGGCGACAGTTCCTTGAACACAAACGACTTGCCCGAACTTCTCGGACCCAACTCGGCCATGTTGAAATTCGCCTCAACCAGCGGTATGAACCTCGACAGCAACAGCATCTTCATTCTCTCGGTCATACCAGCCGATTCCGGCTCGTACCCTCCGCTGCGCAACATCACATCAAGCCACTCCTTGTCGGTGAACTCACCGCGGGTGAGAGCTACTTTGCCTTCGTCAAATGACGACAGCTGTATAGGCCGGATTTTGGAGATTATGAACGGATAAATCTTTTTGCCTATTATGCACGCCGTGGGGTCATACACCACGTCGATCACAGCCCAGATGCCGCCTGTCATCATCTTCTCATGCTCAATCACCAGCTCATCTGCGATATTGGCATCCAGCACATTGAGATTCGACAGCTGCGCCCAGTACTTGTCATTATGGGCGTCGAGCTTTACCGATATTTTGTCGATAATCTTGTAGCTTCCCTCGTTGCGGATATTAGCCTGCACCAAGTTGGCTTGCTCCGGGTCGACATAATGCTCCCTAAGCACTCGCTTCACATTCTCCACGCCCTCGCGGATTTTGTCCTCATCATCGGTGCTGCATGAATTGGCCAGCAGATATTCCAGCACGAACACTGGTACATTTGCCCCACCCTTTACTGAGCGCACAATATCCTTGCGCACCACTAAGCCTCGGTAGAGATCCAACAGTTTGCTATCTAACTCAATCATAACAGTCCTCCTAAGTCACGAGCCGAAGATTGCGACACTGTGCAGCTGTCGAGCTGCTGGGTGGTTTCGGCATCTGATACCACAAATTTAAGGGGTGAAGCAGCCATCGGCCATTCGCGAGTGACCACTTCGCCTGCCTTCACATCAAGTATCTCAACATTTATGGCTTTTCCGGCACTGTCGCACACCTGCATCTTTATCTTGCGTGATGCACCGAATATGCCACTGCCATCGGCCTCAGCCTTGATCTTCACTTTGAAGTAATTGCCGATTACTCCATCTAATTCATTCTTGTTGGCAATCATCACTCGGCAGCCAACATCCGACTGGTCGCTCTTGAAACAGTACAGCGGAATGATGCACTCCTGGGGCGTAAAGCCGCCGTGGGCATATCCGTATGCACCTTTGCTCACAAACGGCTTGTCACTGCGGGAATAGTACTGAAACTTGTAACCCGCATATTCCTCACTCGACTGCAACAGTTCGGTCCACATCGGATTGTCGTCATTGCTCAGCAGATAGCGTTCCTCAACTTTGAACGCACCTCCGCTTGGCACCGGTATCTTGTCAGCCTCGCTCAACAGTCCTGTAATCACAAAGCCGTGGTCAGCCGTCATGTACACTCGGTTGAATCCCAAGCCAAGCAGCTTCTTCACAGCCTCGGCCAGCTCAATTGGATAGCCGCTGATGTCCTTTAGTCCGGCCAGCTGCTTTTTCTCGCCCGCTTGGTCAATGTCGCCATAAGTCAGCACCAATTTCTGCGCTGTCTCGCTGTCGTTGAGCATGTCAAGCGGCTTCACTTCGACATCCGCAACCTGGCTTTTCAGCGCCGCTATGCGCTTTTGGGCGTTAGCCTCCACCCCGTCGCAGCCATACAGGGCGCTCATTCCGCACTCAGTCACCGACGGCAACAGGCTCAGGCGGGTGCCACGCTCGATCTCTGCGCAATCCACCATTGCCGCTGCCTCCTCGGCAATTTCCAATCGCAAGCCGTCGCCAACGATTACAGCGATTCTTCCCGGCTGGTTCAAAGCCTGGGCCAGGATTCCATGCTGGGTGGGCACGTATGATTTCATCACCTCATGCCAGCGCATCAAGGTTTCCCGATTCAATTGCTCATATACATGCTGCAGGGGCTTTAGCACTTCCGGCTCGTTGAGCCAATCCACATAGATATGCCGCATGGCATTGTCCAGGGCAGCCGCTTCCTGCTGATAGCATTTGCAGAAAGCCTCCAGGGTCATGCTCTTGTAAATTCCCTGGTGCTTGAACGAGAACAGCCGCAGCAAGCTCTCCAGCCATCTGCCTCGGCGCACCCCGGCATGGGCCGAAGCCAGCCTTTCTGCCAAGGCATGCAGAATGGCTGATGTGTCGCTATTGTCCTCGACAGCCTTGGCCAACATTCGTGTCAGCTTGCGGTCGAGTTCTTCAAACGGATGGTCCCGGTGAGCCTTTACCGGATTGGCATTCCCGGGCAGTTCAAATCTGCCGATTGCGCTGTCAACCGACGGCTGGGCGCTTACGCTGTCAATCCACGCATGGTACACCTCAAGCAAATCATCAGATATGTTATTGTCGATCAGACTTTGGAAGATTGCAGCGCTGGTTTCCTGAGCCATCACTGGCACAGTCTGGCCCGAATACTGCCGGCCTATCAGCTGGTACAGATCTTTTGTGAACACATCCCTTACCGAGACGTCCATCTTCTTGATGGTGCCATGGGGCGAAGCCAAGAACTCGGCAATCATGGCTTTCATGTCCATTGGGTCAACGATCCCCTGGGCCACCCCTTGCCACCAGTTCTCATCCCTGCCGCTGCTCAGGCGAGCTGCCAAGCACAGCGTCTTGTCGTCGGCCTTGGCATTGACCTTGAGCTTGGCCCACAGCTTTTCGCGTATGTATTTGCCAAGCGCAGAGAAATCGAAGCTGGGGCTGGTCGAGGCATATTCCTGAAGCAGAGTCAGTTCGCTTAGCGGCGACTTGGTGCAGAACACCACGTCCTGGTCGGCAAAATTCTTCTCAGCCTCGTATCGGGCAGCCAATTCTTGCCACGCATCGCCGGCCTCGATGATGCGGATTGAATCATCAAGGCTCTCGATCAAGAACCGCCCCTCGCCCTTTGGGTCAGCCACCACGCAGCGGCGGCTCCGGGAAAGCGCCTGCTTTATGTCTTCACAAAACCATTCTGTTATCATAAGTCTGAATCCTTTTGGAGGAGGGGGTCCGTGACCCCCTCCCATGGGAAGTAATTTCTTACCAATCCGCGTTGAGATATTTTTCCAGCTGCCCCTGATTTAGCACCTCGTAAGCGAGCATCTTGCGCGCTTGCAGCGGGGCTATGTTCTTCCCCACTCCATCGTCAAGTTTGGGCTCGTAGCCGCTCTCCATCAAGTTGTCAATGCGTTCGCAGAACTGCTTTAATTCTGCCAACTGGGCTTTGATATTTTCAGCCTCTTCGCGGCTTGCGGGATCGTCTTTCCCTGCCAGCGCAGCTAAGCGGTCGCGAAGGCCGCTTTCTCGATTGCTGGCATATATGCTCTTTACTCGCGACAGATTGTTGCGGCTCCATCTGTAAATGCTGATATACACCTCAAGCGCATGGCAAGGGCCGCTTGACAGATGCCAAATAAAGGGAGTCTTGGGCAGGTACATGAACAGGTTGAGGCGGTCGCTCAACTGCTGGAAGAATTTTGTCAGCAAGTATTTGTCGATAGGCATGCCAAGCAAAGCATACACTTGGCTGATAGCTGCGGAGCTGTAGCCGCGCTCAATCATCTCGTTCTCGATGCGCGGAGCTAAGTGCTCCTCGCCAGCGCGCTGCACCAATGGAATGATGCCGTCATCGTCAGTTTCAAGCACTCGGCGAATCACATCAGTCACCAGCTCAAACGCCAATTCCTGAGTGCGTTGCGGTGGCAGCACTCCCGACTTTCTGAACTGATACCAAGCCTCGATTGGCGACACATTATGGCGAATGCAGAACTCCTCCCATTCGTTGTGGCTCTGGAAGAGGATCTCCCAGTCCTTGATCTTCTCTTGCTCATCATTGATAGGCAAAGCCTCGATATAGGCCTTAGCCTCCGGGGTTGGAGGAAAGTCGGTGCAGCTGCAAATCCAATCAAGATATGCCTCCTTAGCATCCTGGCTCACCGGAAGACTGCCAACTGGCATCCCCTCCTTGTCGAGCACCATCTGACGATCATGCTCAGTCAGCTCATAGATATCAAAGACTTTCTCATTGATAATGGCCTCATTGATCAGCACCTGCGTAAGCAAGCCCGTCTCCATCTCATAGAACGAGAGCAACGAGTTTTCCACGCCATTAAATGAGATGGGATTTTCCTTAAAATTTTGTTCTATAAGAGAGAATTCACAAAGATGTTTTTTGATTTGAATATTACTCTTTACAAGAGCAGTTACAAAACTTTGTAATTCCTCTCCTGGGATAACGAATGGGATTCTATTGAAGTCTCCTACATTGTTATTTACTGTGGGGTTCAAACAACTAATGATATAGGCAACTAATATGGTATTGAGTACTCCCATACCATAATAGAAATCTTTGAATTTAGAAGTAGGATATGCTCCCGATCCAGATGCATCAAGAGTATAATTAAATGGAAGATAACGAAAACTTGCAGCTTTTGAACCAGCTGAAGAATAAGTTAAACCTTCTTGAAAATACATTTTTGTATTTCTCAAGGTCGAATTTGGAAGATTCCTTATTTCTTCAGCATCGTTCTCCCAATTGATTAATGTCCAATTATTTCCATACCATTTGCAATAGGGTCCACCTTTAGTGTGACGAGTCCATTTCTTTCTATCGACTTTGTAATCTTCTGAGATTTTATCAAAGTCCACTTCCCACCAAAATCGAATAAATCGATTATTATCTCCAGACTTACTTCCAGTACAAAAATTCAAATAATTCTCCAAAATGGATTCTGAGAACTTTTTGCGGAAGTCATCGGAGATCCAGTAGATGAAGGGCCAAGACTTGATTTCTTTCAGCTTGGATTGGGGCAAATGATAGACAAATTTACCCTCTATGCCATCACATAGAGACTCATAGACTTTTACAAAGACATCATATCTTCGTCCTTCGTAGAGGTCATTCAACTTAATGAATGTTGTCTCAAGTTTATTCTTGTTAGGATCCTTGTCAAGAATATACATAGCACTATCCACTCTTGCCGATGGGCTAAACATGCCGAGATAACCCCATTCAACAAAAATGTCAATATGCATTTCATTTAGCAAGAACTTACGCAAATCCTCAAATGACTTTATATACATGAAAGTCGGAGGATTTACCATTCCTACTTTTCCTTTATCAGTCACAAGCTCACAAACTCGCTTGATGAAAGCCCCATATAGGTTTACATTCACCTTATATGGCTTTCTATAATTTTCCTCAATATAAGCCTTCAGCTCTTGGCCAAAGTCAGAACTGTCGGTATACGGAGGATTAGCCACAGCAACATCAAACTTGTTTATAAGGATTTCGAGGAAAGTCATAGCATCGTTCACCTTGCTCAGAGAGTAAGAGGATGTTTCAATTCGATTCAACTGCTCACGCAATTTATCAATTGCATGCATCTTGAAATCGAATAAATCACGATGGGCTTTCTCATCTTCAGCGAATAGATTGTATTCGTCGATGGGCTTGAGATCTTCAAGAGTTTCCTCTACTCGAATCAAAGAACCAAACTTTGGGGCATCCTTGAGATTACCCCATACCTTCTTTAGAGCCTCTAATTCTTGAGGTTCCCACTCACATCCCATTTGCACAGCCAACTCTATTTCTTCCCAATCAGGGAGTATAAAGTTTGTACTCACAATATTCAGATGTTCCGGGAATTTCATTCTGTTGCCACCGAGCTGCCAAGCCTTGATATAGAGAGAAATCTGTGACAACTGAGCAGCACGCTTGTCCAGGTCTATGCCATAGATATTTTTCTCCAGAATCAATTTGGGAATTTCTCGGCGGCTAACATCCAAATCGTAATTCTCAATCTGATCCAAATATATGTCATAGAACACCTCAAGCGAATACACAAGGAAGTTGCCGCTTCCTTGAGCCGGGTCAATCAATCGCCATTGGCGCACATCCTTGGGTTCGCGCACCCGCTCTGTAGGAGTATTTGCAACCATGTACTTTGAGCGCAATTCAGAATCGGGATACATCTCAAGATACATCTTCATCAAAGTGTTGTCAACCAAGAACTTTACTACCCATTTCGGCGTATAGACCTGGCTTTGCAGCGACACCTTGTCATACTCAATCTTTTCGCCATGGGACTTCAATGCCTCCTTCTCCACAGCATTGAAATTCTCATACAGCCAGCCTAAGATGTCATCGTTGCTCCAATTCTTGTCGCACTCGGGGTCATCGTCGATGGCATTGAACGCAGTGATTATCTCCTGCAATTCATCGGCAGTAGGCATCATGGCATAAGGATAGTCGCTGCGGAATATCGGCAGCTTCTCGCCAAGCCAGTCGAACTTGCTTTGCAGCATTTCCCGCAGGCCCTCGCGCTCGGCATGGCGCATGTCTGGATGCACTTCAAGCCACGCATTATGCTCAAAGCTGCGGCCAGCATTCTCTGCTCTCTGCCGGATAACCTCAGGGAAAATCTTGCGATTCTCCATCACCTTGATAGCTGCAATGCGGTTGAAAAGCGTGAACACATATTCGTTGAGCACCTCCTCGCGGGCTATGTCGTATGACTTGCCCTCGCCTTGGTGGTCGCTGATTACCGCCTCCACTCGGCTGCGCTCCGCCGCCATTTCTGGCGGCGCACCGTGCTTGTCTTCGAGGCACAGTCCCAACCGCTCCATGCGGTTCGACAGCGCCTGAGTGATCAAGTGGCGTATCTTTAGCGTATGTTGTATCAGTTTCATAATCAATTGTCAAAATCCAATATGTCGGCAGCCCCAAACATGTTGAGCTGGCTCAGCTGCTTGGTTAGCCACTTCTTGTATTCAGCCACAGAAAGCTTACTTGTGGGAATCTGTGACTTCATTTTGCGCACAACCACCGGGTCAGGGTCAGGCCCTCCACCCACAGGCTCCTTAGTTGCAATCTCAGTTTCCCAGACTGTGAGCTGATTTTCCAAGCCTGGCAGCTTGTCGATGCAATATGTGAAGTCGCGCAACATGAAGCCGGACTTCTTGCACTTGATGGAATTGGCATCCAATTCCACCTTCTCGATATGCTTTCTCTCGCAATCATGGATCAGGCCGTCAATCTTTGCAAGCAGTCCGGTATTCCAATCCTTGGGATATGCCAAAACCTTTTGCTTGAGAGCCTCGGCTTTGGCTTTCAGCGCATCTGCCTCGGCAGTCAAGGTTTTTGCCTTGGCTTGCATGCAGGTGTAATAGCTGTCGCGTACATCCTGAGTAAGCTGATTCAACTGTTTTACCTCCTTTACCGGATTAGTCTCGAAAAGCTGTACGAACTGCTTTTTTTTCGCCTCAATCTTCTCAGCATTGCCAAGGGCCTTGACCAGTTCATCTTCTACTCTGTCAATGTATTCGCGCTGTTGCTTTAGATTGTCCCAGCCGCTCTTTATGAAGCTCAAGTCGCGCTCGGCATATTCCACAGCCTTCTCAAATTCCTCGTCCTGCAGGAAATTCTGAGCCGTAGTGTAATAGTTGGCTTCGGTAACGGGCATGGAATACTGCTTCAGCACATCGCGGGCCTGCACCGAGCGGTTGAAAATCCTTTCCTTCTCCAGCTCGCCCATTATGCTTTGGTTGATGCGCTGCATAATGCCAAGCGACATGGCGCGCACAGCCTCCACAACCTCGAAGTCGTTAAGGTTGTAGGAAAGTTCCTGGCCAGTCCATTTCTTGAAATTGCAGTCCTTAAGGATATCGACAATATCTTTTCGTTCATTGTAGCTGAGATTCTTGGCCACAGCCTTGAAGTCGGCCTTGCGCATGGCACTGGCGTTGGTGAACACCTTCTCCACAGCCTGGTCTTTGCACGAATGGTATTCCTCGCCGTTGTGCTTCACAATGATCTTGTTGGCGCGGAACAGCGCAGCAAGCGTGGTCACAATCGTGCCGTAAGCATAGCCGGTGGGCGCATCCTCAAGGATTTTCTCCAATTCAGCCCCAGAGGTGTACGACTTGATCAGGTTCATTATCTCGGTCACCACGGTCAGCTGGTTGCCCACAAATTGGCCGCTGGTGTCGAAGAAGGCGAACTCGTCGCTTGCAAACAAGCCCTTGAGCTGGTTAGCGCTCTTTTTCAGCACCTGCGGGGCAAGAGCATCGCTGAGTTCTGATGTCAGCCGGCGAGTATACACATTGTCGAAAGCGCGCAGCTGGGCATCAGCAATCTGCTGTGCAGAATGGCCCTCGTCAAGATGAGTAACATGGTAGCAATACACCAACTGGCCGTGATTGTATGCGGCAGCAATCATCTGGGCAAGGGCCTTTTCCTTGTCGGCCTTTCCATTGGTCAGCTTTGCCACGATTTCTTTTTCCTCAGGCGTTGAGTAGGCGGGATTCAGGGCCAGGTCTTCAAGGCGCAATATTTCCTCCTGCAGATTGAAGATCTCCACTGCGCGGGTGGCATCTGGCACTAAGCTGATCACAGCCTTGGAATCGGCTGTATTTACCTTGATTTCCTCAACGATGTTGGCGTTGCCGCTAACGGTCATCAAGTCGTGCACAGTCACCTTAAGGGCTGCCGACTGGTTTTGCGACAAGGGTTCGCCAGTGCTCATCTTCGAAGCGAAGTCAACTTTTTTGCCGTCTGCCGTAACGAAGTAGGTCTTGCGAATCACATCCTGAACCTTCATCGCCTCGATCAGCTTGCCCTTGATGCGGTGGGTGGCTATGGCGCTCTTGTGCATGTCGCTGATGATTCGCTCCTCGGCCTCGGATGTTATGCGGTACTGGTTGTCAGTGAAAAGCAGCACCCTTTCCTCGGTCAGCCGCTCCAGAGCCTTGCTGACCTCGGATTTCACCTCATAATAATTGTCGGGATTGCTCACATAGGCCTTGGCTATGTTTTCGGCAGTAGTGCGCACAACCTCGGTGCGGGTCAAGAAGTCGATAGTCTGCAACAAATCCGACCCAGTAATCCACTGGTACTCCGGGGCTTTGACCCAGCCATCGGCCATTTGGCAGCGGTTGTAGAATGTCTCCGACATCTTGTCCTCGGCGCGGCGGCGCAGCTGGGCAGTGTTGACATGCTGGAACACATCGCGATCCTCCACGGCCTCGCGCTTCAAGGTCTCAAAAGTCGAAATCAGCATGCCGCGAGTGCCCACCTGAGTCTGCACCAAAGCCTTTGACCCGAACAAGAAATATTGCAGCATCTTGAACTGGTGCTCAAAGAAAGGATAATAGTCGGCATATCCCTTGGCTGTCTTTGTTACTTTCAGGTTGGTGCCCCCAAGGTTGGTGATGTCGCCAATCATGCCACTGTTGTTATCAAAATAAGCTTGGAGCATGAGACTTCCTTCATCTGTCTTGGCCAATAGGCGCTGACGGATGATGGTGTCAATTTCTTCGGCCTTGATGTCGATGTGGTTCTTGAAACGGTCAATCACCTTGACCAATTTGCCTCGGTCGATGTTTGTGGCATTGATCACATCGTCGAGCTTTTGCTGGGCTATGGCTATTGTCCACACTTTCTGCCCCATCCCTGACAAGGCCTCTGACACGCCCTCAAGATCAAGTATGTTGATGCGCTTCTGCTCAACCGACTCGCTAACCTCGTCGATCAAGTACACAATCTGAGTGCCGGGATGCTTTTCAAGATAGCGTTGCAGGTCGGCAACAAGCTTGTTGGCATCGTAAGCGGCCCGATGCTCCTTGTACAAAGCCAATGCGTCATCGTATTCGCTTTGGGTAGAACCCATTTCAATATAGGCCTGTTTCATAACCTTGGGCAACTCAAACATATTCTTTCGTGCCTCAATCCAATCATGGCCAGTGAGTTGCTTAACTGTCGCCTTGAACTCGTCGTAACGCCCATACAGCCACAAATCAAATTCAATCATGCCATACAGATTGTCAAGGAAACCGAGCGAACGCATAAACGACCCAAGCATCATTTGGCTTAGGTTGATACCGCTGCTTTCCTTGGCTGCATCGAACTGCACAACATGATTGCGAGTGCGACCAAGAGCGTTAATGCTGTTTTGAAGCAGGTCTTTTTGCTTCAAGCCATCAAGCTTGGGCATAAAGCGTTCTTGCGCTGGAGTGCCCAATACTGATTTGTTACTCAAGAGCATACCTATCACCTTGGCCAGATAGGATTTGCCCGAGCCATAAAAGCCGTTAAGCCACACACCAGTTTGCTTCACATTTCGACTATAGAGGTCGCAGAAGTCCGACAAGTGCTTGGCCGCGCTCTCTGTGAGTATAAACTCTTCAAGCTCTTCCTTGAGAGTTTCCTCGGCGACAGCATTGAGATCGACCACGCTTTTTATGTCATCGTCAAGATGGATTGATAATATTTCCTTGATTTTCGCCATAATGTTTTCTTAATCTTAGCTTATTACAACACAGCGGTATCGCGATGCCACTTGCTTGCCCAGGAACATCACATTTCCCTTTTCCACAATTGCAGGATAGAATGTCACCACTGGCATCTTGCTTTTCAGCACAACCTCATGATCCATAATATTGATGTTAGAGAAACCCATGCCATAGAAAGTGCCCGTATGCACCAGGATCGGCGTTCTGAGTGCATTTATGGCTGCAGAGATTTTGTCAATAACCCTTGCAAAGAATGTACTTTCAGCGAAATTCTTGCTGAAATAGATTTCATTGCCAAATTCTTGATATATCTCTTGCAACTGGTCAATGCCGCAGCTGTCGACAAACTCCACAAACAGCTGGCGCAGATCGATCACCTCGGCATCCGGGAATCTCTTCCGCGCCTCGGCTATGTAGAGCTCTTCCTCCAGAGGCGGGTACACAAACAAGATACTGCGGCCGCCATTGGCCTCAGTGGAAAGGCGAGCCAAGTCCATCTCAAGGGTCTTGGCCAAGTCGCCGAAAAGCCGGTTGTGGTCTTGCTCAAACGTTGCCATGGGTCAGTTCGATTTTAACGTCACTGCCAATTTGGGTAAGATTCCAATATGGCATCAGTTCAATTTGCTTGAGCTTGCCTATCAGAGTCGGGGAATCCATAAACGAGAGGGGCAGCAGTTGGTCAAGGGTAACAGTAGCGGACTCATTAACCGCCCCTATCAGCCGTGCCAGATACAAGAGCTGAAGATTGCTGAGAGTTATGGGTTGCAGTACTTTTTTTATTCCACCTTCGGCCAAGCCAAGCTTTTTGAGGATGGTAAGATATTTCGTGGCAATGATTTTTAAGGTGGCCTCTGACCAGTCCAATTCGCCAGAATTCTGCTCCTTTAATTCTCTGAGAAAGCTAAGTATCTCAGCGGATTGCAGCAAGAGTCGCCCCTCTTGAAGTGCGGGAAGATATACTTGATGAGTGATTTCTTTAAACAAGAGATTGTTGAGGAACAGCTGCCAGTACAGAAGCAACATCTTGCCTTTCAAGGGAAATGAATCTGACTTAAGGGAATCATAGAACAATCGCTTATGCTCCTCATTTGCAAAGCGGGTTATAGAATCAGATATGGCAGCGTCAAATCGCAAGAACGACTTTTCCGTGCGGAACTTGAAAGCCACGCCGTAGTCATCAGCACTTTCGTTCTTGCCTATTATATAATCTGTCATAACGCCGTAATCGGGAATGCTACCGATGACATTGACAGAAGAATTAAATTTAGCCATTGCAAATCAATGGCTCACTGATGCCTTAAGCGAGCACGGTAATAGATTGGTATTCTGTATACACATACAAAAAGAGTGTAGGCATCTCATTACTGTTGCTAATTCTAAATGGTCGGCCCTAGGTAGCCGTTTGTAGTAGAATAGACAACAAGCAATTAGATACGCTACGCTTGGGAGTATATGCTGAACCGCATATTTATGGCTATGACCATAAATATGCGGTAGGCATAGATACACCTACCGCAGGTATCTACTCTTGCATTGTTTCTGACTACAAATATAAATTCCTAGGTTATACCATTTCAGAAACAAAGCGTCAAGTAAACGCCTTTTGTATGTTATTGGTGCGGAAGAGCCTGGGGCCGCTCTTGGCCGGGGGATGGATCTCCGCACCACAAATTTACGGCAAAAATTTGGAGTGACCAAACTTTTGCCGTTTATTTTTAATTTTAATAATCTCAGCATCCTCAAACCGCTAACTGCTAACCCTGAACTGTTAACCTACTTCTTGTCGTCGTGGGGGAAGAGGCGGTCGGCTTCGTCGAGGTGGAAATCGCGGGCCAAGAGGGAGATGAATTTGGCTATCTGGGCGAGGGCTGTCTGGGTCTCGGGGGTGATTTCCTTGCCCTGGAGGCGTAGCAGTAGCATGCCGTAAAGCGCATTGAAGCAGGTCTCTATCTCTCCGGCCTTGGCATCGCCAGCCTTGCTGCGAAGCTCCACTACATAGGGAAGCGTCTTGTAGAATTCCGCGCTGTAGTCAGGAAAGCGCGGATCGGCAAGCAAGGCCTGATGCAAGTCCACAAGCTGAATGATCACATTCTTGTTGAGCTGCAAATGCCCCGTCTTCTCCACCCCCTCGCGGCGCATCATATCTATAAGGCTTTCGTACCAGTCCACCATCTCCTTGCGCTGGTCAGGAGTGAGGTCGAACTTATCAATCACATTGCGCTCTATCTTTTCGATATCGAGGTCGTTGGCGCGTATCAGATCCTCAATCTGCCACATGTAGAGCAGATATTCGGCTATGTTTTCTTTTCTTTTTTTAGATGCGAGAATCATGAGAAATACAAAATACGAAATACGAAATACAAAATACAAAATATAAAACAAGTGACAAATAGTTTTTGGCTATTTGTCACTTGTAATTCGTCATTAGTAATTTATCATTACATCATGCCGCCCATGCCGCCCATGCCGCCTGCGGGCATTGCGGGAGCGGGATTCTCTTCCTTCTTCTCAGCGATTACGCACTCAGTGGTCAGGAACATGCCAGCGATAGAGGCGGCATTCTCCAAAGCCACGCGGGTAACCTTGGCGGGATCGATGACGCCGGCGGCCATCAGGTTCTCAAACTCATCGGTGCGAGCATTGTAACCGTAGTCGCCCTTGCCTTCTACTACCTTTTGCACTACCACAGCGCCCTCTACTCCGGCATTCTCAGCAATCTGGCGCAGAGGCTCTTCGATTGCACGCTTTACGATCTGGATGCCAGTGGTCTCATCTTCGTTGGCACCCTTCATGCCCTCGAGCTTGCTCACACAACGGATGTAAGCCACACCGCCGCCAGGCACAATACCCTCGGCGATAGCAGCGCGGGTAGCGCTCAAGGCATCGTCAACGCGATCTTTCTTTTCCTTCATCTCCACCTCGCTGGGTGCGCCGATATGCAGCACTGCCACACCGCCAGCCAGCTTGGCCAAGCGTTCCTGAAGCTTCTCCTTGTCGTAGTCGCTCTTGGTCTGTGCAATCTGAGCCTTGATCTGAGCCACACGGTCAGCGATCTTATCCTTGTTGCCAGCACCATTTACAATGGTTGTGTTCTCCTTGTTCACTGTTACCTTCTCAGCGGTGCCGAGATCCTGGAGAGTAGCGTTGGCGAGTTGCATGCCTTTCTCCTCAGAGATTACAGTGCCGCCAGTAAGGATAGCGATATCCTCGAGCATCTCTTTGCGGCGATCGCCAAAGCCAGGAGCCTTGACAGCGCAAATCTTCAGGCTGCCGCGCAGACGGTTCACAACCAAGGTAGCCAAAGCCTCCTGATCCACATCCTCAGCGATAATCAGCAGCGGGCGACCGCTCTGAGCAGAAGCTTCGAGGATTGGGAGCATATCCTTAAGGTTTGAAATCTTCTTGTCGTAGAGAAGGATGTAAGGGCTGTCCATTACGCACTCCATCTTCTCAGCGTTGGTTACGAAATAGGGAGAGATGTAACCGCGGTCGAACTGCATGCCCTCCACGATATCGATGGTGGTCTCAGTGCCCTTGGCCTCATCCACAGTGATCACGCCCTCTTTCTTTACCTTCTTCATGGCCTCAGCGATGAGCTGGCCAATCTTGTCGTCGTTGTTAGCGGATACGCGGGCCACATCCTCAATCTTCTTGAAGTCGTCGCCTACCTCTTCGCTCATGTCCTTGATGCCCTCTACCACGGTAGCCACGGCCTTGTCGATGCCGCGCTTGATATCCATGGGGTTAGCGCCTGCTGCTACGTTCTTGAGGCCTACATTGATGATGGCCTGAGCCAGCACAGTGGCTGTGGTGGTGCCATCGCCGGCATCGTCGCCAGTCTTAGAAGCCACTTCCTTTACGAGCTGAGCGCCCATGTTCTGGAAGGGATCTTCGAGCTCTACTTCGCGAGCCACTGTTACACCATCCTTGGTGATATGGGGAGCACCAAACTTCTTGTCAATGATTACATTGCGGCCTTTAGGGCCAAGAGTTACCTTTACGGCGTCAGCCAGAGCGTCGACGCCTTTTTTAAGCTCTTCGCGAGCCTTTATGTTGAATTTAATATCTTTTGCCATAGTGGTTATCTGTTTTTCAGTTTTCTGTTTTCGAGAGTTTTCGAGAATTTTCGAGAGTTTTCGAGAGTTTTCGAGAATTTTCGAGAATTTTCGAGAATTCTCGAGAGTTTTCGGTGGGTTAATCCTATTCGATTACTGCGAGCACTTCGTTCTGGCGCATGATGAGCACTTTGTCGCCATCGAGGCTGATTTCGGTGCCAGCGTATTTGCCGTAGAGCACCTCATCGCCCTCTTTGAGGATCATCTCTTCATCCTTGGTGCCGTTGCCGACTGCCAATACCTTGCCGCGAAGCGGTTTTTCTTTAGCTGTGTCAGGGATAATGATGCCCGATGCAGTCACTTCCTCGGCTGCGGTGGGTTGGATAAGCACTCTGTCTGCCAATGGTTTAACTTTCATGATCTGAATGTATTTAGTTTTTATTTTGTTTCTCTGATATAGATATTGCGAATTTCGCACCAAATTGTGATTACTGACAAATTGTCAGTCTTTGCCTGTTTCAAATACTGATAACAAACGAAAGCCGCAAACTGTTCATTTGCGGCCAAAATCAGCAGGGATCTCACCCCACAGTGAGGTATTCCATTTCAAGATAGGATTTGGCGGATTGTGAGTGGCAATCCATCGGTCGGCGCGGGCAAGCACCTGAGCCAAGTGGCTATTGGGATCCAGTTTTACCGTGGACCGGTTGTGCCGCTTCTTTACCCAGGAAATAGCATTGGCGGAATCAGAATAGACGGGCGTGGCAGTGTCGCCCTTCTGAGCCAAATACGCCAAGGCATGGATTAGCCCAAGATATTCAGCTATATTGTTGCTGCCCCCCAGCTCGGGGCCAAAGTGGAAGAGGCGCTCGCCTGTGCCTACCACCACACCCTGATATTCTATGTTGCCGCCAGGGTTCTTATCACAGGCGCCATCCACAGCTATGCCATTGAGATTGATCTCTGGAAAAGCTGAATAATTAGTGGCCTGCGGGGCTTGGTTTTTGAAAAAGGTGTAGAATTTCATCTCTTCCACATCCATCTTCTTGCGGAAAGCCTGAGTAGCCTCCTCGCATGAGTCGAAAGAGCGGTAACTTGCGCCCTTGTAGCCATTTACCTGGGCAGCGCACTCTTCCCAAGAGTCGTATATGCCAGGCTGATAGCCCTCAAAAACTACATAATATTTCATGAGAACTGCAATATTAGCTTTATATCCACTGGCCGGAGCCCCAACATAGATGCAACAGTAGCATTCACTGGCTTGCCAAGAAAAGTAAGAGCTGCCGCTTGCAGCCCCGGATTGAGCATCAGCGCGTTAGTGAGGCCATCGCAGGTGAAAATTTCCGACATCAGAGTCAGGAATGCATTGCTCAGGGCCATAGCCGTGGTGCGCGGCACCGCATTGGCTGTATTGGTGTAGCAAGCGCGGCTGCCTCCAAGGACGGTATGCAGCCCCATCACTCCGAGATCTATCTTAACCAAGGATGGGAATACTGGCTTCATCTGTTTGCTGATATCAAAGGCTATCACTCCGCTTTTCATCTCAGCCACAGAGTCAGGGCCCAAAATTATTGATGGAAGCACCGGGGTAGCTATCACCACATCAGCTGCTTGGAGTGCATGCAAAAGTACGCGGGGATGCATGGCGCTGCCCATTACGCCGGCACCGAGCTCGCGCAGGGCAAGTCGCAGACGATATACGTCATTGTCGAACATCCTGACCATCGCACCCAAGCCCAGAGCGCTTCGCGCAGCCGCCACAGCATCGATGCCGCTGCCCAGAATGGTGACTTCGCAAGGCACTATGCCGGCAATCCCGCCAAGCAAGATGCCTTTGCCCTTGTCCGGGTCAGCCAAAAGCGAGGCTGCCAAGGCAATAGCGGCACGCCCCGAAATCTCTGCCAATATATCATTGAACGGTCTGTGGCCCTGCGCATCTTGCACCAGATCCAAAGCAATAGCAATCACATGCGTTCTCAGGATCATAAGCATCACATCAGGGCTGTTAGTGAAAGAGTCGAAGAGCGTAAGCAGCAATGCCCCGCGCTTGAGCGTGTGAGCATCTATGACATTTAGCGGCGAGAGGCACACCACGATATCGCATCGCAAAGCCTCAGCTCGCGATACAATCTCTATGCCTTGTTCTTGGTAGCGCAAATCTGTATAATGTATAGCCCCGGCAGCTCCGGCCTCCATCTTCACGCTAAAGCCGCGCTCCACAAGCAATCCGGCAGCCTCGGGTGAGAGTGGAAACCTATGATCGCCAGCAGCCGCTGGCGCAGGCAAACCTATGGTGATTTTCTTCTTATCCATAGTCACTCCTAACATTTGCTCCAAGGGTATGCTACCGTATTCTGTCATGGTTTAGTCAATGGGTATGTCGTTGCGAAATTTGGCTATTGTCTCAGCTATCTGTTCTTTGTTTTCCAGCCAGGACGAGTCGAACTTATGCTGTGCCTGACTGTAGTACGGCTCGCGCTCTGCCATCTTGGCATTGGCGAATGCCATCATATCCTCTTCGCTCTGGATATGGGCAATCAGGGGTCTCTTGGCTCTGCCATGCATCAGGCGCGATAGCAGCCGGTGCGGCAGCGGCTCCAGCCACACTGTGGTGCCCAGGCTGTTCATTAGCTCCATGGCCCCGGACTGGCAGGGTGTGCCTCCTCCGCAAGCTATCACGGCTGCTTGGCCAGCTGTCTCAGCCAGGGCCTCGCGCTCCATTCTTCGGAATGCTGCCTCCCCTTGGGTGGCAAAGATGTCGCGCACCCTCATGCCCGCTTTCTGCTCAATATAAATATCCAGATCTATGAAGGGGCAATTAAGAGCAGCGGCAAGAGCGCGCCCCAGGGTGGTCTTGCCGCTACACATATATCCTATAAGAAATATGGGTCGCATTTACTGCTTCTTAGCCAGCAGATCGCGAATCTCTGTGAGGAGCTCCTCGGTGGTGGGGCCTGCAGGAGCGGCAGGAGCCTCTGGCTCGGCCGCCTTCTCTCTCTTGAGCTTGTTGATGCCCTTGATGGCTAAGAATATGCAGAATGCAATGATTAGGAAATCTACGATGGTCTGGATCCAAGAGCCATAGTTCATTGTCACCAGGGGCTGAAGCACCTCCTGGGTCTGATTATCTATGATTTCCTTCTGGATTACCCACTTGTAGTCGGTGAAGTTCATGCCTCCGGTAGCCACGCCCACAAGCGGCATGATTATGTCATCCACCAGCGAGCTTACTATCTTGCCGAAAGCAGCACCGATTACTACACCGACGGCCATGTCAATGACATTGCCCTTCATCGCGAATTCCTTGAATTCCTGTATGAATTTTCCCATAGTGATGTTACTTATTTATTGCAAATTTAGCGCTATTTTTCCAATTCTCCAAATTATTTGCGTTTGCGCCAGAGGGCTGTCATGTCCTCCAAGGTCTTTCCCTTGGTCTCGGGCACGAGCGCGTACACGAACCATGCTGCCACGATGCAGATGATGCCGTAGAGGGCGTAGGCGAACATGTGGCCAAACTTGTCGCCCATATCCCCAAGCTCCATATTGTACATCGGCACGAAGGTGGACGATACAATGAAGTTGAAGATCCACTGGAATGCCACAGCGATTGCCACTGCTGCCGAGCGTATGGTATTGGGGAAAATTTCTGAAATAAGCACCCAGCAGATCGGACCCCATGAGAACATGAAGCTGGCTGAGTAAACCATGATGCAAACCACCGGCACTATCGGAGCCACGGTAAGCACATTGCTCAGAGCCACGCCTATGGCACCAATGGCCATGCCGATTGAACCCCAAATCAGCAGCGGCTTGCGGCCCAGCTTCTCCACAGTGAACACTGCAACAAGGGTGAACGAGATATTGACCACGCCCATGATCACGGTCTGCACCATCGGGTTGCCCATGCCCATCGACTCAAATATGCGGGGAGCGTAGTAGAGCACGGCGTTGATACCCACCGCCTGCTGGAACACAGAGAGCATGATGCCCACGAAAATCACCATCACGCCAAAGGAGAACAGCCTCTCTGACTTTACCTCGGTGGTCTCTTCTATCTCTTTGAGGATAACCTTGGCCTTGGCATCGCCATTGATGTGGGCCAAAACATTGAATGCTTTCTTGTCCTTGCCAATAAGGGCCAAGAAGCGAGGGGATTCGGGGATAAAGAGGCAGAGGATGGTGAATGCTCCCGCCACAAAGGCTTCGCTCACGAACATATAGCGCCAGCCAGTGCTGATAGTCCAGGCATCGCTGGTGGGAAGCACCACATAGAGGTTTTCGGCTGTCTTTTCGATGATAGGATTAGTATGCTCGCCCAGGATCATGAAATTCACGAAGTACACCACAAGCTGGCCGAAGATGATGGCGAATTGGTTCCAGGACACCAAGGTGCCACGGATGTCGCTCGGAGCAACCTCGGCTATGTACATTGGGCACACTGCCGAAGCCAAGCCCACGCCTATGCCGCCAAGTATGCGGTAGAAGTTGAACATCAGCAGCAGGTTGAAATTCGGGTGTCCCTTCTCAAAGAAGAGGAACTCCGGAGCATAGCTGCCAAGGGCCGAGAGCAGGAACAATATGCCGGCTATGAATAGGCTCTTGCGGCGTCCCAGACGTCCGGCGCAGATGCCTGAGAGGGCCGAACCGATGATACAGCCAAGCAGCGCGCTCGATGATGTGATGCCATGGATTACATCAGTATATACAAAATCTTTAGCGCCCAAGAAATAGGCTTGGAGGCCCTTCTCGGCTCCAGAAATCACTGCGGTGTCATAACCGAAGAGCAGACCGCCGCAGACAGCCACCAGCACTATCGAAAACAGATACAAGCGGCTGCCAGTGGCATAAGTTTTGGTATTAGTCATAATTGATTAGTTTATTTCTGGGTGCAAATTTAGCAAAAATCCCCCACCAATCACGCCTTTAATGTAACATATTTCTACATCAAAAGTTAAAAAGCCGCATTTCTGCGGCTTAAATTTACAATCTTTACACCCGTAACAAGTCAGTTACTGAGTAAATGGTTGAAAGATCGTTGAATGTAAAGAATTGATTATCCAGTATCATCCACTGATCTCTTTGTCTCACTGATAGCTTCTGGATATCCGGAAACATTCTTACTGGAATAATAATCTGTCGACCATCTGTAAGGTCTGCTTTCATTTTGCCTTTCAGGCTCTTAAAATCAAGATTTTTGATTCCTATATCCGTGCTGGGTATTTTACACATAACTTTACATTTTATCCAATTTTCTTTACTAATGTTTTTTCTCCATTAAAGGTTCTGGTAATTTGTTCGTTAATGAAATCCCAATGTTTTTCAATTGCTCTTACTAACATCTCATTTTCTTTATTAGATAATAAAGTCTCAGCAATCTCTACACATTTTTCTCCATTTTTTTCAATCCATATTTTTGCCAAAGAATGTTGGTGTCGCATACCTTTCTTAAATATATGGACATGACGCCTATTATCATTGATATCTGTCGGGATAGATACCAAAAGGAACATTTTGAGGAGAGCTAATTGTCCCATATAAAATCATTTGCTGTACTTTTGGGGCGTTAAATAATACCATACAAAATTACAACAAATGATTGTAATCACCAAATTTATTTTAAGATAGGATTTACCCTATTCAAAAAGAGGAAGGCGCCAATACCCGTCAGGACCCAGAGCCAGAGTGCCATCCTCAGTGTTTTCTTTACCGTCAATGAAGATTACTTTCAAGGTGCATACCGCATAGTACCCATCTTCTTCCTCTTTTACTACTTCAAAACTTTGTATGCTCACGGAATCCCTAACTCCCGAAGTTATTTCTGATGCATTCATCTGTTGGCGAAGCTCATCCTTCTCGGCGTCATCCAGCGGAGAACCGTCATGATGTCCGGTCATGTCAAGCATAGCTTCTGTATCACCCTCAATCATGGCGGTAATAAAAGAAGTAAGTGCTTCCGATGGCGTATTTAGAGGCTCTATTCGACTTTTCGAGGAGCAGCTGAAAAGTAGTGGCAGAGATATCAACCCTGCCACTAACCTTGTGAAATTACTTGTCATTTCTTAGTGAGTTTCATGTCTCTCCAGCTGTCCATTAACGGTGTAGGCACTGAGACATTAGGCGACTGTAAAGTGCCATTGATGATTATGCTATTTTGACGGACTTGCTTGGAGATTTTGTCGTATAGTTCTCCTAAGCTAATGTTGCCTTTTGAATCTTGCAGACTTTTAAGCAGGAAATAAGAGAACATTCCATGTTGTTTCTCTTTGTAAGAGTAAGCTGCCTCTTCGCCTGATGTAGCACTGAACACTATAGTGTTGCCATGAGGTTTAGCTTCTTTTGGCTCAATCGCCACGCCGCGCGCAGCCACAATCATGCCACCATCACGCTGTGCACCACTGAAGCACGCATCAAGAAATACCACTGCTTGATTGAGATGCATATCGTCCAAATTCTGGTAGAGTTTATTGAGGGAGAAGCAAATGCTAATATCTGTGCCATCGGCATCAATCGGCATAAGATAAGCATCTTTGCTCGCATTGTCAGGGATGCCATGGCCTGCATAATAGACAATTAAGTTGATGTCACCCTCAAAGGCTGAAGCTATATCCTGAATAGACTTTAAGGCCTTTGAGAATTGTCCATAGGTAGTGTTTTGATAATACTTTACACATTTTTCCGGAATGCCGAGAGTACGGATGCAATATTCCTTAAACATTAGGCCATCATAAGTGGCCATATCCACCTTATTCGCTGCTTCATAATCTTCATTGGCAACTATGAGGGCGAAGGTATTTTTGGTCTTCTTTTTAGTATCCGGAGCATTATTAACCTCAATCGCACGGTCGGGGGTCTTGCTGGCTGGCTCTGAATTGGCCATATTGGTCATGGCTTTGTAATTTCCCATGCGACGGGCCAATTCATAATCTTCATCAAGCTTAAGAACATAGATTCGGCCATCAGGTTCTTTCTTATTGAATGTAATCTCCTTGTACATATGTGTTTCAGAAGTGAAAGTGGCGGTCACCGGCAATTTTTTCTTGTCGATAGAAAATACATACGGGAGAGCGAAAATAGTCTCTGTACGATCACCAATTGTCATAGTTACCGGCTCCTTTATTGAACCTGTAATCTTAATTTTGGCATTCCCCGCCATTACAGCCATAGGAACAATCAAAAACGCCAAAAGGTAAAGAAAATGCTTTTTCATATTTAATCGTAAATTTGTAAGATTTTACTTATTTCTTCTTGTTCTTTTTTCCATTTGGATGGTTTATATGTGAAAACTATCGATTCGCCGTCAATAGTAGGAATGAATTCGATTGGATCGGAAGAGAGAAACATTTGCCGGAAAGGTAGGTATTTAAAAGAGGTTTGTACTCTGGTCACATACTTACCTTTTCCATAATCAGTATATAATACTTTAAAGTACTCAGGACTAATCTGTTCAGCACCACTTTTAATCTTCAAATCACTTACCTTTCGCACTGTTTTACTCTCTATAGAGAAATTTAGAGTGATACTATCAGTGGACTCTTGATGAGTGAAATCATATTCCAACTTGTCATTGCCATCTATCGCCGACAAAGTAACAGGATAAAAGAAGAACACAGGATGCCCATCGCTTAAGAATGACTCATGACGATTGGAAGCTACCAAGATAAGAGCGCCCACAAGTAATGCCAAAAGGCTGAACGACAGTTTCTTTGTATGATTCATAATATTCTTCTATGTCAATTGCAAATGAGAGTATCTAAGTAAGATACGTCCATTTGCAATGATAGGTTGAGTAGAGATTATTCTCCGTAAACGAGAACAGTGGACTTAGTGTAGAGACCAAGGACAGAGAATATCTTGTAATCAATGTGTGAGATGCGGGTGAGACCTGCCTTCTTGGCTGCGCTGTTGATACCCATGTTAGAGTTGCCGCCAAAGAAATTGAAAACAGTCACACTTGATGAGGTCCCACACTTGTTGCCAACAGGATTTGATGTGGCACCGATAGGCCTAACTACGGTACAACTCGCCAAGCCCAGTGTAAGTGCTATGGCAACAGAAAAAAGAAGCTTTTTCATAATCGTTTCGCCTATAACATCCCAGATTCGGCATTAATTTGTTATTATATCTGGTGAGGGACGCTAAATCACCAATGATATGAATGGTTTCTATTATTCTTATCTTATCAATTTAATAGAGTGATTAGCTATTGACAATATTCTTATTCCCTTTGAAGCATCAAATATCACTGCGGTTCCATCAACAGCCTTAGTGCTATCCAAGAATTTGCCATCCACTGAATATAAAGACACTTCTTCAGTTGGGTTAAGTCCGGAAATAATAATCTGATCATCCGTTTGTGTTACTACAATTCCACGCATCAGAGGTGATTCCAATGCTTCAGAATCATCTGAAGCATCCAAAAAATATAGACAAGATTCTGACACATAACTATCAACATAATTTGGTGCCGTAGCAATAGCAGTGATATGATAGCAAGCAGATAAAGCAATTGGTTGATTATTGGCATTTACATTATCTACAATATCCTCATCTGTAATTGTATAGAAGCAAGTTGAGTTGGTGGTCTCACTTACAATGATCAGCTTACCATCTGAATAAGAGATTGTAGGCATTTCACATTGTGGTTTCTCCCATGTAGTACTATCTTCGATTATGTATGAGAATTTATTCCATGGTTCCATCGCTTGATATCTTTCTTTGCTACCCTTAGGCACATAAAGCGAGGCTTGGGATAGGACCGAAGAAGCAAAGGCATTTGTGGAAGTTTCCACCTCTCTTGGATCATGCCAAGGACACACTACTTTAGTCAGGTTACGACACGTATTGAATGCTACATTTTCTATCTTTTTAAGAGATTCAGGGAATACAATTTGAGTAATGTTTGCATCTGTAATTGAATTACGAGGGATAGTCTCAACTTTATCACCAAAGACGATATTATTCACTACTAATTGGTCAACTGATTCGGCATGTACAGCACACCAAAAAATAGTATCTGCATACCATCGACTAAAAAATTTAGCAGACTCTCCAAAGGTGACAGTAAGAGGATTATTACCACTTTCTATAAAATTGAATTGTGTACCAATTTCTTCCACCTGATTGTCAAATATCACATGATTGGTTTTTTTAGCTACGGTAGAAAAATCGGTTGGTTTGGTCACAGGTTTATACACTAAGGTATCAATTGTGATTTTGATTGCATTAAACGGAGTGGACCAATATTTTAAATTTGAGCCTAAAGTAAGTTTAGACAAATCCTTCACTCCACTAAAGCAATAGGTCCCCAGACTCTCAATCGTTTCAGGCAATACAAGATTTTCAATAGGACATTGTGAGAATGCGTGAGGACCAATTTCTTGGACGTTCCCTAAACTTACTGAAATCAAACCCGAACAGTCTGAAAAGGCATCCTTCCCAATACTTACAATGGAAGGTGAAAAGCCAATATTTCTCAACCCGATACATTTATGGAATATGTAATCAGGAATAGATATTACCTTATCTCCAAACACAATCGATGAAAGAGCTGAATTAAAGGTATAACCACCACTCTCTAATGTACTTATCTGCCAGTCTATACTTAATAAGTTACAATCTATGGCATTGTAAATAAGTTTCCCTAAAGAAGTACATTTTGCAAAAACCCCACTACCTATATACTTCAAGGTAGAAGGTAATGTAATCTCAGTTAAGAAAACATCTTGCAAAAAGGCAGCACGAGTAATACCAACAGTTCCTTCTTTGACCTCTACTTTGGATGGAATGTTCTCATAGGCTTCACATCCATAAAGACATTTATCAATGTATATAATACCATCTTGATTAATGGCTGATGGCACAGTGGCATCATCAAATGCCTTATATCCAATGTATTCCAAATTTCCTGTAGTATGAATTTCTGAGAGGACGCTTAACATTCCATTCAAAAACAAACCGTTTGGGATAAATTTGACATTCTCCCCAATAAACACATCTTTTATATTACAATTGGTAAAATAGGAAGAGGCTGAGGTTAAAAAATCATTACTGATATTGTTAGTTTTCTCACAATTCTCCACAGGCATATCAGCGTTCCAATATACTGTAGTCAAATTAGTACAATCACTAAAGGCATCATAACCCAAGTTGTTTAGGCCTTCTGAAACAGTAAGTGTTTTCATACCGCATGCCATAAAAGCTAATCTTTCAATTGTTATAAGCGACTTTGGTAAAATAATCTCTTTTACCCCAGAACAATTTTGAAAAGCAGAAGCCTTAATTATGGCCAAACCTTCTGAGAACTGAACATACTCTAAAACAGTAAAGCCATTAAAGGCATTTTGCCCAATAGACACAACACCCTCATTCACAATTACTTGTTTTATCTGGTCTTTATAGATATAATATGAGGATTCAGAAGGATAATAATGGTCGTACATTTCTCCTTCTCCCTGGATTGTAAGCACCGAATCCACCAAAGCCCATGTTACACCTACACCACAACTCCCTTCCTGAGCTTTCACCAGAATTGGGCAAAGACAAAGGCAATAAGCAAGAATAACATGTAATAAAGTACGCAAAGGCATTTTTTAAATTGTACATGATCAGTAAGGGATCCCAGCTTAGTGATGGTAAAAAATAAAATTGAAGCATATACAAAAAAGAAACGTGGGATCCAGCCTATTGCTCGTCCCACTTCCAAGGCTCTCGCATTGCCTAACTCATAGAACGAGCAATGCAGAAGCCCACGTATAGCATATATGTTCTTAAGGAATGCTTCTTGGTTTGGAAGATTCCTCAATTGATATATACTTCCGTAAGCATCTACTATTGCCATGTCCTGATGAGTTTCTATAACTTGCGAGATTATGGAAGTCAAGACAAAGCGTAAGTAAACGCTTCTTTAATGTATATTTATCGTCTATTCAACCGCCCTCTCTTAGGCTTCACGGAACAGACTTTATGCAAAGTTACATAAAATTTCTTTAAATGTAATAACCCTATTGGAGTTTTTTACAAAATTTTTCTCATAACTCAAGCTCTATGATATCAGCCGGCAATCAATGTTGTTTATAAAAATCGTCAGGCCCCAAGGCTGAGACCTGACGATTTATGTAATTATGTACTTCTATTAGGACTTTCTTGTTAGTTCCACAATATCTTTCAGATACAGATGTGATTTTGTCAGAAGCGGGATTTGAGGGGCTTGAGGGCGAAGTTGAATTGATAGTCAGCGTAGGGGAGCTGGTATTGGGGCAGAGGGAGAGCGCCCCAGGAGTCAACACAGCCCAGGCCACTTTGCTTCAAATCGAAGCATATTTCTGTGGCATTGGCGCGTGGTACCTCCGGCATGTGGTAATTGTATTTGTCGAGCTGCTGACCCTCCAAATCCTCTATGCTGTAGCCCAGAGCTGAGGCAGAGAACAAATCGCTGGCGGTAATTTGCAAGCCACAGCCCGCCTTGTTGACCACAGCCCACTCCACAAGATCAGTGCGAGTGCCCATCTCCTGAGGCAATATGTAATTATATGCCATATCGGCTACTCTGCGGCTATAACGACCCATATCGGCTGACTGCTGGCGGTCTGCATAGTTCTCTTCCGGACCGCGACCGAAATACTCCACTCGGTCGAAATCCTTTGGCATAGCCATCCTCATGCCAAAGCGGAACATATTGCTTACCTCTGCATTCCTGTCAGCCGCAAAGCTCTCAGTGGCATAAATCTCGCCTCGGCCATTGATGCGATAAGCTAAAGTGAGCACTCCGCTTACCGATGGCATCTCGTAGGTTGCCACCACATTCACGGCACCATCGCCATTTTCAACATTCAGGCTCTGCAAGCGCATTTCCGGATTGCGCCAAGCCTCATACCTGCGATGCAAGCCAGCGCCATAGTCATTGTCGGTGGGCGCGCGCCAGAAATTAGGACGCAGAGGACTCTCAAGCATCTCCAGCCCATCCACCACATAAGAGGTGAGATAGCCAGTGAGCCCGCTGAACACCAACTCACAATTTCCTGTGCTCAGCACCACATCCTGCGAGCCACGAGTGCGTGTCACCACGGGCAATGTTTCGGTCTTAGTCATCGGGCACTTGCCACTGCACAAATGACCCTTGGCGAGTTCAAACTGCTGCTTTGCCACCACATGGCCAGCCTCCAGCAGCGGCTCGGCCTCTTTGAGCGAATAAGCCACATTCAGATGCCACCATCCTGGGGCGGACATGTCTGGCAAATCTAGCTTAACGCTCTGCGACTGCTGCGGAGCCACATCCAGATTGCTGATGCGACCAGTGCTTACTGCCCGGCCATTATGCATGAGGGTCCAATCAAGATTTACATAATCGAGTCTGCGGAAGAAATTTTCATTCGTTACAGTAAGAGTGCTCGTGGCTGAATCGAAACTGCTCCACGCATTCTGATATACCCGCTGCACCTCATAAGCGTGAGGATTGGGCACACGGTCCGGCGAAATCAGGCCATTGTCGCAGAAATTGTTGTCAGAGGCATCATAGTTGTTGAAATCTCCGCCGTAGGCCCATATCTCCTGGCCTTCGGCATTTTTCCATCGTAGCGACTGATCCACAAAGTCCCAGATATAACCTCCCTGATACTTGGGATACTTGCGCACCAAATCCCAATACTCCTTGAAGCCGCCTTCGCTATTGCCCATGGCATGAGCATACTCGCACTGGATCAGCGGGCGAGTCTGGGCTGGATCTTCGCAATACCGCTGGCAGTGCTCGTAGTTATAGTACATAGGGCAGTAAATATCCGTCTTTCCATCCTCCCAGAGAGCGCGCTCGTATTGCACTGGGCGGCTCTGATCCATGCTCTTCACCAAATCATAAGCATCGGCGAAGTTCTTGCCATCTCCCGCCTCATTGCCAAGGCTCCATACAATGATGGATGGATGGTTGTAGTTGCGAGCCACATTGCGCTGGTTGCGCTCCAAATGCGCCTTATGGTAGAGCGGATTTTTTGCCAAGGTTTCCTCTCCATATCCCATGCCATGGCTCTCGATATTGGCCTCAGCGGTGACATATATGCCGTACTTGTCGCAGAGATCGTACCACAGAGGGTCATCGGGATAGTGGCTGGTACGCACTGCATTGATATTAAGCTCTTTCATGCGCTTGATATCTTGCAACATTCGCTCCGGGCTCACCACATAGCCCCCATCCGGGTCGAGCTCATGACGATCAGCGCCCTTAATCAGCACAGGCTGCCCATTGACCAGAAGCTGCGCATCCTTGATTTCCACCTTGCGGAAACCAACATTTACAGCCGCGGTCTCAATTGTCTTGCCGCCTTGCACCACCTTGGCTGTGAGAGTATAGAGATTAGGCGTCTCCGCTGTCCATTTCTCAGGATTATCAATATTCATTACCGTGGACAGGCTGCCAGACCCCTTTAGCTGAGCTGTGGAAATCTCCTTGCCAGCTGCATCGGTAAGCGACAAATCCACTGTGGCATTGCCCTTTAGATCTACTTGCACTTTCAGCACGCCATCCTTGTAGTCATCAGTAAGATCGCCCACCACGCGGATATCCTCAATATGTGTTTTCTTATCACGCGCATATAGGTAACTGTCACGCGAAAAGCCTGACAAGCGCCAGAAATCCTGATCCTCCAGATACGAGCCATCGCACCAGCGGAACACCTGGAAAGCAATCAGATTCTCCTGGCCGGGCTTGATAAAATTAGTGATGTCGAACTCTGGCTCCAGCTTCGAGTCTTCGCTATAGCCTACCAGCTTGCCATTGACATACATATACACATTTGATGTCACCGAGCCAAGATGCGCTATCACCTGCTTGCCGGCCCAATCGGCGGGAATAGTGAATGTGCGGCGGTATGAGCCCACATGGTTCTGCACGGTAGGCACAGTGCCCGGAGTGTTGTCGTAATGGTCGCGCCAAGCATAACCTATATTCACATAGATGGGATCGCCGTATCCATTCAGCTCCCACATTCCCGGAATGGGCATCACATCCCATGAGCTCTCGTCAAGGCCCACCTTGTAGAAATCAGTGGGACGCTCGTCGGCATTCTCCACCCAATTGAATTTCCACTCACCGTGAAGGCTCAGGCGAGGCTGGTCTTTCACTGTGAAAGGAGTGTGCATGGGCAGACGATTGACCTGATTTACATTGGCATTCTGCCATTCAAGTGTTGAAGCCTGCGCTATGAGTGCTACAGCGCAGCCACAAACCAAGGCTAATTTCTTCATGATATTATTTTCCCAAAGGGTTTGTTATTGTGTAAAATTCTTATCTTATCTTGCTCTTTCACCACCTCTATAGTGCCAGAGCAATAAATAGTTGACGCTGTTTCTTGTGAGTATGGTTCTATTTGCACAGATGCTCCATCATCGCTTATCTCAACAATCGACAGAGGGTACACTTTACCGGAGCAAACCACCCTATTTGCTAAGATTCTTATTTGTGGCATCCTTAAAGCTAAGAGGTTTTCTCACGGTATCTTCTTTCTCTTCTTCTTTTAACGCAATTGTTTGCGCTTTATTTTGCGGATACAGCTCTTTATAAGTGCGTTGGCGGAATTTGCCGCTATATTTTTGGCTATCCAATCGTTTGCGTATCAGCTGTATGCTATCCACATAGATGGCATTAATGGTGTTAGAGGTAGGTGTAGCCGTGCCGCGCAAGCGCTGCAGCTGCTTGGTGGAGTCAGTAAAGAAGCTGAGTTCGTTCCAGCCTTTGGTTGTAGTGTTGGTGTTCACATACTCGCAAGTGCTATCGGAATAATTGGCTAAAAGTGTCCATTGCACATGGGCATCTTCGGCCTCAATCAACTTAAGGCGCCATATATAGTAGTCGCCTATCTCCATATTCTCGTCGGCCTTGAAATCAAACACTAAGTTGTGATTCGGAAAGCGGTCGCTGATTATGGCATGGCGCGCGCCTCCCCACACATCCACCGAGTCGCCTCCCACCGACATTGCCATCTCCAACATCAGCGAGCCAGCATTAGCATTGCGATCCTCCAAGATTTTAATCTCCCGATCGCACACATCCATGTATTTGTCCATGTGATGCGCATACCAAGCCAGAGAAGTGTCGAACTTCTCTTGGTCTATGCCGTGGCGGTCGAAGATGGCCTGCCGCAGGGCCATCTTGCTACTGTCAGTACGGTATTCATGGTGGTTCATTTCCACCACAGCTTCGCCCACATGCAAATCAGCCATCACCTCAGCCATGTCGGCTTGGTTGAGCACATAACTCGGGCGCTTATTGCAAGCCGCCAGAGTGAGCAGAAGGAATATGTAAGGGAGGGTTTTCAGTTTTCAGTTTTCAGTTTTCAGTTTTCGGTGTTCGGTTTTCGGGGTTCAGTTTTCAGTTTTTGGGGTTTCGACGTCTTTATCTTTGGTTGCCATCACATACTTGGAATAGAATATCAGCAGGACAATCACACCAATCGAGATGGCCGAATCGGCCAAATTGAATACCGGGTCAAAGAAAGAGAACACCTGTCCTCCCACCCAAGGCACGCTATCTGGCCAAGTAAATGAAAACAAAGGGAAGTAGAGCATATCTACCACCTTGCCATGGAAGAGCGGCGCATACCCCTCACCCCAAGGCACAAACTCAGACACCACCGGAGGATAGGGATTATTAAAGATTTCGCCATAGAACACACAGTCGAAGATATTGCCAGCGGCTCCGGCAATAATCAAGGCTATGCACACCAGATAGCCAGTGGGGATGGCCTTGATATCGCGTATCTTATAAAGATACACCCCAAGAACAGCCAACACCGCTATTCTGAAAATGGTGAGAAAAAGCTTGCTCCCCAGCTCCCAGCCAAATGCCATGCCCGGATTTTCTACAAACCGAAGCTGGAAGAAAGGCAAGATATCCATGTGTTCGCCCAGATAGAAATGGGTTTTTACCCATATCTTGAGCAACTGGTCAAGCAAAATCACCAGCAAAATAATAATCAGCGAGAGCCAGCCGCGCGAGATTTTCATAGGGCGAAGGGATTATTTCATATTCTTGGCTTCCACGCTCAGAGTAGCATGGGGCACTGCCATAAGTCGCTCTTTGGGGATGAGCTTGCCAGTGACGCGACAGATGCCATAAGTCTTGTTTTCAATGCGCACCAAAGCTGCCTGAAGATGCTGTATGAACTGGCGCTGCCGCTCTGCCATGCGCACATTATGCTCCTTCTCGAGAGTGCCGGCGCCCTCTTCAAGCACCTTGAATGTGGGCGATGTGTCAGCCACATCGTTGCCATCGCCATTGTTCACGGCTTGGCGCAAACGCTCATATTCATTCTGAGCTTTCTCGAGCTTAGCAAGAATCAACTCCTTGAACTCTTGCAGTTCTTCATCAGTATAACGGGTTTTCTCTGCCATATTGGTTATGTTGTTTAAGATAGGTTAATGATAATATTTAGATTGAGTCCGTCTATGTCAAGCACCTCGTAGCCAGCAGCGCTGCTGTCAAGCTGAGGCACAATTTCAAGGCTCTGAGCCAATACTTGGCTGCCGATATAGTCGGCGAACTGGCGCACGGCCTCATCGGCTTCGGGATTGCTTTCCACCAAGATATTGATGCGGTCAGTGATATCATAGTCACGGCTTTTGCGGATGTTCTGCACGCGGTTTACAATCTCGCGTGCCAAGCCTTCGCGCATAAGCTCAGGATCCTCCGTGATGTCGAGAGCAACAGTAATATTGCCTTCGTTGGCGACAAGCCATCCAGGGATATCTTCGCTGATAATCTCCACATCTGCCACATCAATAGTAGCTGGAGCCCCCTCAATTTCCAAAGTTATCTGGCCATCGCGCTCGAAGCGGTTGATGCTGGGCTGGTCGAGCTCTTGCAAAGCCTTTGCCACAGCCTTCATCTGCTTTCCGTGCTTTGGACCAAGCTTCTTGAAGTCAGGCTTGATGCGCTTCACCAGTATGCCCTCGCTGGCATCAGCAATCTTAAGCTCTTTTACATTTACCTCAGCTAAGATAAGCTGCTTCATTGACTCTATCAATGCTTTTTGCTGATCATCAACTGCGGGAATAATCATCTCGCGCAGCGGCTTGCGCACCTTGATATTGGCCTTGCGGCGAAGCGACAGCACAAGCGATGTGATGGTCTGAGCGGCAGCCATGCGAGCTTCAAGATTTTTGTCAATAAGGCTCTTGTCAGCCACAGGGAAATCAGCCAAATGCACTGATCTGGGCTCGCCTTCGCACACGGGAGCATGGAGGTCGCGATACAGCTTGTCAGCAAAGAATGGTGATATTGGTGCTATCAGACAAGCCAAAGTCTCGAGACAGGTGTACAAAGTCTGATAAGCTGCTAATTTGTCTTTGCTCATCTCACCGCCCCAGAAGCGCTTGCGGTTGAGGCGCACATACCAGTTGGAGAGGTGATCATTGACAAACTCATTGATAGCTCTGGCAGCCTTTGTGGGCTCATAATCAGCCAAGGCCTCATCTACGGCAACTATCAACGAATTGAGCAGCGATAATATCCACTGGTCAATCTCGGGGCGCTGAGCCACAGGCACTTGCGAAGCCTTTGGATTGAAATTGTCCACATTGGCATAAAGCGCGAAGAATGAGTATGTGTTATAGAGAGTGGCAAAGAGCTTGCGAGCAACCTCTTGCACACCATTCTCGTCAAATTTCAAGTTATCCCACGGCGCCGAATTGGCAATCATATACCAGCGCAATGGATCGCTGCCGTATTTCTCAATTGTAGTGAAGGGGTTTACGGCATTGCCTAAGCGCTTTGACATCTTGTTGCCAAACTTATCAAGCACCAAGCCATTGCTAATCACCGCCTTGTAAGCTACCTTATCGAACACCATTCCGGCTATGGCATGCAAGGTAAAGAACCATCCGCGAGTCTGATCCACTCCCTCGGCGATAAAATCAGCCGGGTAGAGCTCTCCGCTGTCAAGCCCCTCCTTATTCTCAAAGGGATAATGTATTTGAGCGTAAGGCATAGAGCCGGAGTCGAACCACACATCAATCAGATCGAGCTCACGGCGCATAGGCTTGCCGCTGGGCGAAACCAGCACTATATCATCCACATACGGGCGATGGAGATCGATTTTCTCATAATTAGCCTTGGAGTAGTCGCCAGGGACAAAGCCCTTAGCCTTGAAAGGATTTTCCTTCATCTCTCCGGCAGCCACTGACTTCTCTATCTCATCATAGAGCTGCTGCACGCTGCCAATGCATATTTCCTCCTTGGCATCCTCAGTGCGCCAAATGGGCAGCGGAGTGCCCCAATAGCGACTGCGGCTAAGGTTCCAATCCTGAAGATTTTCAAGCCATTTGCCGAAGCGGCCGCTACCGGTGGAGGCCGGCTTCCAATTGATTGTCTTATTAAGCTCCATCAAGCGCTCGCGAGCCGCTGGAGTCTTGATAAACCAACTGTCAAGCGGATAATAGAGCACGGGCTTGTCAGTGCGCCAGCAGTGCGGATAGCTGTGCACATGCTTTTCAATCTTGAACACCATGTCGCGCTGCTTCAGATACATGCATATCTCCACATCCAGTGTCTCAGTATCCTCAGTTGCCTCGGGATTGAAAGCGTTTTTGACATATTTGCCAGCCCAGGGCTTGTACTCTTCCACATTCACCATTTCGGCCACAAATTTGGGGTCGAGGTCTTCAATGCGGTAGAAGCGGCCCGTGGGATCCACCATCGGCCGCAGGTTGCCATCTTTATCGTAAAGATGCAGAGGCGAGATATTGTTCTGCTTTGACACCCTGGCATCATCGGCGCCGAAAGTGCCGGCGATATGCACTATGCCAGTACCATCTTCGGTACTCACAAAGTCACCCGGTATTACGCGGAATGCATTTTCGCCCGGATTTACCCAAGGCATCAACTGCTCATATCGCATGCCCACCAAGTCGCGGCCTTCATAAGAGGCTACCACCTTGTAAGGCACCAGCTTGCTTCCTTTTTCATAATCTTCGAGAGCGAGCTCAGCAGCTTTGGGATTGAACACGCTCCCCATCAGCGCATCAGCCACCACCACCGTGATTGGCGAGCCGCTATAGGGATTGTACGTGCGCACCACATTATACTTGATGCCAGGTCCCACTGCTAATGCTGTGTTGCTGGGCAGTGTCCAAGGCGTGGTGGTCCAAGCCAAGAAATAAGGCTTGCCCCAGCCGAGCATATCAGGCTTGGGGTCAACCATGGCGAACTGAGCGATGCAAGTGGTATCCTTAACATCGCGGTAGCAGCCCGGCTGATTGAGTTCGTGGGTGCTGAGGCCAGTGCCGGCAGCGGGAGAATATGGCTGGATTGTATAGCCCTTGTAAAGGTATCCCTTGGCGTACATCTGCGACAGCAGCCACCACACTGACTCTATGTAGCGGTTATCGTAAGTGATATATGGGTCGGTCATATCCACCCAGTAGCCCATAGAGTTGGTAAGATTCTCCCACTCGCGAGTATATTTCATCACTTCGCGGCGGCAAGCAGCGTTGTAATCGTCCACAGAGATTTTCTTGCCGATATCCTCTTTGGTAATGCCCAAGGCTTTTTCTACTCCAAGTTCTACGGGCAGGCCGTGGGTGTCCCAGCCGGCCTTTCGCTTCACATGGAAGCCCTTCATAGTCTTGTAGCGGCAGAATATATCCTTGATGGTGCGAGCCATCACATGGTGGATGCCTGGCATGCCATTGGCTGATGGGGGGCCTTCGTAAAAGACGAACGAGGGGCTACCCTCGCGCACCTTCATGCTCTCCTCGAAGAGGTTTGCGTCATTCCATAGCTTGAGCACCTCCTTGTTAACCTGTGAAAGGTTCAAGCCCGAATACTCGTGGAATTTTTTCATATCTAGCAAGTGTAATTGTTATCTGTAAGTCTGAGGAATCGCCTAATTCAGGGGGTATTATAAGCGACCCTTATTTGGGGTGCAAAGTTACGAAATATTTTCCACATATCCTAATTTAAATATTGTACCCCTTTTGTATCCCCTTTTGTATCCACGCCGCTCCTCACTTAGGATTTTTTCTCTATAAAATATTTGTGGTTTTATAATATTTAGTAATTTTGCATATAATTTAAACTCAAAAATATGATCGATCCTAAATACATCACACTTAGCCCTGATGTAAAGTACATCGGCGTGGATGACCTCAAAATCGACCTCTTCGAAGGGCAGTACGCTGTACCGGAGGGTATGTCGTACAACTCTTATCTAATCCTCGATGAAAAGGTCTGCATCATGGACACCACAGACCCCAAGACCGAGCAAGAATGGCTCGACAACCTCACAGCAGCCCTCCAGGGACGAAAGCCGGACTACTTAGTGGTACTCCACTGCGAGCCAGACCATGCCGCCTGCGCCACTGTGGTGCTTGAACGCTACCCTGAGTGCAAGATCGTGTGCTCTCAGAAAGCCGCTCAGTTCCTGCCGCAGTTCAGCGAATATGACTTCACCGGTCGCATCCAAGTGGTGAAAGAGGGCGAAAAGCTCAGCCTTGGCAAGCACGAGCTGGAATTTTTCATGACTCCCATGGTGCACTGGCCCGAAGTGATGATGGCCTATGAGAGTTGCGACAAGATACTCTTCACAGCAGATGCTTTTGGGAAGTTCGGCGCCCTGTGCCATGAGACCGACGACTGGGCTTGCGAGGCTCGCCGCTACTATTTCAACATCTGCGGCAAATACGGAGCTTCAGTGCAAGGAGCCTTGAAGAAAACAGCCAAATTTGAGATTGACATCATCGCCCCGCTCCATGGCCCAGTGCTGCGCGAAAATCTAATGTACTATGGCAAGCTCTACGACACCTGGAGCAAGTATGAGCCAGAGACCCAGGGTGTGTTCATAGCTTATGCCTCGCTCCATGGAAATACAGCCGAAGCCGCTGAGCTGCTCAAAGCAGAGCTCGAGGCCAGGGGCGTAAAGGTGGCTATCACTGACCTTTGCCGCGATGATATGGCAGAGGCCATTGAAGATGCTTTCCGATACGATCGCATAGTGCTCGCTGCCCCCACCTACGATGGAGGCATCATGCCTCCCATGGAGGACTTCATCCACCATCTAAAATCCAAGGCATGGCAAAAGCGCACAGTGGCTCTTATAGAAAATGGCACTTGGGCGCCAATGGCTGCCAAGCAGATGCGCGCCAAGCTGGCTGAATTTAAGGACATCACGGTGCTGGAGCCTCAAGTGACCATCCTATCATCCGTAAAAGCTGCCACTCTTGACCAAATCAAAGCTCTTGCAGAAGCTCTCGATTAAGAGATAGATAATAAATGTTAGGGATTTTCGTTATCATTGATGATGAAAATCCTTAATTTTTTCATATTATCACTGTTGGCGGCAGCCCTCGCAAGCTGCGGCGGGGCCAAGCTCGCCACTGCCGATGAGCAAATGGCCCGGGGAGAATACCACGATGCCAGCAAGACATACCGCAAAGTTTACAATAAACTCACCAAGCGCGAAGACCGCCCCCTGCGAGGCGAGGTTGCTTACAAGATGGCCCAATGCCACCAAAAAATCAACCAGTACGCACGCTCGGCCGCTGCTTACCAGAATGCCCTGCGCTACGGCGTAGAAGACAGCGCCATTTATCTGAACATGGCCATGATGCTCCAGGCCGATGGCAAGTACGCTGCCGCAATAAAAGCCTATGAGACATATCTGGAGCACGACCCCGACAACCGCATAGCCCAAAACGGCCTCTTGGGCGCAAAAACTGCTGCCGCTAAGGGCCCAGGCACTCGATACAACGTAAAGAATTTCAAAATCGCCAACTCTCGCCGCGCCGATTTCTCTCCCATGTTCCTCGACAAAGCCTATGATGTGCTGTACTTTACCACTACCAACGAAAAAGTCACAGGCGACAACCGCAGCGAGATCACCGGCATGAAGAAAGGCGATATCTGGGTAACCCGAAAGGATGAAAAAGGCAATTGGCAACGCCCCGAGCCTGCCGGCGGCGAGGTCAATACCGAGCACGACGAAGGGATTGTGTCATTCACCCCGGATGGCAGCACTATGTATCTCACCCGCGCCCGGCGACTGCCTAACGCCGACACTGGCGTAGAAATCTACACCTCGCAGCGCAGCGACGCCCAGTGGAGCGCGCCGGTCAAATATGAAATCACCGCTGACACCCTCAGCAGCTACGGCCACCCGGCCGTATCGCCCGATGGGCACTGGCTCTATTTCACTTCCGACATGCCCGGAGGTATTGGCGGCAAAGACATCTGGCGTATTAATCTCAAGGACAAGTACGGCACTTTGGAGAACCTGGGCGAATGGATCAATACTCCGGGCGATGAAATGTTCCCCTATGTGCGCACCGACTCCCTACTCTATTTCAGCAGCAATGGCTGGCCTGGCTTTGGCGGACTGGACATTTTTCGAGCCGAACTCACCAAAAGCGGAGGATGGAAGGTAACCAATATGGGCATCCCCATGAACAGTGCTGCCGATGATTTCGGCATCACATTCGGCGAGGCCGAAACTGGCTTCTTTAGCAGCAATCGAGGCGATGCCAGAGGTTATGACCATATTTTCGCTTTTGAAAAGCCGGAGCTCAACATACTTATCTCCGGCTGGGTGCTCGACAAGGACGAAGAGCCAGTTCCAAATGCCGTGATCCGCATCATCGGCAACGATGGCAGCAACCAAAAGCAGCTTGCCAAGCCAGACGGCACATTCTCTTTCCCTCTCAATCGCGGCGTGAGCTATGTGATGCTCGCCAGCGCCAAGGGATACCTTAACTCTCGGCAAGAATTCACCAGCGACACCACTGAGGTGGATGCCGAATATGGCATCGATTTCACCCTGGCTTCCATCAACAAGCCTGTAGTGGTAGATAACATCTTCTATGATTTCGACAAGGCTACTTTGAGGCCCGAATCCAAAACAGCCCTCGATGAATTAGCCCAAGTGCTGCGCGACAATCCGAATGTGACAATCGAGATGGGCTCGCACACTGACCGCTGGGGCTCGGATGAGTATAACATGCGGCTATCAAGCCGCCGAGCCAAATCTGTGATTGATTATCTAATTTCTGTAGGCATTCAGCCAGAGCGGCTCGAAAGCCAAGGCTACGGCGAATCCGTGCCCAAGACAATAACCAAGAAGCTGGCGCGCGAATACCCTCAGTTCCAGGAGGGCGATGTGCTTACCGAAGAATACATCCTCGCGCTTGAAAACCCCGAAGACCAAGAAGCAGCAGATCAAATCAACCGCCGCACAGAATTCAAGGTGCTTTCAATCAGTTACCAGATGTACTAAGAGGCAATCTCATCAGCAAGCAATCTTCATAGCCCGTAGGGGTGCGCAGCCAGTCACACAGCCGCCCAATGGATGTAAAGCCCGCTCTCAAAAAAAGAGTCATAGAAATGGCATTGTGCTTAGGCACTATGACCACAAGCTGATGCAAATGCAGCACCCCGCGACAATACTCTATCGCCTGCCGGACAGCTTCGCCAGCAATGCCTTTATTGCGCCAATCTTTGTCAACGGCAATGCCCAACATGGCTCTGGAGTTGCGAGGGTCGAAGTCGGAGATGTCCACTGTGCCCACTGGCTTGCCATCCGCCTCCACAATCCAACGCAATTGCCGGTCGCGGTAAATGTCAGCCGTATAATTTTGTATATACTCCCATAACAATTGCCGCGACACCGGGGCCTCGCCCCAGCTCACGCGCCACACATCCGGCTCATTCTCCAGCCGGTAAAGCATGTCTAAATCATTAGGCTCAATGGCACGCAGGGTTACTGTCATTCAGTTTTCAGTTTTCAGTGTTCAGTTTTCAGTTTTCGGTTTTCAGTTTTTAGTTTTCAGTTTTTAGTTTTCGGCTATTTAATTTTGAAGCTGTCTTGGAATAGGGTGCGGTTGACCAGTGAGCGCCCCAGGGTGATTTCGTCGGTGTATTCAATTTCATTGCCAACAGAGACTCCTCTCGCAAGCTGAGTAATCTTCACCGGCACGCCCTCGAGCTTGCGATAAATGTAGAAATTCGTAGTGTCACCCTCCATAGTGGCGCTCAGAGCCAAAATCACCTCACTCACACCCCCGGCCTTGACCCTCTCCACAAGCGAGTCTATCTCCAGCTTATCCGGGCCCACACCATCCACAGGCGAAATAAGGCCTCCAAGCACATGGTACAGGCCCCGGTACTGCCCGGTAGCCTCAAAGCTCATCACATCCTTGACATTCTCCACCACGCACACTGTGGCCGCATCGCGTAGCGGTGAAGCGCAAATCGGGCATGTCTCATCCTCGCTGATGTTGTGACACACCCGGCAATACCGTATGCCCTCACGCAGCTTGATCAGAGAGTTGCCCAACGCCAATGCCACTGCCGGCTCCTGGCGCAGCAGATGCAAGGCAAGGCGCAGAGCTGTCTTGCGCCCCACGCCTGGCAAGCGCGAAAGCTGAGTGACTGCTTCCTCAAGCAGCAGAGATGAGAATTGTGGCTCGATTACCATAGATTAAATCTGTAACCCACGCTTATATTGCCCGATATTGTGGCATTCTCAAAGGTGGAATCCTTATCGTACAAAAGGTTGAGATTGAGCTCGCCAAGAAGACCGGCAAACCAATGATCATGGCTCCAGACTATCGACATTCGCGTGATATTAGAAAAAGAGAAAGTGGTCTTTTCCTTGTCCGGGTTAATCAGCACGCCCTTTTTCACTCCGAAGGTCGGAGATTCTGAGATAGCCAAAAGCCAATTGCGCGCAAACACCCAGTTATAGCCATACCCGACCTTCAAATTATAGTTCTTATTCTTAGCCCAGTAGAGATAATTATAGTCAGCCCAAGATGGTGGCATCGCATCTTTAATGTTATCCGGCAGAGAGTTGAAGTCGAAAGAATAGGTATTCTTGAAATAATTGAAGCCGGCGAACCAAGATCCTTGGCTCTTACGCTGTATTCGGCTGAAATTGAATGCCGCAGCCTGGGAATACTTCTTGTGGTTGAAGAAATAATAGATATCTACCGAGAATGTCTTACTATGCACGCCATCGAACTTCAGATCCAAGGGTTCAGTGTGGCCTCGAGGTCCGAATTTGTTGATTGTGGTGCTTTGCCGATTATCGATGTAATTCAGATTGCACGAAAAGAGGCTGCAGCTGAAACCGAAAGAGAATTGCTCGCGCGCTTTGTCGTTATTGCCGAAGAGGCGGCTTATATTCCGGTCATAACCTACCGATACGGCCATGTATGTCAGATATGCGCCAATCGAGGTGCTGGGATCCGACAGCATGCGCATTCGGTAATTGTCGGGTAGATCGAAGTTGTAATAGTCTATCCAGTTGTCGCTGCGGAATTTCACATTGAACTTGTATCCGGCCCCCTCCACATATCGCTTGTCATAGCCATTGAAGAAACCATCGCCCCATCGATAAGTCTTGATGCAAAATGCCGGGAACTTGCCCCAAGTGGCAATAGAGTCGAGATTGAGCGAAAAAGCATTGGCTGACCCCGAGGCCAGGATCAGCGTAATTGCAAGCATGAGGAGCTTTATATTAGCCTTTATTCTCAACTCTCACAGAATTTTTTGCAAAATTAATAAATATCTTTCTTATTTAACCTCGATGGGTCAGAAAAGTTGAGTTTTTATTTATTTCTTTCCAAAATAAATTACTAATTTTGCATCATTAAATCTAACTGACTAAAATTGCCACTGCAGTGCATTCTTTCATAACATCTATAATCGTTCTGATTGCGGGCTACTTCATTTACGGAGCCCTTATGGAGCGAGTTTTCGGGGTGAAGAAAGGGCGCCCCACCCCAGCCATCACCCGCGCCGACGGCGTTGACTACATGCCGATGGCCACTTGGAAAGTTTTTTTAATCCAATTCCTCAACATCGCCGGTTTGGGGCCAATCTTCGGCGCCATTATGGGCATTATGTTCGGTCCCGCAGCTTTCCTGTGGATTGTGATCGGATGCCTATTTGGCGGGGCTGTGCACGATTTTATCTCTGCCATGATTTCTATTCGTGCCGGTGGGGCTTCCCTGCCGGAAATCATAGGTCGCGAGCTTGGCACTCCCATCAAGAACTTTATGAGAGTGTGGTCAGTGCTTCTGCTTATTTTGGTAGGAGCAGTGTTCATCGTGAGCCCGGCTGGCCTCTTGGCCGGCATGACAGAGATGGATCGCACCATCTGGGTGGGCATTATTTTCTTCTATTATCTATTGGCCACCCTGCTTCCCATCGATAAACTTATCGGCAATCTCTATCCCGTGTTTGGTTTCGCACTGCTCTTTATGGCAGCGGGCTTGTTAGTGTATCTCCTCTTTGGTGGAGTGGACATCCCTATTGGCATTAGCGATGGCTTTGGCAGCCGTTTCGGCGATGAGGCTCATCCCGTGTTCCCCATGATGTTTGTATCTATCGCGTGCGGAGCTATTTCTGGCTTCCATGCTACGCAGTCGCCCTTGATGGCGCGTTGTCTGAAAAATGAGGAGCTGGCTCGCCCAGTATTCTACGGCGCCATGGTAGCCGAGGGCTTGGTTGCCCTGATTTGGGCAGCTGCTGCCATAGCATTCACCGGCGGATATGAGCAGCTGAGCGACTATATGGCTGCCCATCCCAATGGCACTGGCTCTGCTGCCTTGGTGCACGACATATCCATCAGCTGGCTTGGTACCATTGGCGGCATCTTAGCCATTCTCGGAGTAGTAGCCGCACCGATTACCTCAGGCGACACTGCCCTGCGGTCTTCGCGCCTTATTATTGCCGACTTCTTGCACATCAACCAGAAGAGCATAGCCAAGCGCCTGATGATTTCCATCCCGATTTTCGTGCTTTGCTTCCTGATTATGTGCATGGACTTTAATGTGCTTTGGAGATATTTCGCCTGGAGCAACCAAACACTCTCTGTGTTCACCCTCTGGGCTGCCACAGTGTATCTGGCTCGCCATCATAGAGCCTACATAGTCACTTTGCTGCCTGCCATGTTCATGACTGCCGTATCGGTAAGTTACCTGCTCTTTGCTCGCCGCCCCGAAGGCTTGGGATTGGATTGGTCTCTGGCTCTTAGCATAGGAGCAGCTGTGGCAGTGGCATTCTTGCTGATGTTTATGAAATACGCCCGGGGCCTGCGTCAAGAGCCTACCACCCCCGTCTTCTCTCGATAATATGGACTTGCAAGCGCTCATAGCCGACACTGACCTCTACACGCTCCACTCGCACACTCAGTTCTGCGACGGCCGCTCCCCTATGGAGGACTTTGCCAGGCAGGCAGCAGCAATGGGATTCAAAGTGTATGGTTTTACCCCCCACTCTCCTGTGCCAATAGAGAGCCCTTGCAATATGAGCTTCGAGAGCGTGCCAGCTTACATGGCCGAGGTCCAACGCTTGCAACAGCTTTATCCTGAGATTAAATTTCTCACTGGCATGGAGATTGATTATCTCGGTCCGCAGTGGGGCCCTGCCAATGAATATTTCCGCAATCTCGGTCTGGATTTCACTATCGGTTCTGTACATTTCATACCAAATCAAGAGGGTGAGATGGTGGATATCGACGGAAAAGCCGACCGCTTCAAAATAAATTTAGAGCAGAAATTCCATGGCGACCTCGATTATATTGTCGATACTTTTTTTGACCATTCTCAGCAAATGATTGCTGAAAACCATTTCGACATTATCGGCCATTTCGACAAAATCAAGCACAACGCGGGCACAATTCGCCCAGAGCTCGAAGATACGCCTCGCTACCTCCGACAGGTCAACGACCTGATTGACACCATCATCGCAAGCGGCAAGATTGTAGAGATTAACACAAAGGCGTGGAAAGAGCATCGCCAGCTGTTCCCAGCCCAGCGCCATTGGCAGCGGCTTCTGGAGGCCAGAGTGCCGATTGTTGTCAATAGCGATGCTCACTACCCGGACCGCATCAACGAATCGCGCCCCGAGGTGCTACATTCGCTCAACTATTTACGACAGAAAGTCAAAACAACTTAAATACTAACCAATTAAAAGAAAGGGAAAGGCTCTACTATGAAACCTAATCTGAGCAGACTTATCAAGCTCGATCGCGTGCCAGAACGCTACTACGCTCCCAAGAACGAAGTAGAAAAGGCCGCTCTGAGCCGTGAAGAAAAAATTTATGTGGACATCTACGAATCGCCAGCTGACGGCTCTGCCGAGCAGGCTAAGCGTGTAGCTGCCCTAATCAATGAGTGCGTTGAGAATAAGGGGAGATGCGTTCTGGCACTGGGCGCTGGGAATTGCACTCATCCGCTGTATCAGGCCTTGATTGACCTCTACAAACGCGGAAAAATCAGTTTCCGCAATGTGGTTGTGTTCAACATCAGCGAATTTTATCCCGGTGGCGAAGACTATCCAAGCACCCTGAACCGCCTGAAGAATGTATTCCTAAATCACATTGACATTCCCGCTGAGAACATCTACAGCTTCGACACCAGCGTGGCTCGCGAAAATGTGCATCTGGCTTGCCGCTCCTACGAGCAGCAGATTGCTCGCGCAGGAGGCTTCGACATGCTCATCTGCGAAATCGGATACCAAGGTTCGCTCGCTTTCAACGAGCCTGGCACCAAGATTGGAAGCGGTTGCCGCTTAGTATTGCTTAGCAATCAAGTGCGCCATGCTATCACCAACGATTACAAGTGTGAGAATGCGCCAATGACGGCTGTTACCATTGGCATAAAAAACATACTGGAGGCTCGCCACATCACTTGCTTGGCCTGGGGCGAAAACTATGCGCCTGTGATTGCACAAGCCGTGGAGGGACCCATCACCGATGCCATGCCAGCCTCATATCTCCAAACTCATACCCACACCACTATTATTCTGGACTTGGCCGCAGCCGATGACCTTACTCGCATTGCCATGCCTTGGAAGGTGACTTCTTGCGAATGGGACGACAAGCTCACGCGCCGAGCTATCGTATGGCTTTGCAAGATGACGGGCAAGCCCATTCTCAAGCTTACCGACCGCGACTACAACGACTGGGGCTTGGGCGAATTGCTGGCAATCTATGGCAGCGCTTACCACTGCAATATCAAGATATTCAACGATCTGCAGCACACTATCACCGGCTGGCCCGGAGGCAAGCCCAATGCCGATGACAGCACCCGCCCCGAGCGCGCCAATCCTTATCCCAAGCGAGTAATAGTGTTCTCGCCACATCCCGATGATGATGTTATCTCCATGGGAGGCACATTCAAGCGCCTGGTGGACCAAGGCCACGATGTGCATGTGGCTTATGAGACATCTGGCAACATTGCCGTGGGCGATGAGGATATGATGCGCTATGTGATGGTGATGGACGGCATTGCCAAGGACTTTGGCTTCGACAACAAGAACTTCCAAGAGAAGAGCCAAGCCATCAAAGACTTCTGCCACCATAAGAAAAGCGACGATGTTGACTCAGCCGACATTCGCGAGCTTAAGACTATCATACGCCAGTGCGAAGCGCGCACAGCCTGCCAGTACATAGGCGTAAAGCCTGACCATGTACACTTCCTGCGCTTGCCTTTCTATGAGACAGGAGCTGTCAAGAAAGGCGATCTGGCCCAGCGCGATGTGGATATCGTAAAGAAGCTTTTGATGGATGTCAAGCCCGATGAGATATTCGTGGCTGGCGATTTGGCAGACCCCCATGGCACTCACCGCGTAGCCTTGGACGCAGTACTGGCTGCTCTTGACGAACTAAGCGATGAGCCTTGGCTCCAGGAATGCTATGTATGGATGTACCGTGGAGCTTGGGCCGAATGGGAAATCGACAATATCGAAATGGCTGTGCCCCTGAGCCCGGAAGAACTACGCTTCAAGCGCAATTCCATCCTGAAGCATCAAAGCCAGATGGAAAATGCACCTTATCTGGGCGATGACGACCGCCTCTTCTGGCAGCGCGCCGAAGAGCGCAACCGCGCCACGGCACAGCTCTATGAGAGCCTTGGCTTGGCAGCTTACGAGGCCATGGAGGCTTTCGTGCGCTTCAAGCCATCTTCTATGCAATAGCTTTAGGCTATAGGCATTATAGGCATTATAGGCATCATAGGCATCATAGGCATCTATGGTGCCTATAATTTTACTTTGCCTATCCTGCTTCTTACCTCATGCCTCTTGCCTCATGCCTCATGCCTTTTGCCTATCCCGCTTTTTTAACCATTGCGAAATCCAAAATTTAACTAAATTTATGCCTTAGTCATCACTATTATTCTATAAATTTGCACCCATAATCTAACTCCTACCCTATTCCATTATGCCTGGGTGCTTAATAGATGTCCTTATCATAAATCCACGTGTGCTTAGCGGGTGCCTAATCTCACTGGCCATATCCTGTGTGGTGTCAGCCTGCGGGGGCGGCAACTCTGCTTCCATTGATGAGCCTGCCTCCGGCAGCTCCGCTCAATTTGTACTGACCTTTGAGATTACCAATGCCATGAACTCGGAATTTTTGCAGAATATGAATGGCTATTGGCTCTCTGAGTGGGGATCTTTGGGCTTTGACATCCCCGAAAGTTACCACTTGGACTATTACGATCTTTCTTCCAGTTCCGGAGCTCGCACCGGCCAACGCAATCTTTTCGAAAACAACTATACACTCACTCTCAATGCCGGGAGCTACGAATTTTTCATCTACAACAACGATTTTGACTACAACACCATCCAGTACTCAAGCAATAGCTCCCTGCTTTATGCCTCCACCAACAAAGACTCACAATACGAAGTCCCCGAGGCTTTCAAATCCGAAGAAATTAGATTTCAACCCGATCCTATCTTTGCCAACTTTTTCTCTCAGACACTTAGCACTCGCACCTCCAGCGCCACTCTAAATAACTCCGACAAAAAATACTATCTCACCATTTCGCGCACGGCCCCGCTTATTACTTCTCTGTACCTGATTATGCTATCCTTAGAAAACAATAAGGGCAGAATCACCGATTGCAAGGCTGCCGTCACAAGCGGATGGGCAGAACAGTTCGAATTGCGCAATGCCCAGCCTTGCGGCAAAGGTATTAGCCATGGGCTCACTCCCCACTTCCTCCACGACATAGTATATGCTCGCCTCCATTGCTTTGGTCCATCGCCTGAAGCCGACACCCAGAGCATAAGTTTCTGGCTCACTTACGCTGAGGGCACCAAAAGAATAGATATCGACCTAAAGGAGGCCCTGGCCCAAATAGGCAATTTTGACGGTGCCTTAAAATGCTCTGTTGATGTTGACAGCCTCGACTTCAACCAGGACGCGCCAGCTGCTGGCGGCCTCGGTGCCAATGTCAACGGATGGGAAGGCGAAGAAAATCATTACCTTGATATATGAAACCTCTATTTATTATATCCATTTCCGGTCTGATGTTCATCTGCAGCTGCACTGACATCCCACGACCCACTCGCAATTCCGCTGCCGGAATCCCCATTGCCGTGACCGATCCATTCATCGCAAAAAGCACCCGCTCCGGCGAAATCAATGCCGCCACACTCACCACGCATGAGTTCAAAGTCTGGGGCTATGCCAATGGCACAGAAGCCGTGCTCAATGGCCAATCTTTCGCTTGGGATGGCTCTGCCTGGACCTACAGCCCTGTACAGCAATGGGATGATCGCACCATCACATTTGCCGCTGTGGCTCCCACCGAGAGCACCGGCATCTCAAGCAGCGACATCCTGTATGCCCCTTCTTCCGCTCGCTTCACAATTTCTAATATACCCCAATGCCAAGAGATTAGCTCTGGCACCGATTATCTGGTGTCAGAGCTGCTGCGAGACCGCACCCAGGATGACGGCGATCTGCAATTCAGTTTTCATCACATTCTGTCCAAACTTTCGATCTATCTATGCTACACACCCGACGATGGCATCTCTGATGTAAAAGTGTCACAGCTTCAGATACAGTTGCCCACTGGCACTGCCACCTACTACCAGACTTCCGACACACCGGGAACTGCTGATTCTTGGAATCTGGGGGCTTCCGAATGGAGCTATCAGGATATCATTGCTTCTGTGACCGAGGTCACTACTCAATACACCCACACAGCATCTTTCTTCTTAGCTCCATGCCAAAATCCTAAGCTGAAGATATCCATCTCATATACTTGGATGGAAAACGGCTCCCAACAGAGCGCTTCTGAGGAAGCCGAGATTGCCTCTGTCACTGAGCTTTGCCAAGGACAAAACACAAATCTCAACATCTCGCTGCTTGCCAACCACTCCGACAAAATCAGATTTTCGCCATCCATCAGCTCTTGGACTGATGAAAGCGAGTCCACCACTATCAACCCCTCCTAAGATGAGACCGACAATAGCCGCTTCACTCTGCGCAATCCTTACACTCTGCGCATGCGCCAACCACGATGGGCCATCTGACAATATTCTCACTATCGAATTTTCTCATCCTTACACCACTAACCAGAGCCGAGCATTAGGTGAAATCAACAATTCAAATTTCCAGACAAGCTCTTTCAAGGTTTGGGGATGGAAAAGCGATGGATCTGCCGTATTCTCAGGCACAGAGGTGTCATTCTCAGACAATGAATGGCAATATTCCCCTAAAGTGAAATGGGATACCAGCATGAGTTATGATTTCGTGGCAATTGCTCCCAGCGACAATATCGCCACCGCAAGCGCCAACTCTTCTCAAATCACCATTTCTAACATTCCTCAATGGCAAAGCGCCGAACAAGGGATCGACTATCTTGTGAGCGAACCTATTTCAGCCATTACTTACAATCAAGCCTCCGATGGCTTGCAATTCACTTTCCATCATATCTTGGGAAAGTTTCGAGTTATGGCCACATACTCTCCGGAGTCCACTGCCTTGGTTTCGAAGATTAGCAGGGTATCCATCGACAATTTCCAGCTCACGCTTTACGGTGCCAAATCGCTGAATTATTCATCTCCCATTAGCGCAAACCCATCCAATGACTTTGCCAACACCTGCTGGTCAGTAACCGACGCCACTCCCACCACTCATGAGCTTATCGCCTCATCCATTCTCCTCTCATCCGACTCTTACTCTACCCTTACTGCGCCCATCTTTGTGGCTCCCACCCCCGCCGGCATCTCCATCTCCGCCAATCTCGAATTGACATATTCTGTGACCTTGGCAAATAGCTCCGAGCCTCCGATTTCTTTCACAAAAGTGCTCGATGATGTGAAAATCCAAGCTTTTCATCAAGGCTACATCACCAATCTTTGCATCACCATCAATATCGGAAGCGCTGACATCGATGGCAAATCCTCCGGTTCTATCACCGCCAATGTCAACCAAAATGTTGTGGATTTTGATTCTAATGGTTCCCACCTCTACTTGTAATGATTATGATTACCAAAAATAGACCTGCCTTCTGGCTGACTTTGCTTGCACTGGCCGCTTGCTCCAATGACCGGGACATCCAATGGACACCTGCCATCGATGCTATTACTTTTTCCGCTCCATTCACACAGAAAACCACTTCGCGAGCCAATGGCGATATCGACAACTCGTGCTTCGCCTCGAGCAAATTCAAAGTATGGGGAGGACCCCAGTCCAATCCGGCACTCTTTGACGGCACCGAGGTTTTCTGGGCCGATGGCGCTTGGATTTATACCGACACTAAGCACTGGGAAGCCTCTTCTCAATATTCTTTTGCCGCCATAGCCCCTACTGATGCCATATCCCAAGGCAGCTATGCTTATGCTTCCGCCCATGGGTTCGTCATCAGCGATATTCCCATCTGCGCTAATGCCTCAGAGGGCATCGATTACTTGGTCAGCAACCGGACTGATACCGACTACTCGCAATCGAGTTCAGGGGTGCAACTGGAGTTTCGCCACATACTGTCGCGCCTTAAAGTCCAAGCCAAATACACAAGCGATGATGAGAATCTGATGGGAGTTACCATTCGCTCCCTTTCCATTAATCTTCCCCAAGGCACAGCCGAATACTCTCAAGCATTAGCCTCTGGGCCCAGTCTGAGCGATGCCTGGGTGTGGACTATTACCCAAAATTCTCAAAATTTCGACATAATTTCTGAGCCCGCCAATATCACTGATTCTTATGCTCCCATGGGCCAAGGATTCTTTGTGGCTCCCACTCCCGCAGACATCCCTATCACAATCAATGTCGCTTACGACATTGAGATCAATGCACAGGGCACTACTCAGTCCAATTCTTATAATCAATCAATAACACTCTCCGATCTGAGCTCTTTTAAGCAGGGCTTCATATACACACTGCTGCTCAATATCAAGCCAAATGATGTCTCAGGCGGTTACATCGAGTTCAAAGTAAAGCAGCAAGTGGCCGACCTAACTGATGACAACGCCCATATCAATGAATCAGGCCAAGCCTTCATTCTGAGCAGCCTCTCACAAGTTGGCGACAACATCTGCGCCACCATCGACCCCTTAGGCAATGACACTGAAGATGGCTATTATCAGATTATCAGCATCCAGGATGCTCTGGGCAAAGAAGTATGCCAAGTTCCCAGCAATTTCATTTACTCCCCCGTGGCCGATAATCAATATCGCTTCTTATCCGGAGTAAACGGTTTTCTGGATGCCCAAAATCAATATTCGGTCACCATCAGCGACCGACATGGCAATCTTGCCTCCGGCACCCTTACTCCAGTATCAGATATGGGCGGAGCTTCGATGCAATGGACGATTACTGCTCCCCCCGGCTTCATGTCTTTTGCCATTCCCTTTCCAGAGAGCGGTTCTACCTTCGCAGAGTATCTAATAGATTGGGGCGATGGCTCCACCATATCGGTACCCAAAGGCACTTCATTCGCTACCAACGACGACTTTACCCATACCTATTCCGGCAATCGTTCTTACACCCTAATCATCAAATCTGCCATTGGCGACTACTCCCAGAAACAAATCGATCCAATTGCATTCGGAGCTTATCGCACCTCAATCAACACTACCGGTTATCGAGAATCCGATCATTTGATATCCGTGGATACACCCCTTCTAAATATGGGAGCAATCCAAGCTGATTATCTCTTTGACCATTGTCGCAGCCTGACCTCTATTCCAAGTGAGCTCTTTTGCTACAATAGTCAGCTAAAATCTCTCAACTATGGTTTCCGAGCTACATCTCTTTCATCCATCCCCGCAGGCTTGCTGGATTACTTGATTAATGTAGAGGAATTTCGAGAGACATTCAGAGAAATTCAAGTCTCCCAATCGCTTCCTCAAGGTCTTTTTGCGAAAAATCTCAAGGCCTGGGACTTCTTCAGATGCTTCTATTTTTGTCAATATCTTAAATTAAATTCTAACCTGTTTTTAGACAACGACACCGATGAAAGCTCTCGCTTCGCCCAAGTGAGGCAAACCGTGGATTTCTCCAATATGTTCAACAGCAGCACTGATGCCTCCATTGACCAGTCAAGCGTGCCAAACCTCTGGAAGTACGCCTATCCGCATGGTTTTACTTGGAAATCCTCAATGCCACCATTCTCTGGATGCAGAATCAGCAGCAGTTCCACCATCCCCTCCGAGTGGCATACAGCCAGCGACACCACCTCCCTGAGTGGATATGTAGCCTACCCCTATTAAGCGTAACTATGGAGGCCCCCAAGGAAGAAGTTTACGCCGAAATAGGTCATCAGCACACTGGCAAATGCGCAGAGCAGATAGATATGCAGCACCTTGGGGTTCCGGAAGGGCTTCAAAGCTATCCAATGCAGCGGCACTGCGTAGATGCACATCGTGATTAGAGCCCAAGTCTCCTTTGGATCCCAGCCCCAATATCTTCCCCAGGTGCAATTGGCCCAAATAGCCCCTAAAAAGATGCCGGTAGCAAGCAAGAACACTGCGGGGTACAGCATTATCCGAGTGACTACTGCCAAGCGCTCAGCTTCCGTCTTCTTGCATAAGCCTATTGCCGAAATGACAGCTATCATGCCCAGCAGAGCATAAGAGAGCATAATCACCATCACATGCACGCTGAGCAGCGGGGATGACAGCACGGGCAACAGATTACTGATTACCGAACTGCCCCCAATCGCCGATACCAAGAGCGCAAACGCCGCTATCAGTACTCCTGCGGGAGCCATCACGGGGAATTTCTTCCCCAATATACATCCCAGCAGCAATGCGCACCAAGCCAAGAATTGCATTGTCTCTGGTCCATTGCTCAAAGGCCAATGCCCGGCTATGTAGGCTCGCAAAATCAGCTCTGCTGTAGTCCAAGTCAAGCCCACTGCCAAAGCAAAAGCAGTGGCCACTCGACCACATTTGGCAAGCCCACTTGCCAGTAGCCCCAACAATCCGACTATGCCAAACAAGAAAAGCACTACAAACACTCCTATCGGTTGTGAAATGCGGTTGTAAAAGGCCTCTGCCATGAATTTGCCCTCAGACAGAGGCTCCCCAGCCTCTGCACAGGTATTTACTTGATATTCTCTAATCTGCCTTATGGTTTCTATAGCTGCATCATCATCGCCCATAGCCACCTCGCGAGCAAAATCGCCCATGCTGGTGGAGACAATAGTCCACTGCTCGAGCGGCATCTTCGACGGCCTTGCATCCACCCAGGAGAGCCACTCCATCCTCCCCAGCGCGGAGTAATAAGGATAAATAAGCAAGGCCTGTCCACGACATACCGACACTACAAGCTGCACCCTCTCATTTGTCCTCTGCGCATTAGTATTGGTAAAATCACAAAGCAAGGGATCGACTTTGTAACCCTCCGGTCCAAAGAAGTCAGTCAGGCACGCATAATCACCTTTTACCCCTAAAGCCTGCTTCACATCTTTGCCCTTTACCCGAATCATTGGCTCTCGCTTCCAAGCATCATAATCCAGCACCCAACCAAGCAGCACTTGCTCTGCTGAGTATCGGCCATAATAATGCTTGCCATAGACTTGCAAGCAAAATTCCCGCGCCATGGATTGCATGGGTTCCACTCGGCTGCCATTGTACACATACAGCTCACCAAAGGTCTCAGCCACTATGGGATCTATCGCCTTTGGACCAGATGCAAAAGCTGTAAACCCGCAAAGCAAGCCCAATACCACAGACACCCCTCTTTTGAGCAACGGCGATGACAATAGAGCACGGAAGCCGTTCCCCTTTCGCTGGAAAAAGAATGCGGCCAAAGTGAAAAACAGCAAAAAATAACCCGCATAGGTTATAGCTATGCCCCAAGGATCATGGCAGACCGTTAGCACTGTGTAATCAGTGCCCATGCCTGACTGGCAGAAGCGATAGCCTTCCACACTGAGAGCATGGTTCATTCTCACTTCGCAGCGCTGTTCCCGGCCATCGGCAAAGATGGCAGTCAGGAAACTCGCGTAATCTTTCGGGGCCGTAGTTGCTGGATAATACTCTATCGAGCAAGAGTCAAGCCGAAGAGCAAATGGCAGCGATTGCACTTTATCGTTGGTATCCAACCAACGCTCTTGCGCCTGATTATAGGCTATCTGTATCGAGCCGTGCTTGCCAGCCCAATGCGTGACACAAGCCCCTGCGATTATGATCACAAGGGCTATGTGTAAGATTAGTGTTATGGGGGCTTTCTTAAATTGCATCTACAAAGGTACAAATTCTATCTCGATCTTCCTTAGAAAGTGCTCGGAATTTTTCTATAGGATATCGGGCATCGCTATTTGGCGAATATCCGTGCCACATGATAGCCTCCATGGCTGTGCGGGCACGATTGTCGTGCAAACGGTCTGCTGTGGCCGAGCCAGTGCATCTCTGGTGTAGGCCGCGCCCCCAGAGCGGTGTGGTGCGGCACCAGCCTGTGCGGATATCGCTCTCCATGCACAGCTTATGCTGTACCATATCGGTATAGGGCCAGATTGTCTGATTGGGATAGCGTGGCATCTCATTGCCCTTGAAGAACCCATTGGGATCCACCACATTATCATTGCCTGTAGTCCACGATGGGCGGTGACAATAGGCGCAGCCTATCTCCTCAAAGAGCTCCTTGCCTCGCACCACATCTTCATTGTCCACATCGCGCACTGCCGGCACTGCCAGGCCTCGATGCCATACCATCAGGTCAGTATAGTCTTCATCATCCATCTCCACTGGCAGATCCTTGCTCAGCAGATAACTCTTGATGCGAGTTTCCATATCGCCCTCCCACCATTCGCTATGCTCTTGGTTGGGATCGATACTGGCAATATATTCATCGAACCCGGCTTGCACCTCCGGATCCTTGGCTGAATACTCAGCATAGGTGCCAGCTCCATCGAGATAGTGATAGCGGCGGTCGCTGCGAGTGACATTGGTGATGTTCCAGATAGCGTTGGCCCCGGCAGCATCCAACAGTGGTCCACGGCTCAGCGCGTATGTGAAGCGGCGCACATACTTTGTGCCATCGCCCTGCACTGTGTTGGAGTACATGCTCACCCACTGGCCATTGGCATACATTGCCGGATTAAGGCCGTTCGGCAAGTATCCGTCCTTCTCCTCTTGCTGATACTGAGCCAGAATATCGCTCTCTTCAATAGCATCGAGCAGACCCGTGCCGTAGATGCCGATGGTGCTTTCGAGCTTTACCTCATAAGCCGATGGCAGCTCGTAACCTTGGCTCACCACATAGATTGCGCTTTCGGGCATCGACACTGTGGGATACTGCAGAGAATAAGTCTCTCCATCGGGGAATTTGTTGCCCCACTCGTCAGTGGCATCATGCCATGTGACCATGATCTGGCTCTCATCAATCGGAGCCTTGAATGGAGCGACAGCATGGCCCTGAGGCATGCCGGCCAACCAGCTTACATAAGCCTCTGTCTCCGGATTATACACCACCAAGAGGCAGCCATTGTCTGGATCATTGGTCTGGAAGGCACCAGCGGGATTTCTCTTGCCATGGCCATAGCCTGGATGGCAATGGAGGCAGGAGGTGCGGATATACACCGGACCCAAACCTTTGCGTACGCCGGTAGTGTTGCTCATAAAAGGCTTCTCAAAAATCTGCTCTCCATTCTTGAAGGATTGGAACAGTCCCTGGTTTTCCACAGCAGGCGTAGGCTGCTCATAAGCATTGGAGGTTGCCAAGTAGGCAGTACCCAACTGTCCTCCGGCATAATACCATTCGGGTTTCTCCGAGGCCACCGGTTGATCGGGAGTGTCCGGTGTCACTGTAGCATCGTCATCGCTACAGGCTGCGCATGACAGCAGCACGATGCCAGATAGTGCAATATAGAACTTTTTCATCACGCATATTATTTACCAAGTTGTGCATATACATCTTCTAACACATCCACCAAGTCTGTGCCCACTACCGTCACAGCGTTGCCAGCAGTTGCTCCGGTGGCATTCTTGGCGAAGGGCTCAGGAATGGCACTTATCGCATTGATGGCATTATTGATAGCTGTGCGCAGCTCTGTATCGAGATCTGGATTTACACTCTTGATGTAATCGCTGATGGATGCGCTTGAGCCGGTGGCTCCAAGATAAGAGTTTTGGATACTCTTGATATTATCCACAAAGTCCTCGATAGAGTTGAGGCTGTAGGGCGACTCGATATAGTTTTTGTCCTCATCGGATGATGCTGAGTGCGGACGTCCGATTTTTGTATTGCCCACCTCATCGGCAATGTCGATGCAACCTTGAATAATCTCTTCTGCGGCCTCCTGGAAGGTCTTGAAGCGGCTGCCGGCACTCCCAGCATTAGTGATTTCCCAGCCATAATCGTCACCATATCCAAGGTCGGCGTCCTCTAAAATAGCGATCTTGGCCGATGATACGCCATCTTCGCCCGCCCAGCAAGTTTCAAGCAGCACGCACTGGTCGCGCAGGTCATTTGCCACGCCTACCATATACTCCAGCTCCTCAGTTGTATAGTCAAGGTTGTGGGTCATGGCAGTGTTGCCATCCTCGCTCAATTCATAAAGCATATATTCTATGGCATGGAAACCCAGCAAGCCATAACCTAAGTTTTCGGTGCTCCAGACATTGCCATTGCGTATCTGAGCCAGCAAATTGTCCATTGCAGCCTTATCCAGGGGCCAAGAGTCAATGTGTGGATCAATGTTGTGGTTGGCAGCCGGGCCGAAGAGGAATGCTTCGCTCAGCTCCCAATTCTTGCGAGCTTTCTTCCAAGCCTCGCCAGCAGCAGCCACATCGCTTGACTCTAACGAGCCATCCTCAAACTTTGCCTGTATTTCCTCACACAGGTCGCTCATCTCTATGGCAGCGTCAGCCATCCCCTTGTATGTGGGAAGCACTGTGTATGTGAGATAGTCATTTACAGCTTTCTTGAGCGTAGTCTCCTTGGTGGAGGTCACTACTTGAGGCTCATCGTTATTACCGGTATTGTCATCGCTGTCAGAGCAAGCGACCATAGTAGCTACCAAAGCTACCGAAAGAGCAAAGGGTAAAATTTTCATATCTTTATTGTTATATTTTTATTTTGTATTTCGAATTTTGTATTTCGTATTTCGTATTTTGTATTTTGTATTTCACATAAACCATCCCGCATACGCAATGCCTATGGATATTGACGGTTCGTTGTTGTACTGGCTCTTGAAGATGCGGTCGCTGTACTCGCCTTTCACTACTATCTCCTTGATTGGATACCAGTTCACGCCCACAGTCACTTTCTGGCGCTCGCACCAGTTGAGTTTGGTAGTGCCAGAGTCCATTTTATGCATAGAGTCATAATAATCGTAGCGGCCGAAAACAAAGAACTTCTGACCTATCGTGTGCTTTGACCTGATAAACGAGAAAATATTGTAACCCGCCTCGATACCAGCAGTGATAGCATTCTTAGCCACTGTCTGGCGCTTGGAAGTGGAGTTCTTTGACATCGATATATTGAATTTCGAGATGTGTGCTGCATCAGAGAGATATCCGTAATCGAAATAGCCACGGGCTATGAAGTTGGGTGCCTTATAGGCGAAATCGAAAGCTCCGATCAGCACAGTGCCGTGGATGCCGTCGTTCTTACTATTGCTGGTATCATAGAGGGTATTGCGGAAGCTATTGCCCACATATCCGCTCAGCGAGAGGCGCAGGCCTGGCACTGAATAGTTGTCAATGCGCAGTGCGGCAGCATAGTTATTAGCAATCTTGAACTCAAAGGGCGAGGCCGATCCATCGTGTATCCAGCCATCGTTGCCGAAGCGTTCGCTGTCGAGACCTGGCAGAAACATAGCTGTGTAGCTCCAATGCTTGCCGAGTTTGCCAAGCAGGGAGATAGCCACTTCGTGCCAAGTGCACGGGAACAGGGTATTTTCGCCCTCCGGACGATACACTCCGAAGAACTCATTGGGCTCGTGCTTGGCATTGGTGGCTCCTATCGGCACCACTTGCATACCCACGCGCAGATTGAGGGCGCGATTGAATGTCTTTTGGAGCCAGAATTGCTCCAAGGCTACCTCGCCACCGCGCTCTATCTCGCTCTCATATTCGCCAGCCTCCTCTGTCTCTATTTCTATGGCGCTCTCTGTGCCTCCGTGTTCAAATTCTATCTCGCTGCCCATGCTCCAGCCCTTGCCGAAGTCATAGCCTAAGTATATCACCACATGTGGCAGGTCGAAGCGTCCATGGGTGTCATCTTTGGTGCTCGTAGGGTCGGTATAACGCAGATATTTGTCACTGTAAAAATTGCGTGAGAACACAGCCTCGCCATATCCACCCACATGGAGGCGGGAGAGGAAGGTGTTGTTTTCTTGTGTAGATGCGGTGGATGTTTCCTCCTGAGCACCCGCTGCCAAAGCGGTACTGATCAGGAATACAGTAGAAATCAGGCTTTTGTAATACGACATAAATGATTATAATTTTGCTATTTTTTCCATTGCAAAATTACAATCACTTGAAAAATCGCACAATCGCTAAAATTTAGTAAACTTGTGTTAACCTAAGATTGAAAAATACCAAATTTTAATTACTCAATTTTGAGTATTCCTGGGTGAATTACTGCCAAGTGTAGCGCACTTGATGGGTAAGGCGCGAACGCAGCCTAAGTTTGATATTGCGCAGAGGCCTGGTCATGGCCATCAGCGGAGCAGCTATTCCCAATGAAGGCATATGCATCTCTTTCAATGTCTTATGCCAAGCGTAGCCTACAAGCAATAGCTCGGAAATCACAAGCACAAAAGCTGCGATCCAGCCTATGAGATTTTGCCATGGAGCCACTATTGCTCCTGCTATAGCGCAGCCGATTACCACCCACATGGCCCACTCAGCCGATGCCAGCACTCTTCTCCATTTCTTGGGAAGATCCTTGCCGGTGAACAGATGTGAAAGCCTCTGTTCCTTTATCTCTTTTTTTATTGGCATAGTGTCGCGAAGCACCGTAGACTCGTCGGAAAGCACCACGCGGGTATTCTCGCCATTGGCAATCTCATTTACAAAGATGTCATCGTCGCCGTCGCGAAGATTGAGCGAGCGCGAAAAGCCCTTGTTGTCAAAAAACAACTGTCGACGATATGCTAAATTGTAACCACAACCGCGATATGGATTGCCCCCAATGGCAGCCAAGAGCCACGCCGCGCCATCGGCCATCACATCCAGGCTCAGCTTCAGCCTGCCCATAAACCCATTTTTTGGGAACTCAGGGGCTCCCCATCCAAGTACTACCTCCGTGGAAGGGTCGGCAAAGGGCTGCATCAGCTGAGCCAGCCACTGATCCGACTTCACCAAGGCATAAGCATCCGAAATCACCACCACATCGCCCTTGGCTGCCTTCACGCCCAGGGTTATGCCCAATTTCTTGCGACTTAAGCTGCGGGCTCCATCGGGAGTAAAGGTCAAATATATGTGATTCCCATATTTGCGCTTAAGCATCCCAACTGCCATGCTGGTATCTTCCGAGGCTCCTTCGTTCACAATGATCACCTCGAAGCCCGGCTCGTACTTCTGCTCTAAGATAGCGGGAAGATTTTGCAATAGGGTCTCCGACTCGTTGCGCGCAAAAATTATTATTGATGCCAGAGGCAGAGTCTGACCTTCTTCAGGGCTATGGTATCCTCTACTTTTGTAACGGCGAAGACGGTAAAGAGGGCGACAATAAGCGAATATTATGTAAATCAGGCTTATAAAAGCTATGCCAAACAGTATGTATGCTGCCAAGGGCAGGATAAATTCAAAATACATTTCGGTTATCTTTCAAAACAACCGCAAAGTTACAAAAAATAATTCAGAATTTCACCACAGAGTACATCGATGCGGTAATTGAATTGAGGCTATGCCTTACCCCCTCCAATTTCAGAGAGGCTCCCGTAAATCCGGCTTCCACCCCCAAAGCTAAGTGCTTAGTGAGGGTCACGCTGCTATTGACACCTGCTCGGTAAATCCATGTGCTGTTGTCAACAGATATATTTTTAGGTGTTAGATATCCCTGATATCCCACTTGGCCCACTGCTCCTATTGCAAATGGACTTTCTCCAAGATTGCAGTGCCAATAAGGACCGCCCAGCACTCCTATGGCATTGAGCATCCTCTGGCACCTTCCCCACAGTTTTATTGGAGATGTAGCAAGTGAGGCGTCCAGGGTCATGCCCCACCTCTGGCTGGTGGGCAGCGAGAAGCGATAGTTGGTGTACAGGCCTGTGCCTATGCGATATTCGCCCCAGCCTGTCCTGAGCGGGAGGCTGGCTCCGGTGGATACACTAAGCATCTTTCCGTTGTCATTTACCGTGTTGTTCCACTCTGGAAATCCTCGGTAGCGGCCAAAAATTGCATTGGTCACTCCATAAGATATCAGATCTATCCCCACACCCAAGCCTGCTCCGGCCAACACATCGCCCGGCCAGTGCTGCTTGTCCATCACACGCTGAAAGCCTATGGCATTGGCCACTGTCTGCGCACCAAAGGACCACCACGGGCTGTGCATGCCGAACATATGGGTCAACTGCGCGCCCACGCTGTAAGCCCACACTGCATGCCGCGATGGGAAAGCGTGGCGATTATGGTAATTGGGGCGCCACTCGTGCACATTATTCTTGAGCACGTTCACTAAGCCCACTCGCAAACCCACTCTGATAGCCAGAGAGGTGCCCGAGCGCGCCCAGTCCACCTGCGGCAGCTCTGCGCGCCTCACCAGCGTGCTGTCGCTGCGATTTGCCGCCGAGGCCCACAGCCCTATTATCATCATCAGTATCCAAATCTTCCTCATAAACAACCATTGGCAATTTCTTTTGCAAAATTACCAATTATTATTCAATTTATTTGACAAGATACAACCTTCAAGGCAAAAATTGCTTCAAGTTTGAGGCAATTTTTGGTGAATTTTGCATCAAACTTGAAGCAAATTTTGGCAAAACTTGCCTCAACATTGCGGCAATCCTCAGTTTTGGATGGCCTGGTAGATCATGCTGAATATGTCGGGGCGGATATTGAGGTTGGAGAAAGCAGCATTGTTGCGAGTGGGATCCACGCGGTTGCACAGGAACACAAAGATAATGTCAGTCTCCGGATCCACCCAGAAAACCGTGCCGGTAAATCCCAAATGCCCGAATACAGCCTCGCCCGCCTCCTCGCATGTGGGAGAATTGTCCGGATCGTTGACATCGGGCTTATCGAAGCCCAGGCCGCGCCGTGAATTGGGGCTCTTGGTGGTGGTGAAGAGTGCTGTGGTTTCCGGTGACAATATCCTCGCATCGCCGTACTCGCCTCCGTTGAGCCACATCTGGCATAGCTTGGCCACATCGGTAGCTGTGCCGAACACTCCCGCATTGCCCTGAATGCCGCCCGAGAAAGCGCACAGCTCATCGTGCACATACCCATTGATATGCTGCTTGCGCAAGTACACATCATTCTCTGTGCTGGCTATATTCTTATTCTTAGGATTATCCTTGGGCCTGTAAGTCATGTGATAAGCCCCTATGGGCGCCCACACGCTGTCGGTAACCCACCGATCATGCCATTGCCCAGTGAGGCGCTGCTCCATATCGGCCAGCAGGCTGAAATTCAGACACGAATAGGCCAGATCGCGGCTGTTGCGCAGCTTTGAGTTGTAGATGCGGCCCATAATGGTATCGTATGTTTCTTTGCCCACATATATGCCCTCGGCTATCTTCCACGGGAAGCGCTCAGTGGCTACCGGCGAAGTGATATCCCGACGCATCTTCACACCCTTCTGGCCGTACAGATTATTATAAATTTTTATCGGATGCAGCTTATCGCGCTTGCCCGAAGTGAGGCTGCCCGTGTATGAAGCCGTATCAATCATAATATCGTACAGATTGAGAGCCGGCTGTATGCCACTCTCGTGGAAGAGCAGCATGCGAGGCGTGATATCATCCTTGCCCTCAACCCTCATGCCAGGGATAATCTCCGACACTGGCCTGTCCAAATCAAAGAGGCCCAGATCGTAAGCCTTCATCACTCCTGGGAGCGTGCCCACAGCCTTTGATACTGAGGCCAAGTCGTAGAGCGTCTCCTCTGTCACCTTGTCGCCGCCCTTGGTGGTGCGTCCATAGCTCTTGTTGAGCACTATGTCGCCATGGCGGGCCACAAGCACCTGGCATCCCGGGAAAGCCCCTGTCTTCAAGCCCACATTCACAATAGAATCCACTCTCTGCTCCAAGTTGGGATTAAGACCTGCGGAAGCCAAAGAAGCATATCCCAATCGGGTCTTGGGGAGCTTCACTCCAGCCCCCAGCTGGGCCACTCCATTGAGGTTCACTGGCAGTTTGCCATCCACATCTATGCCGCCGAAGAGGCCCTTGGCAGCGGCTCGCTGAGCCTCAGCCGTATTATCATAAGCCAACAGCAAAGCTTTTTCATTGCCCAGCGCTGCCTTGTTCTTGGCCATCTGATAGGGATTGGTCATAAACACAGGCACCAAGCCCTCAATCCCCTTGAGTCGGGAGAACGCTGCGCGGTTAGCCTCCGTATCGGAATATACCGCAGCTATCACTATGTCATAATCTTTCAGGGCGGCAAGCTGACTTGTGCTCAGACTATTGGCATTATACACATCAATATCGGCATATCTGCGCGCCATCTTCTCAAACTCGCTGCCGTTGGTCTCGCCAATATTAACCAAAGCGATTTTGCTGGTGCCTAAGTTGCCAAGCGGAAGCGCGCCTCCATTATTATGCACTGCCGTAATGCTGGCATCAGCCAGCTTTTGCAACAAATCAGCTGTCGCGGCTGTGTTCACCTCAGCCTCCACAGCCTTGATGTCTATAGGCTTGAGATTTGTCAGGCCTAAGGCATACTTATAGCTGAGCATCTTCTTACAGCTCTGCTCTACTTGAGTCCATGCGATTTCGTCATCCTTAATGGCCTTGAGCACTTCATCGATATCTTTCTCCGGCTTGCTGGAACCCAGCAGAGCATCAGCGCCAGCCTTGAGGGCTGCCACGCAGTTGTTGCCTTGCACCTGGGCTCCTTGCATGCCCAGACCATCGGTGAACACAATGCCATTGAAATTCATCTTCTCTTTAAGCAGATCCGTGGTGATAGCTTTAGACATTGATGCCGGAGTGCCGCTCGCATCAAGAGCCGGCACTGACAGATGGCCTACCATCACGCCGCCACAGTTGGCTCGAATAAACTCACTGAAAGGATACATATCCACCTTGGCCAATGTGGCCGTGTCATGATCTACCACCGGGAGTGTCTTATGAGAGTCGGCGTTGGTGTCGCCATGGCCGGGGAAGTGCTTGGCCACAGCCATCACTCCGCCATCCTCCAAGCCTACCGAATACTCCACTCCAAGCTTTGCCACCCTCTTGGGATCCTCGCCGAAAGAGCGGTACCCGATCACGGGGTTCTTGGGATTGGAGTTCACATCGAGCACCGGGGCGAAATTCACCTGAATGCCCATAGCGCGGCACTCGCGAGCCACCTCGCGGCCGTAGTCATATAGCAAGCCTTTGTCTTGTATGGCTCCCAGGCTCATGTTCATCGGGAAGCGCGGAGCCTCCGGCACACGCATTGACAATCCCCATTCTCCATCAAGTGTCATCAGCAATGGCACCTGAGCCAGGCTCTGCGCATAATTGGTCATCTCGGCATAGGCCAAGATGTTGCCCTCAGAAAAGAGCAAGCCCCCCACCTTATTATCTTCTACAAGCAGCTTGATTCTGCGCTTGCTGGCATCCCCTTGGTTTGGGGCTACTATCGGTATGAAGAGCTGCGCCACCCTGTCGCGCTCGCTCATCGAATTGTACACCGAATCCACCCATTGCTGGCTCTCAGGCGCAGCTGCCGTAGTGCTTAGTTGGCTGGGACGCGGCTGCGACAGCAGCGACAGCACAGCCAACAACACTGATACTATCACATAATTCATGGTATCTTGGTTATTTTACTGGTTTCATTCTTAAGCTCTGGCTGGCCTCTATCGGCTTTTTCCGGCCTGGGCCACTCCGGAAATATTCTAACAAATCTTCGTACACAATGGTTTCGCTGCTGGCTATCAGCTTGTGGTCTTTCAGAGGATGCATATAGTCGCCCCCTTGAGCCAAATAGTCCAGGGTTACCAATCGGTATGTTTTTGCCGGATCAATCTCTTTGCCGGAAATTTTCACGCTGGCGCACCTGCGTTGCGCTGGATCGTAAATAGCCTCTACATTGGCGCTTACGCACTGGCCATCTTCGCGAGCCATAATATCGAAGTTAGCCAACAGGCTGTCGCCAGGAATTTCTATCACCTGATAGCGGTTGAAGAATGGCATCAGTGTAATGAGATCGCCCTCGGTCACTGGCCCCTTTTCTATGCTGTGGCGTATGCCCCCCTTGTTGATTATGGCCAGTTCTACACTATCTGCCAGCTGATTGCCCCTGTACATTGCCATGTCTGCCATGAAGTTCATCATCTCAGGGCTGTATTGCTCTATGAAGTGCTTAGCGCGAGTGAGCACATTTGAGTTGATGCTGTCCACTTGGGCGCGATAAGGCGCCAGAAGCGAGTCAACCGAACCATCCTTGCGCTCATCAAGCCTATTGTCAATTCTGATAAGCTGATACTTAGGGAGATTTTGCAAGCTGTCAAGGTCTATGGTGATTTCGCCCACATACCGCGCGCCTTTGGCAGTCTGTGTTACCGGTATTTCTCTGCCACTGGCGTTTTTGATTATCCACGGCTCTGATTCTGGATCTGAGGGATTTACTAAGGTATGGCTGTGGCCTCCGATAATCAGGTCAATATCGGTGGAGTTGCGAGCTATTTTCACATCGTCTTTGTAACCTATATGGCTAAGGCACACTACATAATCGCAATTTTCAATGTTCTTCAGGAACCAGGCCATGCCCTGGGCAGCCTTGTCCTTGTCGTAGTATCCCATTCCCTGACAGCAGTGTGGCGAAATCATGCCCTCCGGCCTCAGATTAATGCCCATGAAGCCTAAGCGCTTGCCATCATACTCGCGAATGGCATAGGGAACGAACAGCCCCTCAAGCTCTGTGCCGCGCATATCATAATTGCTGCATACCAGCTGAGCCTCGGCCGTGCGCAGATTATCAGCCAATTCCGGAATGGCATTGTCAAATTCGTGATTTCCAAGGATTCGGAGGTCGTAGCCTAATGCGTTCATCAGTTTTTCCTCCACCTCGCCCTTGTATATGTTGAAGAAAAGCGTGCCTTGCACCACATCGCCCAGGTCGATCAGCAGGGTGTTATCATTGGCAGCCCTCACGCTGTCTATCACCACTTTCCTGCGAGCGACCCCTCCGAGGTCTTCGCCAGGGAATGGGTCAATCTGGCTATGAGTGTCATTGGTGTGCATAATCACCAGCTTATCGGCATTTGCTGTATCAGCGCACAAGCATAGAATCGTGAGCCACAATAATGATGAAAGGGGATTTTTCATGGACTGTTCGTCTTGGTTATTGGGTAGAGTTAGAAATCGACTGCTAAGTTACGCAATTTTTCGGGAATAGACAATAAAAAAGCGCCCTCGTGGGAGCGCGCACACAACTTTTCCGTTGGTGACTCCTACAGGATTCAAACCTGTAACCTTCTGATCCGTAGTCAGATGCT
>CAZRYC010000006.1:0-64979 GCA_964604175.1 uncultured Bacteroides sp.
AAATTTCTATACCGATATTTTTGTTCATAGAACTAACTTTGGAAACTTAAATTAAATTATGATTACGTGTAGAGAACATCATATCAATCCAAAATGTAAACGATGTCGTGATACAGAATGTAAACGATGTCATGATACAAATTTGTCAACGATGTTGTGATACACGGCAGTTAGTGGTTAGTGGTTTTCAGTTTTTAGGTTTTAGTTTATATTAAAATAATAAGATATGATTAAAGTAGAAAATCTTACAAAGACATTCGAAACAGAGGACGTACAGACAATGGCCCTCAGTAATGTATCACTTGAAGTGGCCGATGGCGAATTTGTAGCCATCATGGGCCCAAGCGGCTGCGGCAAGTCCACCCTGCTCAACATCCTGGGCCTTCTCGACAATCCCACCAGCGGCTCCTACGCTTTAGCTGGCCAAGAGGTAGGATCACTGAAAGAGAAAGATCGCACTGCCCTGCGCAAAGGCCAGATCGGTTTTATCTTTCAAAACTTCAACCTTATCGACGAGCTGAATATCCAAGAAAATGTAGAGCTTCCTCTGCATTACCTCGGTTACAAAGCCTCTGATCGAAAGAAGAAAGTGGCAGAAGTGCTGCAACGCATGCAAATCAGCCATCGCGCCAAACATTTCCCCCAACAGCTCAGCGGCGGACAACAGCAACGCGCAGCCATCGCGCGAGCTGTCATTGCCAATCCCAAGCTAATACTTGCGGATGAACCCACGGGCAATCTTGACTCAAAGAATGGCGAAGAGGTAATGCGATTGCTCACAGAGCTCAATCGTGAGGGCGCAACCATCGTGATGGTAACCCATAGCGACCGTGACGCACAATATGCCCACCGAATAATTCATCTATTCGACGGTCAGATCCAGGATGATTAAGGCGTTAGGAATAATAAATAATTATTTGTAAATTTGCAACATGAAAAAGAAAGGAAAGCTCTTGGTTGTGGATGATAATCGGGATGTGCTCCAGTCAGTAAAGTTGCTAATGGAGCCAATGGTCGAGCATGTAATCCTATGCACCAATCCGGAGCTTATTCCTTCTTTGCTTAAAGAGCAGAAGCCTGATGCCGTACTGCTTGACATGAACTTCCATGCTGGTATCAACAGCGGCAACGAGGGGCTGTACTGGCTTAGAGAAATCCGCAAGCTGTCATCTCGCACCAGAGTGGTACTTTTCACAGCCTATGCCGATATCTCATTGGCTGTAAAGGGAATGAAAGAAGGCGCTGTGGACTTTGTGGTGAAGCCCTTCGACAATAAAGCCCTATCAGAAACCTTGATAAAAGCCCTTGAGAACGAGCCTATAAGATCCACTCGAGGGGGACAGGCCTCCTCTGCAATGCTATGGGGAGAATCTGAGGCTATGAAAGCCTTGAGAATGATGGTAGAAAAGGTGGCTCCCACAGATGCCAACATACTCATTACGGGCGAAAATGGCACTGGCAAAGACTTGCTGGCCAGAGAAATACATGCTCTGTCGCTACGCAATGCCGGTCCTCTTGAAATCGTGGACATGGGAGCTGTGGTTGACACTCTCTTCGAGAGCGAACTCTACGGCCATGTGCGTGGCTCTTTCACTGACGCTAAAACTGATAGAGTGGGTAAATTCGAGAGCGCGCACGGAGGCACGCTTTTCTTGGATGAAATAGCCAATCTGCCTATGCCGCTCCAAGCCAAGCTGCTTACTGTGCTTCAGCAGCGCCAAGTGATTCCGGTGGGCAGCAACAAGGGTCGCCCTATAGATGTGCGCCTGATTTGCGCTACTAATCGCGATCTCGATGCTATGGTGGCTGATGGTATTTTCCGCCAAGACCTCTATTATCGCATTAATAGCATCCACCTTGAAATTCCTCCTTTAAGGAAACGCAAGGCTGACATACGCCCCTTGGCTCAATTATTTTTGGAAAAATATTGCGCTCAATATTCAAAGCCTTTGCCCTCACTTTGTGAAAGCGCGATTGATGCTCTGATGAACTGCAGTTGGCCAGGGAATATACGCCAGCTCCAACACTGTGTAGAAAAAGCAGTAATTCTCAGCGACAAGCCATCATTGACCGGGGCGGATTTTGACCTGCCGCAAACTTCAGCCTCCTCCCAAATTGAGACTGAAGCCACACTGGAGGACATGGAGCAGCGCATGATAACTCATGCAATAGCAGAGTGTAACGGCAATATGTCACTTGTGGCAAACAGATTGGGAATATCTCGACAAACGCTATATAACAAAATCAAAAAGTACGGTTTATAGATACTCTTAGCATCGAAATATTAATTGCGACCTGCGCTATTGCCGCATTGATCATCGCCCTTTACTATTGGCGACGCATCCGTAGTACCCAGCGCAAACTAAGATATGTATTCGATGCAACACTCAGCAATGATTTCTCCTATAAGTTCAATGGCTCGGATAATATCAATACTACACTCAATGCGATAGTTGACCATCTCCATGCACTTACTGCCAAAGCTCAATCCACAGATGCCTACTACGGGCTCATTCTGGATCAAGCTGTCACCGGCATTATCATAGCCGATGAGGCAGACAATGTAACTCATGCCAATTCAGCGGCAATGAGATTGCTTAACATGGAGATTCTCACACATCTGAGCCAACTACAGAGGAATCAGCAAAGCGTGTTCACAGCCCTCTCATTGAATCTAAATTCGTGTACAGTGGGAAACAAAGTTCTGTCTATCGCTGTAACCGCTACAAATCTCGATGCCCATCAATTACGCATCATTGCCTTAAATGACATTAGCGGTCCATTGCAGAGCAAAGAAGAAGAATCTTGGGTAAAACTCACAAGAGTACTCACCCATGAAATAATGAACTCCCTTACTCCAGTCAACTCCATAACAACCACCTTAATAGACAATTGCGAGGACGTTTCTAAAGCATCGCTCAAAGAGTCGCTGCTGACTATTTCCCGCTGTAACAAGTCGCTGCTCCAATTTGTGGAAAACTTTAGAAAATTCACTGTTATCCCCGCACCTAAGCCTACGGCATTCGAAGCTTTACCATTTCTGCAAAGCGTGGTTAATCTGACCAGAGAATACTCTCAAGGCATAGGAATCACCCTGTCAGTAAGTCCGCCCGAAATGATGATCTACGCTGATGAGAACATGATGCATCAAGTGATGATAAATCTGGTGAAAAACGCCATAGAGGCCCAGCCAAGAGTGGTGAAAATAACAGCAGTGATCAATTCTGATGAAAGCATTTCTATATCTGTAGAGAATGATGGTCCAATAATTCCAGAGGACATTGCCGAGCACATATTCGTGCCATTTTTCACCACTCGGAAATCTGGCTCCGGCATAGGCTTAAGTCTAAGCCGAAGATATGCCACGGCAAATGGGGCCACCCTGACTTTGCAACGACTTCCTCATACTCGCTTCATAGTTACTATTTGAAAAATTTTCATTAATTTTGCGATACAAAGCCAAATGCCATGAAAAAGACTATTCTATTATTAGCAGTTGCAACAGCTGCCCTGATCTTACAAGCTCAAATGCCATGCGAGCATATTCGCCAATACGGCAGCAACTATTACGCATACCCCCCAGAGCGCCTTGGAGCTCCAGAGCTTACCCCTACTCCCGAAGGATACGAGCCTTTCCACATAGAGCATTATGGACGCCACGGAAGCCGGTGGCATATTGGCACCAAAGCTTATTGGCGCCCCGTGGAGATTTTGGAGATAGCAGAGCGCAATGATCAGCTCACTCCCAGAGGCGCTGAGTTGCTAAGTCAGCTGCGCGAAATTAAAGAAGCTTCCAGATATCGCGATGGCGAACTCACACCACTGGGAGCCATTCAGCACCGAGGCATCGGAAGGCGCATGGTGCAGAATTTCCCAGAAGTGTTCAGAGACTCCTCCTTCGTAAATGCTCACTCAAGCACTGTAGTACGCTGCATCCTATCCATGGATAACGAGCTCCAAGAAATCTCAAAGGCCAATCCACAGCTGCGCATCGTAAGCGATGCCAGCGAAGCCGACATGTGGTATTGCGCCGGATACGGCCAAGACGAGAAATTCGATTCAGTGCTTCTCGACAGCATGCGCAATAATGCCAAGGCAGCTTTGGAAGAATTTCGTAAGAAGTATCCTCGCGGTACTGACTATCTGACACATATTATCAAAGACCAGCAATTTGCGAAAGACAGCATCGACAGCAGCAGCCTCTTCTTTTACCTCTTCAATATCTTAGCCAATTCCCAAAGCTTAGAACACAGCTCTTTCCCAGCATACGCCCCGGCCGATATCTTCACAGAGAAAGAACTCAGTGATTTCTGGACCTACAAGAACGCAGACTGGTTCATGCGTTATGGCAACTCAAAGATTACAGGAAACCTGATGCCTCACTTGCAAGATCATCTCGTGCGCAATATCATCGAAAGCGCCGACACCGCAATGGTTTCTGATAACAATAGTGCCAATCTTAGATTCGGCCATGAGGTAATTCTGATGCCACTTGCTATATGCTTGGAGCTTGACGATTTTGCACAAGAAATCAACGATCTTGACTCAGTGGCTGACCGCTGGAAAGATTACACCATATTCCCCATGGGAAGCAACATTCAATTGATTTTTTACAGGCCTATAGAAAAGGGCTCAGATAAGCCGATACTTGTCAAGGCTCTGTTAAACGAGCAAGAGCGTACCCTGCCGGGCACGCCCTTCTCAGGCCCATACTATCAATGGGAGCCTCTTCGCCAATATTATCTTTCCAAACTTTTGTAGCTTAAAGCGATAGCAACACTTTCTCTGCTATACTGCTGCAAAAGCTTTGTCAAGAGCCGCTATCAGGTCATCCACATGCTCTGTGCCAATGGAAAGGCGAATAGTGGATGGATAGATGTGCTGCACAGCCAGCTCCTGCTCAGATAGCTGAGAGTGGGTGGTAGAGGCTGGGTGTATCACCAGGCTCTTCACATCGGCCACATTTGCCAGCAGCGAGAATATCTCCAAATTGTCGATAAATCGCCAAGCCTCATCCTGACCTCCCTTGATTTCAAAGGTGAAGATTGATGCCGCGCCCTTGGGATATAGCTTCTTATACAGCTCATGATCACGATGAGAGGCCAGCGCAGGATGGTTGACTTTGGCCACCTTGGGATGCTTGCTTAAATAGTCCACTATTTTCAGCGTATTCTCTACATGCCGTTCAATGCGCAGAGAAAGCGTCTCCAAGCCCTGGAGCAGTATAAAGGCGTTGAATGGCGAGATTGTAGCGCCTGTATCGCGCAAAGCAACGGCACGTATGCGTGTCACAAAAGCTGCAGGGCCAGCCACATCGGCGAATACGGCTCCGTGGTAGTTGGGGTCGGGCTTGGCCAGGGTCGGATACTTGTCTGGATCCTTCTTCCAATCGAACTTGCCGCCATCGACAATCACGCCACCCAGGCTCGAACCATGGCCTCCGATAAACTTTGTGGCAGAATGCACCACAATGTCAGCTCCATGCTCGATGGGGCGAATAAGATAAGGGGTGCCAAATGTATTGTCAATAATCAGTGGGATATTATGACGATGAGCCACCTCGGCAATAGCATCGATGTCGAGCACATCGCTGTTTGGATTTCCGAATGTCTCAGCGTAGATTGCTTTTGTGTTAGGCTTGATAGCTGCATCCACATCTGCTGGGTTGAAAAAATCCACGCTTGTGTTCTCAATTCCTTGTGCGCCCAAGGTGTGCTGTATGAGATTGTAGGTGCCACCATAGAGGTTATTAGCAGCCACCACATGGTCGCCGGGACCAAGAATATTGATGAGGGAATAGTAAATAGCCGCTGCGCCAGAGGCCACTGCCAATCCAGCCACGCCACCTTCGAGGGCAGCTACGCGGGTCTCAAACACCTCCTGAGTACTGTTGGTGAGACGACCATAGATGTTGCCTGGATCGCGTAAGCCAAAACGGTCGGCGGCGTGCTGACAATTGTTGAACACATAGCTCGTGGTCTGGTAAATAGGCACTGCGCGAGCACCAGTCACTGGGTCTGCCTTTTCTTGTCCTACATGCAGTTGCAATGTCTCGAAGTGTAGATCTTTCTTTGCCATAGTCGTATCCTTTTAATTTGTTTTGTTTATTCTTTATGGTTTGTTTTACAACTAAAAGCTTTAAACTTAAAACTTAATTTTCACATCGCAAAGTTACGACCAATTCCGAGTTCGTTCCAATAAAAACTTATAATTAGGTTAATTTTTTCTACAATTTGTGGAATATGTAGAATGATATTCGGTTACAATTCAATTTCTCCTAAATTTCTTAGAATTTTCTTCTTTTCCTGTACTATTTATCCCAAATATTCCTCTATAATTCGTAACTTTGCATAGAAAATTTATCTACGATGGAAACAGAAAAACTCGACAACACCGACCTCAACATATTGCGCGCGATGCAAGAGAACGCCCGCCTTACGACAAAGGAGTTGGCGCAAGTGGTACACCTGAGCACAACTCCCGTATTCGAGAGACTAAAGCGTCTGGAGCGACAAGGGTATATCAAAAAATATGTGGCCTTGCTCGATGCTAACAAGCTAAACCGGGGATTCACTGTATTTTGCAATGTAAAAATCACCCGCATCACCCAGCATGTGGCTCAGCCATTCGTAGATCTCGTAAAAGACTTGAAAGAGGTCACGGAGTGCTATAATATCTCTGGCAACTTCGACTATTTGCTTAAAGTACAAGTGCCAGATATGCGCACTTATCGCGATTTCTTACTTAACACTCTTGGCAAACTTGACAACATAGCTGCCGTAGAGAGCATTTTCGTAATGGACGAAATCAAAACCGACTACGGTCTCCAGATTTAATGTTCACTTTCAATTTCAATGCAAGATACTCTAAAAAATAAAATCCTGTTGCTCGATGGAGGCTTGGGCACAGAAATCCAGAAATTCGGCCTCAAAGAGGAGGATTTCCGAGGCTCTTTGCTCGCAGATAGGCCCGGAGAACTAAAAGGCAACAACGACTTACTCGTTCTCACTCGACCTGAGATAATAAAAAAGGTTCACGAGAGTTACATATTAGCTGGCGCGGATATCATTACCACTTGCACTTTCAACTCAAATGCCATTTCCCAGCATGAATACGGCTGTGCTGACTTGGTCCCAGAGCTGAATCTCGCAGGGGCTCGACTTGCACGAGAAATCGTCGACAAGCATAATGCGCTTGACCCATCGCGGCATCGCTATGTGGCAGGCAGCGTAGGTCCAACCACTAAACTTCTCTCTTTGAGCGATGACCCTGACAATCCCGCAAAGCGCAGCATAACTTTCGATTATCTGCGAGATGTGTATGTGGAGCAAATGAACGCTTTGCTGCAAGGAGGCGTGGATCTTATTATAATTGAAACATCTCTTGACCCCATCAATGTAAAAGCTGCCCTATTAGCTTGCGATATTGCTATGAAAACTATGCACCGGGAAGTGCCTGTGATGCTGTCCGCTACCATAACTGATAGCAACGGCTACCTTCTCTCCGGTCAAAGCTTGGAAGCCTTAGTAATTACAGCCAGCCATTACCCTTTGCTCAGCATTGGCTTCAACTGTTCGCTGGGAGCATCCGGCCTGTTGGGTCCATTGCGCCGTCTTAGTGAATGCTCTCCGTTTTATACAAGCGTTTACCCAAATGCCGGACTTCCCAATCAATTAGGTGAATATGATGATGGCCCGGAGTCTATGGGTAACGTTATCAAGCAATTCCTCGATGAAAGCCTGGTCAACATTGTTGGAGGGTGTTGCGGCACCACTCCTGAGCATATCGCGCACTTCCGGAAGATTATCGACCAGAATACTGCACCCATCCGCAAGCCCGCTGCCCTGCCCCCGGCTTTACGCCTGTCGGGGCTGCTGCCATTGGTTTCCACGGAGGTATTTGTGAATGTTGGCGAAAGGTGCAATGTGGCTGGAAGCCGTAAATTCTTGCGGCTCATTAAAGAAAAAAATTACGCAGAGGCCATCGAGATAGCTCGCAAGCAGGTGGAAGACGGTGCGATGGTGATTGATATCAACATGGACGACGGCCTTATCGATGCCCACCAAGAAATGGTGACATTCCTCAACATTCTCAGCACTGAGCCTGAAATTGCCAAGGTTCCCGTGATGATTGATTCATCGAAATTCGATGTGATTGAGGATGGACTTAAGTGCCTTCAAGGCAAAGGTATCGTAAACTCCATTTCACTTAAAGAAGGCGAAGAACCATTTCTGGCACATGCTCGCATCATTCGAGACTTGGGAGCTGCAGTGGTGGTTATGGCATTTGATGAAGAGGGACAAGCGACCACATTCGAGCGGAAGATACGTATATGCGAACGCGCATATCGACTGCTCACCGAAAAAGTGGGATTTAATCCCTATGATATTATCTTTGACCCTAATATCCTCACAGTAGCCACTGGCATGGAGGAGCACCTCGATTATGCCTATGACTATGTGCGAGCTGCCCATTGGATAAAAAAGAATCTGCCAGGAGCACGTGTCAGCGGCGGCCTGAGCAATCTATCTTTTGCTTTCAGAGGCAACAATGTCCTTCGCGAGGCTATGCATGCTGTGTTCCTATACAGAGCTGTGGCTGAGGGAATGGACATGGCGATTATGAATCCAGCCACTGCTGTTAACTATGCTGATGTAGATCCAGAGCTGCGTCAGGCTATACTAAATGTATTGTTTGACAAGCGTGACATCGAGTCAACCGAGCAATTAATTGCCATAGGCGCAAAAATGTTGGAAGCCAAAGACACAGGGCCTAAACCAGAAGAGGTGAGCCATGAGGTGCTACCGCTTGAAGACCGTCTGCGACAGGCTCTAATTAAAGGCAACCCTATCCATCTCGAAGCTGACATTGCTGAAGCTTTGAAAAAATTTCCCAATCCGGTTGACATCATTTCAGGTCCACTTATGGAAGGAATGAACCAAGTGGGTGAAATGTTTGGTGATGGACGCATGTTCCTGCCTCAAGTAGTAAAAACGGCCAGAACAATGAAAAAGGCCGTAGAAATTCTTCAGCCTCATATCGAAGATGCTCTGCGTGCGGGCAATTCCGAAGCCCCCGCTAAGGCTGGCAAGGTGGTACTCGCTACCGTAAAGGGCGATGTGCATGACATTGGCAAAAATATCGTGGGGGTGGTGCTAAGCTGCAATAATTATGAAGTAATTGACTTAGGAGTAATGGTGCCTCCTGAAAAAATCATAGAAACCGTAAAAAAAGAGAAACCTGATTTTGTGGGACTTAGCGGCCTGATTACTCCTTCGCTCGATGCTATGGCGGATACTGTGCGCAGGATGCGCGAGGCCGATATCCATGTACCTGTGATGATTGGTGGAGCAGCCACTTCACAGATGCATACTGCTGTAAAGATCGCGCCAAATTACGGTGAAGATGCTGTGATTTATGTGCGTGATGCCGCCCAAAACCCCATAATTGCAGCTGCTTTGTTAAGTGGTAAAGCTCCGGATTTCATAGCTGAGCTGCATGCTCAACAACAGCTCCTGCGTGACAAATTTGTACAGAAATCACATCAAGTCATCAATGCTGAAGCGAAGCCTTTAAGTATTGACTGGACTGGATATCAGCCCAAGCCTGTACCATTTTCCGGTTGTAAAGATTTCTTCATCCCTGTGGCTGAATTGCGACCGCTGATCGACTGGCTCTATTTCTACTATGCATGGAAAGTTAAAGAAGCCACAGCCGAAGGCCGAAACTTGCGCCAAGATGCGGAGGATCTCCTTGATGAACTGTCATTAAACGCATCCTATGGTTGCTGCGCCCGCGCTGCTTTCTATAAGGTCAATAGCACTGGCAGCGGAATTAAAATCAACTCATCTGTAACCATCTCTACCCCACGCCAACCCGCAAAAGCAGATGGATCAGCTTCTCTCTCTCTTTGCGATTTTGTACACCCACTGCACGATAATGCGGGCGTGTTTGCCACCACTGTGTCACCTTCGCTTGTGACACGCCTGGAGAAGGTAAAGGCTTCTGGAGATGATTACCAGTCAATTCTGCTGCAAACTGTGCTTGACCGCTTAGCGGAAGCAGCTTCTGAATGGCTGCATCAGCAATGGCTATGGGATACAATCCGACCCGCTGTGGGATATCCTTCCCTCCCCGATCAGAAACAGATATTCATTCTTGCAGAGCTTCTTGATTTCAACACCCTTGGGATTTCCCTCACTGAGAGCGGAGCTATGTATCCTCAAGCATCTGTCGCTGGCATATACATTTCTCATCCTGAAGCCACTTACTTCAACATTCCAGCTAAAATCTGAGTCATGGTTCATAACAAAGCGAAAGGTTACCTCTTGGGGGCAGTGGCGGCATGCACCTATGGCATGAATCCATTGTTTGCACTGCCTCTGTATGCTGAAGGTTTGGATGCCAACAGTGTCTTGCTTCTTCGTTATGTAATAGGTATTGGCATTATGGCTTTGATGGTAATAGGTAGAAATCAGCCCTTTCGGCTGCCCCGAAAGGCTATTGGGCCAGTGACAATATTGGGTTTGCTTATGGGCTTCTCTTCGCTAATGCTTTTTGAAAGCTACAACTATATGGCGGCCGGCATCGCATCCACCATGCTTTTTGTGTACCCGCTGATGGTGGCCCTGATAATGACCTGTGTCTTCAAGGAAAAGCTAAGCTTGACTACAATTTTGTGCATAGCTATGGCTTTTGCCGGCATTCTATGCCTGTATAAGGGAGAAGATGGGGCTTCGCTTAGCGCTCTGGGCACATTGATGGTAATGCTGAGCGCCCTTTCTTACGCTGTATATTTGGTATGGATTAATCGTGGTGAATTGGCTCATATTCCTACCGTCACCCTTACATTCTATGTGCTGCTGTCCGGCTCTCTCATCTTTATCTTCAATGCCCTGCTGCATGAAAATCTATGCTTTCCGCATGATTTGTTAGGCTGGGGTTGTGCTTTGGGGCTCGGTCTTATGCCAACAGCAGTTTCACTCTTTTGCACCTCAATAGCCATTGCCGCCATAGGATCCACACCTACAGCCATCTTAGGAGCTCTCGAACCCCTAACGGCAGTAGTATTCGGAATTACCATTTTTGGCGAGACTCTTACTCCACGAGATAGTATTGGGCTATGCCTGATCTTAGTGGCAGTAACCATTGTAATAGCCGCAGACAAGGTGAGCATAGTGCTCTTGCGTATGCGAAAACTCTTCAAGAAAGGGGCTGGATATCTTCTTCATGCCCATCATTCACCATAACAGAATATTTTAGTAAGTTTTAATACTGACATAATGGGCGTAATCAGGGATTTTTCGTAACTTTGTAGTTTAATACTGAAACACATGGATTTTAAATTAGAATCATCATATCAACCCACTGGAGACCAGCCTCAAGCTATTGACCAGCTGGTGGAGGGTTTGCGAGAAGGAGCCCCAGCTCAAACCTTGCTGGGTGTCACTGGTTCGGGCAAAACTTTCACAATGGCTAATGTAATCGAGCGGGTCAATAGGCCCACTCTGGTGCTCAGCCACAACAAGACCCTGGCCGCACAACTCTACAGCGAGTTCAAAACCTTTTTCCCAAACAATTCTGTACAATATTTCGTAAGTTATTACGACTACTACCAGCCCGAGGCATATATTCCCTCAGTGGACAAATACATTGAGAAAGACCTCGCCATCAATGATGAAATCGACAAGCTGCGCTTGGCCACCACCAGCGCACTGCTTTCAGGTCGGCGCGATGTCATTGTGGTATCTTCGGTGTCGTGTCTCTATGGCATTGGAAATCCCGAAGACTTTCATGCCAGCATCGTACCTATTAAGGTGGGCCAAAAGATTAGCCGCAATGAATTCCTGCGAAAACTCGTAGCCTCACTATACAGCCGCAACGAAGTGGATCTCCAGCGCGGCAACTTCCGCGCTAAGGGCGACACTGTGGATATCCGCCTGGCCTACGAAGAAATCATTCTTAGAGTGGTGTTCTGGGGCGATGAGATTGAGTCTATCACTACGCTTCACCCTATCGACAATGTAAGCCTGGGCAAGCATGACTCTTTCAATATCTTTCCTGCCAATATCTTCGTGACCACCCCAGCCCGCCAAGCTTCGGCGGTGGCTCAGATACAGCTGGACCTGGGACAGCAGGTTGATTTTTTCTACAAAGAGGGCAAGGACCTGGAAGCCAAGAGGCTATATGAAAGAGTGACCTATGATGTAGAGATGATAAAGGAACTGGGTTACTGCTCGGGTATAGAAAATTATAGCCGATATTTCGATGGGCGACTACCGGGTAGCCGACCATTCTGCTTGCTCGACTATTTCCCCAAAGACTTCCTCACTATTATCGATGAGAGTCATGTTACCATTCCTCAGATTAGGGCAATGTATGGGGGAGACATCTCACGCAAAATGAATCTTGTGGAGTACGGCTTCCGCTTGCCCGCCGCAATCGATAACCGTCCGCTTAAATTTGAAGAATACGAGAAGCTCACGCCTCAGACTATTTATGTGAGCGCTACTCCAGCCGACTATGAGCTCAACCGGAGCGAAGGCGTGGTGGTTGAGCAGCTTATTCGTCCTACTGGACTGCTTGATCCACGCATTGAAGTGCGCCCAAGCATGAACCAGATTGACAATCTGCTGGAAGAAATTCACCTGCGCATTGAGAGAGGCGAGCGCACACTGGTCACCACTCTTACCAAGCGCATGGCCGAGGAGCTAAATGCATATCTTCTAAAAGCTGGTGTCAGCACCGCTTACATTCATAGCGATGTGGACACCATGGATCGCATCAAAATTCTCGATGACTTGCGAGCCGGCAATTATGATGTGCTTGTTGGGGTGAACCTCCTGCGTGAGGGCCTTGACCTGCCGGAAGTTTCTCTTGTGGCAATCTTGGATGCCGACAAGGAGGGCTTCCTGAGGAGCCATCGCTCGCTCACACAGACAGTGGGCCGCGCTGCACGAAATATAAATGGCGAAGTCATTATGTATGCCGACAAAATCACCGACTCTATGCAGCAGACAATCGATGAGACAGAGCGGAGGCGAAAGTTGCAAATGGCTTATAACAAAGAGCACGGCATCACTCCCACAGCAATCATCAAAGCACGCAATGCCATGGTTGGTCTTGAGGAAGTGGAGGATGACTTCGACACCGCCTCCTCTCGCCGGCCGCGCCAGCAAAAGTCTAAATCGAAGGCTCAGAGCCAGAGAATGTATGATCGCGAGTTTAGCACCGAAGTGGATGTGGCTGCTGATCCAGTAATTCCCTTTATGACAAAGGATCAGATGCAGAAACATGTGGACCAACTTCGTCAGGAGATGATGAAAGCCGCCAAGGAGATGGAGTTTATCGAAGCAGCACGCCTGCGCGATGAAATAATCAAGCTCGAAAAGAAGCTTGAAAAGATGTCGTAAGGATGGATTATAGCAATCTGAGACCTGAGTTGTGGTTGCCCACATCGGTTAAGGAAATGCGGGCATTGGGCTGGGAGGAAGTGGATATAGTGCTCTTCTCAGGTGATGCTTATGTGGATCACCCCTCTTTTGCCGCTGCCGTAATAGGTCGCACTCTTCAAGCCGCTGGGTACAAAGTGGCTATTGTGCCTCAGCCCAACTGGCGAGATGACCTACGCGATTTCAAGAAATTTGGCAGACCTCGCCTTTTCTTCGGTATTTCGGCTGGGGCAATGGACTCTATGGTCAACCACTACACAGCAAATCGGCGCAAGCGCAGCGATGATGCCTACACTCCTGATGGGCGCCCAGGAATGCGTCCCGACTATCCCACTATAGTCTACTCTCAGATCTTGCGAAACCTCTATCCGGATGTGCCCATAATTTCCGGAGGCATTGAAGCTTCGCTTCGCCGCTTTTCCCATTATGACTATTGGCAAGATAGATTAAGGCCTTCAATTATCGCTGACGCTCCAGTGGACATGATTCTCTATGGCATGGGTGAGAAATCTGTTGTGGAATTGGCTAAGCGGCTCTCTGCCGGAGAAAAAGTCAATGATATTCAAGACTTGCGCCAATCTGTGGTGCTGCTTCCCCAGGATGCTCTTCCCGCAGGCGATGAAAACAACATTATTCTCAACAGTTTCCAGGACTGCCTAAGACATAAGCCGCTCCAGGCTGCCAATTTTAAGCATATTGAGCAACAAAGCAATCGCCTTAACGGAGGAGCCACACTTTGGCAAGTGACAGGCAACAAGGTGGTTAAAGCCAATCCAATGCATCCTGCTATGACACAGGGCGAGATTGATGCTTCATTCGATTTGCCCTACACTCGGCTGCCTCATCCCAGATACAAAGGCAAGCGCATACCAGCTTATGAGATGATACGCCACTCTGTCAATCTCCATCGCGGTTGCTTTGGCGGCTGCGCTTTCTGTACTATTTCAGCTCATCAGGGAAAGTTCATAGCGAGCCGCAGCAAGGAGTCAATTCTTCGAGAAGCCAAGCAAGTGACTCAAATGCCTGATTTCAAAGGCTATATTTCTGACCTTGGCGGTCCCAGTGCCAATATGTACGCCATGGGTGGCAAAGACAAGAATATATGCGCCAAGTGCTTGCGTCCATCATGCTTGCATCCTAAGCCATGCCCAAATCTCGACACTAACCATAAGCCTTTGCTCGACATTTATCATGCCGTAGATGCTCTCCCGGGAGTGAAAAAGTCTTTTATTGGCAGCGGAGTAAGATATGATTTGTCAATGCATCCTACTGGCGACCCCAAAGTGGACAAAATTAACCAGCAATACAATCGTGAATTAATCACAAGCCATGTGTCGGGGCGCTTAAAGGTGGCCCCGGAGCACACCAGCGATACCGTGGTCAACATCATGCGCAAGCCAGGATTTGGCCTCTTCAAGCAATTCAACCGATTTTTTGACCAAGTAAATCGCGAATGTGGGCTCAAGCAGCAGCTCATCCCCTACTTCATTTCAAGCCATCCTGGCTCTACCGAAGAAGCCATGGCCGAACTGGCAGCCGAGACCAAGGACCTGAATTTTCACTTGGAGCAAGTGCAAGATTTCACTCCCACCCCCATGACTGTTGCCACCGAAATTTTCTATACTGGAGTGCATCCCTATACGGGAGAGAAAATTTACACTGCTACTCGTCCTGAGGAGAAACTGGCCCAGCGCAAGTATTTCTTCTGGTATGACCACACCTACCGCCAAGATATCATAGGCAGCCTGCGTCGCCTACACCGCGAAGACCTTATCCGCCGACTTTTCAATAAAAATTCTCATAATCCAAAATATTAAAGCCAAAGCTGCGTTATTTAGTAGTAAGCGATTATTTTAATGATGACATCGCCTAAATCGGATACTGCAAATAGGAGAAAAGTCATAGCCGTGGCTTCCTTTGGAGGACATTTAGTGCAGCTTCAACGCATACTTGCCCCGCTAAGCGGCAAGCATGAAATCATCTATGTTACTACAAACATCAAAGCGAAGAAAAGCTCTGATAATAACAAATACTATTTTGTAGAAGACTTTTCCCGCACTTCTCCATTAAAATTGGTTTCTTCCATTGCCGCCTTTAACAAGATTATAAAGGCAGAGAAACCTGATGTGGTTATATCCACCGGAGCTGCCCCTGGCTTGGCTGCTGTACTGATAGCTAAGAAATACGGCATAAAATCGCTATGGATTGACTCGCTGGCAAATGTTGAGCATCTTTCTGTATGCGGCCGCATAGCCGCAAAGATTGCCACAGCTACCCTCACCCAGTGGCCTCATTTGGCCACGGACAAGATTAAGTTCTATGGTACCATTTTATAATTCTTCTGTCCTATGATTTTTGTGACCGCTGGCACGCAGTTCCCTTTTGACCGAATGATAAAGGCCATAGACGAACTAGCTCCTGAGCTCGATCAGGAAATCATCGCACAGGCTTTACCTGGCAAATATATACCGAAAAATTTCAAGTTGAATGCCCTAATTCCAGCCGACGAATTTAGCAAACTCGTAGCCGAATCTTCTCTTTTGGTAGCTCATGCTGGCATAGGCGCGATTATATCTGCCATGCTTAAATCTAAGCGTTTGATAGTGATGCCGCGAAGCGGGGATATGGGAGAGCATCGCAATAATCACCAAATTGATACTGCGCATCGCTTTGAAGAGTTAGGCTATATCAATGTTGCATGGGATGAGACTATGCTCAAAAGCATGATAAAAAATCCCCCACAAACAAGCCTCAAACCCATAGGGAATGAGGCTTCAAAAGAACTTATCGCCTGTGTAAACGATTTTATTCTGGGAGCTCAGCCGTGACCTCTTGGAGCAAGTAGTTGTCATGGCCTATTTCATAACGCAATATAGGTTTTTTGACTTTTACATCATCCCAAACCACTGTGGGGGTCTGCTTGAAGTAGTTCTCCACAAGCAGAGTGTATTTTTGTACCAAAGCTGGCTTTAAATTGTCAATCTCAGGCGCTTGCTGGTCAGTAATTACATTGGCTTGCATCTTTACAGCATCGGGATCGATTTGTACCTTGAGGGTGTTCATGTCATACACGATGGCAATTTCATCATCCTCGCCGTCAACATATTGCCACTTTCCCTGCATCAATGCTGTGCCCGAGACACTTATCTGATACGGTGAAATCAGAGAGTCGGTCGGTGCCAGAGCTTCTGTGAAATTAATTAGGTAACTGGCTGTGACAGAGCCATCTCTCTGGAAAGAATAGGTGGCAGTAAGATTGCTTGTAGCTGTGCCCGGCATTTCGCCTTTGACATTACCCTGCCAGTCCCCTATGACGTTAGGGCGAGTATCGCAAGAAGACAAACCCATCAGGCAGGCGCCAATTGACAAAATCAAAAATAACTTTTTCATAATTCTCTCTTTTAATATCAATTAAAACAACTACCCGCAATAAATAGTTTTAGAGCCTATTTAACATTTCTTATTAAACAGGCTCTAAGCTTGCAATTCTTCAAGCCCTTGATTAAAATAAGCGGAGTCATAGTCGAGAGGTCTAATGACTTCTTCATCAAAAATCACTATGTCGATATCCACCGGAACTATCCCTTGCGCCTTATGCTCGGGGCGCCGTCCAAGCTTACTTTCCAACTCTTTTGTAAGAGTATGGAGATCATCATACTCCATCTCTGAGTGCAATATCAGGACCTGATTGAGATATCCGCTTGGCGACCCATATACCGAACTGCGACACACGATTGCCCCAGCTTGCTCCAGATAGTCGCTTGCCAGAATTATCTTATCTATGGCTTGGACACCAATGTTTGAGCCCAAGCAAAGTGTGGCGCTATGCATTTTCATCACGCATTGACAGTGAGATTCTGCGGCGCTTCAAATCCACATCAAGCACGCGCACGCGCACATGCTGCTTGAGCTTGACCACATCATGGGGATTGTTCACTCGCTTATTTGCCATTTGAGAAATATGCACTAAGCCGCTTTCATGCACGCCTATGTCCACAAAAGCTCCAAAGGCCGTAATGTTCTCCACTATGCCGTTAAGCACCATGCCAGGCTTCAAATCCTCAATCTCTGTCACTGCAGGATCGAAAGAGAATTCCTCCACAGTCTCTCGTGGATCGCGTCCAGGTCGCTTCAATTCCTCTATAATGTCAGTCAGTGTGGGGATGCCAGTGGTTTCTGTGACATACTGCTTGATGTCAATTCGTTCAATAAGGTCCTTATTACTGATAAGGTCGGTAAGCTTTACGCCTAAATCAGCAGCCATTTTCTCCACGATTGGATAGCTTTCCGGGTGTACTGCGGTGTTATCCAGCGGATGCTTGGCACCCGGTATTCTCAAAAAGCCTGCGCATTGCTCAAAAGCCTTAGCCCCCATTCTGGGCACATGCATCAAATCCTTGCGGGATTTGAAATCTCCATTTTCTGCCCTGTATGCGACAATATTTCCCGCCAATGCGGGGCCTATGCCGGAGATATAGCTAAGCAGTTGCACCGAGGCTGTGTTCACATTCACACCCACTTGGTTAACACAGCTCATAACAGTATAATCCAGTGACTCCTTCAAGGAATTTTGATCCACATCATGCTGGTATTGGCCCACGCCTATTGACTTAGGATCAATTTTCACCAGCTCAGCCAGGGGATCGATCAAGCGACGCCCTATCGACACTGCACCGCGCACTGTGACATCATAAGCAGGAAATTCTTCTCGGGCCAAATCTGAAGCGGAATATACCGATGCGCCACTCTCGCTTACCACAATTATTTGTACCTCGTGAGGATAATGGATCACACGTAAGAACTGCTCGGTCTCTCGGCTTCCTGTACCGTTGCCAAGTGCTATGGCTTGAATATCGTAATCACTCACCAATTTTGCCACATTAAGGGCAGAAGTCACCCTTTCCCGCTGAGGATAAATCACTGTGTTATGCTTGAGATTACCTTGGGCATCAAGGCACACTACCTTGCACCCAGTGCGAAATCCCGGATCAATGGCCATCACATTCTTATGACCCAGCGGGGCCTCCATGAGAAGCTGACGCAGATTTTCGGCAAACATCTTAATGGCCTCTTGGTCAGCGCGCTCTTTCCATAACCCAGAAGCTTCATTCTCTATAGAGGGGAAAAGTAGGCGATCATAACTGTCCTCCACTGCTTGGCGCACAGTGTCGGCACATTCTTTGGAAGCATCCTTACGCACGAACAGGCTATCGATTGACGATAGCATTTCCTCATCATTGATATTTACCGTAAGTTTTAGGAATCCCTCATTCTCGCCTCTCTTCAGGGCCAAATATTGATGTGAAGGGCAGCGGTTCATAGGGCGTGAGAAGTTGGCATAGAAGCGATAATTATCGCCCTCATCCTCCTTGCCTTTAACAAATCTGGATTTAATCACTCCTTCTCGAAGCACTTTTTTGCGCACCCAGGCGCGTGCCTTAGGATGCTCGCTCACCCACTCTGCTATGATGTCGCAAGCTCCATTGATGGCCTCTTCTGTACTCTTCACCTCATCCGTTACAAATCTCTGAGCCGATGCTTCAAGGCTGCGGCTATTTTGAGCCATGATGATCTTAGCCAAGGGTTCCAAGCCATGCTCTCGGGCCACTGTGGCTCGTGTGCGGCGCTTTGGCTTATAGGGCATATACAGATCCTCAAGAACCGCGCTATCTGTACAGTTCTCAATTTTTGCGCGCAACTCATCACTAAGCTGCCCAGCCTTTTCAATGGTCTCAAGCACATAGGCTTGGCGCTTCTCAAATGCCTTTAGCTGCTGATACTGAGTATCTATGTCACGAATATCTACCTCGTTGAGGCTGCCCGTACATTCTTTGCGATACCGGCTTATGAATGGAATGGTGCATCCCTCATCGAGCAGAGATAGCACAGCCTCCACAGTGCGCTGGTTCAGACCCAGCCTGCGGGATATTTCACCCGGTATGTTAATCACTTCTGTTTAGGTTTAAGAGTAAATAAAGTAATTTCAGGAGTGGCTCCTATGCGAGCTGGGAAGCCTACTTCACCTGCGCCTATATTGACATACAATTGGTGCCCCGGCTCATCTTGGTACAATCCTCCCCACGTGCGATATCGCCAGGCTGCGGGTGACAGTCCTAAGACCTCCATTTGCATCGCATGAGTGTGGCCAGAGAGCGTAAGTTGCACATTAGTGTTTTCGTGGCCCTCGATATCTCGCTCCCAATGCGCTGGATTGTGGCTGAGCAGTATCTTTACATTATCATCACTTATGTTAGGATATGCCGCCGATAAATTGCCATAAGTATGGAATGGAGGATCGCCCACATTCTCCACGCCTATCAGAGCTATCGAGTCACTATCTTGTCGCAGCCACACATGGCTATTGTTAAGCATCTGCCACCCCATGTCGGCTTGATATTTCTTTATTCTCTCCACATCTTTTTTATGATCAGCCTCAGATGGCCACTCATAATAGTCGCCATAATCATGGTTGCCCATAATAGAATACACCCCCATGGGCGCATTCAGAGCGCTAAGAATCTCTATGTAGGGCCGGGCTTCTTCACTGCGCCGATTTACCAAATCACCTGTGAAGATTATCATATCAGGCTTCAAAGAATTGACCTCAGTCACAAGCTTTGCTACAAAATCAGTATTGCCCATGTATGTGCCAAGATGCAAATCGCTGATTTGCGCTACTCGCATGCCATCAAATGAGGCCGGCAAACCCTCAATCCGTATCTCTTGATCTCGCACTTGGATCTGGAACCTATTTATCAGCGCTCCCCACCACATGCCAGCGCATACCAAAATGCCTAAAATAAAGCCTAGCCATGACATCCAAGTCCATCTGCGGTGCCTCCACAAAAATGGAAGCCTCGAGAACACATCAAAGATGAAAAATATGATTTTCGGTATATAGATGCTGAGATAGGCATACAAAATCCACATCACAGCCATCAACCCCCGGTCATCTCCTAAGCGCTTGGGCAAACAAATGGCCACAATCAAGGCCGCGTTGAATAGCAATGCTGTCCAAGCTTGCAACTTGGCCCACACCCTATTGCGCGAATAGCTAAGCAACGCACAATAGATATACAGGTCAATCAGAATATTAACCCCTAAGGCAATCAGTGCCGGTACTAACAAGAAACGCATAATTTATTTTTGAGGGGATTGGCGTACATTGTGAGCATCATGCGTCGCATGTATTCTCTTTCGTCAGGTGTGATATCGGTAAGATCCACCTTGTCGAGCTGGCGATTTATGTATGAGGAGAATTTTTCCACATCTTCAGGCGTATATTTCGAGGCAAATTCTGTGGTATTCTCCAATTCATCATAAGCAATGTAATTGCACTGATATATTTCGTATCCCGCATGAATTTCATTATCAATCAACCTGCAAGCCTCTCGAATCACCTCAAGTCGCTGATCGCTGGGGAACTGCTCTAAAGCTTGGTTGATGCATTTGCCCACTCGGAACATTACCCTGCCTTTATACTTCAGGATGCCAGTCTCCATGCTGAACAGGTCGTCGCGCTGGCTTTTCTTAAAATGAGGATCCCTCAACTTTAGCAGAAACTCGCGCGCCTTGAGATAGTCATTGGGGTCATATTCATAGGATATTGACACTGGGCAAAGATTGATGCGGAGCAAGTTCTCCTTTACGCTGCCTCCTCCGGCCAGCGATAGCATCTTAATCAGGCTCTCCTGGGTAAGGTCATTGCTGTCTTTGGCTCGGCCCTCTCGCTGAGCGATCCACACACTTTCGTGAAGCTCATTAATCGTGTAATCAATATACGATGACAACTGCTTGGCAGCCTCCAAGGCAGCGACCATCTTGACATCTCGCTTCACAATGAAGCTGCGATTAAGTTTTACCAAGTCTGTAATCCAGTCGTATATAAGCAGATTATTACCGATTGCCACCTGTGTAATCGGCATATCGTGGCGAATAAATCCGAGATTTAGGAAGGAAGCATCAAGCACAATGTCGCGGTGGTTGGTGATAAATGTATAATTCCTGCCTTCCTTGCAATTTTCAAGGCCATCAATAGATATGCCATCGGTGGTATTAGCTTCCAACTGTTCCAAGAAATGACCCATTACATATCGCTGGAACTGATCCTGTGTGCTCACCTTGGTGAGATTTTCCACAAACCGGGGATAATCTACATCCGGCATCACATATCTCACTGCATGCTCAAAGCCTGGCTCGGTAACTAATTTCTGCAACCGTTCCTTGAATTGAGTATCATTATAGGGAGCTATGTCCTGAAATTCTTCTGGTATAGGTTTATAGTTGGGTTCAACAGTCATTGTCACTTCAGTTTTGAACACCCAAAATTACAACTAATTATCCAATAAACCTAAAAAGGCAAAAAGTTTTTTACTAAATTATACATTTTTAAACTTTTCACCACAGTTTTTAACAGCCAACGGCTCTTAGACAAGCAAGGCTATCTGATACACTATAAAGCCAATTATCCATGCTACCACTGTATTATACACCACGCTAAAGGCAGCATACCCCCAATGATGGGTCTCCTTGGCTATGGCAGTGACCGTAGCAATGCATGGACAATACAAGAGTACAAAAACCAAGAAGCTGAGCGCGCTGGCACCTGTGAAATCGGGCTTGCCTGTAACTGGATTTGGAGCTTCGAGCCTTGCGCCCAGCTTTTGATCCGTTACCGCCTCGTCATTGGTGTAAAGTACGCCCAATGTGGATACTACTATCTCCTTTGCTGGCACTCCGGCCAATGCTGCTACAGATGCACGCCAATGGAAGCCAAGCGGTTCCATCACTGGGTTAATAACTTTACCAGCCATTTCAAGATATGAATCGTTACTTGAAATTGCCTCTGATGGATTAGGCTCTGCAGGCCCCTCTTCACGCAGAGGGAAGTAATTTAATGCCCATACCACAATGCTTGCCACCAAGATTATACCACCCATCTTACGCAGATACTGCTGCCCTTTGGCCCAAGTGTGACGCATGGATGCCTTAAATGTGGGTATGCGGTATGGCGGCAATTCCATCACAAAAGGAGTTTCATCTTTTTTAAAGTAAAACTTTCGCAAAAGGCGAGCGGTGACCATGGCCACAATTATTCCCAGAATATACAATCCCATAAAGACTATGGTAGGATGCTCTGGAAAGAAGGTGCCTATAAGCAGCACATAGATGGGCAAGCGTGCAGAGCATGACATAAATGGATTGATCATTATGGTAATCAAGCGGCTGGAGCGGCTCTCAATAGAGCGAGTAGCCATTATGGCCGGCACATTGCAGCCAAAGCCCATCACTAAAGGTATAAACGATTTGCCATGCAGCCCTATGCGATGCATAACCTTGTCCATTATGAATGCAGCGCGAGCCATATATCCAGAATCCTCCATGAAGGATATGCAGAAATACAATATCAAGATATTTGGCAAGAAAACTATCACACCACCGACACCGCCAATTATGCCATCGGCTATCATATCCTTGAGCACTCCTTCCGGCATCCATCGATTAACGATGGAACTAAGCCATGCCACTCCATCATCTATCCAATCCATAGGATACTGCCCTATCGAGAAAGTAGCCCAGAATATGAAGAACATTATTAAGAAAAAGATGGGGAAACCAAAAAGTTTGTTGGTGACAAAAGCATCTATGATACGGGTCGAGGTCATTGAGTCTTTTTCTGGACTTTTAAAAGTCTCTGCCAATGCTCCATCAATAAATCCGTACTTTTCAGCTGCGATTACTGATTGCAAGTCATCATCATCGCTGTGATGCTCAGCGTATTCTTTTTGCAATTCATCCCTTAAATCCAAAATTTTCTGACCATCCTTGCTGTCAAGCATTTCCTTTTCGCTCTCCTTATCGCCCTCAAGCAACTTAATAGCCAAATACCGGGGTGACACATGCTGGGTAATGCCTCGATCTTCTTTTATCGCATCTATTAGTTGACGAAGCAACTTTTCTACCTCAGGTCCAAGATTTACATGAATATGCCGCACCGCCTCATGCTGATCTTCGAATACATCAATCACAGCATCAAAAAGCTCATCCACGCCCTCGCCTGTCTTGGCTACTATAGGCACCATCGGCACACCTATCATCCTGCCCAAGGCCTTATAGTCCAGCTCCGCATGGCTGGCCCTCAGCTCATCGTACATATTGAGGGCTATCACCATTCGGCGGTCCATATCTATCAACTCCGTAGCGAGATAGAGATTGCGCTCAAGATTGGAAGAGTCCACAACATTGATGATAACATCTGGGGTCTCATCTTGCAAATAATGCCGCACATAAAGCTCCTCTGGCGAATATGAAGTAAGAGAATATGTACCTGGCAAATCCACGATATTGAACCGATAGCCTCTATAATCGAAATGGCCCGTCTTGGAATCCACAGTCACCCCGCTGTAATTTCCCACATGCTCTTGAGCGCCAGAAGCAATGTTGAAAAGCGAGGTTTTGCCACAATTCGGATTACCTATAAGGGCGACATTGATTATGCATGTTTCCGTCCGGGCATCGCATGATGGGGTCTCTTTATTGGCTTCAGCGTTTTGCTGAGCTTCGCCTTTTTTGTTGAGTGGCTCCACTTCGATCATATTAGCTTCGCTGCGGCGAAGTGACACCTCATACCCCAAAATTGAGTATTTAATGGGATCTTTCAGAGGAGCTTGAAGCAGCACCTTTACAGTGCGACCCTTTACAAATCCCATCTCCATGACGCGCTTTCGAAAAGCGCCATGGCCTAATATCTTGATTACTACAGCCTCACTGCCAGTGGGCATGTCGGACAATCTCATTATCTGAAACGTATTGTAAATTGAATTGCAAATTTATCAATTTCTCTTCAATTATACAATACTCACTTTTAGTGATGCCAAACCATTTTGTTACAAGCTACTCACCAATGACAAATACTTGGCAGCGGCTGACACCCAAACTTCCTTGTAGCATGCATTATTAGTAGATGGCCAATACGGCACATCCTCTTCATCCAAGCAGCGAATCCCCACTGGCATCTCACCAGTAATCTCTCCAGAGGAGAAGGAATCCATCTGCGGATAATTATCACCTTCACCATATATCAGAGACTGCCCAAAAGGATTCTTCCCTAAAATCCAATATACCTGCTGGCGCACCAAGTCAATTAAAGCCGAATCTCCGAGCGCCTTACCACAGATAGCAGCAGCCTTGGCTTGTGCCAGCGCTGTGACATTGTTTCCATTATATATATTTACCCATATCGGAAAGCGCCTAAGCACATATCCATCCCCTACTTTCTCTGCTTTTTCTATTTGCTGTCGGAATGATGGCACGCTACCCTCATCCACAAATTGATGCAATGTCGAAAATGCTTTACTATCAGTCCATTCGTCTATTTTATATAGTCCGCTGGCAATCATTCCATAAGGGGCCGTAACTGGCTGCAATGATAACAAATAATCGCCATGCAGGCGCATAGCTTGCCGCCATTGCGAGCATTTCGGATGCTCTGGCTGGGTAGAGCACAGAGCATCCAATGCTTGCATGTAAACCTGCTCGCGGCTTTGATGTACACTGTGCATCACGCTGCGGCAGCTCTCATCACGGAAGAAAAATCCACTATATCCCCTGTCTCCTATTTGCGAAATTTGTTGACATTTCAAAAACTTATCTCCTTCTTCAACGGCTATTTGAGCATATTTGCTCTCTCCAGTCAATTTGTACATTAATGAGGAAGCCCATGATACTGTGGCAAAGTACTGTGATGGTGATGTGGAATAAGTGTGCTCAAAGGGTTGGGTAAAAACATCGCATCCCTCGGCTTGGTATTTATCTATGGCATACTTATAATCCTCTATGGCTATGCGGCGCAGATGCTGCTGCATCATGGAATCATGTCCGAGCGTCATAGCAGCATAAGCCTCCACAGCGGCATATATGAAATTATCAAAGGCTGTATTGCTTACGCGCACTGAGGTAATATCATCATAAGTACCTACTCGCCCATCGAGCCAATGCAATAATCCCATGCTACTGGCATGATAGCCATCGCCATAACGGCACCGCAGGACAAAGTCCAATCCCCATTCCGCTTCTTCACGCATACGAGCTGCCAGAGCGGGATTATTGTCTTTCAAAGCTTGATAGCATTCTAACAGAGCCATGGCTGTCTCGGCGGTCTGAAGGGTCTGTTGCGATAAATCGCCGGCATCATGCCAGCCCCCGCTATATGGAAGCAAAATGCCGTCATAAGCACAAAACAAGTCGGTATGGCAGCGACCATGCACACCCGGCACGGGATAGCCACAACGTTGACAAAATATAAAATTGAGTACTCGCCATTGTGAGTTTATCAATATATCAGAAGCAATTGGAAAGTCTTTAGAGATATGGTCTCCAATCTGTAACTGGTAGATTCCCGGATGCGACATAGCAGAAAAGTCCAACACGCCAAACTTTCCGATTGCAGTCTCCTTCACCTCCGCCTTTCCGCGATATTGCACTTGCCCATTAGCATCTAAAAGCACAAAATCTTTACCCTCAACCGCAATATCAGGTGACACAAGCGCGCTTTTTTCACCATGCACATCATAGCCTGAATAAGAATAGATGATTTTATCATCAGGCACATCCCAGCCGGATGTCTTTTCTTGATATTTCAATGTCAGCAATCGAAGATTGGCAATTGAATATCGTGCGCTGTCGCCAGTAGTGATATCGAGCCCCTTATTATCAACATACAGCAGGAGCCGATCCACTGAGTTCCTTTCTATATCTTTCAAGTCCAAATGGCAGTGGTTGCACGCATAATTGCGGAGATTCACCAGATGAGCCAAATTCTTGATATCAGCTCTATGTTGTTTATCATTTTTCAAAAGAAGAGCAACATTAATATTGACCACCCGCATTCCCGGGCACATTGGAAATACATCAAAAGCAATGCGATCCCATTGGCTCCAATCAGCGCCCTTCAGATCAATAGAGACCTGAGCGCGGCCGTATGTGGCATAGTCTGGGTCATCGGCGCTGCCTATGGCTCGGCTTGTAGGCATTGTGGAATAAACAAGTTCAAGCTTTTCTGCTAAGAGAGTTGAGTCAGACGCCAGTTGTCTGGAGGAATACTCATTCCAACTCTTCTCGTTGTGCAATGGAAGAGCAGAGTGAATCAAGGCAGACTCAATGATTTCTCTTTGCAAAAGAGTATCAGGACATAGCGAGAGCTGTGCTCCCATGCTCAGCGCACAGGAGACAACACTCATTACAGCTATGTTCCTAATAAAATCCACAATTTCAATCTTTTACTTTAAACGTCCAGTGGGGGTAGAAGCAAATTCGCCTTCAAGATTTGTAGTTGCGATTGTGCCATCATAGCCCATGGACTAATCAGCGCGCATTGCATTAATAAAAATTTCTTTTGCATAAGAAAAAATTGATTTAGGATTTCCTTTAAATGAAACGGTGATTTAGTATATTCTTTCACATTGCAAAATTATTTCTAAATCGGCTCGATGAGGGTCAAAAATATGTCATTTTATGGTGAAAAATCATCAAAAATAGGTAATTTTGCACTTATATCTTATCCACCATGAATTGTAAAGTAATATTAGTGACTGGGGGTCAGCGTAGCGGAAAAAGCACATTTGCTGAAAAGCTGGCTCGCGAAACTGACTTCCACCCCATGTATTTGGCCACTTCTTATGTATTGGATGAGGAGATGGAGGACCGGGTGAAAAAACATAGAGAATACAGAGGCGAAAATTGGACTACAATAGAAGCCTCTTTGGCTCCTGCCTTAGTTGATATCTCCGGGAGAACAGCTCTGCTGGAGTGTCTTACTATGCTATGCTCTAATATTCTCTTCGATTGCAAGGAAGATGCATCGGAAGCATATATGCGAGTAAAAGATCAAATAGATCGCCTTTCCCAACAAACCGATGCCACATTAATAATAGTAAGCAACGAAGTAGGCTTAGGGGGCACAAGCTCTAATGCCCTTCAAAGAAAATTTATTGATTTGCAAGGCAAGATTAATCAATATGTGGCCTCGCTGGCTACTGATGTCTATTTTATGGTGTCCGGGATTCCGATGAAAATTAAGTGACCATGATAAATTTTGACATAAAGCCCTATGATGAGGGTTTAAGAGGACTAATCCAAGAGAAAATTGACAATCTCACCAAACCAAAAGGCTCGCTGGGTCGCTTGGAGGACTTGGCTATGCAAATCTGCCTGATACAAGAGACCCTTACACCACGGCTTAACCATCCCTGCAATGTGCTTTTTGCTGCAGATCATGGAATTATTGAAGAAGGGGTAAGCGTATCCCCTAAAGAAGTCACTTGGCAGCAGTTGGCGCATTTCGCTCGGGGAGGAGCCGGTATAAATTTTTTGTGTAATCAACATGGGTTTGACTTAGTGCTCGTGGACTCTGGCGTTGATTACGATATTCCTAAGGGCACTAAAATCATTGACAAGAAGGTCGGGCGTGGCACAAGCAATTTCCTATATGGGCCAGCTATGACTGAAAATGAGATGGAACAGTGCTTGAAAGCCGGAGCCGAGATAGTGCGTGACATACATGCGGAGGGTTGCAATGTGGTGAGCTTCGGCGAGATGGGAAGCGGCAACACTTCCGCCTCTTCTATGTGGATGCATATGTTTACCGGCATTCCTCTGGACAAATGCATAGGAGCAGGGGCTGGATTGGATTCACATGGCATCCGTCATAAATACGATGTACTCTCAAAAGCCTTAGCCAACTATCATGGGAAAGGCTCGGCTGCTGATATTATGGCTTGGTTTGGAGGTTTTGAGATGGTTATGGCTGTGGGGGGCATGCTGCAAGCCGCCGCGCTGCACATGGCGGTGATAGTGGATGGATTTATTATGACCAATTGCATGTTGGCCGCATCGAAACTCAATCCCACTGTACTTAAGTATGCCATATTTGGGCATCAAGGCGATGAATCTGGTCACAGACTGGTGCTCGAAGCCTTATGCGCCAAGCCTATTTTATATCTTGACATGAGATTGGGTGAAGGCTCTGGAGCAGTATGTGCTTACCCTATCATCGAATCGGCCGTAAGAATGATCAACGAGATGGATTCTTTTCAAAAAGTCTCTGTCACCAAATACTTCTAAGATGAAGTCAGCAATTGCTGCAATTATATTTTTTACTCGCATACCGCTATGGCGCATAACTAAAGTGCCGCCACAATTTTTCAGGCGCATAGTGGGATGGTGGCCCTTGGCTGGACTGATTACAGCTGGCGTTATGGTGGGAACTTGGTGGCTGGCAGCCATGATTTTTCCTCACGGTATAGCTTTGGCCATTGCCATTGGCGCACGTATCGTATTTACTGGCGCCTTGCACGAAGATGGCTTGGCAGACTTTTTTGATGGGTTTGGAGGTGGCGCATCCAGGACAAGGATATTAGAGATTATGAAAGACAGTCACATTGGCTCCTATGGAGTCTTGGGCTTAATTCTCTATATCCTCACCCTATGGTTGACTCTGTGCGCTATGCCTGCTTCCTTGCTTCCATGGATAATTTTTGCTGGGGATCCTTGGGCTAAATTCTGTGCCGGACAGCTTATTAATTTCCTTCCATACTGTCGTACAGAAACAGAAGCTAAAAATGGCACCGTTTACTCAAAATCCAGTATTATTCCTCTCATAGGGGGCTTCCTGTGTGCCATACTGCCTGCTTTTTGCCTCCCCATCAATCTCTTCTGGGCCTATCTGGGTCCCATACTTACGGTAGCTTTATTAATTTTGTATCTCAGATATAAAATTCAAGGATACACGGGCGACTGCTGCGGGGCTGCCGCTTTGTTTTCCGAGCTTTCTTTCTATCTGATATGCATTGCCCTAAAATGAGAAAAGCTGAGCAGGCTCAGCTTTTCTCATTATTTCAAATCTGAATATTTGATTGAGACCCAATCGGAGATTTCTTTTGTAAGGGCTTTCTCCAGCTTGGCATCGTTGACATTGGTCATATCCATGCCCCCAGGGCGTCCCATGCCGCCGGGGCGTCCGCCACCGGTTCCTCCCATGCCCCCGCCGGGTCCTCCCATGCCACCTGGGCCTCCCATGCCGCCAGGGCCCCCGCTTGGAGGACCTTGCCTATCACCACCAGGCATGCCTTCTGGGCGCTGTCCTTTTACCGGACGCTCACCAAAATCCATCTCGGGCGAAATCACACCGAATTTCCATTTCTTCCCCACCTTGTAATACATTGTGATTTGCTCTAAAGGGATAACAGCCGTAAACGACAACAATCCATCGTCATCAATCACTATGCGCGAACAGCCCTCAGGGATTTCGACCGAATCCGTGCCTATGGCTAAAATGGCGCCTCTTTTGTTCAATTGTTCAAGCATCACACTTGCTTCAGGCATGCGTCGCACATTATTTTTCCCTGCTTGGTCTTTTTCTACTTGATCTCTGCCAGGAGGCGGTCCTTGACGATTTTCATCGCCTTGAGGTGGCATCTGGGGCATACGCAAACGCAGAGCAGGGAACACCACTGATATATCATCTGCCTTCTTACCCTCCGGGTTGATGGCTATCGACACGCCCCTGCCCAACAGGCTGCGCTGAAGCATCTCGTTAGTCACATTTAACTGCACCATCAAAGACCCCATCTCACTGCTTACATGGATATTGGTGCCAGTGCACACTATTTCTTCTGACACAGATTTCCCGCAGTTGGCCTTCTGATATTGATCTACCGTAAGCCACTCCCCGCCATGGGATGAGCAAGCACACAGCAACATGCTTCCCAAGGCCAAGCATTTCATTAATGTTTTACCCATACTTTTGTAATTTTGTTTTTACAAAAGTAATAAACCCTATCTTTCCTTAAAAGTAAGATTATACCACCACCCCAATTTTCTCTACCAACACCCATCGCCGACATTGCCGCCGATAACAGGATGTGGGCTAACGCCAAAAGCCATGGCGTTAGCCCACATCCTGTTATCGGTTGCACCGCGACCGATCTCAAGACCGATCTCAAATCTGGTCGCACCGCGGCCGATCTAAGGTATTATACGCGGCGCACATAAGCGCCCTCGCGAGTGTCAATCTCTATCTTGTCGCCGGTATTGACAAAGAGAGGCACGCGCACTGTGGCGCCAGTCTCCACTGTGGCTGGCTTAAGAGTGTTGGTGGCTGTATCTCCCTTAATACCAGGCTCTGTGTATGTAATCTCAAGAATGGTCTTTACTGGCATCTCAGCATAGAGCACTGTCTCAGTGCTGGCATCGCTCACTACCTCCACTGTGTCGCCTTCTTTCATGAAGTCTGCTCCTGTCACCAGTGCCTTTGAAATAGGCACTTGTTCATAGGTCTCATTGTTCATGAAAATATCATCCTCACCCTCGGTGTAGAGATATTGATATGGACGACGCTCCACGCGCACGTCTTCGAGCTTTTCGCCAATGTTGAAGCGACGCTCAATCACGCGGCCATCTACCACATCCTTAAGCTTGGTGCGCATGAATGTATTGCCTTTTCCGGGCTTCACATGGAGAAACTCCACGCAGAAGTATAGACGACCATCCATGCGAATGCATGTGCCGTTTTTGATGTCTTGGGCGTTAATCATAAATGTATTATTTTTGCAAAATATGTTAAAATTCTTTGCTTTTTCGTTTCAGGGTGCAATATTACGAAAAAATCCCCAAATACCCAAAATTTACGACTTTTTTTTGCCATTTGGTAACATAAAACATGACAAAACCAACAGAAGCACCAGTCCTCCTGTCATGGCCCATAGCAGGCTACCATCATCTACCACATATATTTGATCCATACTTTCTATATGATCCATAAAGCTACTGGGCAGTGAATACAGATTGCGTTTCCATCTCACTATCCCGTCATTAAGATAAACAAGGGCTGCGTCTCCTCGAGCAAGCTCCTTTAGTTGCGTATCCTCCACTGTCAGCACTTCATACTCCGGATTTGCCAAAGATTTCCATTGCTCTAAAGCTTCATCCTGTAGAGGCACCAGCCCCAACATAGAACTTCCGGAATCATCCATCATTTCACACAGATTGTTGCACATATGGCTTCTGGCCCTGGAGTGCCACTGCGGATTGCTTACTACTAACAAAAGTTGCGGCCCTTCAGATGCAATGACAACATCAGTCACATCCTCATCACCTTCAAAAATTGAAAAAGCATGACCAGCTTTCACCCGGCCTTCACGGCGCAGATAAGTCCATGTGCTATCAGGCAAATCTTCCATGCTGAAAGATGCCTCTACTCCATCCTTTTCATACACCAACTTTATATCTTCTACATCTGCTTCTTCACTGAGTAAGGGCTCGCCCACAGGGAAAGGGCGGAAATCTACTATAGGCTGTATCCACCAACCAATAAAGCTCAGGGCAAGGCTATAAAGCACGCATAAGGTCAAAGGCACCCATTGCATCAAAGGTGACACTAACGGAGCCACCTTGACATTCCACTTAAGCAAGCAGACAAGCATACAAGAAAGCACAAGATTTTTGACAAAAGTGGCTGTGTTGCTTAAGATCCAAGCATCGCCAAAACAGCCACAGTCTGCCACGGGATTAACCTCCATAATATAAAATGTCAGAGGCAACATCACCGCCATCATTGCGGAAAGAGCCCATACACAAGCTCTCCTAATGCATCCCATCAGCAACATCACCCCGCTCACAAATTCTATCATAGCTATGCCAATGGCAATGCACAACAGGATCTCGCGCGGTATGCCGTCCCAATTCCAGGCCATCAGATACTCTTGTATCTTGTACACAAAGCCCCAAGGATCCACCGCTTTGGCAAATCCTGAAAAAGTAAAGGTGCCACCTACGATTAAGCGTAGCACCCACACTAATATCTTCTTACCTACTCCCAAATCAAAACTTGAAAAATTGAAAACTCTTATTCCGTAAGCTTGATTATGCCAAATACAGCATAGTTAATCATATCCATGTAGTTGGCATCTATGCCTTCTGACACCTTGGTCACGCCATTATGATCCTCAATCTCCTTAGTACGCTCTATTTTCATCAGTATCAGATCCACATAGCTCAGGACACGCATTCCGCGCCACGCCTCATCATAGTCATGGTTCTTTTTTATCATTAATGCCCGAGCCTTGCCTATAACCTCATCATAATGCTTCAATGCGGCGGCTGCATCCATGTCCTTAGCATCAGAATATCCAAGCTGAAGCTGGATTATTCCCACCGCAGCATAATTTACTATGCCTATAAATTCTGGCAAGATGCCCTCTCCCACTTCAGAATGCCCTTTTACCTGAAGCGAACGTATGCGCTTGGCTTTTATGAAAATCTGGTCAGTAAGAGCTGCCGGGCGAAGTATTCTCCACGATGCGCCATAGTCCATAAGTTTCTTTTCAAACACTTCTCGACACCGAGCCAAAGCTTGGTCAAACTGTTGATTGGTATCAGGCATTGGATAGATTTTTTAATATTTTAGGATTTAATAAAAATAAAGGCAACCCCACAGATGTTGAGGCTGCCTTTATTTGATAGTATGGATTACCGACCCATGCGGGCTTGCACATCCTTCATGTTAGCATCGTCATTGAGCATGTAGTAAGCGTTCTCCAAGAGCTTAAGCACATCCATATTGGTGTCATCTACAGCATAGCTGCGCTCGAAAAGATCCACAGCTTGAAGCATTACAGGCTTGAAATCCTCATTAAATACCTTGTTGAAAGCGGCATTGTCATTAGGCGCGTCGTTGTATATGTTCAATGCCTTGTTGTAATGCATACGACCCAGATTGTAGAGAGCTTGAGCATTGTGAGAATCCAAGTCCACTGCTGCCTGATACTCCGGCTCAGGATCCTTGTTGATGTCCTCTGTTTCATAGAGGATGCCCTTAATCACATGATATTGAGCGTTGTTGGGCTCAGCTGCAATAGCTTTGTCAATTGCTTCTATAGCCTCAGCATACTGTTTCTTGTTGATGAAGCCATTGATGATGTAACCCATGTAATTGGAATCCTCTTCGCCATACTTAGCTTGAGCCTCATAAGCGAGTTCTGTCACTACATCATCCTTGCCAGCGCCAGTAGCTACTGCGATAGCATAGTCATAAAGTTGCTTTTTGTCATAGCCTTTGGCGCGAGCATTCAAAAATGACTGAAGGCTCTTCTCAAGATCGTTAGCTTGCCAAGCAGCAAGAGCCTGATTGTACATAATTTCTGAGAGAGTAGAGTCGGCAGGCATGGTGATAGCCTTTGCAAAAGCCGGGATGCTTGGAAGTGTAGTATAGGCCTCCCAAGCGTCATAAGCCTTGTCAAACTCTTGGAAACCCCACAAATCAATGCCGGCTGAGCAGAAATCGTTATAGTGGCCAGCTACGGTGTTGACAATATCCTTGCTGTATTTAGTCTTAACTTTGCCCTTGGCATCAACCACAGAATCGAGAGGCAGAGCTTTCATCATATACTCGTAGCCTCCCATCAAGGCTTCTACTTTTTCTTTCTTTCCGGCCTCATCGAGCTGGCCAAGAGCCTCCTTGGCGAGTGCATTGTCGTAGGTGTTAAAGCCAGCCTTGCCAGGAATGTAGTAAGTCTGAGCGCTGTTTTGTGTAGTGGGATCGCTCATAGCGGGAGTTACAGCCTTGACAACATCTGTGTACGAGGCATTGCTCTTCATAAGCTTCTCGGCGTCCTTTAGCACGGTCTCCTGAGCCATTGCTCCCAGACCAATGAGTGCGCATACGCCCAAAATGCTGATTCTTTTCATAACAGTCATTTGGTTAGTTTATAATTATAGGTGAGTTATTTAATTCAACAATTTAATGCATACTTATGCCTGCGGTTCTTCAGACTCTTCTGAAGATTCTTCTGAAGCATCTTCTGCTTCGTCCTCTAATTCTTCAATCTCTGAGGAGTCCTCATCTTCAATCTCGGGAAGTTCTTCGCCAGCCTCCACTGCTTCAGCCTCCTCTTCGGGATCGCTGGGCACGCAACAAACTGAGGCGATGCTGTCATTACGCTTCTCCAGATTTATGATGCGTACGCCTTGGGTATTTCTGCCCATCACTCGCAAATCTGCCACTCGTATGCGGATAATGATGCCGCTTTCGTTGATAATAATCAGATCATTGCTGTCATTTACGCTCTCGAATGCTACTTGATGACCAGTCTTCTCGGTGACCTTCATGGTGCGCACTCCTTTGGAGCCTCGGTTTGTCACCCTGTAAGATCCTACCTCCGAACGCTTGCCAAAGCCTTTCTCCGAGATGCTCATTACGGTATTCTCACTGCCGGGTTCATAAACGACCATGCCAACCACCTCGTCAGCTCCATCTTCATCAAGCCGCATGCCTCGCACGCCTGCTGATACGCGTCCCATAGAACGCACCTTGCTCTCAGGGAAGCGCACTGCACGGCCGTTACGGTTGGCCAAGAGGATTTCGCTTTCGCCATCCGTAAGTCCTACTCCTATCAGGTCATCGCCTTCGCGTATGAGGATTGCTTTCTTGCCTTTCGACATGATGCGCACATACTCAGCCAGACGAGTCTTCTTTACCAGACCTTTGCGAGTGGCGAAGAACAGGTAATGCGACTCCACAAATTCTGCATCATCAGCCATAGGCTTATATCCGATATAGGCTTGCACTTTGTCACCGGGCTCAATATTTAGCATATTTTGCAGAGCGCGACCCTTGCTATTGCGAGCGCCCTCTGGAATCTCATACACTCTCAGGCGATATACCAAGCCTTTCTTTGTAAAGAAGAGCATGGTGCTATGGGTAGAAGCCATATATACATGCTCGATGAAGTCTTCATCGCGAGTATCACTGCCCTTTACGCCCACTCCGCCACGGTTCTGAGCACGGAATTCACTAAGAGGAGTGCGCTTGATGTAACCGAGATGCGAAATCGTTATAACCATATCATCATCGGCATAGAAATCTTCGGCATTAAAGTCGCCAGCCATGTAGTCGATTTCGGTCTTGCGAGCATCGCCGTATTGGTCACGCACCTCTATGAGCTCGCTCTTGATAAGCTCACGCATTACATTGGCATCCGTAAGGATCAACTCCAAGCGGGCTATTTCTTTCTCCAAGCGCTCGTATTCGTCCTGCAGCTTGTTTTGTTCAAGTTTTGCCAACTTCTTGAGTTGCATATCTACGATGGCCTGTGTCTGCGCATCATCAAGGTTGAAGCGCTCACCCAGCTTCAGCTTAGCATCCTCTACAGAATCGGCATTGCGAATAATAGCTATGACCTCATCAATATTCTGCGAGGCTATGATCAGGCCCTCCAATATGTGCGCACGCTCCTGCGCTTTGCGCAGTTCATACTGTGTTCGCCGAGTAACCACATCATGCCGATGAGCTACAAACTCTTCCAGAAGCTGCTTGAGGTTGAGAGTCTGGGGGCGGCCATGCACGAGAGCCACATTGTTGACACTGAATGCAGCTTGCATCTGTGTCATCTTATAGAGCTTGTTGAGCACTACATTGGCGTTAGCGTCCTGACGCACCTTAATCACAATGCGCATGCCTTGATGGCTGGTGTAATCGTTGATATCGGCAATGCCGTCGAGTTTCTTCTCTGTCACCAAGCCGGCTATGTATTTGATCAGCTCCGCTTTGTTCACCCCATAAGGAATCTCGGTCACTATGATGTTCTCGTGATTGCCATCCTTCTCTATTTCAGCCTTTGCTCGGATTACTATGCGACCGTGTCCGGTCTCATATGCATCTTTGACACCCTGATAACCGTAAATAGTACCTCCAGTGGGAAAATCGGGAGCTGTGATAATCTTCATCAGCTCTGGGATAGTAATATCAGGATTTTCCAGCACAGCGATTGAGGCATTGATGCTCTCGGTAAGGTTGTGAGGCGGCATATTGGTAGCCATACCCACAGCTATGCCGGCGGCTCCGTTGACTAAAAGATTTGGGAAGCGCGAAGGAAGCACAGTGGGCTCGTCGCGTGTGTTGTCATAGTTCCTTTGTAAATCAACTGTCTCTTTGTCGATATCGGCCAGCATCTCTTCGCCCATCTTGCTAAGACGGACCTCAGTATATCGCATGGCAGCCGCTCCGTCGCCATCGACCGAGCCAAAGTTGCCATGGCCGTCAACTAAGGTGTAGCGCAAGCTCCAGTCTTGAGCCATGCGCACTACAGTGCCGTAGATAGAAGAGTCGCCATGCGGGTGATACTTACCCATAACGTCGCCAACACAGTTTGCGCTCTTGCGGTGAGGCTTGTCGCTGGTATTGCCCATAGCTCCCATGCCAAATATGACACGGCGTTGCACTGGCTTCATGCCATCGCGCACATCAGGCAAAGCTCGCGACACGATCACCGACATCGAATAATCGATGTAAGAGCTTTTCATCTCATTCTCGATGTTGATCTTAAAAATGCGGTTTTGATCAAGCATGTCTAATAATCGATTAATAATTAATCCTTTACCATTAGGGCACAATATCTGCCCTATCTTTGCGTTTTATTCTTTGAAATATCATACAAAGGTACGAATTTTTTTTCATTCCATAAAGTTTTTACCCTCTTTTTCCCTTTTATATCCATTTTTTTCTTAATTTCGCAAATCACTTTTTGCACTTTTTGGTGCAGTTATTGTTATATACTTGTAGATACTTTATTTTTTCCAATGGATAGTTACAATTTTTCACCGGAAATGTCAGTGATGCTTGAAAAATGCAAGCGTGAGGCGACCCGCCACAGCAACGCTTGCGTAAACCCCGAGCATCTGCTTCTGGTTATGCTCTCGGATATGGATAGCCCGGCTTTCAAGCTCGTAGAAAGAGCTGCCTCTTCCCGATCTGCTTATGAGCTATATCAAGAGCTTGACAATTGGCTATTCAACCAAGCCGGTGCTAATCCCTCTCAAAACATAAGCGACATCACCAAGCGTATAATCCGCCTCAGTGTGCTGGAAGCTCGCATGCTTAAGCATAACGATGTGCGTCCGCTCCATGTGCTGCTCGCTCTTTTCCATAACCCCGAAATACTGCAAATGGATTTTATCAAGCCCTTTATATCTGCTGGCGTGGACTATCGCCAGCTCACCCAGTTAGTGCGCGATTCCGATCCCGCTGTGCCTCAGGCCGGCACCGACTTTGTTGATGATGATGAGCCGGAAAAGCCATCTGACCCCGAGCCGCAATCCGCTCGCACCCGGAAGAACAAACCAAGCAACGACACCCCGATGCTCGACAAATTTGGCCACGACATGACCAAGGCTGCTGCCGACGACCGCCTTGACCCCATCGTGGGCCGCGAGACTGAGATTGAGCGCCTGGCACAAATCCTGAGCCGACGCAAAAAGAACAATCCAGTGCTAATTGGCGAGCCAGGTGTCGGCAAAAGCGCTATTGTTGAGGGTTTGGCTCTGCGCATAGTGCAACGAAAGGTCAGCCGTATTCTATTCAACAAGCGCGTAGTATCGCTCGACATGGCTGGCATCGTTGCTGGCACCAAGTACCGTGGCGAATTTGAAGAACGCATCAAAGCTATTATGGGCGAACTTCAGAAAAATCCCAACATCATACTCTTTATAGATGAGATACACACAATCGTAGGCGCAGGCAACGCTCCAGGGCAGATGGATGCCGCTAATTTACTAAAACCGGCATTGGCTCGCGGCGAACTTCAGTGCATAGGAGCTACTACCCTCGATGAGTATCGAAAGAACATTGAAAAGGACGGAGCCTTAGAGCGACGCTTCCAAAAAGTGATGGTGGAGCCTACTACGCCAGAAGAAACAATTACCATCCTCAACAATATTAAGGAAAAATACGAGGAACACCACAATGTATCATATACTCCGGAAGCCATAGAGGCTTGCGTGAAACTCACTGAGCGCTATGTGAGCGACCGCAACTTCCCTGACAAGGCCATCGATGCCCTCGACGAAGCCGGCTCGCGTGTGCACATCACTAATGTTGAGGTGCCAGAGGAGATTGAAAAGCTTGAAGAGCAAATCGCTACCGCCACTCAGCAGAAACTCCGAGCCGCCCAGCAGCAGAATTTCGAGCAAGCAGCCTCATTCCGCGACTTAGCCCAGCGCTTGTCAGAAAAGCTCGATGTCGCTAAAGCTCAATGGGAAAAGCAACTCAGCGAGCAGCGCACCCCTGTTGATGAAGACAAGGTGGCCGAGGTGGTAGCCATGATGACTGGGGTACCAGTGCAACGCATCGCCCAAGCTGAAGGAAAACGCTTGCTGGAGATGGGACCTACCCTTAAAAGCCAAATCATAGGCCAAGATGCAGCAATTGACAAGATAGTGAAAGCCATCCAGCGAAACCGCATCGGGCTCAAAGACCCCAACAAGCCAATTGGCACTTTTATGTTCTTGGGCCCCACTGGCGTCGGCAAAACACACTTAGCCAAGAAGCTCGCTCAATATCTTTTCGACAGCGCAGATACCCTTATCCGCATTGACATGAGCGAATACATGGAAAAATTCACAGTGAGCCGCCTGGTGGGCGCTCCTCCGGGATATGTAGGTTATGAAGAGGGCGGCCAACTTACCGAAGCGGTGCGCCGGCATCCCTACTCTGTCGTTCTTCTCGATGAAATAGAGAAAGCTCACCCTGATGTGTTCAATCTGTTGCTGCAAATGATGGACGAGGGACGCCTGACTGACAGCTTAGGAAGGCGTGTGGACTTCAAGAATGTGATAATCATCATGACCAGCAACATCGGCACCCGGCAGCTCAAGGAATTTGGCAGCGGAGTGGGCTTCAACACCAAGGCTGTAGATAAAGAGTTCAGCCACGGAGTGCTGCAAAAAGCCCTCAATAAGGCTTTTTCTCCTGAGTTCCTCAACCGCATAGATGATATCGTGATGTTCGATCAACTCGATAAAGAGGCAATCTTCAAGATTATCGACATTGAGCTTGCTGGTTTCTACAAGCGTGTGGAAGACCTTGGCTACAAGCTCGAGCTAAGCGAACAGGCCAAGAACTTCATTGCCGAAAAGGGCTATGATGTGCAATACGGCGCCAGACCTCTAAAACGGGCTATTCAGAAATACCTTGAAGATGAACTCGCAGAGCTCATCATCGGAGGCGATTTGCCAGCTGGCTCCACCATCAAGGTTGATTACGACCCTGCCGACAACAAAATCGTCACTTCTTGCAATTGAAAATAATCGACAATTGACCATAATGCCTCGGTAAAGCTATTGCTCAACTACCGAGGCATTAATTTGTCCCTTGTCACTTGTAGATTGTAATTACCTTGCGGTGGTGCGTCCTTCGTAGAAATTTACATAGGCTCTATTCACCTGACGCACACCCCCGGGTGTAGGATAATCCCCAGAGAAATACCAGTCTCCAGGATGGTTGGGAATGGCTTTGTGCATCTCATCCAAGCTAAGGTAGAGGATATCCACCTTGGCTTTTGTATTTTTGGGGGTAAGCATCTTGGCTATCTGATCAGAAATTTCTTGGTCGGTAAATGGCGCATAGATTGCCTTTACGCAGTTGACCTGCTTCTCTGGTGGGAGCTTTAAATTTTCTAACGCATTTTTATAGGTCTCATCAAGAATGTGCTCCCGGCCAGTATCCTTCAGCAGCTGCACAGCCGCGCGGAATGCGATAAATTCGGCCATGCGGCTCATATCTATGCCATAATAATCCGGGTAACGCACCTGAGGCGATGAGGACAATACCACTATGCGGCGCGGGCTTAAACGGTCAAGCATGCCAATGATGGATTGCTTTAGCGTGGTGCCGCGCACTATGCTGTCGTCAATTACCACAAGAGCATCCTCATTAGCCCGCAAGCATCCATAAGTGACATCATAGACATGCGATGCAAGTTCATCCCTGGAGTTACCCTCAGCGATAAAGGTGCGCAGCTTGATGTCTTTTATGACCATCTTCTCATTGCGTATCTTGCGCTTCATAATCTCACTGAGCTTTTCCTCAGTGAGTGCTCCTCGCTTTTGCAATGACAATATCTGTCGCATGCGCTGATGATCGAGATACTTTTCCAAGCCTTGCATCAAGCCCATAAAGGCAACTTCGGCAGTATTGGGAATGAACGAGAATACAGCGTTGTCTATATCACCGTCAAGCATTTTCAGCAAATTGGGCACTAAGTTCACGCCCAATGCCTTACGCTCGTTGTAGATGTCAGCATCGCTCCCTCGCGAGAAATAAATGCGCTCGAACGAGCACTTGCGATTGTCGCCAGGTTCATTGATTTGCTTTACTGAAACCTTATTGTTCTTGCTCACAATCAGCGCCTGTCCCGGCTCTAGTTCTATTACTGAATCAAGAGGCACATTCATTACAGTCTGTATCACCGGGCGTTCTGAGGCCACTATTACCACCTCATCATCAATGAAATAGAAAGCGGGGCGAATGCCATGAGGATCTCGCAGTGTGAACATATCGCCGCTCCCCGTGGCTCCGCATATCACATATCCGCCATCCCATGTGGGAGAAGCATCGCGTAGCACGCGCTCCAAATCCAATCGATTTTCTATCTCATACTCCAAGGCTGGATCCTCAAGCTTGTCACGAAATTCGCGGTAGAGCCGGTGATTCTCCTTGTCAAGCATGTAGCCAAGTTGCTCGAGCAGCACCACCGTATCGCTGTAGATACGGGGATGCTGCCCGGTCTTGACAATGCGCTCAAACACATCATCGACATTCGTAAGGTTGAAATTGCCGCACATCAGCAGGTTGCGAGACCTCCAATTGTTGCGTCTCAGGAAAGGATGCACATAGCTTATGCCGCTTTTGCCAGTAGTGCTATACCTGAGGTGCCCCATGTAAATCTCACCCATGAATGGCACATCCTCCTCGATCTCGCGTGGCGGCAATGCCAACATTTCAGGGGTTATGGCCTTAGTGATTGTGGCAAAGATTTCTTGGATAGCGCCTGAGCCTATAGCCCTTTCGCGGAACACATACTCTGTGCCAGGCTTCGAATGGAGCTTGACCACTCCCACTCCGGCTGCCTCTTGGCCGCGATTGTGCTGCTTTTCCATCAGCAGATACAGCTTGCTTATGGCCCAGCTGTAGCTGCCATATTTTTCCTTGTAGTATATCAACGGTTTGCGGAGCCGTATCATAGCGACTCCGCATTCGTGTTTGAGGGTTTCCATCTGTCAGTTATCGGATGAAAAGAAGTTCTCTGTATTTGGGCAGTGGCCACATTTCGTTGTCCACCAGCAGTTCGAGCTTGTCTATATGGTAGCGTATCTCATCCATCTTAGGCTGCACATTGTCGTGGTAAGCGATGGCTTTCTCGCGCTCGTCCTCAATCTTGTTGGCTACCTTGCGAGCATTTATCATCTCTTGCACCTTATGCTTGATGGCTACCATGTGCTTGCTTATCTTCTCGATGGTCTCAAGGTCTGGGGCTACGATATCGGCTCCCTTCACGCCCTCGAAGAGGCTCTTGAGCTTAACCACATTGTCAACAAGCATCGACTGATAGCGAGTAGCCACGGGCAGGATATGGTTGATGGCCAAATCGCCGAGCACGCGGCTCTCAATCTGAATCTTCTTGGTGAACATCTCCCACTTCACTTCGTTGCGGGCCTTAAGTTCCACCTCGCTCAGCACGCCGGTGCGCTTGAACATCTCTATGCTGCTATCCTTTAGGTAGGCATCGAAGATCTTAGGTGCCGAAGTCTCGCAGTCCAAGCCTCGGCGAGCAGCCTCAGCCTTCCACTCTTCGCTGTAGCCGTTGCCATCGAAGTGGATTGCCTTGCTCTTAATGATGTTCTCGCGGATTTCGTTGAGCAAAGCAATATCAAGATCTTCACCCTTTTCGATGCGAGCATCCACAGCAGCCTTGAACTTAGTCAGCTGGTCAGCTATGGCAGCATTGAGCACAAACATCGCAGCAGCGCAATTGGCCATTGAACCCACAGCGCGGAACTCGAAGCGGTTGCCAGTGAAAGCGAATGGAGAGGTGCGGTTGCGGTCTGTGGTGTCGATCTGAAGGTCAGGAATCTGTGACAGGCCTACCGAATATTTCTCTTTCTTAGACAAATCGGAGAGCTCTTCATTAGTGGAGGTCTCGATCTTCTCAAGTATCTTTGCCAGCTGGCTGCCAGTGAAGATAGAGATGATTGCTGGAGGTGCCTCATTAGCGCCCAAACGATGCTGGTTGGTGGCACTCATGATAGATGCCTTGAGCAGCGCATTGTGCTCGTTGACGGCTACCATCACATTGGTTACAAATGTAAGGAACTGCAAATTCTGCTTTACAGTCTTGCCAGGCGCGAAGAGTAGCACACCCTTGTCGGTACCGAGGCTCCAGTTGTTATGCTTGCCGCTACCATTGATGCCAGCGAAAGGCTTCTCGTGCAACAGCACGCGGAAATTGTGCTTGCGAGCGACCTTGGCCATTACTGACATCAGCAGCAGGTTATGGTCGTTAGCCAAGTTTACCTCTTCAAAGATAGGAGCCAACTCGAATTGGTTGGGAGCTACCTCATTGTGGCGTGTCTTGGCCGGAATGCCGAGCTTGTGGCACTCTATCTCCAGGTCAAGCATGAAGGCAGCCACACGGCTTGGGATGGCACCGAAGTAGTGATCCTCAAGCTGCTGGTTCTTAGCGCTCTCGTGGCCAAGAAGGGTGCGGCCAGTGAGAACCAGATCAGGACGAGCAGCATACAAGGCTTCGTCAACCAAAAAATACTCCTGCTCCCAGCCCAGATAGGAATGCACATGATTTACTTCCGGGTCGAAATAGCGAGCTACTGCTGTAGCAGCCTTGTCCACGCTGTTGAGAGCTCTCAGCAATGGAGTCTTATAGTCAAGCGACTCTCCTGTGTAGGAGATGAAAATAGTCGGAATACAGAGGGTCTCACCCAGAATAAAGGCAGGTGATGAGATATCCCATGCTGAATAGCCGCGAGCTTCGAATGTGTTGCGGATACCGCCATTAGGAAAGCTCGAAGCATCTGGCTCCTGCTGCACAAGCTGCTTGCCATCGAACTCCTCTACCACTCCGCCTTTGCCGTCGTGGTTGATGAAAGAGTCGTGTTTCTCGGCTGTGCCATCGGTCAGTGGATGGAACCAGTGTGTGTAGTGGCGAGCCCCGTTATCAAGAGCCCACTTCTTCATGCCCTCCGCAACCTTGTCAGCGATTTCGCGTGAGATTGGCTCTTTGTTTTCGATGGCGTGCGACAGAGCGTCGTACACGGGCTTGGGAAGATACTCAAACATCTTCTGCGCGTTGAACACGGCTTTGCCGTAGTATTGTTCGGGACGCTCGGCGGGGATGTCTACCGGCACTTCTTTGCGGCTTGAAGCTTCTTCAACAACCTTAAATCTCAGTGAAGACATAGTTTGATGTTTTTAGATTAGAAATAGTGTTATTGGAAACGTAATTTTTTACCTTTTTGTGTCGTTATTAATATTGACACCGCAAAGATAATACATTTTTCTTGAATAATCCTAATTTTTGTGACAAATTTTTCAAAATATTTTATTTTTTCTTGAAAATTGTCATTTAAATAGATAGAATACAAAAATAAAAAAAGGCCGTGTCATCACGACACAACCTTTCTAACAGGGGTTATATAGATGTATTGGGAATGATGATTCTATGTCATGTGAACCTTCTTCCGAGGAACGAAGGCTCGGGTTATGCTCTTTCCCGATTATTCAGCAACGACTGTGAAGGGGATTTCCACCTTGACGTCCTTGTGGAGGTTGATGGTGGCCTTGTAGTCGCCGACCTCCTTGATGGGCTGGTCGATGCTGATGAGCTTGCGGTCGATCTCGTGGCCAAGCTTTTCGAGAGCCTCGGCAACCTGGAGGGCAGAAACGGAACCGAAGATGGTGCCGGTGCTGCTGGTCTTGGCGCCGATGGTGAGGGTCACGCCCTCGAGAGCTGCTGCTGCAGCCTCGGCGTCGGCCTTGATCTTCTCGAGCTTGTGGGCGCGCTGGCGCTTCATTTCCTCGAGCTGCTTCAGAGCTGAGGGCGAAGCGATCACGGCCTTGCCTGTGGGAATCAGATAGTTGCGTCCATAACCGTCACGCACCTCTACGACGTCGTCCTTGTATCCAAGGCGCACTACGTCTTCTTTGAGAATAAGTTTCATGTCTATAGCGGTTTGTGGGGGTTATTTCATCAAGTCAGTAACGAATGGGAGCAAAGCCAAGTGGCGTGCGCGCTTCACGGCCTGGGCCACGCGGCGCTGGAACTTGAGCGATGTGCCGGTGATGCGGCGGGGCAGGATCTTGCCTTGCTCGTTGAGGAACTTCTTAAGGAACTCTGGATCCTTATAGTCGATGTATTTGATGCCGCTGCGCTTGAAACGGCAATATTTCTTCTTCTTGACATCCACCGACATCGGGGTGAGATATCGGATTTCTGATGGATTCTGTGCCATGTCTTAGTCCTCCTTTGCTTCTACGGGTTGATTGTTAGCTGCCTTGGCTCCTTTGAGGCTGCGACGCTTTGCAGCGTACTCAGCAGCATACTTGTCAAGACGGAATGTGAGGAAGCGGATTACACGCTCGTCACGGCGATATGCGGTCTCTAACTTGCTGATCACTTGCGGATCGGCATTGAACTCAATCAAGGTGTAAAATCCAGTCGACTTCTTCTGGATGGGATATGCAAGCTTGCGCAAGCCCCACTCCTCTGTGTTGACAAGCTCGGCGCCATTGTCAGTCAACACCTTCTGGAATTTTTGCACCGCTTCCTTCATCTGGTCATCAGACAAAACGGGAGTTAAAATGAAAACGGTTTCGTAATTCATTGGTTAATAAATAAGAAAATTTGTTGTTGATATGATTCAAACCAGGGCGGAGAGCTTCCCTTGTGGTGAATTCTCTCCATTTCGACTGCAAAGTTAAATATTATTTTTCTAATCTCAAAAAAAATTTAGAGATTTTTTTGTCCAGTGTAACATTTAGGTTCCTAATTCATTGGCTCGCTCGGCTGCCCCAGCGCTGCCCGGATATCGCTCACTCCAAATGGCAATATACCCCGGCCAAGCTCCGGCACATTAAAGGATTTAAGATTGTCATCATAATAGCTCGGCTCGCGCTGCGGCAACACAAAGGGTTTGGACACTTTGCCATCCTCATCCACATGGCAGAAGTAGGGCTTGCCGTAAAGCCCGTCATCCCGCTTGCTCGCAAACACAAACCACCTGCCGCTCGATGACCAACTGTGGTAAGTGTCGCTTTTCTGGCTGTTCACCGCCTCGAGCTCGTCAATTTCTCCTGTCTCCAAATCAATCATCTGCTGATCTGCCTCGGGATGCCATATTGGGAAGGTGCCGTAGTCTGCCACAGCATACAGCACTCTCCTGCCATCGGGCGAAATGCGCGGGTGACTCACTGAGCGCTTCTCACCAGCCCTGGCCTCTACTACTGTATCTATTTTTTCGCCTATGGCGCCTGTGGCAGGATCGAAGCTGATCCGGCACAAGCTGTATTGCAAGCTGTCAAGCATCTTCGGATTGGCCGGCCCCCCTGCCATACAGAAATAAATATATTCACCATCTGGTGAAAATGTAGGGAAAGTGGCTAACCGAGTGCTATCCACAAGCAATTTGCTCCGTATTATATCGTTGGTGGTCAGATTAGCCACATACACATCAGATTTAGAGTCGAACACTTCCAATCTCTTCGCAGGGCAAGCATGAAAGGCCGGTATAATCACATTGGTGGAGAACACAAGCCAGCGGCCATCGGGGCTGAACTGTCCGTACACCGACCCTGACACCATGTCATCAGTCTTCATCGATAGCTTGCGCAGCTTGCCAGCCTGGTTTAAAATCAAGCCTCCGCCCTCGCCCCTGACATAAAGGAACGACAAATCCGGATTTTGGCTGCCAAAGGTATGGCAATTCATGCATCTGTTGCCCACTTCATTGTAATCGCAAATCGTGCGCTCGGAGAAATCCTCTATGCAGCGTTCCTTGATCTGAAGCCGGCTGAATACTTCATAATCCGGCTCTATCAATCTATATGTGAGCACTGGATCTACGCTGTCTGGTGACACATAGATTTCAAATGGTTCGTACTCTTGCCAATGCCCATTTTTCTTTGTAGCTACTCGCACTTGCAGACTCTCGCCAGCGCACTGAGCCAAGAGTTTTTTCCATTCTTTCAGGTCGAATTTCACCTCATTGCCGCCCTTTAGTGAGACAATCTGCTGTCCATCACAGCTAAGTTGGGCCCAGGTTTCCTCACATTCTTCTCTAAGAAGGAAATTGAGAGGAGCAATGTTGACCGGCACTGTCACTCCCGCATAGTCAGGATAGATAGGAGCAGGGAGGTCAGTTTGCACCACATCCCTGGGTGCCCTGGCACAGCCCACAAGTGCCAAAATTGCTATTATTATCAGTCGATTCATTTCTTAGTGTCGAAATAATACCAATAAGTGTCAGAGAAGCGCGAATCTCCCCTGTGATTATTATAGTCGCTGAAGCGCTGCAGCAGGCCCGGACTGGTGATGTACCTCTCCCACTCTTCTTTAGGCGCACCTGTACCCGCCAGATAAATCATCAGCGCTTGCTGATATAGCGACTTATCGCGCGGCTTGCCACGCTCCATGCAAAAATGGTCATAATCCTTCTTAAAGCTCTCCATGTCCTTCACCAGCAAGTCAGTGCAAAGCAGATAATCAAGAGCTACCGTATTATCAGGATTTGACTCCAATAGCTCCACCAAGATTGTATAGCAATTGTCGCCCAGCCTGAGGGTATCTTGCTTGTTAACCATCTTTCTTTTATGCTTCAGATGGTTTTCCACTTCCGGGTGCATACTGCCTGGGATGCGCTTGGCGGCCCAGGAGCGGTACACATGTGTCTTTGACAGCATTCTCAGATATTTCATGGCAGCCAACGTATCTTCCGATGCCAAATTGACTTCAGCCAAGCGCTTGATCATTCGCACATTGCGGTTGTCAGGAGAGAATACGTTGCGCATCATCGCTGCTCTCTCGGCATAAGTCATATCCCCTAACACATAGTAAAGTTCGTTCATCATATTGATTACCGGCAGGGGCGATTGGTCTCCAATCTTGGCAAGCGTGCCCAAGTCTCTCACAGGATAGCACAGCAGGCTGTCGGCAAGCATCCCTTTCTGAGCCTGCGACAGATAGTAATAGAAACTGGTAACTGCATTAGGCTGGGGATATTTCCGAGCCAAGGCTATGGCTTTGTCATAGTTGCCAAAATAATACTCATTTTCGATTGCCAGCCTCTGTTCATATTCCCATTGGGGCTTGCCTGGCATGGGCCAAGAGCCGAGGCCGAAGAGCCAAAAGGCAAGTGGCAATGCGAGCAATCCCCACCACTTGACCCTGCTCAGCAGCCAAGCCACCGTCACCCAGCCTGAAACTGTAAGAATAGAACTTAAGCGACATTCCGCAGCCATGGAGCCAAAGAAGAGCCAAGCAAGCACCGACAGCCCCACAGCCAAAGGTACGACAATGGAAGCTCTGCTATGGCTCTTATACAAGCCTTGCACAGCCAAGAAAGCCAAAGCAGCGGTAGAAGCTATGATTACTGCCAGAATGGCAGGACCGGCATATTGATAAAAGTAAAATTGTGTAAGCCAATCACCAGCCAATCGCACCAGCCACCCGGGCTTTTCAAAGTATGAGTTTATCCAATCGGGGGCATACAGGAAAATCTGATTCTGCTCCTGATAGTAAAAATGATATTGGTATGCAAAGGCATAGAAGAGGAAAAGCGCCACAGCCACCACTACCAGCACACTCCAAAAAAGCCATTTTTTCTTATCTTTCGCCATTAACGTACTCTTACTTTTTCTGCTGGTTGCTCCATCACTAACTTGCGCACTGCGCGTGCATCGAGATCTACCTTATCATAGGTAAAATCGGGCGCATTGAAAGAATACAAGTTCTCGCCATAATACTTCTGCGGATTGCGTTGTGGCAACAGGAAAGGCTTGGTAGCTCTCCCGTCTTCTCCCAAGCAAGAGAGATAAGCCAGAGCATACAAGCCATCTTCTCGGCGGCTTCCGAACACGAACCATCGCGAGTCCCGGGCCCAGTTGTGGTAAGCATCCGAAACTTCGCTATTGACCTCCTCCATCATTCGTGTATCACCCGTGGATAAATCCATCAGCCACAAATCGGATTCTGGTCGATCAATAGGCGTGGTGCCATAATCGGTGACACAATACATCAGAAAGCGTCCATCGTATGAGGGACGTGCCAAGCTTACGCTCTTGCCTATCTTATTAGCATCGATGATTGTGTCCACTCTTTCGCCAAATCTTCCGTTCTCGGCATCAAAGCCAATGGAGCAAAGGCTGTATTTCAACTTCTGGTAATCCCCTGGCATATCTGCCTTTGGAGCATAACAGAAATAGATGATGGAGCCATCAGGCGAGAATGCCGGAGTGGTCTCACAATCCTCAGTCATCACCAGCGGGGATACGATCAATTCGTTAGTCTTAGTATCCAACACCGCCAAATCCGACACTGCATCCCAGGGCTCTACAAGTCGATCCTTGCTCACATAGAAGTTCTGATATATCTTGTTGAGTGAAAAAGCGCAATACCGGCCATCAGGATGCCAATATCCGTAAGTGCAGCTGCCCACAGTCTCATCAGTCTTAGTGTTGATGTATTCGCATTGGCCATCATTCTTCACTAATGTGCCGCCATGGCCTCCCCTGATGTGTATAGTGAACTGTTCGGCACTGCCTCGGTTGGCATAATGGCAGTTGAGGCACTGCCCATGCACGGCTGTCTCTTCCAATATGGGCGTTTCCTCAAATGACGACAAGTCGCGCTGGTAGATGCCAATCTTGCTGAAGGTTTCAAATCCTGGGGCTATCTTCCTATATGTAAGGCCATAGTCTTTCAGAGGATGTTGGCTGACATGCATTTCAAAGGGCTGGTAACGGGTCCATACGCCAGCTTTTGTCTTTACGCTAACATCAAATATTAGACTGCCTCCACGATTTTGCTCTGTAATCTCATGCCATCTTTTAGGGTCAAAATCAGCCCACTGCCCTCCTGCTTCAATCTCTCCCCCATTAGTGCCAGTGACCTTGACATATACACGGTCAAAATCCTCCACCCCATCAATGTTGAAGTTCATTGGTGCTATCTCTGCCGGAATCGTCACACCTATGTAATCAGGGAATATGGGCGCCTGCTCTTGACAAGGTTGCTGCTCCGGAGCGCGCTCGATGCCGCAGCTCACAAGCGTTGCGGCGATTATGTATGTTATCCAGTGTCTCATCCTTCGCGTTCTGTTGTTGTTGAGGTTTGGCCCTGTTGAGCTTGATGTGTGAGGAAATATGCCCAATAGCTATCTCCATATAGCGGTTGCCAAGCCTCTGGTTTTTCCGGATTGCTGGCATAAACATGAGCAAAGGCAATGATCCTCTGCTGCACTTTGTCGGAAATCGGGTATGGAAGCCCATCGAAATTAGCGTGCCCGAATGTCCAGAACATGGCTATGGCCTCTTGCTCGTGCTTGGGAATCTCTGTAACTCCGAATACCTCGGGCGCATAGTGGTACATGCCTACAAAGGTTGGCAAATCGCCTTGCAGTAGCATAGCAGCATTAAAATAGTCCCAGGCCAAGCGATTTTGCCCCCTACTCTCCACAGCGAGCTTCCCCATCATCTTGCCTACCTCCACATAATAGTAGAGCATCTCTTGCTTAAAGCGCAGGCGACGCTTCTCGCCGTATTCGTTATGGCGATCAATGGCAGCATCGTCAGCCATCAGGGATTCTGCCTCTCTGGCCCAATGTCTATAATAGAGACTCTTCTTGAGCATATCCACATACTTTTTTGCCACCTTGAGCTTGCCATTGACCATCAGACACTCGGCCATTCGCTTCATAAACCGGCCGCTCTTGCGATTGTTGATAATGGACTCTTGCAAGTCAAAATTATAACGAAAAGCCGAGTTTATCATGCCTAAGTGATAGAACGTCTCTGCAGTGACCAAGCAAGTGGTGTTGTCGCGCTTGTATGGCGCCAATAACGAACCAAGTCCATTCTGAGGGAACTCAAACATTCTTTCTCCCAACTGTCCTGTCTTTCCGAGAGCGAGGTTTACCGCTTGCAAGCAGAAGTCATTCGTGGGCTTTGTTTGTTCGGCCATGTCTATTATGTCCAACCATCGGCCTTGGCGCACTAACCAGTCATAACGGAAAATCTCACGCTTATTTCCATCGTAGCCAGATCTTACAAAGAAAAAGCCTCCCACTAAGATGAAACCTATCGCGCACATGCTTACAGCACGGATATGTGCTATGCGGAGCCTTAACATAGGCCATAAACCCACTGCTAACACTGCTAATTCTGTAACAAAGATAATGGCAGGATGGTCATTTTCAATCCGGTAATAGTTGATGCCGTAGAGCAATTGCGTCTCAGGGTATTGGGTAAAGATAGTCACGGCAAAGCATTTAATCACCATCCAAGCCCACAAAAGCGAAGCAATCGCCCATATCCATTTATGGGTCAAGCCCACTCTTTGCATAACAGAGAACAATAAAAAAAGAATTGCGATGGGGCCTATAAGCCAATATAATGCCACATATCCTATTGCCAATATCGCACTAAAAAGCCCCAAAGAAGCCCTGGATGTGCATCGCATTGCCAACACTGCTATACACATAAATATTAAAGCGGCGGGAAATGACATCAACATATTCTCATCCCCCAAGCCATATAGCACAAATACTACAGGAATTGCCCCTAAAATGAAAGCCAAAGGCTTTTGTTGCGGATTCTTACAAATCTTTAGAGCTATTATTCCAATAAACAATTGCAACAAAGTCAAAACCACAGCCGTTGCCAGGGCTCCAAGCCAGGCCACATAGTAGAATTGCACCAAAAACTCGCCTATGTAGTCAGCCAAGCCTCCTATCATAGATAGTCTTTGGACAAAATAGTCCCCTGTCCAAAGAAACAGCTGGTACTGCTCCTGATAATTCATCATCTCTGGGCACCACAGCCACCACATCAGCCACACACCCACAAACACCATCGCAGGCACTGCTGCATAAATTATGCGATACTTACTCATTCTTTCACTAATTTGGTTGGTTGGCGTTTAGAAGAAAGTATTTCATCGGCAGCTGCGCGCATATCGAATTCAACAGGTCCCTGCGTGAAATCCGGAGTGTTGAAAGAGTACAACGTTTGATCATAATATTCCACTGGATTCTTCTGAGGCAACAAGAACGGTTTTGATGCCCGACCATCGCCATCTATATATGAGATGAAAAGGCGGCTATACAACCCATCACCCCGGCGGGAAGTGAACACGAACCACCGACTGTTGCCACTCCAATTATGGAAACTATCTGCATCATCGCTATTAGCCTCTTCCAGTGGCCAAGCCTCGCCAGTGGCAAGATCTAGAAGCCATTGCTCTGACTCTTTATGCCATATGCTGAAATAGCCATAGTCCAAGAGCGTGAACATTACATATCTTCCATCGTACGACGGCTTTGGCCATGTAACGCTCTTGCCCAAGTCCACAGCATTGAAAAGAGTGTCCACCTCACCTATAATCTTGCCATGCTCCGGATCAAATCCCACTCTGCAAAGATTATACTTCTCATCACGAAATTCCAGAGGATAGTTCTTTTGCTCACATTCTGTAAAATACAACCATTTGCCATCGGGGGAGAAAGTAGGACAATTCTCTGAAATCCCCTGGCGGCTAAGCAAAGAGTCGAGCAATATTTCACGCTTGTCCACATCATATACCAATACATCCGATGACAAATCAAATACCTCGATGCGTTCGTTAGGAATCATATGGAAGCCCTGACGAGTCTGGTTGGTGGAAAAAGCTATGTACTTCCCTGATGGATGCCAATAAGGATAAACCATCGCTCCTCCGAGGCTGTCATTTACTGCTTTGAGCCACTGGCGTATCCCCTGACACTGCACCATCGTAGCTCCGTGGCTGCCACGCACATGGAAAACGAACTGCTCAGGATTGGTGCGGTTAGCTGTATGGCAATTGTAACACTGGCCCGCCGTAATAGTATTTTCTATAATTGGGGTTTCATTGAAGTTGCTAAGATTTCTCTGATACAAGCCCATTCTGCTATACACCTCATAGCCTGGAGCAATGCGTCGATACGTCAAGCCCCATTCTTCCAAAGGTTCTTTGCTGACAATTATCTGAAATGGCTTATATTTCACCCATTGCCCCTCTTTTTTCCCATATACAGTGACTGTGACTTCACCTCCCTGATTCTCTTCAAGCAACTTGTGCCATTTCTTGATATTGAAGTCAGCATAAGCCCCTTTCGCTTTAAGCGATCCGCTCTTACTCCCTTTCAGCTCCACTGCCATCTCTTCATGCGGACAGTCGATGTCAAAACCAAAATTAAGCGGAGCGATCTCTGCCGGCACTGTTACATCAATATAATCGGGAAAAATCGGAGGCATCTCCGACAATTCCTCAGCTCTTTGCGGCATACTTGAGCATGCTGCAATCATCACGCTAACAATGACAAATAATATATATTGTATTCCGAATCTCACGGTTTCATAAATTAATCAGTAATCAAAAGATAATGCCATAATGTACCACGGTAAGGCTCCAAAGCTGGTGAGGTCTTCCCCTGCTCTGTCATTGTTTTGGCAAAGTTTCTCAATTGGTCTTGCACACCGGCGGGCACCAGACCCACGGGTATTTGCTGATGAGTTTGCACACAATGGAATGCAATTGCCTGCTGGCAAAGCAGAGGACAAAAATTCTCTTTCTGACTCACCACTTGCCAATACTGCATAAATTTCGGCAAGTTGCGTTCAAGCAGGGGATATACGAGCAAGTATTGTTTTGCCAACGCATTGGCCGGGTTCTTAAGATACAACTGGCCCAATATCTTATCGAGTTCCCTTTCACTGAAGAGGAAGTCTTCCCCAAGCCTATTCATTCTCATTCGGCCATAAAGAGGGTGCGCATCTACAGTGCCTTGGTCAATCATCTTCATGGTGCGTGTGGCCCATTTGCTGTAGAAAGTTGTGTGCTCCAGCATTCTCAGATACTTTCTGGCCACATCGTACTGCCCATTTATCAGATTAGTTTCCGCCATGCGCTTTATGCACCGCACGCTCTTATTATAATTTGGAATAGCCTCCATTGCTTCAAAGTAGAAACGCTGGGCCGTGTTTACCAGACCCAACTGGAAAAAAGCCTCAGCAGCCACAAGCATGGAGTTGCTTTCCCGCTTGAATGGAGGCAGGAGCCCCTCTATGCCATTTTGATAAAACTCAAAAGCTCGCTCTCCGAGCTGACCTTTCATGCCCAAGGCTAAGTTGGTGGCGCTGACGCTCATCGGCAAGTCGGGCGCGTCTTTTTCAGCCTTCTTTATGATACCATCCCAATCGCCGATGCGTACAAGATAATCGTATTCAATCAATTCGATAGTCTTGCTGTCATAAAACCTACCCCAGCCAATAACCACTGCTACAGCTCCAGCCACAAATACGGCAGCTGACACCTTCTGTTGCGCTTTATCCCATAGTTGAGTAAGGCTTGCTAAAGCCACGATAACTATACTGGCCTCCACGATAACCTCCATCCAAGGCATTATCGTAGGTAACCGATAGTAGTTTATACCCACAAATTGCTGATCCATAGGATAATTGACCCATTGGCCTTCCAAGCATATACAAGCCACAGCATATCCCATGATTAGTACGACATTAATAATTTTTAGCCAAAGCCGTGCCGGTCGTTGTAAAGCAAATACAATGCTCATCAATACTCCAAGCAAGAGTGAGGCTGGACCAAATAACCAATTAAACACTGGCAAACCTATCAAAGCAGCCAACAGCTGCCAATACCATTGGGCAAGGTAACTGTAACATACTCCGCATACCAGAGCCAGCAAAATTGCTATCATGAACGAGGGCATTTCATTCACATCACCCTGGTACATCCACATCAGCCCCACTGGCACTAAGCACGAAACAAAAGTAGCAAGCGAAGCATCTCCATGACTCACCCTCTTACATAAAATGTACACCAGCCATAGCAAAGCCATCATCTCTACTGCCATCACAGCGCTGCCCAGCCAATAGTTATTGTACATTTGAGCCAAATACTCTCCTATATATGTGGCTAAGCCTCCGGGCCACGCAAGATGGCCCAAGAAGTAACTCCATGTGCACTGAAAAAGCTGGAACTGCTCCTGATAACTGAGCAGCGCCCTATGGCCGAATGCCCAGAAGCAGAAAACGCCAGCCCCGAACAGAGCGGTTATCAAGCCTTTGGCTCTATTTGTCTTCGCTGCCATAGCGCTTGAGGAGTAGGTCTCGTGCTGGTCCTGGCTTCAAGAGCTGGGCCATATCGATCATTTCTTGGCGAAAATCTGAATTGAATTGCTTCAAAGAGTCTTGCAAAGCCTTTGCATATACCGTATCTCCTTTTTGTTTGAGATATTTGATATGGCGCGCTTGCTGCGCAGCAATTTTGTTATGCGCTGTCATTTTGTCCTTCCACTGTTGCAGGGCCTCGTTCTGTGGTGTGCCTCCTCCACTTGAGATGCTGTCGATTACAATTGTAATCTCGCCACCTGGCTCTGTGACTATCAACAGATCCTGGGTGCCATAGCGCACATGCTTGTCTATAGTCACGCGAGCCAGGTATTCCCCATGTCCTCGGAACTCCCAGTGGCCATTCTCTATCACTACCGAGTCCACGCCTATGCTATCCTCTATCTGTTTGCTGCCGTAAGGCACAAGAAACACGCGATTGCCATTGAGGCGGCTTTGGCTTGTAGAGCCTTTTATCACAAATTCTTCTTCATGGTTGCCACAGGCAGAGCATAAAATCAGCCCTGCCGCTGCAATTGTCATCAAAAATATATTTTTCATCGCAAGAATTAGAGCCTGTTTAATAAGGTTTCTCAATTTCATGCAAAATTAATCAATATTCTTGACACGCCCAAATTTATCCCTAAGCCTAATTTCACCCATACCCAAAATATTGCCAAAAGCTCCTTGGAAAGCCACTCTGCTCTTTTAAGCCCGAGGCTATTCCAAGTCACACCTCATATCCGACCAATGAAGCTAACATTAATCGCATGCAAAGGTAATACTTTTTGTTGAATAGCCCACCAAAATAGAGCCAACTACGGTGAGAATATGCAGAAGAAGTTATTTCCCGGAAATGAGGCCTTGCTTTTCTGCCTCGGAGATTGCCTGATCTATGGTGGCGCTGTCGAGATGCGCTTTCTTCAGATGCTTTCTTGCTTCCTCTTCCGTAAAGGATCCGCCAAAATATCCCTTGAGGGTGGCGATGATTGTGAACATATCCATAGCAATAATATTAAGAGTTTTTTTACAAAGTGCAGTTTATATTAAGATAACAATCCGTTACAGAGTATGGTTTGTGACTGGAATATTTTTACTATCTTTGTAATATCTTTTAAAACTTCAGTTGTTTATTATGATAAAGTTAAAATTATTTTACCAATTCACTGCAGCAACATTAATCTCTTTAACTATGAGTTGCAACAATAACCCACAAGCTTCCTCTACTCTCAACACAAGTGGTTCTGATACAGCGCTGGAGTGCATCATGACTCGCACCAGCGTGCGCGAATACACTGCTGACACCATCAGCAATGACAATCTCGAAAAGATGCTGCGTGCAGCCATGGCTGCCCCTTCTGCGGGCAACAAACAACCTTGGCGCTTCGTGGTGATTAAGGATCGTGCCACACTCGACACCATCGCCTCCAATCTCCACACCATGCACATGGCAGCCCAAGCGCCAATGGCTATCGTGGTCTGCGGCGACATGAAAGCCACATTCGATGGCGAAGGCATTGACTATTGGGTGCAAGACACTTCAGCTGCCACTGAGAATCTGCTGCTTGCTGCCCACGCACTCGGGCTCGGCGCCGTATGGTGCGGAGTGACACCGCTCGCGGATCGCCAAGAGTTCATCAGCAATCTTCTGGGCCTGCCCGCTGACATCAAGCCCCTGGATGTAATCGTAATCGGCCATCCAGCCCACCCCCAAGCCCCCAAAGACAAATGGAGGCCAGAAAACATCCACTACGAAAAATGGTAACAGCCACAGCGGCGGTCTCTGACCGCCGCTTTCATTGTTTGGTTAAGAGCCTGTTTAATAAGATTGGGTTCAACAGTCGAATTTTTAAGTGTCTTGAACCGGTCAAAATTTTTGACCAGATACTGACGCTCAATGGATTGCAATCGCAAAATATATCCTGGAGGGAATTTGTCCGGGTTATTTCTTACTGCTTGATTAACCACTTTTGTAGTCACACCGTAAAGTTCGGCCACATCGCGGTCGATCAATACTGGAAGGTCTCGAATCATTATGATTCTGTCCTCGGTCTCTTGTAACTTGTTAACTTTTTCCATAGCGTATCTATATAGCCCTGTTTCTTAGGCTTTGCAAATTTAGCAACCATATTTGAACCTACAAAGTAAGAAAAGCAAAATCGGCAAGGATTCAATAGATTCCTTGCCGATTTTGTTTATCGTTGAGATTGATAAATGACGGCTCCCTCATCTATGCTTTTGAAATCACATTCCGAAGCACTTCTGTGGCATTAAAGGCAGTGGGGAAACCGGCATAGACGCTCATGAGCACATTCTCCTCAAATTTCAAAACAATTTACCAACTTTTAATATAAGTTCAAATCTTGGGCAGGATGCCTAAGGAGAGGCTTTCGTCTAATTTGCAAATTGTTTCAAGTGAAAGATTTTCATTTCCCTTAAGGAGTTTGCAAACATATTGTTGAGAGCACCCCAACATCTCTGCCACTTTGCGTTGGGATATGTTTAGTTCCTCCATGCGATCCAGTATTCGCATTGCTATCATTTGGGAAAATCTCAACCAATTCTTGTTATCAATTCTCCATTGGGCTTCTTCTCTCCATTTTGAGGGAGTAGGAGAAGAATATTTTCTAAGCTTTTCAACTATGGGATCCATACTATTCAAATTTTAAAGTTCACGTAAATAGTCTTCGAAACCTTCATTATCTATAACACCTTCAGACAAAAGGAAGTTCCTAACCTTCTCCATTTTAGCCAATTCATCCAATGTGTGCTGGCGTTCCATCATTGTAGCTGTTAACTTGATGGCGCCACCTGTGATAATGTATCTTCCTGGGGAGAGCTTTATGGCATAGATACGCAACCAAGAAGCGTGTTTCGGCCTACCTGTCATTTTCCCTTTTTCTTTTCCAAGAGTCAGTTCATGGGCTCTATTAGGTTCAAGATGCCTGAATAGTTTATCCAAATCCGCTTCTGGAGAGATATCCATGATGAGACATTGCAAATGCTCAGCATCCTCCAATGTGTCATATATTGCCGCATTCACATCAGTTACCTTAAAATAGGAAGCCAAATCGTCAAGATTGGCCTTAAAGAAAGCTCTCAACCAATTAATGTCATTCCATTGGTTGAAGAGCATTGACAAAGCATTATCTGGGGCATTGTCATATCTTACACTCCATAGTCTGCCATCATTTGTAATGTCGTCAAAAGTCATTCTGTAAAATTTTAAGATTTGATGCAAAGGTACTAAATAAAACTGAAATTGACAACTTTTAAGTTGTCAAAATGAGTAAAATTCTGCTGCGATTTCCCAAATCCTTTAACTTTATTGGGAATTATTTGTCAACTATGTAGAAGCATTAAGTACTACTTGGTCACTAATTAAGTTGTGTTACAACTTAGCGAAGCGATTTCACGACGTTAGGAGTAACTATTTGATAAAAATCGATAGCCAAAGATAAGCATCGATAAATGATGGCTCCATCTTCTATGTTTTTAAAATCACATTCCGAAGCACTTAGGCAGCATTAAAGGCAGTGGGGAAACAGGCATAGACGCTCACGATAAGAATCGCTTCCATATCCTCCGCTCCCTTGCGTAAACCATACCATAGAACACAACATCGTTTCGCTCACAATCGGCATGGTATAGGCTCACAATGGTATTGTCATATTGGTCGTAAGTTAGTCCTTCGAGCCAATTTCGCAAGTCCATCACACTATTGTCCCAAGCGCTGAAACTGAATGATAGGGCCTTTTTGCCATCGATATAAATATCTGTATCAAGCCAACCGGCTTCTGGCAAAGCGTAATCCACCTTTAAGGCATTAGGTTGAAAAGAGATTTCATCCCTAAGAATCCGCTCAACATAACTTAAAGCCTCAATCTGGGCCCTTATCAACAGAGGCTGATATAGATGGTCTAATCCAGTATAAAAATTTTTAGGATTTAGTTCTGTCATCTTTATTTTATTGTTGCTAAGATATTTTGAATTTCAACTTCCTAGCCTCTATCTCGGTTGTTCTGATCAAGAGATTTCCCAATCAGTGTTTGGGATTTTTATTGATAGAACAATGGTTGAAGAGTAAAAAGGCCCTCACTGGTGCCCTTATTTCCAAATGGGAAAGATGAATTTGTTATTGGGCAACTGAGGCATGGGTGCGGTCGTTCAATATGGCGGCGGAATTGTCGAGGGCCCATTGGATGAGAGAGTCGAGGTGAGGCATAAGCGACTGAGATCGCTGGGTGAGGCTGTATTCCACCCTCGGTGGAACCTCTGTGTATAGCTTTCTGGCCACAAGGCCATCTTGACCCAAAGTGCGGAGTGTGGTGGTGAGCATCTTCTGCGAGATGTCGGGGATGGAGCGCGCTATTTCGCTGTAACGCATTGTGCCTCGACACTCCAATGTGTAAAGCACAAGCATTGACCACTTGTCGCCAAAGCGCGACAAGATGTTCCTGATTGGACAATCAGGAACCACTATCTCTCTGTTGGTAAAAGCCGTCATAACTTCTTGATGCGTTTAATACTCTACAAAGGTAAGTAATATTCCTTAATTACCAAAATATGTTTTGGGGAAAGTTAAATAGTTATAAAGTTATCCGAGCCATGCGGTTTGATAATCAGCAATACTAACCTAAAAGTGCGTGACGTTCACTCTTGTGCGTTCTTGACTTTTGGATTCAAATCCACTAACTTTGCATCACAATAAATCAAAAACCAATTGATATGAACAATTACGCAAAATTCACCGCTCCAAAGGAAGCTCGCGTAGAGCTCCACGACAATCTCGGCCTCACTGGCGCTGAGATATCAATCAATACGATGCCAGCCGGCGCAAGCGTGCCTTTCGTGCATCACCACAAAACCAACGAAGAGGTCTATGCTGTCCTCTCTGGCCGCGGCACAATGACCATTGATGGTCAGCCCGTTGCTTTGCAAGCTGGTGACTGGCTGCGCGTGAGCCCTGCTGCAAAGCGTCAGCTCTCAGCAGCTCCTGACTCAGAAATCACCTACCTCTGCATCCAAACTAAGGAAAACTCCCTCGACGGCTTCACCCTCTCCGACGGCGTCATCGATTAACACAAACTTATGAGATAGAAAGGCTGTTTCACCTACAAGCCAGCCTTTTATTTATACATGTATATCCCACTGTTAGTAAGGCTTGTGTGTATTCTGTGAAATTTCTTGATGCTTTGCGGCTTTCTCTTTATCCCATGACATCTCCACCTCAAATTTGACGAAACCAAGATTTAGGCCCATGGTTATCTTTTGTACTTTAAGAGGCAAGTTATCATTAAGCACATCGGCCAACCTTTCTTGGATTCCTTTTTGCACCTCATTGCTTGGTTCAATGCCCGTCAGATTAGCGTGAGCTATGGCACGCGAGAGTTCACGCACCTTTGTGAAGGTCTCAATAATAGCAAATGTTACCTCCGTAGCCATTGGACTTCGTAATACAGTTGCTAACATGTATAGTCCCTTTTCTGTAAAGGCATAGGTACGTGAAGTGGAATGTTTTAAGGTTTTGAACCGGTCACAATTTGTGACCAGTTCTTGAATATCAGGTGGTTGCAGGGGGAATCGATAACTTTCAGGAAACTTATCTTCGTTTCTCTTTTCTGCTTGATTAACCACTTTTGTAGTCACGCCGTAAAGTTCGGCCACATCGCGGTCGATCAATACTGGAAGGTCTCGAATCATTATGATTCTGTCCTCGGTCTCTTGTAACTTGTTAACTTTTTCCATAGCGTATCTATATAGCCCTGTTTCTTAGGCTTTGCAAATTTAGCAACCATATTTGAACCTACAAAGTAAGAAAAGCAAAATCGGCAAGGATTCAATAGATTCCTTGCCGATTTCGCTTATCGTTGAGATTGATAGAACAATACGAATATGCCCTTCAAAGAATCGAAGAGCTCCTCCCTATAGTAACTGACGATATGCCCACCAATGACCCCAGTGTAATTGAACTCACCTTAGTGTCAGACATTGTAGAGGCTTACGAAAAGGAACATTATCCAATAGGTAAGCCTTCAATAGCCGACATTCTTCGTCTTGCAATAGAAGAAAAGGGAATTACCCAACGTCAGTTGGCTAAGGAAATAGGCATCAGCCCCTCTCGTATCAGCGACTATCTCAATGGTCGCGCCGAACCAACCCTTAAGATTGCTGGAGCCCTGTGCGCCGTCCTCGGCATCGCCCCAGCTGTAATGTTAGGATTGTAATTTTGAGTCCACAAAGAAAAACAAAGAAATCGGGGTGTGTCTATCAATTTAGAGTTGAGGATGGGTTTGAAATCCATTGCTTTGATAAGAAAGGTTGGCTATAATCGATGCCAACCTTCCTATCAGATACGTCTATACCCCTCCCTGATAGTAAGGATTCTGTAATGTCACAGATATGGCGCAGGGACATTGGCTGCGTTGCTAATGTCTTCGTCCTTGATTCTTACTGAAATGTATGCGCGAGTGGACATAATGCTTTAAATTTGGTTACTGTCAGTCCTTAAGATTAATCCTCTGTCACACGTTAGCGGCAAAGCCTTTTTCATGGCACATCGAAAGTCAACCCCTTGTCAGAATTTCTTTCGTAATTAGCAAACATATTTGAAACACCCGAATAAAAACAACAAAATCGACATAAAATGGGTAAGGATTTTCTCCACTTTGCAAGGTGTAACAAAAACTTATAATAAAAATTTGAAAAGTTTTTGTTGTATCGAAAATTTTTCGTAATTTAGCGGAAAGTTTAAGTCATGCCACAAACTTAGAGCCTGTTTAATAAGAAATGTTAAATCGAAAAGTGGCTCATTTTTTAGTTAAATTTTTATCTGTGAGGAAGGAGCATAGCGAGCTATGTGACTGACGAACAGGAAAAATTTAACAAAAAAGGAGCCAAGGCGAAGGACTTTTAAATAACAACAATAATAATAAACATCATGTCTTTAATGAAAAGAAATTACAACCGCCTCTGCAATCCGTGGAGCAGCTTTTCGATTAACATTTCTTATTAAACAGGCTCTTATGGAAGATATCATTATACGAGGCAAATACATCGAGGCTATCAGGCAAGGGCTTGCAGAAAACATGATAATTGTGCTCACAGGCCAACGTAGGGTGGGAAAGAGCTGGATGCTCGACTCCTTTAAACTGGTAGTTGAGGCTGATGGCGCCTCTAATTGCATACGCATTGACAAGGAAGACCTTGATTTCGACTTCATCAAGACCTATTCAGATTTGCATCAGTACATTAAGGAAAGGGTCGACCTGGAAATGCCAAATTACATCCTCATTGACGAGGTGCAGGAAATCGAGGAGTTTGAAAAGGCTTTGCGCCATTGGCGCAAGCAGCCCAACTGCTTTGTGGTAGTTACGGGAAGCAATGCAAAGATGCTGAGCAGCGAGCTCAGCACGCTGCTCGGAGGCCGTTATCGCGAAGTTTATGTGCATGCCCTTAGTTACGTCGAATTTCTGGAATTCCACAACCTTCAGGATAGCGAAGAGTCTCTGATGGCTTACATTAATTTCGGTGGAATGCCTTCGCTGCGCAATGTGGCCTTGACTGAATCACTGACTCGCACCATCCTCACTGACATCTTCAACACGGCACTCCTCAAAGATGTTATCCTCAGGAATAAAATTCGAAATCCGGCTCTGTTGGAGAATATAGCACGATTCCTTGCGGACACCACCGGCAAGCTTGTATCAGCCAACAACATCAGCAAGAGGCTAAATGGCAATGGGGTAGAAACCACCCCAGGGGCTGTCCTTGGGTACCTTAAGATGCTATGCGAGGCATTCATAGTGAGACGTGTTCCACGCTTCGATATTCACGGTAAGAAACTTCTGGAACAGAATGATAAGTTCTACTTCGAGGACCATGGCATTCGCAACATTCTCTTAGGAGGCGACCGAGCAAAAGACATAGAAAGGGTCCTCGAGACTATAGTATACCAGGAACTTATCCGACAAGGATACAAAGTTAACGTGGGGCAACTACCAGCTGGGGAAGTGGATTTCGTGGCTACTGACCGCCAAGGCAACCCTATCTATATTCAGGTCACCTATATCTTATCTTCCCAAGACACTTTCGACCGCGAATTCGGAGCCCTCAGGAAAATCAATGACAACTATCCCAAATATGTCATTTCTCTCAGCCCGATGCTCGGGCGCTCAACAATAGAGGGCTTTATCCACCTCCCCCTCCGCCAATTCCTCACCCAGGGCCTATAATCTACAAAGTAAAAACAGCAAAATCAACAAAGAATTCTGCGGATTCCTTACCGATTTCGCTTATCGTTGAGATTGATAAATGACGGTTCCCTATTCTATGCTTCTGAAATCACATTACGAAGCACCTCGGCTGCATTAAAGGCCGCGGGGAAACCGGCATAGACGCTTACGATAAGAATTGCTTCCTTCAGTTCCTCCGGAGTGCATCCGACATGCAAGGCGCCTTCCAAATGAAAGGCCAGTTGGTTCTTGGCATTTCCCAAGGCTGCCAAGGCGCTTACTGTGATTAGCTGCCGTTCGCGTGGAGAAAGAATCCCCCTGGAATATACTTCGCCAAAAGCAAAGTATTACGGCTCAAGCCAAAAAGCCTGTGTTTTTAGGGAAGCATAACTTCAATCTCTTTCTTGCAGCAAATTTAGCAATTATTTAACAGATTTGGAACACGTTTTTTGCATTTCCACTAAAATCCATCAACATTAAATCCGGCTTGAGCCATAAATGTGTATATTTTAAAGTTAATTATATCTATTTATGTCTCTCAAATATTGGAATGGCCCAGGCTGGGAGCTCTTCTTGGTATTGCTTCACCAATTTGCCATCGCTAAACCGGAAAAGCAAGCGAGCCTCTGTGTCCTCAATCGAATTGTCGTAAACATAAAGCCGATCTATAAAAGGAACCAATGCTATACAATTACCAATGGATTTGTCGTATCTGGAAATGATTTTGGGTATAGGAACATCATGACCTCCATCTAGCACTCTTTGCGCTACCCGCTTAGCGTTTATTGTAGGAGAAGAAGTCGATACGAAGAAAAGGCGTACAAAAAATCCACATTCCTTGGCTCTTAGAATATACTATACTTTCTCCTGGGCTGACATCACGGTTTCAAAAATATGGCTTCGTTTTTCATTAAGGCATCTTTCATGCCACTCTTTACAATAATTGGCAGCTTGTAGAACAGCTGATTGGTCATTCCAATTGCCAAAGACATCACGTGCTATCATATCTGGATTGATATACTCGGAATTCTCAAGCCAATCGTGATGTAGGATCTTTTGAGTAATGGATGTTTTGCCTGAACCGTTGGGCCCAGCCACTACTATAAGTACTGGAAGATGGCTACTTGCACTCATTGCGAAGCCTTTTAAGAGTTTCTTCCACATGTAAGCAGCTTGATCGCGCAGCTTCCTCAATACCGGCAGCCACGCGCTCTGCTGCGCGGAGAGTGCTTTCCCGGGCATCCTCGGCAACTTCGCGCATAATCTGAGCCATGCGCTCGTCGCCTGGCTCCTCTAAGGAAGTAAGCCTATAGCTGTTCATTTCTGATTCCGACATAACATTCGCTTTTTCTATTAACAATCTGACATTGGTTTCCATTTCCATCCGATGGCAAATTTAATCAAATTCTCTCAAACCACAAAATTTAGTGTTGAGGATTAGATTGAAAGCCATTGCTTTGATAAGAAAGGTTGGCACAAAGTGGAGATTTCTTTTGCGAATTCAGCAAACATATTTGAAACTCCCAAACAAAAACAAAGAAATCGGCAAGGAAATCCATGGATTCCTTGCCGATTTCACATATCGTTGACTATCGATTGTTATCGATATCGGTCCTTCCTTCACCTCCTCGAAGTTAACATACTCTGACTATCAGCCCCTTACAAAATCGTGTTACAACTTAGCGAAGCGGTCTCACGACGTTAGGAGTAAATATGTATCAACTTAGCGCAGCGATCTCACGACCAAAGGGATTAACTATTTGATAAATATCGATAGCCAAAGATAAGCATCGATAAATATTTGAAATTTCGTTTTGTCTTATCAATTAAAATTTGTAACTTTGTTTTATCTTTTAGCAGATGATGGTAGAGCCATGATGTCGGAACGGAGGCTCTGCTTATATGAGCAGAAGAGGAGTGGGTTCGAGTCCCACCGCTATCACCTACTAAGGTAATTATAGGGTAATGGTAGAGACATGATGTTGGAACGGAGGCGTTACCATCCATGGTGGCGTAGGAGTGGGTTCGAGT
>CAZRYC010000007.1:0-64689 GCA_964604175.1 uncultured Bacteroides sp.
TATTGGTTGGATTCTATTTATAGGATTCTTCGTTACTCTTGCAATAATAATGCGTAACACACATAAAGAGAAATAATAATGGATAATTTAATACGACCATATATATACGAAATCGGGAAGGCTCTTTGTAATCTTGGCTATGAGTTTTGCCAACAAGCCAATTCACCTGAACCGTTGAATATACATGGGCAAGTGAAACAAACACTTGATAATCTATGTCACAATCTGCATAATCTATCTTCTGACCTTGACGCATACCGATTCAACCTCATAAAGAATGGGGAGGGAAAAGTTAATGGACAGGACACTCAGGATATTGAGACTGTTAATGTGGCGATGAAACATCTTCTTCACAGTTCGATTGACACCCATAATGGAGAACAGACAAACATTATGAGCGAGTTGAACAAAGTTGATTTCCTGATTGCATCTATATATCGGCTTATGGCTCATGGTGCAGTTGGACGTGAAGAATACATTTTTGATAAAATTATAGAGAATGAATAAATCGGCTATCATATTATCAGGTTTAGCAATGCTCTTGTCGGCTTGCTCAACACATAGCATACAAACTACTCAACCAAATTTTCTTATCGGAGAGTGGCAACAACCCAATGTGTCTTTAAAGATTGAATCAAACGGCAAGTACCATTATAAATACAGTGCAGACGGCTATACCAATAAGCAATCCGGCAGATATTACGCTGACAAAGATTCGATAGTGCTTTACGGCTTCTATCCTGACGCATACACATCTGAATCTAAAAACGAGAGTTGGACGATACGCAAACTCTCACCTGATTCTTTGGTTGTCTATGTTCACAAGAATACAGTAATCCTTGATGGAGATACCCTCAACACATCAGGTAATGATTTAGAAATATTCACTCGTAATAATTGATAAAATGACAAAACTCTTAAAATTATTAATGGGCGCACTAATTGTGCTTATGACATTCCCTTTCATGACCGCGTGTTCCGATGAAGATGAACCCAAAAACTTAAAAGAAACAGAATATATAAAAGTTTCTAATTGGGATGTCAAACCTATGAAAGAAGCAAGCACCTCTGTAATTTTACAGTCTGATTCTTATAAAGACAGATGGGGAGTCTTTTATTCGATGGAAAAATCTGAACTTGTAGACTTTATCAGAGTGTTTCAACTCTCAATAAGCGATGATACAGAAGAATGGTCGAAATTGGGTGTAATCAGAAGCATGGGGTTTTTCGGTGAGGGCATTACAACACTTGAACTTGATAAGTTGCAACCCAATACGACCTATTATTACATTGCTTATTATGACAAATATGACGATGTGACTAATAAACTTTCAGCCATCTATTATACCGAAATACGGAACTTCACAACCGCAGAATAGGAATCACACTGTTTCGTTGCGTACCTTTTTGTGATATATATTCTAATATATAGGAAAATGCAAAAGGTACGCTAATTTTAATATATATGAGAGAGCATTTTTTATTTATTATCATTTTGCTTGCAATCGCAAGTTGTAAATCAGATAGAGATTCGTCCGTCTCTCCTTATTGGGAAACTGATGAATTTTGGAATGCTCCAATGGATTCATCTGCGCTTGATTCTATTATAGAGGGAAGAAAACATATTGTTGCTGATAATGGGAAACCATATCCGATTGATGAATACGAAATGTGCTTATTCAGATATGGAGAACCAAAATCTAAAGACATTCTATTCGATAGGATAATTGGAACTTGGCACGGTTACGGACACATATATGACCCACGCACAATTCTCACGTTAAATTCAGATAGCACGTACACAGTTGATATAGAAGAAGCACAAGACTTTGATGCAAATGGGAAAATGACATATCAATTTGTCCGAGAATTGAGCGGAAGAGTACAATACAATCACAAGAAGAATCTAATTACCCTAAAAAACTATAACGCAAACGAAACGCTATCAAGGGAAGCCTATATGAAGTCAAGAAATCCACAAGATGAGGTTCTTATAATTTATAAATTAGAGAATGATACAATGTGGCTCGTTGACCGTCAATCTGATATATGGCCTTACTACCGACAATGAAATATTCTATAATGATGAGTTGTTTCTATGACTCTATGATAGTAGAATTAGATAATGTCACTGAAAATCGCTAACTTTGCGACATGAAATTGAATATCAGCAAAGACTATCATTTGGTGAAGGAGATGATGATTAACCTATCCGATATAGTCAGTGACAATTTTCTGAGAGAATAAATTTATTGTTAAACCCATCTCAAAATATAGCAACTGTAAACCATACTGTAAACCGGATAAAGGAAGAAGTAAGTGCATCTCGACTGCGCGATTAACTGTAAGATTCGATAGCTCAGCGGGTAGCATCAAAAAGGAGAGCCGTAGGCGAGCCTTTTGGATGCCTTGGAGCGACAACACTTTTAATGTTGGGGTCCTGGGTTCGAGCCCCAGGCGGATCACCAGGCGGTCATTGAGGCCGCCTATTTTATTCCCCTATGTCCACCTATATTCCCCTATATTAAATTGGTTTTTAGATAGTTAACGAACGCCAAGCGCAATAGGTCGTGTGGCTGTTGCGTTTGTATGTGTGGCGACGCGAGGAAAGTTTTGGTACCATTTCGGTACCATGGTACCAGAAATCAGCGAAAAATGGTACCACTTTTATGTGTTTTGACGAGAATCAACGAATTTACGAAAATTAACGGACTATATTTTCTTTTGTTAGAAATCAAAAATTAAATTCGTTGATATTCGTTACTCGTAGATTTTCGTCATTATTAAAAACACAGGCTTTTCGGCTTGAGTCGGATTTGCCGCAACGACGTATGCCGGTGATAATTTTTATCATACCGTTGTGACGGCATGATATTAGTTTATCGAGGTAATGAGGTCTTTGAATGATCATATCAATGACAATAAGCGTCATTTGTGACACAAATTGTCAATGCAAAATTAGCCATTTATTTCTTTCTCTCCAAATATTCAGCGTAGAAACCCTTGAAATATAATGCTATCTTATGAAAAAGTGCTATTGTGGCTTGGAAACAATAGCACTTAAAATGGAATCCACCTAAGGATTTTTAATCACCTTTCTTGTGGATGTGAGGTTTGAGAGAGGGTGTGTTTCCCGGAGTTGATTTGTTATCCATCTGTCTACGATCCGGTTTGCCTGTTGATTTGGTAATTCTTTTTGGACCCGGTTAAATTCCCATAAACAATATTTTTTAGAAATGTTACATTGAATCTTTCGAGTGTTACATGCCGCAACACAAACTATTATTTGCGTTACCCTGACAACAAATCAATGGTATAAGACAGTCATCTGCACCCTACAAGCACAATCGGACACTTTACGGTAATCAATGTTTCATCTTCCGACAACCGACATCGCAGAGATTCTTCCAAAGCATGATAACAGGAATAAATTGAATGTTGACCTATTTCAATCTGTCTCCGTTTCAATATCGGCCAATTTTTATTGTCGTGCGCAAGTAGAAATGTGTATTGGTAAAAACACGAATCATCAACATTAAATCACCACAAACAGGGTTACCTATACCATGGTTCAATGTAACATTATAGTGAAAACGAAAGAGATGTTACCTAATGAAACGTATGTGTTACAGAAGAAATTGTTGTCATGAAAATGGCCAACTAACTTTGCAATTGAAAGAAAAACCGGCAGGATACGGCTAAATTGCGGGTGGATTATGGAACTAATATCATTATCATATGGATTTACTACAAAAAATCGCGTTAACCTCAATTATATTGGGCGCCATGAGTGTCTTTAATGCAGGAGCCATTGACCATCAGGGCATTACGGTGGAATCAGTCGGTGCTGGGAATTTCCCACTGATAGTGAATGGTCGGCCAACTGCAATCATGATTAGTGAAAACGACGAAAGAGGCATTAGCATTGCCGCAACAAATCTCGCTAAAGATTTTGAACATGTGTCTGGCACAGCAGCACCAGTGATAAATGCACTTTCCGGAGCGAGGACAATTATAATTGCCGGAACTGAGAAAAATGAATTGATAAAACAGCTCATAAAGCAAAAGAAAATCAATGGGAAGGAATTGAAAGGGAAATGTGAGAAATATATAATGACCACCTTGAAGAGTCCTTTCCCCGGAGTTGATGAAGCTCTTGTGATTGCCGGCAGCGACCGACGTGGGGTAATATACGGCATTTATGAGCTATCGGAACAGATTGGAGTCTCTCCATGGTATTGGTGGGCAGATGTGCCGATAATGCACAAAGATAATCTATCAATGGCATACGGGACTTATACGGCGGGAGAACCATCTGTACGATACCGTGGCATTTTCCTCAACGATGAAGCACCATGCCTCACAGACTGGGTAAAAAACACATACGGAACCAACTACGGAGACCATAACTTTTATGGGGATGTATGTGAGTTGATACTCCGCCTTCGAGGGAACTACCTATGGCCTGCTATGTGGTGCTGGTCTTTCTATGGCGATGATGCTGAAAACAGCAAGACAGCCGATGAAATGGGTGTCATAATGGGGACATCCCATCACGAACCTATGGCGCGCAACCATCAGGAATGGGCACGTAATCGAAAAGAATATGGACAATGGAACTATGCTGCAAACCAGCAGGTGATCGACAAATTCTTCACCGAGGGGATAGAGCGCATGAAAGATACTGAAGACATAGTGACCATTGGCATGCGAGGCGACGGAGACGCTGCCATGAGTGAGACTGCAGATGTCGAATTGCTTGACCGTGTGATAAAGAACCAACGGAAAATTATTGAGAAAGTCACCAACCGTCCGGCTAAAGAAACTCCACAGATATGGGCATTGTATAAGGAGGTGCTTGACTATTACGATAAAGGATTGCGTGCTCCAGATGATGTGATCTACCTTCTTTGCGACGACAATTGGGGCAATGTGAGGCGGCTGCCTAACGATGAGGAGAGAAAACATCCCGGAGGTTGGGGTCTTTATTATCATGTAGATTATGTCGGGGCACCAAGAAACACAAAACTATTGAATGTTACTCCTATCCAGAATATGTGGGAACAGCTTAATCTCACTTATGATTATGGAGTGGATAAACTATGGATTCTAAATGTGGGAGACCTTAAGCCTATGGAATATCCCATTTCTCTTTTTTTCGATATAGCGTGGACACCTAAAAAATATGATGTAAACCATATTACAGACCATACCGTAGCATTCTGCAACCAACAGTTTGGCAATGACCAAGGAGAGGAAGCTGCAAGGATTCTCAACCTATACAGCAAATATGCCGGCCGGGTCACTCCCGAAATGCTGGATTGGAACACATATAATATCGATAACGGCGAATGGGATATGGTTGCAAAAGACTTCATGAGTCTTGAGGCAGAGGCATTGCGCCAATATTTTACATTGGCACCGGAATATCAAGATGCCTACCAACAAATTATACTTTTTCCTGTACAAATGATGGCCAATCTTTACGACATGTATCACTCAGTGGCAATGAACCACAAACTATACAAAGGGAACAATCCAATGGCAAATGAATGGGCAGACCGGGCAGAAAAGGCATTTGCACGAGATGCAGAACTGATGGCAAGTTATAACACAGATTTTTCAGGAGGCAAATGGAATGGAATGATGACACAGAAACACATCGGCTATAAGATATGGAATGATGATTTCGAGAAGGACACAATGCCGGAAGTGTTCCGATTTGATAATCCTGAAGAGATGAAAGGTAATTATGTCTTCTTTCCCGGTAATACGGGAGTGGTCGTTATGGAGGCTGAACACTACTATAATGCCGAAGACGGGACTTCTACCCGATGGACGGTAATACCCGATATGGGCCGTACTTTGAGTGGTATCGCGCTGATGCCATACACACATACCTGTGGTGGAGAATCTCTGACATATCGGATGAAACTGCCGGAAGATGTCAAGAATGCGGATATACACATAATCGTAAAATCTACGCTTGCATTCAAGCGTCCGGAGGGACACAGATATGCCGTGAGTATTGACGGAGGAGCTGAAAAAATCGTAAACTTCAACTCCGATCTAAATGAAAACCCCAAGAACATTTATTCTGTATTCTACCCAACAGTGGCGCGACGAGTAGTCGAAAAGACAGTGAACCTTGATATTCCTAAGAAAGAAGACGGATTACATGATTTGAAGATACGACCTTTGGATGAAGGTATAGTTTTTGAGAAAATAGCAATTGACTACGGAGGATATGAGCCATCTTATCTTTTTATGAGAGAAACAAAATGTCAACGACAAATCAAATAGCAAATCAAATAACCAATCTTGAAAAAAACAATCTTATTTTTATTGTTGATGCTTACAGCAGGTATCACATCAACAGCAGCGCATAAAAGCCCGCGAATAAGGGATAACTTTGATTTCGATTGGAAATTCATTCTGGGTGACAATCCGGAATATTCCAGCACGGACTTCAACAACAGCGGATGGGAGGAAGTGCAACTGCCCCATGACTGGAATATCAAGCAAGCTTTCGACAGCAAAGGACAGGGCTCAGCAGCATATCTTCCGGAAGGGAAAGGATGGTACCGCAAGACTTTCACTATACCCAAAAACTACAAAGGGAAGGAAGTGTCGATTATATTCGACGGCATCTTCATGCAGAGCGATGTATATATCAACGGCCATCATCTCGGATTCCATCCTTACGGATTCACAAGTGTGATATATGACCTTACCCCTTATCTTAAGGATGGTGAGAACACTATTGCTGTCAAAGTTGACACCACGGGAGGGCGTCCCCGTTGGTATTCCGGTGCCGGAATATACCGACATGCATGGCTTCAAGCCACAAACCCTATCCATATATCGGATTATGGCACATACATCACTACGCCGTCAATAACAAATTCATCTGCCACAATTGATATTGTAAGCACCGTCGCCAATAATTCAGACAAAGTGCAGACTGTGACAGTGGAAAACATGGTAATAGGTCCTGACGGTAAAGGTATCGGAAAGCCGGTGTCGGGCAAAGTCAATGTCAATCCGGGAGGAAAGTCAGATTTGAAACAGACACTCAACGTAGCCAATCCGCTTCTATGGGATGTGGAGACACCAAATATGTATTCCATGCAGACGAAGGTGAAAGCTGGTGGCAAAGTCGTTGATATCTACGATACACCGTTTGGTATCCGCACAGACAACTATCTTGAGGCGCGTATGCTCTCAGAAAAGAAAATCCATCCGGAAAGAATGTGCTATATCTCCGAAGAGTTGCCTTACTATCGCGGAGAAGAGGGTAATATCAGAAGTTATACTCCACTGAATCCATGGCAGATAGTAAAGGATAATGACTTCGTGGCCGGAGGCTTTCTTTGGTCAGGAGTTGACTATCTCGGCGAGGCAGGATGGCCGAGCAAAGGTTGGCCGGCAGGCTTATTCGACATCTGCATGAATGAGAAACCACGCGCGGCATATCACCGTGCGATGTGGAACAAGACTCCGATGGTCAGCATCGCCGTCGTTGATCCCTCACTTGACATCGACCATGGACGCGACCTATGGCAATGGCCGAACATGGCTTCAATCTGGAATTTTCCCAACCGGTATTGCGGGCTTGTCATGGAAATACGCACCACTACCAATTGCGAGAGCGTGGAGCTGTTACTGAATGACAAACCGATGGGAAAACACAAGACGGATGATTTCACCAACAATACAATTGTATGGTGCCTACCTTATCAGCCCGGCAAACTCAAGGCTATTGGTTACAACGGTGACGAAGCTGTGGCGGATTATCAGATTGTCACTGCGGGCAATACCGAGAAAGCCAATATAAAAGCAGACCGGACCACTATCAATGCCGATGGTCATGATCTTTCCCATATATCAATTGAGCTCCTCGACAAAGACGGTAATTTCGTGCAGACAGATGACCGCAGAGTGACAGTGACAGTGGATGGGGACTTGAAATTTTTAGGTCTCGACAGCGGAGACCTACGCCGTGAAAAGACATTTTCAGGCAATGAACTTAAGACCTACTTCGGGAAAGCGCTCGCCATAGTGCAGTCAACGCGCAAGAAAGGAAAAGGCACCGTCACAATCAAAATTGAAGGGGTGGCCGAACCTGCAGTATTGGAAATAAATACAATCTAATTAAAAAAATGAAATTGTAAATATGAGTCTCATTTCAAAAATACTCAGCTTCACGTCGGGACTGCTGCTATCGGTCTCGACGTTTGCAACGGCAAAAGCCGGAAATGGCTATGACCTGCTTCCGGATTACATTAAAAAAGAAAAGAGTGATAGCGATTTCACAATCTCCGAAAATAGTAAATCATGTGATATTTACGTAGATTCTAATGATTGGAAAGGGGTGATTCGCGCTGCCGCAGACTTGGGAAGTGACATTGAGAAAGTAACCGGCACACCTGCTAATTTAGTGAAGTCATCAACAGGCATAAAGCCGAACTCAATTATAATCGGAACACTTGGACATAGCAAGCTCATTGATAATCTTGTCAAGGCAAAAAAGATAGATGTATCTGATATCCGAGGTCAATGGGAATCCTTTATTATCGAAACGATAGGCGATGACCTTTATGTGATTGGAAGCGACAAACGCGGCACTATCTTCGGTATATATGACATTTCAGAGAAGATAGGAGTATCTCCATGGTACTGGTGGGCAGATGTTCCCGTCAGGAAGTCAGAGTCTCTATATCTCGCTAAAGGCAGATACTTGCAAGAATCTCCTAAAGTAAAATACAGAGGCATATTTATAAATGATGAATGGCCGTCGTTCGGAGGGTGGACACATGCCAAATTTGGAGGTTTTAAAAGCGGAATGTACACAAAGATGTTTGAATTGCTTCTTCGTCTGAAAGCCAACTATCTTTGGCCGGCGATGTGGTGCAGCGCGTTCAATGAAGATGACCCGATGAATCCTGTGCTTGCCGATGAGTATGGCATTGTGATGGGAACAAGTCATCATGAACCAATGATGCGTGCTCATCGTGAATATGTGCGCAGAAAGGATAAAATCGGGCCATGGGATTATGTAACAAACAAGGAGAATGTCAAGAATTTCTTTATCGAAGGACTTGAGAACAACAAAGGGCGTGAAAGTATAATCACAATAGGCATGCGCGGAGATGGGGACTCTCCTATGGGGAAAGGAAACGATGAAGAAAACATGGTGGTCCTTAAAGACGTGATTCGTGACCAACGGCAGATTATCGAGGATGTATATGGTAAAAAAGCTTCCGAAGTACCCCAACTCTGGGCTATATTCACTGAAGTGCAACGCTATTATGATGCCGGGCTTACTGTTCCCGATGATGTCACTCTTCTTTTCTGCGACAACAACTGGGGACAGATACGCCGAATCGGTCCGGCAAAAGAGAGAAAACGCAAAGGAGGAATGGGACTTTATTATCATATTGACATGAATGGTGGACCATGGAACGACCGTTGGGTCAACACTACAACCATCCCCAAACTCCAGGAACAACTTAATCTTGCCTATCAGACAGGAATCGACAGGATTTGGATAATAAATGTAGGTGATCTGAAACCTAAGGAATTCCCAATTGATTTCATTATGCGCTACGCGTGGAATCCCGATGCAATACCCGCATCAAACACATGGGATTATCAGATAGCATGGGCCAGGAATATCTTCGGGGAAGAACATGCAGAGGAGATTGCCGACATTGTGTCGAAATATTCAAAATACAATCTGCTCCGCAAGCCGGAAGTGCAACATCCTACAATATTCAGTCACGTCAACTACAATGAATCCGACAAGGAACTCGAGAAATGGCATGAATTGGTGAAGCGCGCTGAAATTATTGAAACACTAATTTCACCCGAAGCTCGTGATGCCTATTATCAACTTGTGCTATATCCCGTGAAAGCTTCCGCAGGTGCAGCCGAAATTTATATCGCTGCTGGCAAAAACAACATCTATGCGAAACAAGGCCGTTTAAGTGCTAACGATTGGTTTGACCGTGCAGCCGTTCTTTTTGAACTCGACAAAAAACTTAGCGCTTACTACAATAAGTCTATGTCAGATGCAAAATGGGACATAATGATGAGCGACAATCACTTCGGATATCAAAACTGGGCTATGCCTAAAGAAAATGTCCTCCCTGAAATGTACAGAGTCATACCTCTTGATTATCCCGAGATGGGAGTGGCAGTTGAAGGTTCGGAAAATGCCTGGGATGGCAAACCAATTTCCATGCCCGTGTTTGATATCCTGAATGACAATTCTTATTATGTGGATGTATTCAACAAGGGCACCGGAACCTTTGCATATACGGTAGCCACCCAGACACCATGGATACATATCAGTGACAGTAATGATAATGTTGACAAAGAATCCAGATTCTTTGTATCAATTGATTGGGACAAAGCGCCAATCGGAAGGACGGAAGGGCAACTCACCATCAATGACGGTAAGAGAATTGCATACGTGCAAGTACCAATTGTAAAATATACAGTTCCTCAAACCGGGTCTCCTTATTTCGGCGGAGCCGGTGAGTTTACAATCCCTGCAAATCAATACAGCCGCAACATCCCTGCAAAGAATGCTGTATGGTCGTTTGTTCCTGACCTTGGCAGAGGTGAAGGATGTATGAACATCAATCCGGTGACAGCCAAAAGCACCCTGAATTTCAAGAATTCCCCTTGTCTTGAATATGACATCTTCCTTCCGGAAGACGGAGATGTGACCGCTGTGCTTGGTGTCTTACCAACACAGGATCTTGATCCCGCGAGAGGACTGCGCATTGCTGTGGCAATCGATGACGATGACCCCATTATTCTTGATGCACGCAAAGGTTTCTGTGACACATTCAATGAATATAACAAGAAAAACATTGAACGTTCAAAAGTCATAAAGGCACTCCCCGCAGTCAATAAGGAGCTCGCCCTCACTTCAAGCGGCAAACCGCGTCGTCGCGACATCTTTGATTTCATACGCTGGCTTGACACTAATCTTGGCAATAAAGAAGCCGGCATGCACACTGTCAAAGTGTATATGGTGGATCCGGAACTTGTCCTTGACCGCCTTGTAATCAATCCTGACAACCTGCATCCAAGTTATAATGGCGCTCCGGCCAAGATACACAACATCTAAACAAGAAAGAAATTGGTCTCAAGCCAAAAAGCCTGTGTTTTTAGGGAAGTGTAACAATTTCAATTGTTAAAATCAAGCATAGAGTTTAACGAGACGGAAAAAAAGAAATTTGCCTCAAGATTTTAATACAATCCATTCAACTTTTTTATGTACTTTTGCCATTAGTATTAAACAGGCTCTAAATATTTGGTAGCAATGGATCGTACCACACCTAAAGTTTCTGTTATCGTAGCCACCTACAATCAAGAGGAATACATAGCCCGCACTCTTGATTCAATAGTGGCACAAAAATGTGACTTTCCCTTTGAAATCATTCTTTCTGACGATTGCTCAAGCGATAATACCCCAGTGATATGCCAGCAATACGCCGATAAGCATCCTGGAATTATTCGATACATACATAATGCGACCAACAAGGGATTGGTTGACAATTACTACGATGCGGTGAGGGCGGCTCAGGGCAAATACATAGCCGATTGCGGTGGCGACGATGTATGGTGCGACCCATTGAAATTACAAAAAGAGGCTGATGTGCTGGATGCGCACCCCAACGTATCATTAGTCCATACCAATTGGAAATATCTTCACGAAAAAACAGGCGATCTAACCAGCTTTGACCCCCAACAGACAAGAGAGTACTGGCGCAAGCCCCTGCTACCTGGCTCGGAATATTTATTGCCCTTATTGACTCGCAAACCTAACCTGCTGATTCATTCTTGCACAATGATGTTCCGAAAGGCCGCATTTCTGCAATATGACGATCCTAAATTGTTTAGCGGGCGAAAATGGCTATGCGAGGACCTTCAGCTTTTCGCAGCGATGGCCAATGCGGGAGATATCGCTTATCTCCCAGATATAACTTTACATTACAGCGTTGACAAGCCATCTGTCTCATCAGCAGAAGACCCAGAGAAAGCATACCGCTTTTACAATTCATCCCTACGCCTAACTCGAGAGCTGCAGCTGAAATACAAGATTCCCGATTACCAGATGAAAGAATACTATTCTAAGATTTGGCGGTATGTCTATTCGCAAGCCTGCCTATGCGGCAATCGGCAATACATTCATGAAATAATGGCTCTACGAAAGGAATTGGACATTCCCATTCCTCTGCGCACTAAAATCAAAATCGCATTGACAAAACTTTTAGGCGGGCGTATTGCTATGAGATTGGCACATAAGTTCAATGTCACTTCTTAGGAGAACAGGGACGAAGCAGCCGCGCAGCGCCGCGCAAGGCAATGCGAGTGTAAAGCCTAAAAGGCCCGCAAGCGGACCGTCCCCGGGAGGCGCTAATGGTGGGCGAGGAAGTCGCTGGGAGAGACACCGAACTGCTTCTGGAAGCACTTGGCAAAATAGCTGGGGCTGTTGAAGCCCACAGAGTAGCATACCTCGTTGATGCGATACTTGCCCTCAGCCAGCAGGCGGGCCGCATGCTTGAGGCGAGTGATGCGAATCAAGTCATTGGGCGTGACATCCACCAAGCCGCGAATCTTGCTGTAAAGGCTGCTGCGGCTCATGTCCATCTTGTCGGCCAAGAAATCCACATCCAGCTCCGTATTGGAGAAATTCTCCTCGATGTAGCGCGTCAGCTCCGTCAAAAATTCATTATCCACCGAGTGCGGGGCTATCGACTCGATAGGCTCCAGCGGAGTCTCCGAATACTTACGGCGCAGCATCTCGCGCATGTGCATCAGATTCTCTATGCGCGCTTGCAGCACTTGCACAGAGAAAGGCTTCTCCACATAAGCATCAGCCCCGCAATTCAGACCCTCGATTTTCGACATGTCATCGGTCTTAGCCGTAAGCAGCACAAAGGGTATATGGCTGATGTTCTTATCGGCGCGCACCTCGCGGCACAGCTCCACGCCATCCTTCTTAGGCATCATCCAGTCGCTGATAATCAGATTCACATCCGGATGCTTGTGAAGCGCCTTCCAAGCCTCTTCGCCATCCTCGGCAGTAATTACATCATACTGCTCGCTGAAGCTGTTGGCTATAAAATTGCATAGCTCATCATTGTCATCCACCACCAGCATCTTCACCTTACGCTCGGTAGGCGCCAGCACCACATCGGCCTGCTCAGGCTTCACATCCTTATCCTCGGGAAGCTCATCCTCCACCTCAGCCTGATGTATGGGCAAAGTGGCTATGAAAGTGGTGCCCTTGCCAAGCTCGGAGTCAATGGCGATAGTGCCACCATGGGCCTCCACCACATTGCGCACAATGCTCAGGCCCAAGCCGGTGCCTCCCTTAGAGTCCTTGTTCTCATCGTTGACCTGATAGAATGGCCGGAAAATCTTCTCCTGGTTGCTTTTGCTCACCCCTATTCCATTATCCTTCACAGAGATGACAAACTGATTGCGAGCTTCATCGGCAACCACCGCGCACTCCACATAATCCTTGGTGAACTTTCTGGCATTGTTCATCAGGTTGCTCACAAGCTTTGTCACCAGCTCATAATCGACATCGGCAGTGAAGTCTGCCGGCACATCGCACCTGACATTCAGCGTGATGCCCTTCTGCTCCATCGATGGGCCAAAACGGTCAGTGACGCCATGCACCAGCTGTGTGATGTTGCTGGGCCGGAAATGCACGTTGAGCCCCGCCTCCTCCACCTTCTTGAAATCGAGGAGCTGGTTGACCAAGAAAAGCAGTCGCTGGCTGTTGCGCTCTATGATATTTAAATCCTTGTTCACCGATTCGGGAATCTCGTCCTGTCGCTTCATCAGCTTCTCCAGCGGGCCGATAATGAGCGACACGGGTGTGCGAATCTCATGAGCCACCATTGTGAAGAATGATAGCTTGGCCTGATACACCTCAATCTCCTTCTCGTTCTTGAGGCGTCGCATCTCAGTGCGGTGCTTTTGGTTGGAGCGGCGCATCAGCAAGAATACAAGCCCCACTACCACACCCAAAATCACTAAGAAATAAATAAGCTTCATCCACCAAGAGGCATACCACGGGGGCAGCACTTTCACAGTAAGCGTCGCCTCGTCGGCACCCCACAGGTTGTCGCTATTGCTGCCGCGCACGCGGAATTTGTAAGAGCCAGGAGGCAAATTGGTGTAGTAGGCGCGGTTCTGACTGCCAGCCTTCACCCAATCCTTGTCGAAGCCCTCAAGCTTGTACTCATACTGATTCTTTTCCGGGTTCACGAAGCTAAGCGAAGAGAAAGTGAGGCCGAAGTTATGGTCTTCGGGGTCAAGCTCCAACCTCTCCAAATTGCTGATGGAGCCGCCCAGATGAGCATTCTCACCAAAAATGGGCTTATTGTTGATTTCCAAACCCGTGAGGGCTACGCTTGGACGATTTTCATTGGGCCGGATCTGATATGGGAAGAACGCGGAGAAACCCTTGCAAGTGCCAGTGTAAATGCGGCCATTGCTTGCCTTGAGCATAGCATTGAGAGTGGCTTGCCCTTCGCACAGGCCATCGCTGGCGGTGAAAACCTCAAAGTCGCCATCCGGCACAAACTTCACCAAGCCGATATTAGTGGCCAGCCACAGAGTATTCTGATCTTCCACCATGCCGAATATTGACCCCACCGGCTCCAGTTTATGCTCCAAAGCAAAAGTCTCTGTATCAGGGTCAAAGCAAGCCAACCCGGCAGCTGTGCCCACCCATAAGCGCCCGGCGCCATCGAATGCCGTGGCCGAGACATGATTGTGAGGCAGCGCGCCCTCTTTGGGGCTGTACCGGAAATTGCGCCAATCCTCGTTGGCCGGATTATAGCGATACAGGCCATATCCCTGAGTGCTAATCCACAGACACCCCTTAGCATCCTCCTTGATATCCACAATCAAGGCATTCAGATCCTTTATAGGCTCATACTCTTGAGCCTGCTTATCATATCGGCAAAACCAATTGCCAGATGCTATCCACAGGTCGCCTCGCTTTCCGCGCAGCATAGCGTAAGAGCTGGGCTCCGGAGTCTTGCCAAAATCGCTGCGCACCTTGCCGCTGACCAAATCCATCACGAAGATGCCCTGGCCATAGCTGCCAATCCAGAGGTCATTGCCATCGACCATCAGAGCATGGAGGTTCTCAGGCCCATTGCCATTGAGGCGATAGTGCTGGAAGTGGCCAGTAGCCGGCACATAAGAGCTCAGGCCGTTATCATCGCTGGAGATGTAGATATTTCCACGGCTATCCTCAGCAAAGGCTGATATGACTTTCCCAGCCACGGAGTTGACATATCGGCTGGGCTGAAATTTCTCAAAACTTTTGAAATTGGGTACCAGATAGTTGACACCGCCATAGAAAGTGCCTATCCACACCCCGCCCTCGCGGTCCTGCATGATGGGGTACACAAACTGGTCGCTCAGCGAAGAGGCATCAAGCTCGTCCTGCTTGTAGAGGCGCAACCGTCCGCTATGGCGCTCCAACACACCCAGGCCGGCATCGCTGCCCACCATCAGAGTGGAGTTGCCCACCGGTGTGAGAGTGTGTATATGCTGCAGCTGCTGGCCATTCACATTCTCAAACGAGCCGAGCACATCGCCTGAGAAGGGGTCAAAGCATACAAGGCGCCCATCCCAATCGCCCAACCACATGTGATGCTCCTCGTCCTCAGTGAGCACTGACCCGTACACATTATATTGCGAGCCATCGCGATGAAGCATGAATGGCTTAAAGCGATCCTGATTCTTATCGAATTTGTATAAGGCACCGGCACCCATGCCAGAGGTAGCCCAGACATCGTTGCGGCTGTCGGCATATATCCATCCCATCACATTCTTATGCTCCGGAAAGCGGTAGAACTTCCCCTTGATGCCATCGGCAGTATCCAGCACTAATATCACACCCTGCCCCTGGGCATTGATCCAGATGTGGCCATCACGATCACAGACGATATTGCGAATGCCCAGAGCTACAGGCTGGTCTTTGTCGTCAAGGATAGGCACATATCTGAACACATCGGTCTTTTCATCATATCGGAATAGGTGTGCGTCGGTGCCTACCCACAGGTCGCCATTGGCAGCCAGCAGAGCGCTTGTATAGTTGTCATCATGGACAGGAGGGTCGCATTCTAAAATGTAGTGACGGAACTCATACCCGTCGAAGCGCGCCAAGCCGCCATCGGTTGCGAACCACATAAAGCCTCGGTCATCTTGCGCTATGTCGCGCACACAGTTGGCTGGCAGCCCCTGCTCCTGCTGGTAGTGCCGGAAAGCGAGATGCCCCTCGCCCAGAGCAGGAGCCCCATAGAGCACGAATGACAAATTACAAATGACAAATAAAATTGCCACAGTGCATATTTTAGCTATGGCGTAGTGCAAGCCGCCACGATAGCTTATTTCATTCAGGCCTTTCATAGAATTTCCCTATTTATTTGTCACTTGTAATTTGCAATTTGTCACTTAATCGAGGTGCCCGACAGGGCGATAGAATAAGGCCACTGTGCATCTCCGGGGTTAGCTTCGCCATCGATATTTGGCCAGTGGGCCGTAGGCGCCCCCATCACCACCAAGTACAGATGCTCCAAGTCCTGAGGGGCTGTGTATCGAATAGTGCCGCGCTTTCCGCGCTGCATATCGGTATAGGTGCTCTTGCCATCCTTATCCACAGCCACCAAGCCATAGCGCCAGCCGGCCTTGTCAGTGTTCTTGGCCACATAGCCCTTCTTGCCAGCCTCGCCTCGGAAATCTATCTTCACCTGCTTGCCAGCCTCGGGTGCTGTGAGCTCTATCACGTTGAAGCCATTGTTTTCCGGGCAATTCTCCACGGCCGGCATATATCGGTTGCCATTCTTCACCATCGTGGTGTGCCAGCCGTTGCAAGCGTACTTGCGAGTGTTGTCCCACACGCGCGGATAGTCCCAGTTGACCATGCGGCGAGCAGCATCGAAGTGCTCATCGTTGTACTGCTCCACATCTATGCCGGTGAGGCGCATATACGTCTGAGCCGGATCCTCTCCCTCCTTGCCTTGGCGGAAGAGCTCGGCAATAAGCTCGCGGCCATGCTTCTGGCCCCAATATTCCAAAACGTAAGGCGAGTGGTAGATATTTTCTATATGCAAGAAAGCTTTGTGGGTAAGATTCTGCCAAGCCTCCAAGTGATAGTACTCATCGGTCTGCCAGTCGGGATTGACCTGCCACAGCATCCACTGCGAGGCCATCTCGAAGATACCATTTCCGCCCCAGCTCACTCCCTGGCCGTCGCACCAGATCTGTGTCTGGAATGAATGGCCCAGCTCGTGGGCAATGCAATTGAGGCGTGGATCTTGCAAGCGATTGGGAGTCACCCATAGAGCGCCAATGGCATCGTCGTAGCTGCCGCCGTAGGCAGTGCCCTCAAGGGTGTAGTCGAGCATCACCATCATCTTGTATTTGTCGGCCTTGGTGCCGGGCTTTACCCAAGCCAGATCATTGTAAAAATAGTTGTAGAAATGCTCGAGCTGCGCCAGCAGATTGGCCAAGTCCACCTTCATATTGTGGCCATCGAGATCCGGGGCTGTGGTGATGTTGTCGCCGAAATCCTTAGCCCAGAACACCACGATATTGTCGGTGGCAGCCATGCGGTGGAAGCTCCACTTGCTGTCAGGGCTGGTGAAATCATTGTCTTTCAGATCTTCGGGCAAATAAATAGCCTTGCCCTGGTACATAGTCTCGCGCTCAGCCTGGGCTGGCAATGCTGCTGCCACCAAGGCAGCTATCGCAATCGCATATCCGCAAATTTTATTCATGGTAAATATGTGTGATAATGATATAGTTACAAAATTAATAAAAATCTCTCAACAGTGGCAAATAAATCTTCAAGCCATACTCATCAAAAGCGCCGGATGGAATTATCATTTTGAGGCGTTGCTTCGGCTTGTGGTGATGAGGATGGCCCCGTAGGTGCCTCGCAGGCCGTAATTAGTGCCGTCCTTGAGCACCTCTACCATCTGGATGTTTTCGATTGGGGCACGCGCATTGGCCTGGGCGGAGCCTCGGCACTCTACGCCATCGACAAAGAACAGAGGCTCGAAGTTGCTGGCCGCACCTCCGGTGAGGCCTCCCAGATTGCCCGATGGACGCAAATTTATGGAGTTGTCGGTAACAACGCAGCCAGCCACTCGTCCTTTCAGCAATTCATACAAGTCTCTGGCCCCGCTTTTTACTATCTGTTCACGATTGATCAGGATGCCCTGGCTATAATATCGGAGCTCTTTCACATAGGGGATGCGCAAAGTGTCGGTATCATACACCACCGTGGCCTGCTTTTTCTCCAGAAAAACAGCCACGCTGTCGCCTATTACAGGCAAGGTGAGGGTTTCATCGCGCGAAACTTGAAGCGTGATGGAATCGCGAGATGTATCTACGGCAAAAAGGCCATCTTTCTTGGTTTTCACCTTCACATCATCGCCAAGCAGCACTTCGATGCCCTTTTTAGGCTTGCCCTTAGCGTCATATACCGCGCCTGTCAGCTCCATGGCGCCCACAGCGCACAGAGCTGATAGGAAAAGCGCGATCAACCAAATCCTCTTCATAAAGGTTTCTTTTAATAGTTGGCTATTACGGAGTCGAGATAGACAAGGCGATTGTTGAGCCAAGCCTTCATGCGGTCGATCTGGGATGAGTATGTCATGCTGATGGGCCATTTTTCTTGCTCGCGCGTCCAAGCCTCGTCATCTACATAGAGCAGCGTTTGGGTCCAAGCCTGCTGAGCAAGCGACCGCACTGTCTTCCAGCGGTTCTGGTACTGCGACACAAACTCATCCACCTTAAAGAGGTCGCTGAAGAACTCCGGCACCCAATAGTTGGTGCCACCATGCGTTGCCGGCCTTGTGCCCAACACCAGCTCCTGATAATTGGTGAAGAAGCGGTGGCCGGTGTACATATTGCTCCAATCGAAATCATAGCCGGCATCGAAGTCCCACAGCGGACCCATGTGCCAGATGTCGCCATCGATATCCTTGTGCATGTACATCGAGCGCGGAGCATCAAGCTCAACATTATATATCAGTTCCTGAATAATCAGGAAGTCAATCATCGATGGCACATCCAGCAGAGACTTCACTTTAACGTAATCCTGATTATAGATGGCTTGCTCCAGCGTTGCCAAATCATTCTTAACTGTTTCAACTATGGCAGCCATTTCAGATTCAACATCGCTTTCGGGATTCTTTACGCACACCGGCATGTCATACACCTTGCTCCAGAAGTTGTCATTGGCATTGGGTGCAAGCTCGGGCCCGTCGTCGCGGTCAAGGCTGATCAGATAGCCTCCCTTTTCGTCAATATTTACGCGGCCCTTGCCTTGCTGCACCTGCTCAGTGAGCTGGTATAGGCCATTGTACTTGCCATTGAGCGAGAGCTCTACGAAGCGAGTGTGGTTGGTGAATGGGAGGCCGCAAAGCTCACCGAGTTCGAATACGAACACGTTCATCAGGTCTGTGGGGTCGCGGTAGTTGGCCAGGAGCACCCAGCTTTTGCCGCTGCCCATGTCCATAAGCGGGGCCTTTTTGTCGAGCTTTATGCGGTAAGGCTTCTTATCGTACCATTCCCAGGAACTGTTGCCTCGGCCGCGCACCCCGGCCGCGCCTTCATAGCACCAGTCGGCAGTGTCGGCTGTAAGGGTCACTGTGCATGGGATGTATTCTGTCTTGGAAGTGATTGCCTCTCTCTCGGTGTCGATATTGAGTTGCTGCACACGGTATTTGGCAGCCTTTGTGACCTGTGGCTCCGGCTCGGGTTCTGGCTCGGGTTCGGGTTCTGGATCAGGCGTAGGGTTCTCTGGCTCGTCAGGGGTTACGACGGGCTCAGGATCATCGCTGCTGCAATCCCACAGGGATGCAGCCAAGAAAACAAAGGTAAAAATCTTGATGAGATGCTTCATGGGTATAGGTATTTACTGGCCACAAAAATAGTAAATATCCATGGATTTTTTTCATTTTATGCACAATCCTGCCACACTTTGCACAAAATTACCACCCGCAAGCGGACCTCCCCCAAATGGTGGGTATAAGAGGAGGCCCGCAAGCGGACCTCCCCCAATGGGGGATAAAAGAGGAGGCCCGCAAGCGGACCTCCCCAAAAGAAGTGTATGCAAACCGAGTGCTTAGAATTGCAGGTTGATTATGAAGGTGGCTGTATATTGCACGCCTCCCTTGGTGTAAACCAAGCATGGCTTCACTGTGTAGAGCTTGCCAGCCTTAGTCGCTTCCTCAGGATAGTGACCATAGGTGAAGATCAGGTTGTCCTTGTCGTACTCCACATACAGGGCTTCTTGTCCACCGCCCCAGTTGCCTACGCTGCCATCCACAATCCAGAAGCCTACATTGGCTGTGTAATTGTAAGCAATGGTGCCATCAGGCTGCAAGAGACCCAGCACCACCTTGCCCTCGCCAGGCACTCCAGTGGTGCCGTTGGAGATCGATGATGTGTTGGCTCCAATCTCGCTGGGCTGCATCACAAATGCCTGAGCCAACTCTGCGATATCGCCAGTGGCGTTTAGATCGATTGTGCCCAGTTCGTAAGCAGTTGATGAAGCATCGCAATTCACGGTGTACTCGAATGTAATGCTTTGAGGATCGGCATCCATGTCGATATCAAGATGTCCGAACACATTTGTGCCAGAAATCTTAAAGGTGTAAGGCCACTGCTCATCCGTGGTGTCATCCACATCCCAAGCATGCGAAGTGTACTTAGCCGGGGTGGGAACCACTACAAAGTACAAATCAGTAGCATCCGCCGGCACATCCATTGAGGCCACGCCAGAGGCGGCATGCGTCATATCGCTATACACAGGCTTGTCATTTACGATAGCCACAAAGCCGTAGCGAAAATCTGGGTCTGATGAGTTGGTCATGTTGGAATTGTACTTTGATACAGTGCCACCAATGCCCTCATTGTCGCCTTTCTTATACTCGCCAGCATCATTGGCAGCCAATGCGCTGCCCACGGGCAGAGATGAGAAGTCGATGGAGACTGTGCCTCCGTTCTTAGGAGTGTTGAGGCGGATGATATTGAAGCCTGCGGTCTCGGGGCAGTTGCTATATGCCACCTGATATTCCTTATCGCCAATCTCGAAGAGCGATGTGCTGTAGCGAGTGGATGGACCCCAATAGCTGTCGCGATATTCGCGCACATTGTCGATATCGTAGGTCACCATGCGGCTTGCATAGTCGTAGTACTCATCCCAGAATGCCTGAGTGTCATTGTTGAGATACAGGCGCATGTAAGTCATGATAGGATCCTCTGGCGAGTAGCTTTCTTTCCATATAGCGCTGAAAGCCTCGATGCCCTGCTTCATCACCCAATAGTACTGCAGCCAGTAGCTCTGGTAGCGCATCCACTCGTGGTTGAAGTGGCGGTGATAGTTCACCAGCCAAGGATTGAAGTCCTGGCCGAACATCTCAGCCGGATAGCTCTGGAACGATTGCCACTGAGCGCACTGCTCCCAGTATCCGCAGCCGCCGTTGCCACCCCAGCCATATCGGAAGCCGGTGGTGTAGTCGTTGGGAGAGCCATTAAGGAGCTTGTCAGCATATACTTGGTACTGGAAAGAGTGACCAATCTCGTGAGCGATTGTAGAGCCTACGGGCTTACAAGTGCTCGGAGTGACCCATAGAGCGCCAATGGTGTCGCCATAGCCCGATCCGGTAGCCACCCAGCCATCGCTGTAGATAAGCCATATTTGCATCTTATACTGGTCGAGATAGCTCTTGCCTTGGCCTGTCTCAGCCATCTTCAGGATGTCTATATTGGTCTTGTAGAAGCCCTCAGCCTTAGCCAAGAGGTCATCCACATCCACCTTAGCCCAGTCGGGCACATCGGCTCCGTTGGGATCATCGCCGAACTGCTTGTCCCAGAACACGAAGAAGTGCTCGCTCTGCTTGTAATGGTAGAATCCATAGTTGCTATCGCTGTAGAACATCGACTCCAAGCTCTTAGTGTAGCTGGGATCGCCAGGATAGTAGAACTTGTCGAAGTTGGGCACGTCAGCCTCAGTCATCATCTCGCGGTCGGTGCCAGCCTGAGTGAAAGTGACCACCTTGGTGTCAGATCCGCAAGTAATGGTTATCTTAGCTGTGCGCGCTTCTTTGGTGGTGTTCTTGGTGAACTCAAACCTTATGGTCTGGTTAGCGCCGCCAGTGCCGCTGGTGGTCAGCAATGTGAACCAGTTGCCCTCGGCTTCGGCTGTAGCCTTCCATATCGTGTTGGTGGTAAAAGAGAAGGAGGCAAAGGTCTCGGTGGCATCCATATCAATATTGAGATATTGATCGGAAATAGTGATAGAGCTGCCGGTTACGCCCGAGTTGTCGTCATCATCGCTGCAGCCGGTAAAGGGTAGCATCATCAGCGGGATCAACAGCAGACGCCAAATGTTTTTGATATTCATTTTCATAATAATGGGGAAAAATTACAGCCACGCCACATAGGGGGTGACGTGGCTGTATATTAGAAACTAATCCAAAATTCAGCGGGTGAAGCGGCCAGCCTTGCTGCTGCGAACCTTGCGGGCCGGGGCCTCATCGGAGCTTTCCGCACCTGGGGTGATGTTAAGGGTAACATCGAATGTCACAGTGGTGCCATTGTAGAGAGCGATCAGCTTGTAGCTGAGGCTTGCTGCCTCGTTGGCCACAACGTCAGAGTTGATGCCGGCGCCTACCTCGATAGTGTTATCGTCTGCATAGAAGCCTGTATAAACTGGAGCATCTGGCCATCCGGCGGCATCAAGTGCACCATCAAAGCCTATCCAGTACTCTCCATGGTTGGCATTGTATGCGGGCACGCCATCGCCAATCTCATTGAGATAAACCTTCAGTTCATCGTTGTTGAGTGCCGTCATCACTTCATACGTTGTGAGGTTGAATGCATTTCGTACCAGATCACGCACATCAAAATATGCATCTGGCCACCAGTCTGCCCATTCGATGTTGAGTTCTACAGCGGTTGTAGCATCAGCTGGAGTAGTGCCGGGCTTGTCCTCTGGATCCTCAAATTCGGTAACATTTATAGTTACATGCAGTTGCTCCATGACATTCTCATTGATGATATAGAAGTCATGCTCGTAAACATCGCCTGCCGCGGTAGTCCCTGGCATCAGGCATACGCCAATGGTTGCGGGATCCTCGGTTATACCATAAGAAATCCAAGCACTGGCATCATCGCCCCAGCCGCCTACTGGGCCAGACTTGTCATACCAGAAACCGCCATCAGCATTGGTGTATGTCATCAGATTGCCATCCATATCATAAGCTGTGATGTTAGATGTAGTGATTTCGCTTAGACCTGTATCTGCAAGAGCCTTAGCCAAATCAAATGCGACTGGGGTGGGGTCATAAGAGCCTACATCATTAGGAGCCATTTCTACTGTGAGGTCTTGGCGACCCACAACCTCAGCAGCAAGCACTGTTGCATCTCCTACAGTAATGGTGATGCTGAGCATCTCAATCTTTGAGCCATTCATAAAGCCTACCTTCATTACATAGACATCACCAGTCTCATTAGCACCAGGCATCAAGCATACGCCGATTTCATCTTCAGCAGTGCCAGCTCCATAAGAAATCCATGCGCCTGCATCATCGCCCCAAGAACCCTTGTAACCATTCTTGTCCATCCAGAAGCCATAATCAGCATTCAAGCCCTGTACAAATTGGCCATTCTCATCATAAGTGACAAAATTGTCTTCAGCGTTGAGAGATGAAGCGCCAATATCGCTAAGAGTTTGTGCCAAGTCAAACTTGAGGCCTGTCACATCATAGCTTGCGGGGTTCTGCGGAAGGGTTATCTCGAGATCCTGAGTGTTGACAATAGAAGCAACCACTGCGCCGCGCTCTATCAGATTGTAAGTAATCTCAAAGGCCACGCGATAGTCCTGATACTTCAAGCACTCATACACCACATAGGTAACAGGAGCGGTGGCTGTGCCAGGCAGCTGACCTACCAACATATATGTGCCATCTTCGGGATCATCAGGATCACCCCAGTACTGCCACTCGCAATAGAAAGCTAAGGTGCCATTGCCCCATGTGGTTACATCGCAATCAGTGTTCCACCAGTGACCCCAAGGACCAGATGATGTAGAGGCTGAACTGTAGTCATTGTGTGTGGTGCCGTCGATAGCAAAGCCCACAATGTTGGGCGCGCCATCGATGCCATTGATGCCATCATATACTTGCTGCACTGTCAAGCCGAAGAGCTCGGCTACGGGGGTCATATCCAAATCCAGACGCTGGCTGGTCCAGCTATCAGCTGATATATAATCGGTGACCTCGTACTTGAGGACCAAATTAGCATTGATTACTTGGCGGAGCGAATCTTTGATTCTTTCTTGCTCCTCCATCGACGCAATTTCCTCTGCCGTCAGGGTGTGTGCCTTGGAGAAATCATCGTTGTCTCCACAGCTGGCCAGACCACCAAGCATAAAGAAAAGTGCGGCTGCGCTATATAATATTTTTTTCATTGTAGTTATGCTTTAAGGTTAGTTGGCATAGCCAGGATTTTGAACCAGCTTGATATTTGAGGTCATGGCTGACTCAGGAATTGGGAAAATCTCAGCATGGTCATCAGTGGTGGCATCCTTGCAGAACCAAGACTTGCCAGTGAATACACTGCGGCCATCAGCCATCTTGAAGCGGATCAGGTCCTGACGACGGTGGTTCTCGTAAACGAACTCCCAGCCGAGGTCATCGAGCAGTCCGCCAAGCTCAATATCGTCGCCACCCTCATAAGTGGTAACCCATTGTGACCAATCCTCAGGATCCTGAGAGGTGCACTCCTCATGGCCATACTGGTAGCAGCTGCCGCCTTCGAGCTGAGCCACGGTGCGGGTAGCCTTGCTGGGATTGCTGGAGAAGTTGCGGGCGCGAACCTGCGATACCAGGTCGGCAGCCACTTGCTTGTCGCGGCCCAGACGCAGCAGACACTCAGCCTTGATCATCAGGGCATCAGCATAGCGGAAGAAAGCGAAGTCGTTGGCGTAGCAACCCTTGTCGGTACCATCGTTGGCATAAGCGAACTTGTGGATGCGATAACCCTCCTGCCAGTAAGCACCGGGGTTGTCAGCAGAGTGCACATTGCGGGTGAAGTTGAGGATACCGTCGCCAGTGGGGTGCATGGCAGCGTAGATAGGCTCGCTGGTCTCAGCTGTGCCCTTGGAATATGTGCCATCAGCATTCTTTACAGCCACATATTGCTTGCCCATAGCCCAAGTGTCGGTGAGGCGCTGGTCGTCGGCGTCGTAGGTGTCAACAAACTGTGGCACTGCGCATGAGCCATTCCATCCGCCGCAGGTAGAGCCGTAAGCAGCCTTAGCCTCATCAGGCATGGCGATGGAGAAGAGCTGCCAGTGAGCAGCGTGGGTGCGATCCTCCGGCACTGCGAAGATGATTTCGGGGCAGTCCTTAATGTTCTCCTGGAAGCAGTCCAGATAGTTGGGAGCCAGTGAGTAGCCGCCCTCGTTGATCACAGTGTTCACCTCGGCAAGAGCCTTCTCGTAGCCGTCGGTGCCATTGGTGCCAAGATATACATTCTGGTTGAGGTAGAGCTTAGCAAGTGCCATGCAAGCAGCAAACTTGTTGCCCCAGCCAAACACCTTGTCGGTGCCCAAGTTGTCGCGGGCCTCAATCATTTCGCTCTCGATAAAGCTGAAGAGCTCTTGGGGAGTAATCTGCTCAGGCAGCCAGCCGGGCTCGAGCTCTGCGGTGTCGAGGAAAGGAACATTGCGATACACATCAAGCAGGATGTAGTAGGCAAGAGCGCGGAAGAACTTCACTTGACCGCGATAGGGGTTGTCCTCATCCATGGCATCGAGCACCAGGTTGCAATATCCGATACAGTTGTAACAATAGTTCCAGCTCACATCGGCATGCTCCACTGAATACTCATAATTGTGGTGGTGGAGAGTAAGATACTGGGCACCCCAGCCATGAGCTATGCGCAAAGGAATTACATAGTCGTCGCAGCACTCCTCGAGCTCGAGCAAGCCCCAGTAGGCCATGTTGATGAAGCGGAACTGGGCAATTGCCTGGCCCATCATCGAGTTCAGGTCGTTCTCATTGGTGAGATCTACGTTCTCATCATTGAGTTCTGAATAGAGCGTCTCATCAAGATTGGTACAAGAAGATGCCCCAATGCCGAGCATAGCCATGACAAGCGCTCCAGTCAATATGTTTTTGAATTTGATTTTCATTGTAGTCAAAGATTTAGAAGGTTAACTGCATGCCCACAGTGTAGGTGCGAATTGTAGGATACTTGTCGCGCGGGTCAGTACCAGGAGTCATGAAGTAGTTGGAAACCTCAGGATCCAAGCCAGAATAACCAGTGATTGTGAAGAGGTTGGTGGCATTGCCATATACGCGCAGCTTGCCGATATACTTTGTAATAGCGCCCTTGAAGGGGATGGTGTAACCGATGGTGAGGTTGGTGAGCTTCAGGAAGTCGCCATTCTCAAGATGGTCGCTCCATACGCCAGGACCCATAGAGCTTGACGAGCGAACATACATGCGGCTGCCGTCTGCGTTGTAAGCGGGCGAGCCATCCAGTTCGAATGCCGGATGCAGGTCAGCTGCGCTCTTGAGGTGGTTGTAACCTGTGGAGTTGTTCTCGTAGAATGCGCGCTGGATATTGAGGATCTTGTAGCCGAATTGGCCGGTGAACTGCATAGCCAGGTCGAAGTCTCTGTAGTAGAACTGGTGGCTCCAGCCGAAGTACACCTTAGGCAGACCATTGCCCAGACGCTGGCGGTTAGCCTTTACGTTGAGGTCGGAGGTGAACTCTTGGAGTTCCCATTCCCCAGTAGCTGAGTTCTTAACTTCTACCAGAGCATAGCCATTCTTGCTGTAGCCGTAGAACTTCAGGCCCCAGAAGTCGCCAAATCCTGTGCCAACCTCCATGCAGTGGGTAGGTACCGAGATAGGATCGCCAGCGTTGCCCACTTCTACGAAGTTATCGGTCTCATAGAGGTCGTTGTTGAGGCTGAGCAGCTTGTTCTTGTTGTGCGAGAGGGTTACAGTGGTGGTCCAGCTGAAGTCCTTGGTCTGCACTGGGATGCCAGTGATCATGAACTCGATACCGGTGTTGCGCATCTTACCTACGTTGGCAAGAGTAGAGCCATACAAGTTTGGAGGCACGGGCACATTGTACCAGTAAAGCAGGTCGTGGGTATCCTTGATATAGAAGTCGATAGCACCGCTGATGCGATCGTTGAGGAAGCCGTAGTCAAGACCGAAGTTCCACTCGTGAGTGGTCTCCCACTTGAGGTCTTTGTTCATGTTCTGAGATACCTTGAGGCTCTTCTTCCAGTCGCCTTCCATATTGGTGAAGTCACCATAGCTGTCATATTCATACTTGTAGAGTGACAGATATGAGTCGCCAGGGATAACACCGGTGACACCATAGCCGACACGCAGACGCAGGTTGTTGAGCCAGCTGCTGTAAGGACGCATGAACTGCTCGTTCATGATGTTCCAGCCCAGAGATACTGATGGGAATGTAGCCCACTTGTAGTTGTCACCGAACTTAGAGGAACCCTCGTGGCGCAGAGACACCAGAATGTTGTAACGATTGTCGTAGCCATAGCTGATACGGCCGAAGAAACCGATCAGCTTGTCGCTTGAGCGGTAAGATGACATCGAAGCGTGGCGATCTTCCTCGGTGAGGAACGAACCGTTGCTCAGGTTGTTGTACTTGTAAGCTTCGGTGGAGAAGTTGCCGTTGCCAGCGCTGAAGCCGTCATACTCGTTGTACAGGTAGCTGTAACCGATGAGGGCATCGAAGCGGTGAACTTTGTTAAAGTTCTTGTTGTAGTTAGAGGTAACCTCCAAGTTCTTGCTGGTGGTGTTGCCCTCGCCCTTGTAAGCATAGCCATTGTAATCGTTCTGCTGAGCCAAGGTGTAGTAGCGGGGCGATGTCCAGCTCTCGCTTGTGCTGTTGGTCTCGTTCCAAGAGAGCATCAGGTTGGTGCGCCATCCCTTGATGGGCTCCACGGTGATGTTGCCTACCATTTGCCAGAAGCGGATGCGGGTGTTGCCCTCTACCTCGTTGAGGATTTCCAGAGGGTTATAGTACTGATACTTTGAGAAGTTCTCATAGTAGCTGCCATCCTCGTTGTAAACGGGCTCAGAGGGGTTGTGGATCATAGCCTGGCGGTATGCGTAGTCAGCATTGCCATTGGCAGCCGAGTATTTCTGGCGAGTGATAAGAGTGTTGAAGTTGACTTTCAGAATGTCGTCCCAGAGGTACTGGGTGTAGTCCATCTGCATCTTCAGGTTCTCGTTATCGGTGTTTTTGATCATACCTTCGTCCTTGCTGTAAGTGACGTTGGCAGAATAGGTGGAGTTTGTGCCACCGCCGCTCACTTGGAAGCTGTGATTGTGCTTGAAGCTTGCCTTGCGGGTAATAGCCTTGAGCCAATCGGTGTCGTAGCCTTCGTAAGTCTGCTGGCTGAGACCCTCGATTACATCATGGGTATCCATGAATTTAGCCTTCTTGGTCCACTTGCCGAAAGCGAAGTAGTTGCTGTAGCTTGCCACAGCCTTCTGCTCGCGGCGCCCGCTCTTGGTGGTGATCAGGATCACGCCATTGGCGCCACGGGTACCGTAGATGGCGGCTGCTGATGCATCCTTGAGGACGTCGATCTCTGCGATGTTCTCGGGAGCCACAGTGGTGAGGTCGCCCTCGATACCGTCAACCAGGATCAGAGGAGTAGAGCTACCCTCGATAGAGGTGATACCGCGCAGGCGGATTGAAGAAGTAGAGGTAGGGTTACCAGAAGAGTTCACCACGGAGAGACCGGCGATCTTACCCTTAACGAGCTCGGCTGCGTCGCCAACCTTACCCATGTTAAAGTCTTCGGCCTTCACGGATGATACGGCTGAGGTGACATCGGCCTTCTTCTGTGTACCGTAACCGATGACCACCACATCGTCGAGCAGATGGGAGTCATCCTTAAGGGTTACATTGATGTGCTTGCCACTGACCACGATCTGGGCTGGCATGCAACCGATAGATGAGATGTTGACTTTAGCACCCATAGGAGCCTTGATGGAGAAATTACCATCGATGTCAGTGTTGACGCCGGCTGAGGCGCCATCTACAATTACGGCAGCGCCGATGATAGGCTCGCCGAATGCGTCGACAACAGTACCCGTCTGGGTGACTGTGGCTGCTTGTGAGGCTTGGGGAGCGGGGGCTTGCTCAGCAGCTGCAAAGCCGGTCATGGCTCCGCAGGTCAGCAAGGCTGCCACCAGCATCCAGCGCCCACTGCGCTGTGTTAGATTTTTACACTTCATAAAAAAGCAGGTAAGTTATTAATTTAAGGTGAATATTTTCAGTTTTCGGTTTTCAGTTTACCTTCCACTCAATCACACCGCCGCTTTCGCCATCCTGGAGCTGGGCCTCGAGCTTGAGGTCAGTGGTGGTGATGGGCGCGAAATCAAGATGGTTGTACTTGTCTTTCTCCACTGTATAGGGTGTGGTAGCTGCCACTTCTTTCCACTTGCTGCCGTCCTTGTAATAGAGCTTCCAGCTTGCGGGCACGCGGTAGTTGCCATCATAGTGGTCGAAGTCGAGCCAGTACACATCCACGCTCGAAATCTCGGTGGGTTCTTCCCAGCGGTAGCAGAGATTCTCCAGACTTCCGCGGCGCAGCCACCAATAGTGGTAGGGCTTGCTGGTGTCGGAGCTGCTTGCTGGCTCCCACTGGTCGTTGTATCCCCAAGCCCATTGCACATTGCTGGTGGCATCAGGGGCATCTGTAGCAGCCTCGGTGGGCAGTTGGTAGCACTGTGCCACGCTTGCCTTGGTGGGAGCCGGCACGGCGGTGGCTGTCTCCGCATTCTCGGGAATCCACACTGCCATGTGGCCTGGGCCGCGATTGTTCCAAGTGCTATAAGGAATGGCCTTGAACTCTACCTCCTGGCTTGTACCGTCGGATAGTTTCTTTTGGGCTTTTCCGGTGAGGGTGACTACGCCATTGAGCAAATCAGGCTCGTAGGCAGCCTGCATCTCTGTGCCAGAGGCGATGTATTTGTCGAATATGGTGCTATCAGCCTGGTCGATGCCCTCGAGGCAGTACATGATGGGGCCGCGCTCTATGGCGAGCTTGCCGCGATCGTCCACCACATTCTCATGGGCACGCACTTGGCGCACATCCATGGGGATGGAAATCTCCACTTCATCGCCGGGCTGCCATACGCGCTGCACAGTGGCATAGCCGTCGCTGACCATGGCATTGGTGCGGGCTCCGTTGACCTTGATCTGTATGGGGGCAGATGCGGCATCAGTGAAGCTGTAGAGGTCGGTAGGCACGGGAGCATCCTGGGCCCAGCCGGGCATGCGCATGCGCAGCGCCCATTCCTGCTGGCCTACGCTGTCGGGATTGACGGTGATCTTCACGCTGCCATCCCAGGGATAGGCTGTCTCCTGAGCGATGCGCACCTTATTATTAGCGGTGTTGATGTCGGCCTCGCTCTGGATGAAGAGGTTCACGAATATATCATCAGCCTGTGTGGCATACATATAATTGGGTACGCTGGCCATGAAGCGGGTGACATTGCCCGGGCAGCAAGCGCATCCGAACCACTTCTCGCGGCTGTGCTGGCCCATGCTTTCGAGCGGATTGTCATAGAAGAAGCGGTCGCCGCTAAGGCTCACTCCCGAAATCACACCATTATATAATGCGCGCTCATAGACATCGGCATACTTGGCATCGCCGGTGGCCAGGAACATGCGGTAGTTCCAGTACACATTGGCTATGGCGGCGCAGGTCTCGCAGTATGCAGTATGGTTGTTGAGCTCATAGTTGGGGCCGAAGCCTTCACCCTGAGCTCTCGAACCAATACCACCTGTGATATACAGCTTCTTAGAGGCCATATTATCCCAGATTCTCTCTAATGCATGAAAATACGCTGTGTCGGCAGTGAGGCTGGCCACATCGGCCACGCCAGAATATAGATAACCGGCGCGCACGGCATGGCCCACGATCTCATCCTGGTCCAGGATGGGCTTGTGGTCCTGCGAGTACTCGCTCAGGCGGTGGCCGTCAGTGCCACGGCCGGTCTCTTCTACAAAATATTTGGCTGTGTTGAGGTAATTTTCGTTGCCGGTGACCTTGTACATCTTAGCCAGGGCCATCTCCACGATGGGGTGGCCGCTGGGCACATGCTTCTGGCCCTCGTTGGGACCGAACACCTGGCACACCAGGTCGGCATTCTTGATGGCAACATCCAGGAGGTTGCGCTTTCCAGTGGCTTTGTAGTGGGCCACGGCTGCCTCGTAGAGGTGGCCGCAGTTATAGAGCTCGTGGCTGTTGATCTTCTCCCAGCGGGAGCTTCCCCACCAGCCGCTCAGGCGCTTGCACTTGTTGGTGACGCATGTGGTGAGATATCCGTCGGGCTCCTGGGCAGCGGCAATAAGGGAAATCACGCTGTCGAGATAAGCATCAAGCTGCGGGTCGTACTCCACAGCCAGGGAATAGCTTGCGCCCTCGATGACCTTGTATGGGTCGGTGTCGTCGAACGAGAAATCGCCCCTATGCTCCCCCTTCTTCAAGCCTCCGGCTATGGCAAAATTGTCAAAGCGGCCGTTGACCTCGCACTCGTGGAATGCCGAGGGAATCGACACCTTGCGATTGGCCTCAATGCGCGGAGCCCAGAAAGAATCGGAGATGCGCACCTGGGTAAAGGGCACCTCCTGTATCGGAGCTTCAGGAGCCTCGTAAGCCTTGGGCTGCTGGTCGCAACTGGCCAGGGCCGAAGTGACAAGGGCTGCCATAAATAGCTTGTCGATTTTCTTCATGGTGTAGGCAATGCTGTTAGGTATGTGAAAAATGATTGATAAATTTTGCAATCGGAATTAGCATATTTACCCCTTATTTTAATAAGGTTGCACAAAATTAGACATTCATTAGCATAATTGTGAAAAATTCTGTGCAAATGTATGAAACATTCGTCCATTTTACAACTTTTCTTGTAACTTTGCACAGAATTTTCACGGATTGCACTTTTGTTTTACCGTAACCTTACATATTTTTATTTACTTTGCATTACTTAATGATTTCACAAAAATGAGTAATCTTCTTAAACCTCTCCTCATCTGCTCCGCTCTGGCGCTTACCGCGCTCCCCGGCTCCGCAAAGAGAGCCAAGTTGACCTCGCCCAACGACAACATCATCGTGACCATCAGCGACGAGGCCGGCCTCAACCTTGAGCTAAATTATCTGATACAGCCCCTGCTAAATCCTTCGCCTATCGGCTTGGAAATCGAGGGGCAGAAAGAAGGCAACAAGATCAAATCCGTAAAGACTTTCCCTAAGAAGGCGGAGATGATCACATCGCCTTTCTACCGCCAGGCAGGATTCACTTTCGAGTACAAAGCCATGACCGTGACACTGACCAACGGTGTGGAAATCGAAGTGCGGGCCACCGACCAGGGCGTGGCTTACCGCTATGTAACCAAAATCAAGGGCAAAGGCAAGAACGCACCCAGCGAAATCGTGATCAAGAACGAGAAAGCGCAGTACAACATCGCCGGCGACCGCGAATGCTGGCTGCCATACAGCACCAACGAGGAAAAGCCATTCGCCATGGCGTTCCAGAATGTGTACGACCGCTGCAACCTCAGCCAGGCAAAGACCACTCCGGCATTCCTGCCGCTGACTGTGGCCTACCCCATGGGGTCTCTCAATATAAAGGTGACAATCACTGAGAGCGACTTGGAGGCGTACCCCGGAATGTTCCTGCAGGCCGACCCAAGCGCGCTGAGCCTTACCGGCCGCTTTGCCCCCTACCCCGCCAAAACCGACTACTACCAGTGGCGCAAGCAGATGTATGTGACTGAGACCCAGGACTACATAGCCAAGACCAAAGGCACTCGCACATTCCCCTGGCGCATCTTCGCTGTCACCATAGATGACACAAACATGCCTGTCAACAACATGGTGTACGCCCTGGCATCGCCCTGCCGCATCAAGGACACAAGCTGGATCAAGCCCGGCAAGGTGGCTTGGGACTGGTGGAACGACTGGGGCCTGAAGAATGTGCCATTCAAGGCCGGCATCAACATGGACACATATAAATATTATATAGATTTCGCCAGTGAAAACGGCATTGAATATGTGGTGCTCGACGAAGGGTGGTACGACAGCGCCAAGGGCGACATGATGACCACCATCGACGACATTGACCTGCGCCAGCTCATCCTATACGGCAAGATGAAGGGCGTGGGAATAGTGCTGTGGACTGTGTTCAATGTGCTTGACGACCAGCTCGAAGAGGCTTGCAAGACCTATGCCGGAATGGGCGTGAAAGGCTTCAAAGTGGACTTCCTCGACCGCGACGACCAGACTGCCGTGGAGATGACTTACCGCATAGCCGAGATGTGCGCCCGCTACGACCTGATGCTTGACTTCCACGGTTACTTCAAGCCCACCGGCATCAACCGCACATACCCGAACATCATCAACTTCGAGGGCGTGTTCGGCATGGAGGAAGTGAAATGGACCGATATCGAGAAGAATATGCCGGAGTACGATGTGACATTCCCGTACATCCGCCTGCTTGCCGGCCCGGTGGACTACACACCAGGAGCCATGCGCAACGCCACTATCCACGACTGGAAAGCGGTTTACTACCACCCCATGAGCATGGGCACCCGATGCCACCAGCTCGCCACTTATGTGGTGTATGACTCGCCTTTCACCATGCTCTGCGACGCTCCCACCAATTACAAGGGCGAAGAGGAATGCGTGGAGTTCATGGTAGGCGTGCCTAACATCATCGACGAGACCCGCGTGGTGCAAGGCCAGCTGGGCGAATACATCGTGACAGCCCGCCGCCGCGGCAACGACTGGTGGATAGGCGGCCTGACCAACTGGACAGAGCGCGAGATACACCTGAGCTTGGGTTTCTTGCCCTCTGGAACTTACGAAATGACAATGTACACTGATGGACCCAACGCAAACAAAAATGCCGAGGATTATCAGCGCACAGTAAGGCGCGTGACTGCCACCAGCAAGGAGAACATACACATGGCCTCCGGCGGCGGCTTCGCCATAAAGCTTCGCAAACTTTAATTTTGTTTTGGTTTTCAGTTCTCAGTTTACGGTTTTCAGTTTTCAGTTTTCAGTTTTCAGTCGCTACCCCTATGGGGTTGAGCCAACCAGAAACCACCAACCAGAAACCACTGACTCTGAACTGAAAACTGAAAACTGAAAACTGAAAACCTTAAACTGAAAACCTCAAAAAAGTACCATGAAAATTTGTAAGGTTCTGACATTTATGGGATTAGCGGCTCTTACAGCCAACGCCGACGTGCCATACAACGCACCCGGCGCAATGAACCCCGTAATCCCAGGGTATTTTGCCGACCCCACGGTAAAGAAATTCGGCGACGACTATTACATCTACGCTACCACCGACGGCAGCGGTGCCGGCTTCGGACCAGCACAGCTATGGACCAGCAAAGACTTTGTGAACTGGACCCTTATGCCCATGAACTGGCCCGACTCCCACTGGATCTGGGCCCCGGATGTGATGCAAAGCGCCACCGACGGCAAATATTACTACCTGTATTGCCAGCCTTGCCAACTGCACCTGGGCGTGGGCGAGACTCCGCGCGGCCCTTGGACCAATGTGCTGGGCGAGAGTGAAGCCGTGCTGGTGCCAGACCGCTTTGTGACTAACGCCATCACTCTTGACGGCCAGACATTCGTCGATGACGACGGCTCAGTATATATGTATTGGGGCACATGGGGCATATATCCCGGCTTCGGCTGCGGTGCCGGGAAGCTTAATCCCGATATGAAATCATTCTCAGAGACGCGCCTGATCCCCAACACCGAGGTCACCGACTTCTTTGAGGCCCCATTCGTGATAAAGCGCAAGGGCACTTACTATTTCATGTACTCTTCAGGCCACTGCGAGGACCACTCTTACAGAGTGCAATACGCCACAAGCAAGAACCCGCTGGGACCCTACAAATACCAAGGATGCATACTCCAGACCAACGAGGACGGCACCGTCCACGGCCCTGGACACCACAGCATACTTAAAGATGGCGACGACTATTATATCCTGTACCATCGCCATGACAACCCTCACAGCAATCGCGGCTTCCATCGCCAGCTGTGCCTCGACAAGCTCGAATTTGACAAAAAGGGCAAAATCAAGCCCATCGTGCCTACTCATCAGGGTATCGGTGCCTTGGGACCATCGGTGCTCAAGAGCGAAAACATAGCCTATGGAGCTCCCGTAAAGGCCTCGAGCTACTATGATGACAATTTTGTGCCTTCCTATGCCACCGATGACAACAACGGCACGCTCTGGCGCCCACGCACTTGCGGCCAAGAATGGATTGAAATCGACTTGGGCGAGCCAAAGGATTTCAAAACCATCTGGACACAGTGGGAGTACGGCACACAATTCTACCAATACCTGATCGAAACATCGCTCGACGGCGAGCATTGGACTGTATTCGCTGACAAGCGCGACAACCACTTGGCGGGCAGCCCGATGGTGGACTTCGGCGATGCCAAGGCTCAATATGTGCGCATCACTTTCCTCAATGGCCAGAAAGCCGGATTCCCGGGAGCTATCTGGAATGTGAAAATCTTCCCCGAAATCGAGGACTCATGCCCACAGCAATGGATGGGCTTGACCGCAGCCGACTGGAACGGCACCGAATGGCAGAACAACGAAGGCATGCTTGGCGGCAAATTCTCGATAGAAAGCGGCAAGGCCGACCGAGTGCGCCGCGCCGGCCACGATTTCCTCCAGCTTCAGCCCGGCACCAAGTTGGTGTACAAGAACCCAATGATAAAGAAAGATCAGCCGCATAGCGCAAGCGCCCTGACCCTCAATGCTAATGGCGAGCCGGAAGGCATAGACATCGAGGCTATGGTCAGCGATGGACAGATTGTGATAGAAGCTAAGGAAGCTCCCCTGGCAATCACCAATTTGCGATACTACAACCGCGAGCTTACCCAAGCCGAGCGCGACTTCGATGCCGCCACGAATATTGTGAGGCTGCCAGCAGCCAACAACGACCCTGTGGGCCTGGTGGTGGACATCAACTTCGATAAGTACAATGTGGGCGACACCGTCCCCTACTTCGAGAACGGCGAAGGCATCAGCGGTTACTATGAGAGCTTCCGCAACCCTGGCATTATCAAAGAAATAGAGGGCAAGAAAGCTTTGGAAATGACTGGCAAGGAGGTATATACCAGCTCCTTCGGATTGCCCACTACCCTGGTGGACAATGCTCCCTATACCCTGGAGGCTTGGATCCTCAATCCGGAGATTGCCGAGAACGAATGCGTGGCCGATTTCACTACAAGCCATGATGAGATGGAGAAGATCATGATGGTCAATGGCACCGAGCCCCGCTGCGGAGTGATGCAGCACTATGGCTGGTACGAGGATGCGGGCTGGCCCGAGGTGGCCAATCTTGCCGGGCAGTGGCAGCATCTGTATGTCTGCTTCGACGGCCGCACCGAGAGCGTATATATCAACGATCAGCTCATCAGCCAGAAGGACATCCAGCTGCTGATCAAGCCTAGCCAACAGATCACTGTGGGCCTGAATGCGGAGCATGAGTGGCCATTCACAGGATACATCCACAGCATTAAGCTCTGGGACGAATACTTGCCAAAATAGAACTTCTAAGTTAAAATTTACCATCTATAATATCAAACCATGAACCGTATCATTATCACTGCCGTGGCGGCTGCCATCGCACTGGGCGCAAGCGCTAAAGAGCAGCCTAAGAGCAGCGGCTACCCTATCACACCTGTGCCTTTCACTGCCGTGAAGGTCAACGACGCTTTCTGGGGCCAACGCCTCGATGCAAGCCGCAAGGTCACTGTGCCTCTGGCTTTCAGCAAATGCGAAGAGACTGACCGCTATGAGAATTTCATCAAAGCCACCCACCCCAATGACAGCAACACTATCGGCCTGACTTTCGATGATACCGATGTGTACAAGACAATCGAGGGAGCGAGCTATCTGATGCAGACATTCCCCGACCCGGCCATGGATCGCTACATCGACAGCGTGCTGGTGATTGTGGCTGCTGCCCAAGAGCCCGACGGATATCTCTACACAGCGCGCACCATGAACCCCAAGCACCCACATGAATGGTGCGGCCCCACACGCTGGAGCAAGGAGGAGGATCTGAGCCATGAGCTCTACAACTTAGGCCACATGGTGGAGGGCGCCATTGCGCACTATCAGGCTACCGGAAAGCGCAACTTCCTGGATATTGCCATCAAGTACGCCGACTGCGTGTGCCGCGAGGTGGGTCCCAACCCCGGACAAGCCTGCGTGGTGCCGGGCCATCAAATCCCTGAAATGGCCCTGGCAAAGCTATATCTGGTGACTGGCGACAAAAAATATCTCGATGAGGCCAAGTTCCTGCTCGATTATCGCGGAAAGACCGATTTCAAGAGCGAATACTCGCAAAGCCACAAGCCGGTGGTAGAGCAAGACGAGGCTGTGGGCCACGCTGTGCGCGCCGCATACATGTACGCCGGCATGGCGGATGTGGCTGCCCTCACTGGCGACAGCGCATACATCAAGGCCATCGACCGCATCTGGGACAACATCGTAGGCAAGAAATATTACATTACCGGCGGCATCGGAGCCACAAGCAATGGCGAGGCTTTCGGTGAGAACTATGAGCTGCCCAATATGTCGGCCTACTGCGAGACCTGCGCTGCAATCGGCAATGTATATGTCAATTACCGCCTGTTCCTGCTCCATGGCGACAGCAAATACTATGATGTGCTGGAGCGCACCCTTTACAACGGTCTGATCTCTGGCGTAAGCCTCGATGGCGGAGGCTTCTTCTATCCCAATCCTTTGGAGAGCATCGGCCAGCACCAGCGCCAGCCTTGGTTCGGCTGCGCCTGCTGCCCAAGCAATATCTGCCGCTTCATTCCATCTCTGCCCGGATACATCTACGCTGTGAAAGATCGCAACGTATATGTAAACCTCTTTATGGGCAATACCGCTACTCTCGATGTAGCTGGTAAGAAGGTGACCCTCACACAGAAGACCGACTATCCCTGGAATGGCGATGTAAACATCACCGTGGACAAGAACAATGCCGGCCAATTCGCAATGAAGATCCGCATCCCCGGCTGGGTACAGAACAAGCCCGTGCCAAGCGACCTCTACACCTACAACGATGGCAAGCGCCTGGGATACACCGTTACCGTTAACGGCCAAGAGGTAACCGGCTCGCTGCAGCAGGGATATCTCACAATCGACCGCAAGTGGAAGAAGGGCGACAAGGTGGATATTCACTTCGATATGGAGCCCCGAGTAGTGAAGGCTAACAACAAGGTTGAGGCCGACCGTGGCCGAGTAGCTGTGGAGCGCGGGCCCATCGTGTACTGCGCCGAATGGCCCGACAATGATTGCGACATCCTCAGCATCATCATCAACCAGAACCCTCAGTTCGAGGTTAAGGATGCAGAGCTCAAGACCGTCAACCCCGAAGCACAATATCCCATCGTGGACCTCGTCACCGATGCTCAAGAACTTAAATTCAATGACAATGGCCAGCTCGTGGCTCGCGATGTCAAACTCACCCTTATCCCCTACTATGCTTGGTGCCATCGCGGCAGCGGCAAGATGGAGGTATGGATTCCGCAGGACCTCTCAGCCACACGCCCCGCAATGCCTCCGACACTGGCAAGCCGCAGCAAGCTCGAGAGCAGCTTCAAGGGCGGCAGCCTGTCGTCGATCAACGACCGCCTGGTGCCTAAGGATGAGTTCGACCGCTCCATGCCTTACTTCCACACTTGGCCCTCGCAGGGCGAGACTTTCAGCCTCACTTACGAATTCCCAGAGGCAAATCAGGTGCAAAGCAGTACAGTGTACTGGTTCGACGACGGTCCTTGGGGTGGTTGCCGCGTGCCAAAGAGCTGGAAGCTCTATTACAAGAGCGAGACTGGCGACTGGACCGAGGTGCCCAATCCTGACAATTACGGCACTGAGAAGGGAGCACCCAACACTGTGAACTTCGACCCGGTGACCACTACAGCCATGAAGCTCGAGGTTACCGAGCCCGACGACAACAGCACCGGCCTCTTCGAATGGGAGGTTAAGTAATAGTCAAGGATATCCCGATTTACTACAACAAATCGGGATATCTTGCGTTATATGGTTATGAAACGTTTCTTTTCCCTGCTATTTATAGCATGCGTGGCGGTGTGCGCCTTTGCCATCACGGTAAAGGAGGTGCCCAATGTGCATCTGCAGGACAGCACTCAATATGTGTCGAACCCCGATGGCGTGCTCTCGCAAGCTGCTGTAAGCCGCATCAATGCCATTGTGGCCAATGTGTGGCAAAAATCTACGGCCGAGCTAACTATTGTGGCCGTCAACGACATAGATCCAGACGATATTGACCAGTTTGCCACGGAGCTTTACGAGGCCTGGGGCATCGGCAAGAAAGACAAAGATAATGGCGTGCTGATGGTAGTGGCAAAGGATGCTCGCCGAGCCGTGATACGCACCGGCTACGGCGCCGAGGGCGTACTGCCCGACATAACCTGCGGCCATATACTGCGCAATACCATGTTCCCCCTCTTTCAGGAGGGCGACTACGATGGGGGCATAATTTCCGGCGTAAACCAAGTGGCACAAGTGCTTACAGACCCCGAATATGCTGCCGAGCTGCAATCAAAGTACGCCAACAATAAGCGCAGCACCGAGGACGATGACTTCTGGACCTGGTTCGGAGGATGGCTCGGAATATCTATGCTGGTGACATTGATAGCCTTAGCATTTTTCTGGTCTATCTATTTCTCCTACCGGAAAAATCCCACCGTGGGCTATGATAAGCTCAGCAAATGGAAGGTGCCAATGGCCACCGTGTCGGCTATGGGCTTGGGAATACCCCTTTTGGCTTATTTCCGCTTGGGAAATCTGATGAGACGGTTGCGTAACACGCCACACATCTGCCCCAACTGCGGGGCCACAATGCAAAAGCTCGATGAGGAGCACGACAACGACTACCTCAACACCGGGCAGGACTTGGAGGAACAGCTCAACTCAGTGGACTATGATGTGTGGCTTTGCCCGCAATGCGGCGAAAAGGATGTGATACCATTCGACAACCCCGAAAGCCAGTATGTGAAATGCCCCAACTGCGGAGCCAAGACAGCACACCTGATTTCCAACCGCATAATACGCGACTCTACCACCAGCACTGAGGGCGAAGGCGCCCGCATTTACTATTGCGAGCACTGCCGCACCAAGCATGAGAAGCGCTACAAGATTGAGCGCAAGGAGGATGCCGCCGGAGCAGTAGCCGCCGGAGCCATCCTGGGCAGCATGCTCGGAGGCGGCCGCGGCGGCTTCGGCGGTGGCGGCGGCTTCGGCGGAGGGTCGTTCGGAGGCGGCCACACTGGCGGAGGCGGAGCTTCCGGCGGTTGGTAGGCCTGATTTGGAATTTGGAAAGTAAAAATATAATTCAATAATAAAGACATGAAAAAAGGAATAGTAATTTTAGTAGCCGTGGTCGCTGTGGTGGCCCTAATCTTGATTTGGGGCATCAATATCCGAAATGGCTTTGTTCGCGCCAACCAGGATGTAAACGAGGCTTGGGGCAATGTTGAGAACCAGTATCAGCGCCGCTTGGACCTGATACCCAACCTTGTAGCCACTGTAAAGGGGTATGCCGAGCACGAGTCTTCAACCTTCGAGAATGTGACTCGCGCACGAGCCGGCCTGAGCCAAGCTTATGATTCAGCGCAGGCTGTAACCAACACCCAGGTGCCGGAGGACATGGCGAAATTCCAGGCCGCACAGAGCAACCTGAACCGCCAACTTGGCATCTACATCAACGCAGTGCATGAGGCCTACCCTGACCTTAAGGCCAACCAGAACTTCATGGACCTGCAGACACAGCTGGAGGGCACAGAGAACCGCATAGCTACTGAGCGCACGCGCTACAATGCCGTGGTGAAGGAGTTTAACAACAAGATTTTGGTGTTCCCTGGCAGCTTGCTGGCCTGGGGCTACTCTGAGAAGCCGATGTTTACCGCCGACTCAGAAGCCTCCTCAGCCCCCAAAGTTTCCTTCTAACGCCACCGCATTCCAGCGTTAGCCCGCCCCCGTCTGCGGTGGTTTCGCCACCCCATTTTGGCGTTAGCCCGCCTCCTGTTATCGGCCATACCTTGGCCGATCTTTTTATTTTGGAGTTTCAGGAAATTTTCGTAACTTTGCGGGAAATTTGTTTGGTTGCCATGTTGTAGGTGGCAATTTAGTGTAAAACTCCTTAACAATCAATGATTAACATTAAGTTTCCTGACGGCTCTGTCCGCCAGTACGCTGAGGGCACTACCCCTCTGCAAATAGCCCAAAGCATCAGCGAGGGCTTCGCTCGCGACGTGCTCGCAAGCAGCGTCAACGAAGAAGAGTGGGATCTCTCCCGCCCCATCAACGCTGACGCAGAAGTGAAATTCTTCAAATGGGACGATCCAGAAGGCAAGCATGCTTTCTGGCATAGCTCCGCCCACCTCTTGGCCGAAGCTCTCCAGGAACTGTACCCTGGCGTGAAATTCGGCATTGGCCCGGCCATCGAGAACGGCTTCTACTATGACATCGACCCCGGCGACAACAAAATCACTGCTGAAGAATTTCCCAAAATCGAAAAGAAAATGCTCGAGCTGGCTCAGCAGAAGCAGGACATAGTGCGCAGCGACATCAGCAAGGCAGATGCCCTGAAACTCTTCGGAGACCGTGGCGAGCAGTACAAGTGTGAGCTCATCAGCGAACTCGAAGATGGGCACATCACCACATACACCCAAGGCTCTTTCACCGATCTGTGCCGCGGACCGCATATCCCCAACACCGCCCCCATTAAGGCCGTGAAAGTGACCTCGCTGGCCGGCGCATACTGGCGCGGCGATGAGAAGCGCAATCAGCTGGTGCGCGTATATGGCATCACCTTCCCCAAGAAGAAGATGCTCGATGAGTACTTGGTGCTGCTCGAAGAGGCAAAAAAGCGCGACCACCGCAAGCTCGGCAAGGAGATGGAGCTTTTCGCCTTCTCCGCCAATGTTGGCGCCGGCCTGCCTCTGTGGCTGCCCAAGGGAGCTGCCCTGCGCGACCGCCTGGAGCAATTCCTGCGCAAGATACAGAAGCAATACGGCTACTTGCAGGTTATCACCCCGCACATCGGCAACAAGATGCTCTATGTGACCTCCGGCCACTACGCTAAATACGGCAAGGACTCATTCCAGCCCATCCACACTCCCGAGGAGGGCGAGGAGTACCTGCTCAAGCCCATGAACTGTCCCCACCACTGCGAGATTTTCAAAGCATTCCCCCGCAGCTACCGCGAACTCCCCTTGCGCTTGGCCGAATTCGGCACTGTGTACCGCTACGAGCAGAGCGGAGAGCTCCACGGCCTGACCCGCGTGCGCGGGTTTACGCAGGATGACGCCCACATCTTCTGCGCTCCTGAGCAAATCAAGGAGGAGTTCTTGAAGGTTATGGACATTATCTTCTACATCTTCAAAGCCCTGAAATTCGACAACTTCGAGGCCCAGATTTCTCTGCGCGACCCCAAGAACAAGGAAAAATACATCGGCAGCGATGAGAACTGGCACTTGGCCGAAACCGCCATCATCGAAGCTTGCGAAGAAAAAGGCCTGAAAGCTCGCAAAGAGCTTGGCGAGGCTGCGTTCTACGGGCCAAAGCTCGACTTCATGGTCAAGGACGCCATCGGGCGCCGCTGGCAGCTTGGCACTATCCAAGTGGACTACAACCTGCCCGAGCGCTTCCAGCTCGAATACACCGGAGCTGACAACCAGAAGCACCGCCCGGTGATGATCCACCGCGCGCCTTTCGGCTCGATGGAGCGCTTTGTGGCTGTGCTGCTTGAGCACACCGCCGGCAAGTTCCCATTGTGGCTCGCACCCGACCAAGCTGTGGTTCTGCCCATCAGTGAGAAGTACAACGACTACGCACACGAAGTGGCCAAGCAACTCAACGCTATGGACGTGCGCGCCATCGTGGACGACCGCAACGAAAAGATTGGCAAGAAAATCCGCGACAATGAGCTCAAACGCATCCCCTATTTGCTGATTGTGGGCGAAAAAGAAGCGGAAAATGGCGAAGTTTCTGTAAGAAAACAGGGCGAAGGTGACCAAGGTATCGTAAAAATTGCTACCTTTGCAGAAAATTTGGCCAAAGAGGTCGATAATATGATTAACCAATAACCCACTGAATGGAGAAAAAGCCCTACAATCCTGGCCCGCGTCCGCCGCGCCCACAACAACCGCAACAACCGCAACAGCGCCGCGCCACCAACAATCCTAAAGATGCCAATGCCATCAATGAGCACATTCGCGCCCGCGAAGTGCGACTCGTTGGAGACAATGTTGAGCCAGGCATTTACTCCATCCAAGACGCTCTCAAAAAGGCCGAAGAGCTCGAGCTCGACCTGGTGGAGATCTCCGCTGCCGCCAATCCCCCGGTGTGCAAGATCCTCGACTATCAAAAGTATCTCTACCAGCAGAAGAAAAAGCTCAAAGAGCAGAAGGCCAAGAGCGTAAAGGTTGTGATCAAGGAAATCAGATTCGGACCTCAGACCGATGAGCACGACTACAACTTCAAGCTCAAGCATGCCATAGGCTTCCTGCAGGAGGGCTCCAAGGTGAAGGCGTATGTCTTCTTCAAGGGCCGCTCGATCCTCTTTAAGGAGCAGGGCGAGGTATTGCTGCTGCGCTTCGCCAACGATCTGGAGGAGTACGGCAAGGTGGAGCAGATGCCGGTGCTCGAAGGCAAGAGAATGATCATCATGCTCTCGCCAAAGAAAAAATAAAAAGAGTGATTTAGTGGTTTTGTGATTTAGTGGCTTAGTGATTCACTAAACACCAAAACACTAAAACACCAAAACACAATAAAACCAAAACACAAACTAAGTAAAATGCCGAAGATTAAGACTAATTCCGGTGCCAAAAAGAGGTTCGCCCTTACCGGATCAGGAAAGATCAAGAGAAAGCACGCTTACCACAGCCACATTCTCACCAAGAAGACCAAGAAGCAAAAGAGAAACCTCACCCACTCAGGGCTCGTGTCAAGAGCCGACAAGAGCAATGTTCGCGCTCTCTTGGGTCTGAAGTAAGCCGCCTACTGGCGATCTCTAACAGCACTTCGTGATTTTATAATTACATTTATTAACCGAGAGGCCAGCAATCAAGAGCCCCGCTCACAAAAAGCCGGGGACGCTGCCGATCACAACAAGTAAACAAAATGCCAAGATCAGTCAACCACGTTGCCTCACGCGCACGTCGTAAGAAAATCTTAAAGCTAACTCGCGGCTACTTTGGCTGCCGCCGCAACGTTTGGACCGTTGCCAAAAACACCTGGGAAAAAGGTCTTACCTACGCTTACCAGGATCGTAAGGACAAGAAGCACAATTTCCGTGCTCTCTGGATCCAGCGTATCAACGCTGCTGCCCGCGCGGAGAACCTCAACTATTCTCAGCTTATGGGCCTGATCCACAAGGCCGGTATCGAAATCAACCGCAAGGTCCTCGCCGACCTCGCTCTCAACAATCCCGCAGCTTTCAAGGCTGTTGTTGAGAAGGTAAAGAACGCTTAACCCAAGTATCAACTCTCTAAAACAAAAAGCCAAACAATATGATTATCGTACAAGTCAAGGAAGGCGAGAACATCGAAAGAGCACTTAAGAAATTCAAGCGCAAATTCGAAAAGACTGGCATCATCAAAGAGCTCCGCAGCCGCCAGGCATTCCAGAAGCCATCAGTCACCAACCGCAAGAAGATGATGAAGGCTGTATATGTGCAGAAACTCCGCCAAAGCGAAGAATAATCCTCTCTCGCCACAATCCACAAAATAAGCGAGCTCGGTGCCCAGGCACCGGCTCGCTTTTTATTTTTCAGAACTGCCCGCTACAGGTTGTCTTTGAGGGCAAAGATGATGCCAAGCAGAGCCATGATGATAAGCACTGAACCCACAATCTGATTAATCAGGCGCAGTGAGCGCACATTGATGCGCCTGCGCAGCTTGCTCACAAGCAAGGTGATGCCCCACCACCAGAACAACGCTCCGCCCAATATGGTGACGTAAGCCCATATATAGTGATAGAACTTATACTCCGGCAAAAAGAAATTGAAGCGCGCGAAAAGGCCTATGATGAAAAACAATATCAATGGATTGGAGAATGTAAGCAAGAAACCGCTTACAAAGTCGCGCCAATAGTTCGTGGCCGGCTGATTTTGCACGCTCTTGAGCGCTCGGGTAGGGTTCTGGCGGAATAGGAATGCTCCAAAGGCGATAAGCACTATGCCACCAAAAAGCTGCAACAGAAACTGATGCTTCTCTATAAGGTCGGTGATAAAGCTGATGCCAAAGCCAGTGAGAAGACAATAGATCAAATCACTCAGAGAGGCACCTACGCCAGTGGCCAGGGCCGGCAAGCGACCCTTGCTCAGGGTGCGCTGAATTACCAGCATCCCTATAGGGCCCATAGGAGCAGACACCAAGATGCCGATGGCTATGCCGCGAGGTAATATGTAGAGTATGTTCTCCAATTATTCACACACTTGCTGCCGCACCTTTTCCAAATCTTTCAATGCCTCTTGGAGAGTAACATCAAGCTTTTTGACTTCGGTCACCCGGGCATCTGGCTGCACATGCTTCAAAAGCTCCTCCACAGAGGGCGCAGCACTGAGCTGCATGTATTGCTCATAAGTATAGTCTGTGAATGCGGTGTTGTCACCTATGCCCCCTCTTCGGTCAAGAAGCCAGCCATTGCAAAGCTCTACGGGCATACTCGTCTCTCGCAAATCAGTGGGTGCCGGATATGATATCACCTCAGTGCGTGAAGCATTCAGAGTGATTGGCACATACTGGTTGTAATCGCCATTCGTCTTATATACTACGGCCTTTGGAATCATGGTAACGGATTTGTCACTAAAATGACCACCAACGATAGTTGACGGTGTGCCTGGCTCAGCAGCAACTTCTGTAGCTGCCTTTTGGGCGGAACAGCTTGCCAATCCTAAGGCGCCAATCATCAGAATCAAAAGATTTTTCATAATATGGTATTTTTATTATGACTATTAAATAGGCTCAAAGTTTAACTTAGGAATGATCTTAATACTGCGGCAAATTGCACTGGGTTGTCGAGAAAGCTATAGTGGCCGCATCCTGGGAATGAAACCAAGCCCGCATCGGGTATCAGCTTTTCCATGGTTTTGGCATCGCTCAGCGGCGTGGCTGTGTCATTCTCGCCCCAAATCAACAATGTGGGAGCTTTGATTGCGGGCATTACCGATTTCAAATCCTCATTCACTACCTTTGAGAGGATGGCACGCATCTTGGGTGTGGAGTTCTGGTAATCTTGCGATCCTCGCTTGGCCCTCTGACGCTCTATGTATTCGCGGCTTTGCTCGAGACCCATGCAAATGCGAGCTAAGATTTTCATCAGCTTAAAGCTATATACCTTAAAATAGTACTTTAGCTTGCGCTTAGGCTTGATGCCGGCAGCATCTACAAGTATCAGCTTGCTCACCGGATTGCGAGAAGCATACAAAATACCCACCCTGCCGCCAAAAGAGTGGCCTAAGAGAATAGGACTCTCAATGCTTAAGGCTTTAACAAAACTTTCCAGCATCTGAGTATATTCTTCTACGCCCCATACCTGCGGCGGTTCTTGCGACCCTCCAAAGCCTGGAAAGTCAATATTGTAAACATGGCATCGCTCAGCGGCGATCTTTTCGATGCTGGCAAGGGTCTTGCCTTCACAGCCCCAGCCGTGCATAAGCACTATGGCAGGTCCATCCTTTGGCCCAGCCTCGCGATATTGCAGCCTTATGTCATTTATCTTAATTTCCATCTTTGATTTTCTATTTCTTCGAGAATTTTCGATTACTTTCGATAATTTTCGAGAATTTTCGAGAATTTTCGATTTTAACTATAAACTATAAACTATAAACTAATAATCATATTCCAGCGAAAAGTCATCCACATAGAGCACAGCGCCATTGCCTCCGGTAAAGAAGTCGCCAAGCTTGCTGGCAGAGGCGGCGCACAGGATATAGGTCGGTGTGCGATTTGTAGCCTTATATTCCAATTCGATTTCAAATGGAGTATATGCCGGCACATCGTAATTGATATCCATATGCCCATAGGCCACCACGCAGCTTGCCTCTGGATCAAAGAGCTGGCGATTGCTGGGGTTAGTGCGGATTTCATACGCTTCCGAGCTATCAATCAGGGCTATCCAGATGGAGCTGGTATCGTTCTCTCCCTTGAGGTCCTCGTAGCCAGTGGTGGTGCTGCTAATAGGCGCTGTGGTGTACTTCATATATCCCACCAGCTTTGTTGGTCGCTGAGTGAAAGGCTGGCCCATGCTCAGCACGCCATTGGTGCCATCAGTGCGCACATAGCTGCCCACGAAGATATTGCCGGCGGCAAGCTTGCCTATCACGCCTATGCCCACGAATTTAGTCTCCAATTTGGCCGCCTGGCCTGTGCCAGTGACAGTATCGTCAGTAGGCACAGAGTTGCTATTGCCCAAGGTCGTCGCTCCCTTGTTGCCAGTGTCCCAGTACTGTTGGCCTCCCTCTGGCCAAGGGTTCCACACCTTGCCATCGAGCCACCAATCATCGAAGCTGCTATTAGGCATTTGCTCCACCTTGCCCATTGTAAATGTCACGGCCTCGCCCAAGTCATCATCGCTGGTGGCGCGTGCCTCATAAGTGGCCTCTGGCGTAAGGCCTGTGATACGCGCATAGAAATCGCCGCCATTGTGGGTAACCCAGCTCTGAGGCACCTCTATCCACTCGGTGTCGCCCTTGAGGCGATATTGCACGCCATTGGTGCGATCCGCCTGAGCTTGGCCATACACCCAAGCTACCTTAGTCCAAGCATCTGCGCGAACAGTTTCCACTGAGGCATCGGTCTGTACCAGATAGATAGTCCAAGCCTCATAATGGCCATAGTTTTCTACATTTATCGTGACTATGTGGCTGAAATCTACCGTCTGACCGTCAATATTGGGCGACATCACCGAGCCAGTGGGTCCAAGCTTTATGCTCAGCACCTTTACAGCATCAAGTGACACTGAAGAGCTGATATTGGCTACCACTCTACGCCCGGGCACATCAATTGCGCTTGTGCCAATCTGCCCCTCCACCGAGAAGTACCTCTCGATGGGTTGCGAGGCCTGTAGCCTCCATTGATACTCCTGATATAGGCCCAGAGTCACATACTGGGTAGTGGTGAAGTCGAATTTCTGGGTGAGCAAGTCACAATCGGCTACATAGGCTTGGGGAGTAAGCGCAAAACTGTCAATCCTAACCTCGTAGATATTCGCATCCTCTGGGAAATAGAGGGTCACTAAGCGATTAGTGCTGTCGATGCTGGCCGCCTGGCTCTGCCCCACTGCGCTTATATATGTGAAATTAGCCTGGATGCGGGGATAAGGAATGTCGTTCTCAATGCATGAGTACGCCACCACTGCCAGCACAAGGCTCATCAATATTTTCACTGTTGTCTTCATCATATCACAATCAGCAATCCGAAATTGATGTTGAAGATATTGAACTTAAAATTAGCCCCGCTCGAAAAGCGCGAGCCCTCATCCTCGCCATTGGTGCTCTGGCTCTCTTTATTGAACTTAAGGCCGAACACGCCGAATGACACATTGAATGCCGCATATTCATGCATAAACACGCACAGACCCGGGCTGAAATTCAAGCTTGCCCCATGGGTCAATGTCTTAGTATCGTATAGCTCGTCATTGTAATACCGCTTAAATCGCGATGAGCCGGCCGAGAAATCAAGCGACACCTCATTGAAGACAGCAAAGCGTTTCTGATCGCTCAAGCCCACATAATTGCGATAGAACACCCCTAAGCTGTAGCTCTGCGAATAATAGCTCACATCATGGAGGGTGAAATTCATATCATCATCGAAGTCCACGGCCAAGTTGGCCAAATCGCCCAAGCCTCGAGTGTACACCAGGCGCATGCCCATAGTCTGATTGTCTCGGAAAGTGTAAGCCACCGAGGGCCGCAAGGAGTAAATCTTCCCGTCAAAATCAACATTCTTAAGCATCGACAACACCTGAATATCCTCAGTGTTGAGTTCCCCATAGCTGGCTGTAAGGCCGAATGTCCACTGTCCGCGAGGTATGTAGAGATAATTGAAGAGCCCGCGGTCATATCGGCCATAGTTCTTTGTGGGAATTACCAGAGGCACAGTGTCGCCTTTCACAATCACTTTGCGAAGCATCTCCGCCGGCACCTCGCGGATAGAATCCTTGCGCACTACCGGGTCGCGGCCCCAGCACCCAAGGGCTATCGTTAGCAATATGGCGATTATCTGTGTCCTCATTTCTTATCTATAGATAAAATACCACACCGAAGGTGATGCTGAAGAGATTGATTTGAAAGTTGGCCGACTTGGTGTTCATGTGAGCCACATACACCTGGTCAGTGGTAGCCTTGCGATGAGTGTAATTAAATCCGAGTACTCCCACATTCACCTCGATGGCCGAATAATTGTTAAGGAACATTATCATTCCCGGAGCCACACCCACATTGATGCCATAGCTGCGGGTATATGTGCCAGTGAGATCTTCGCCCGATCCGCTGCATAGCTTTGACTCTCCCACTGAGAATTGCAACTGGAGTTCATTAATCATTCCAAAGCGAGTGCTATTGCCAAAGCTGATATAGTTGCGAAAAGCCCCCATGGCTGAATAGGTATGCGATAGGGAGTAGAGATTATCCATGTCATAGCCGGTCTCTGAGTCCACCTTGACATTGGCATAGTCGAGGTGGGTGCGCTGGCGAGTGTATGACAACTTGCCTCCGGCGGCCATATTATCGGCGAATGCGAACATCAACATTGGAGTGACCTTAAAGCTATAAGTGTTGCCATCGATGCCCTCGATGATTAGGAATTGGTAATGATCCTGGTTGCTCATAGAGTAGCTCACGCTCACTCCGGTAATCCACTGACCCTTGGGAATGAAGTTAATCGGCTCCATACCGCGAGAAAACACAGGGATGCTGTCTCCTTCTGCCTGAGTGACCGCTTTTGCTGGCACCATCTTTTCCTTGATGGTATCTATGCGCACTGTATCTATGCGAGTGGTGCGAATGAGCATGGTATCTACGCGCACGGTTTGCACAATCACTGTGTCAGTGCGTGTAATTATACGCTCCTGCCCGAAAGCTGTGATGACTATGGCTATAAAACAAAGTGATGTAATATATCGTAGCAGAAACTTCATCAATAAGCAAACGAAAGATTATCTATCCACAACACACTGCCCCGGTAAGCAGCCTCCCGCACATCAGCCGTGACACTCACTGATGCATCTTCCTCTTCGATATCGCCAAAATTTACTGTGGAGCAGAACATTACCTTAAGGCGCGTAGCTTTCACATTAAGTATGTCATACTCTATGGGCAGATTAAAGGCCTTAAAGGCTGGGCTGGCAATAAAAGTCATTGAAGCCTTGGCTATGGTCACTGCCGGTACAGCAGTGTCATTTATCAGCTCTATCTCCACATAGGCTTCATCATCAGGATGATTGGCATCCGGCTCATATTTGTAGAAGCCATTAAGCGAATATGGTCGCGAACCAAAGCCTAAGCCCTCGGAATAGGTCTCCGTGCATGTGTTAGCATTAAAACTGTATGAACCCAAGAAAAGGCGCCCGGCTGACCTATGTTCCACCCCTGGCACATTGGGATTGTAGGCCAGATACTCGCCTTCGCTCTGCATATAGGGCTCTATCTCTTCGCCATCAAGCGACCAGCCTACCGAGCATATCTTTATAGACTTGGCCCCGGATACAAAGTCTTCATAATCGAGCATGGCCGAGGGCTGCATATACCAGCTGTTTTGGTTCTTTGCTTGCCGGCAGAATGTCTTGGCATTTACCGAGGCCCAGTATTTGGTAGGCCACCATATATCCCAAGATGTGTAGTTCTGTTGATTGTATATGGGGAAGGCGGCTGCTGAATATTTGCCTCCGCAAGGCAGCCCTCCATACTTGAGCGACTCTTCTGCATCTTCAAAGTCACCCATGGGCATATCGGTGGCAGCCTCGGTTTGTATCTTGGCCTCTGCCTCCCTTTGCCCACTTATGATTTGCGCTTTCAAGGTATAGGCGCGAGAAGCCTCCAATCCAGTGATCCACATCAGATTTTTTTCTGGCAAGCGGGTGGTAACTGTAGTTAAAGCTCCATTGGCATATATCTTCATATACTGGAGCAGAGCCTTTGTGATTTCTTGTGTCTCGGCCTTCACCTCAACCACTGCCGAGGTGGCAAACGCATCCACGCCAATTGAGAACTCCGGCACTTCGCGCTGGATTTCCACCGTGAGTTTTGGCATATCCATAAAATCTACTCGCACCGGCACCGCATTGATGCCCGGCTCTACTTCAAAGTCGAGGGTTACCTGCTGGGTGGTTTCGTTCACAGTCATGGATGCTATTTCTATCTGACGCTGCACATTGCCAAAATCATCAAGCTGCCAGAGTGTGATATCTCTTTCCTCCAAATCGCTGGCTGTCGCTTGCAACACTATTTGAGCCTTATTTACGCCTATCACGGCTGGCATCTGGCTTACAAGCTCTATATCCAAGCTGGAAATTGTAGCGCGGAGAATTGCCACGGGAGATACTCGCTGCAACATATCGCGAGCTTGCATCACAAAGGTCAGAACAGTGTTCTGATTTATGGTGATGTTTTCAAGCAACTTGGTGAAATCTACCACAAATGAGCCATCTGACACACTGGTTTCAAGGCCGGTCTGCAGGATAGCGTTGGCATTGCCCATCAAGTCATACTCCCCAGCAAAATCAATAGCCCCAATCGGATCAGCCATTACGGTAAGAATTACTGATTGCAATTGGGCACTACTTTCTGTGACAACCATGCTCAGCTTCTGCTCTGACGGGTACCCCTCAGTAAGATATATCATCTCATCGTCAGCAAATCCAATGCATGATATTTCAGGGCCAGCGCTCTCGAACATGGTCTCATCCACTTTCACTACGGCAGTGTCGCCTCCACAGCTAACCTTCAAGCCTTCAGCTGAATCATAATCCAGCGACAGCAGGTAGCTACTGGCCGCGGCCGTGATTATGGATAAATTTGGCACTACGCTTACGCTGCGCCCGGCATCATCATGAAGCGTGATAAAGAAATATGTCTCGCCCGGCATCAAAAGCAAAGGGCGGCTCTCGGCCATATCCACTTCCACATACTGATAGTCGGCCACATGGGCGAATATTTCCATAGTGGGATAAGCCTCGGCAAGCGAAGAACTGATATCGAATGACCATAGAGCTTGCGAGAGCGTACATTCTACTGAAACTACGGTCTGCGCTGCTTCTTCCACCTGAAAGGCCGTCTCCCCCAAATAGCATGCACAGCCATAGCCTTCTGTGTACTCTTCGCCACTGACTGCCCGGGCTACATAGGAGCCTACTTGATAACTTTCGTATTCCTGAAATTGGTCAATATTTCCCCAAGTGTGGCTATATCCGCCATTAAGGTCAGTTATGGTCAATGAAAAGTCAGAATTTACGGGCGCTTGCGCCACATGGCTCACTATCAGCTCTGGCTTAATCCAGCCCAAGCCGCTGATCTCTGTGTTCTGATGAGCAGAGCACGCCGCCAGAACTATGGGGGCTAATATGCTAACAATGTGTGGATAACGTGAAAACAATCGCATAGCTACTCATGGGTGACCGCGCCGGGCGGCCCTGCTTTGAAACCACAAAATTACTCATTTTTCCCCAATTTCACAAATCTACTTCTTTCTCATGAAGGAAAAGAGGTTGTCGAAGTCCTTGGACCATACGATACCCACTCCCTGGGTAGTCTGCGCAGTGCGCAGATAGTAGTTCTGGTCGTTGTAGCGATTGTATGCTTTCAAGCGGATATTTCCGCTGCGATTGAGCAAGTATTCTATGTCGAAATCACCAATGAACTGGTTCTGATTGAGCGACTTGTCGCGGTAGCCGAAATTGCCGTTGAAGAGCAGCCGGTTATTGAGCAGACTTGACGAAAGGTTCAAGTCAACCTCAATATCCGAGAAATCGCCTCGATCGCTGCGCAGGTTAGGCGCTATGCTCCAATTATCGCTCAGCTTGCCCAGCATGCTTGACAGCTGTGAAGAAATGGTGGCAGATGCCACAGAGAAAAGCTCATTGCCCTTGGTGGTGGAAGCCATATATTCTGGTGTGTAGAAGCGATTGAGGGCCAGCAGGTAGATTATCTGCCGGTTCATCATATCATCAGTGGATACAATGGAACGCACCTTGCGGTAAATGTCAGTGGTGAGCGTTGGGAACTCCAAGTCAAAGGCTATGTCTGGCTGGAGCATATTGCCCGTGACTTTCATCACAGCGTACACTGGCACATTGGTGCGATTCAGATCCTTGTCCTGTAAAAACGACTCATCCAAGTCGCTCAGGTTGGCATTTACGCTGTATATGGCATTGATGTCGAGCTGGGCCGCATATGGGTCGCCAGTGAATGAGATGCTGCTGCCCTGCCGTATGGTGAAATTCTTTATAAGTATATCCTGAAGTGTGAAATTATAATCCCCTTTATCGAGGGTGTAAGTGCCCATAAGGCGCAAGTCTTCATCTTTAGAGTCATAAGTAAGGGCCATCTGTCCGCTGCCATAAGCGGTTATCTTGTCGCCACCGATGGGATCCATCACTATATTCACCTGTGCCTGCGGATTGATGTCAACCTTGATATCCATGCGATAGTTTGTGGGCTCGTCGGCCTCTTGGAGATGCTGTAAGCTCTTGGCTTTCTCCACAGCGCGGGAGCCTAATTTCACATCAGTGTACGCATCGCCCACTATCACGGGTGTAACATCATTGAACACGATAAACGAGTACTCTGTGGCCTCTTCATCATCAAGCAGCTCGAAAGTGAATGTGGATTTTGGAGCCGAAGACATGGCCACTCCAATATTGACAACACCCGGCTCGCCCGTCACATGCGCGCTGCCATTGCCATAGATAGTGCCGTACCAGCGCGGATTGTCAGCACGCGTGGTGTTGTAGCTGAGGAAGTTGCGGGCTTCAGTGACAGAGAAATCGAACGATGGCTTATGGAAATACTCATGGCGCACCCATCCGTTGAGCTTGGCTGGATGTCCGAGCTCATCGTAGATGGTGATGTTATCCAGGTCTATGATGCCCGGGCGGATGTGAAGGCTGTCACTGGCCGAGTACCAAGTGTTGGTGAAATCTATCTTCAAGCGCACAGTGTCGGCCATGATATCGCCGGTGAGGTCAATGTCTTTGAAGGTGCCAAAGAGATGCGCCTTACCGGAGGCATATCCCTCTATCCCTCCGCAGAAAGCTACCATAAAAGGATGCAAGAAGCCTACCTTGACATGATCTGCATCAAAATTAAAATCCAAATATTCTTGCGCCGGAATTATGGAGCCCACTATCGTTGACTGGCGCCCATCTGCCTGATCAAGCACAGCATCAAAGCAGAAAGCTTCCCTCTCCACATCATAGGTGATTTTAATGTCGCCATCTCCCATCACGCAACCGTTATACCCCATGTCCTTCACAAAGAAGGATGTGCTCTCGATTTGCGGCGACTTTGTGAAAAGCTCCCATACCAAGAGCTTGCCTGTGGCCTGGCCGCAAATCAAGGCATTGTCTATATTGAGCGTTTCGAAAATTTCTAAGAGCTCAATGCCGGTGAGTTGTACAGTAAGCTTATCTTGCGGATACTGGCTGGCTGATCCATTGACCCAGATGCGTTGCGTTTCGGTCTGGAGTAGCAGGTTTTCCACCTTGAGGTACTTGTCCTGATAATAAATCCGGCCAGGCAGGATGGACCACACCTCATTGCCGAAATTGATTTGGCCAGGGTGCATGTTTACATCGACACTGAGCTGACCATTAGTCTCCTTCATTATCTGAGTGTCAAAGCTGATATTGCCATTGATGGGGTTATCGCGTATCAGCTCCCAATCGACATTGGTATCCAAGCGATCGTTGGCAGAATTAATTACAGCCACCATATCCATCGGTCCCTTCTTTGTAGGATAGTGGGTAGTGGCATAGACATTGCCATGATGAGCGGCCCCATTGAGTTCTACAGTGACAAAGGTGCTCTCCACCAAGTTGTTGCCTTGGATTAGATAAGGCGCATCTACATTAATATGAAGCTCATGGCGGATGTCGCTAAGCTCGCCAGTGATTTCCACCGGGTCAAGAATGCTTACTGGAAGTGAGAAAAATTCACATACCTTTTCGGCATCGCTCACTGTAAAATCAAAAGTGAAATTGTTGTTGAGAGCTGCGGTGTCAGCCTCCTCTTTTAGACCTCTTTTAGAAGTATGCTCGGCAAAGCTGGGAAATACCTCTCCTAACAGAGTGGCAGTGGACCTCCCTATGGTAGCCAGATTATAATTGCCCTGCATATTGCCATTTATGAAGTCGCTCGCTATGTTGATTTCGCCCAAGCCATCCGCATTGTTGGCATCAATGTCGATTTTTGATATCGATAAGCCTTGGCCCTTATAATCAATGTAATGGAGGTTGGTAGCTCGCAGGTCGGCGCTGAACTTGCCCACCGACACGCCCTTCACGCTGGCCTGAATATTTCCCGAAAGGCTATGTCCTGGAAATCTTTTATAGAGATTGAGAGTGTCAAGATTGAGGGCATAGAGGCGGCACACCAAGTCGGCACTTTTCTGCTGACCATCTGCTGCTTGGCAGTAGAGAGCCAGGCGCGCATTGGGATCCTCGCTCTTCAGCGTGGTTTCATAGGTCCCATCCTTGGCTACAATTTTCGCACTGATATCTTGGTAAGCATACCCTTTATACTGCACCCGATCTATTTCTACATGAGCCTCGCCATTGAGCAACCTGTCGAAAGAGCCATTAGCATACACCTGGGCTGTGCATACCCCCAAGTCAGACTGCCCTAAGATAGCGCCCAGATCACAATTCTCTAAAGTGGCTTCTGCCTCTAAGTCAACGCCCCGGCCCAATCTTTTGAACTCTCCTTGCACACTTACATCTCCAGCATCGGACATGAGCTTTACCTGGCCAGAGCCGCTATGGATAGTACCGTCATAATGGGCTGTGAATTGAGGATTGGCACAGCTTGACAAAACATTCTCGGCAATCGGCGGCAACTTTGCGCCTATGCTGGAGAGAAGCCTCGACAAATAATTACCGGATCCTCTGACTTCGATATCAAATCCCTCGAAGTTTGCCTCTTGTAATTTGCTTATCCCATAGGCTAAGCCCTTTGCCTGAATTTGCAACTGACCCGCATCTGCCTCCAGCTCCAAATTCCTGACTTGTAGTGTGTCGATGGTACCAGATACATCTAAATCTATATCGATAACATGCTTAAAATTCCTCAGTTGAGGCACAAACGCAGCCAAATCTGGCAAATAAACATAGGATCCAAGACCCAGCGATAGGCTGGCCGGCAATTCCCGGCCTAACTTTGACAACTTTGCTTGCCAATCCCCTGGCACCTCCACCGGATCAAGATTTATAGAAGTATTAGGCAAATCAAGCTGAAAATCAGAGATCTTAGCGCCTTGGGGGCTAAGATCGGCATTGAATGTAATATTCTCAAGCTTAAAGCCTGACTGCTCATAAAAAGAAAGATGATGAAGCTCAAGCTGGTAGGTATCGGTAGAAATGTGAGGCACATATACCTCGAAATCGATATTCTCTACAAAGATATGGTTTTTGTCGAATTTCTCCGGCGAAGGCTCAGCATCGAGCACATCATATCGAAAAGCGCTATGGTTTATTTCCACACTATTGAGGCACAGCTCCACAGTGGCTCTGGCTTCCTTCTTTTCCTTATTCTGGAAGCGGGTGATAATAGAGGCGATGTTAAGCGGAGCATCAGCAGATTTCCGATACAGGTGGGCATAGAGGCTGTCTACTGCCACATAGTCTATGATGAATTGCTGGTCCACAAGGAGGTCGATTAGTTCGTATCTGGCCTCCAAATCGGTTATCTTAAGCGCCTGGGCTCCATAATCGTCCACTACTGCCACATCCCGGATTATGATGCGGTTGAATGGGGTGAAATTCACCTCTCCAATGCTTACCTCGGTGCCAAGCAAGGCATACAGGGCTTCCTCTCCGCTCTGGCGCAAGCGCTCTTGAGCCCAATCTGTGGACAAAATGATATAAAAGGTTACGGGGATGCCGATAGTCGCCACAAGGATGACTATCAGCACCACCCGCAATATTTTTATCAACGTTTTCAACGCTGATATAAGTAACGCTTTATCGAGCGCTTTGGAGTCTTGGCGAACTCCTCTTTCATGATGGATAGATGCTTTACCTTGGAATAGGCTGGCATATCATTGTTGAGAAGCTTGATATTTTGATCCATCACCTCCTGAATTTCCTTTTCGCTCATGCCCTGCTTCTGGGCATTTTCGTAATCAGGATATATCAAGGCTTCGAGCTGGCCATCAGCAGCTTGTACCACCAAGCACTCTGCCACATAGGGCAGATTGTTGAGCACTTGCTCTATTTCCTCGGGATAGATATTCTGCCCGGAGGGACCCAGAATCATGTTCTTGTCGCGACCTCGGATGTAGAGGAAGTTGTCGGCATCGAGGTTGCAAATGTCGCCCGTGTTCATCCAGCCGTCGCGAAATACAGCATCGGTAGCTTCCTGGTTCTTGTAATATCCCAGCATTACATTGTCGCCTTTTACCCAAAGCACGCCAGGGATGTTGGCCGGATCCGGGCTGTCGATGCGCGCTTGCATGCGATCCACCACTCGGCCGCATGAGGCCGGCCGCATTTCCTGCCAAGGCGCATAGGAGATGAGAGGCGCGCACTCAGTCATGCCATAGCCCACTGTGAATGGGAACTTGATGCGGCGCAGGAAAGTCTCCACATCCTTATTGAGCCCGGCTCCGCCAATAATAAGCTCTTGAAGATTGCCGCCGAAGGTCTCCGTGAGCTTGGTCTTGATCTTGCCAAGCAGCTTGTCATCAACAAAAGGCACCATCAGCATCAGCTTCATCAGTGGCTTGTCAAGCATCGGGAACACCTTGTTCTTAATTATCTTTTCTATTATCAATGGCACTGCCACTATGAGCTTGGGCCTCACCTCTTGGAAAGATTTCATGATGATCGTAGGCGAGGGCAGGCGAGTAAGGAAATGCAGATGACAGCCCTTATTGAAGCAGAATATCAAATCTACCAACAGCCCATACATGTGGGCCAAGGGCAGCATGCACACTATATTGTCGCCTGGCTCCAAAAAATGAAGGTGGTCGAGACAGAACTGCAAGTTGCTCCACAGTGCCCTATAAGGTATCATCACACCCTTGGAGAAGCCTGTGGAGCCGCTGGTATAGTTGATCAGAGCCAATTCCTCCGGGCTATCCTTATGGTACACCACATCATCGGGGGTAAAGCGGTCAGGGAATTTCTTGCCGAAGAGTTCGTTGAGATGGGTGCGAGCCTCCTCAAGCTTTTTATTCCGGCAAAGGAGCAACGAAAAGTCAGAAATCCGCAGCACCCCCTCCAAGGCTGACATTTCATCCGGGTCGAGGTTTTCCCAGATATCAGCATCGCAGAACATCAGGCGCGACCCGCTGTGATTTACCAGATGCTGCATATTCTCCGGGTGGAAATCATGGAGAATAGGCACCACCACAGCTCCATAGGTGAGAGTAGCAAAGAAAGCGATGCACCATTGGGTGCTGTTGCGACCGCACAGGGCTATGCGATCGCCTTTCTTTATGCCGGCCTCCTCCATCAGGATGTGCAGCTTGGCTATGCGGCGCGCAATGTCGCGATATTGTAAACTTATACCTTGAAAATCAGTCAGCGAGAGCATATCCCAATGCTCACGTATGGAATCTTGAATATACAAATTCAGACTGTCTCTTTTTTGCATGGTCCTTCTTGGTTTGGCTAAGGTGGTTTTATATTGCAAATTTAGTACAATTTTCTGAGAAATACTACCCTCATTTGCTCATTTTACCATTTTAATGTGCAAATCCCAATTTATGCAACCATCCATTCAGGGAATCTCTCAGTTCTTCACGGCCCACTGCCCAGCATTGGAATTGGGTAAAGCTTACCGGTGTGGATATGTCTATATCCGGATAATCTTTTTTCATGCTCTTGGCCACAGACTCGTTGACCACTGCCAGGCGTATAGCCCCGCTGTTGACCAGAATTATCAAGTGTTCAGCCCCATAGCGAGGGTCTTGCTGGATATAAATGGTATCGCCAATCTCTTGCGAGAGGTTCTCTATGCGAGCTGCAATGGGTGAGTCGTTGGAAATCCACACCGTATCGCCCCCTAAGTCGAGCTGAGATGTGATGGCATCCCCCACCCTCTGCACCAACACCTCACGGTCGAGATACACGGGCTCGGTCATCAGATATTTTTCTTTGAGTTCGGAAGTCGCGGGCATTGATGCTACCACAACATCGTACTTTCCGGCTTCCAAGCCCTCCATAGCGTGGCTAAGCGGCACAAAGGGGTGAAATTTCATAGGCACAGAGCATTCTCGCGATATGCGCTTGAGCATCTCATAGTCGCGGCCTATTGCGCTGTCTCCTGCCACACGGTAAACTCCTGGGGTAAGTTCAATGGCCACATCCAGGGTGTTGCCCCCGGATTTCACATATTCTCGGTGGAATGTGCCCTGGCCAGAATGCGAGGATTGCGCTATGAATATCATGCCTAAGACCACCAAGGCAAGCAATATCAGCAGCAGGGGCAACTGCCCCTTTTTGGGAGTAAGCCTTTGCATAATCAATCATGGAAATCCACACAGAGCCCCATCTGGAAGCGGCGTGGATTCAGTGGATAGTGAGGAGATGAAAAATAATCATTGCCGCCTATCATGCCCTGGTTCACATGGGTCATCATCACATAGAAGCGCGTGCGACCAAGCTTCATATTGGCGTAAAATGTCATAAAGGGATAATTGCCCACCTCGATTTCGCGCTGATTGTAGAATGTGGCAGTAGCAGGCTGGTATCCGGGAGCGTAGTACTTGGAGTAATAATCGCAATCAATACCCATCTGCAGATGCAAGGTGGCGATCTTGCACAGCAAGTATAGATTGCTGAAGACGGCCAACTTCGGCAGCGGCATCACAGCCTGGTCGCTGCTGGTCTGGTATGTAATCTTATTGTCCCAATGCAGCACTCCGGCCTTGAAATTCTGCTGAAGCGTGACACTGAAGATTTGCACAGCATCGCTGGTCTGCCGAGGGAGAGCATTTTCATCGAAGTAGATGAAGTTCTGCAATGTTTCTGCCCCTACATTAAGGCTGGTGCGGGTGCGCGGCAGGGTGAAAATGCCACCGAATTTCAGCCTGCGCTCCTTGCCAAAGTCATTTTGCCAGATAAAATGGTTGCTGCGGTACTCTTGCAGCAAATAGGGAGCCGAAGTGTTGTAAAGGCTGGCATAGGCGGCCAAGCCTATCGTGTCATTGCGCAGAGGGAAGCGGGTGCGCAGATTGCCGTGCAATTTTATTTCGCCCACGGCATCGCCTATCAGACCGATCTCACCCGTAGCATCAAATGTCACATGCGAACCCTGCTGCTTGGTGATTTGCGCGCCTACCCAGGCTAAGTTCTGCGTCTTTTTGTCCAGAATCGACTCTATGCCCTCGGGGAAGGGCATCAGGCCTATGTCCTCTGGCATCGCTCGGTCGATGGTGTCGGTAGCCTGCGTGAATTTTCTTATCTCATAGGTAAGATAGGCTGCGAGCCCGAACTTGGCATACTTGTTGAAGCCCTCCAGCAGAGACACGCCTACGGTGTTGGCAAACGAGGAGTATTTAGTGCGGTCGTCAGTGATATTCGGATTCAAGTAGGTGTTTTCAAAAAAAGTCTGTGTCTCTGACGGACTTTTGTCCAAGAATGTATGCTTGGCATCCTTGTAATGCAGAGTGTATATGAAGGAAGTCACCGGTATGTACTCCCTGCTGATCACCGAGTCGTTCTCGTCAGTCTCTTCATGCCAGTAGCCCACCTTATATCTATTATTCAGATACAATTCGCCACCAACAATCTTTGTGTGCGCGCTCTTTAAATTAGTGGGGATGGATTTGGGATTGATACTCGACACTCCGCCTTGGAGCTCGGCGGGATCTATGATATAGAGATCATCGGTGATGCCGCCATTCTCCTTGTTGAGCATATTATAGTGATTGTAAAAGCCTTGGAACTCATAGCGGTCACCCAGATATGACCCATTGAAGCCCCAGTTGAGGTTCTTCACTGCCTGATACTCATAGCTGCCCTTAGAATATAGGTAATCGAGCTTGGCTCCTACTTGGGCCTTGGCATTTATGTTGCCATTGAAGATGGTCTGTAGGCGGTTTTGCTCATTGTCGCGGCTGCCTGAGGCATCATAGTACACCAGAGTCATGGGGATGCGAGTGTTGTAGAAACGCTCTGTCTTCTGAGTAGGCGTGTAGGGCAGCTTGCTATCTTGGAGGAAGAAATTGCTTATGGGCTCTTGCTCCATAGCAAGCATATTCTTGCCCGGAGCCCCCAAGTTGCCAGTGCACGCATAGGCATACGATACTAAGGATGGGACAGCTCTCAGATAGTAATTGTACTCCAGAGTGTCCTCCATCGCGGTGCGCTCTATCAAGCCAAGCGGCCCGTCCACGCTCCACTCGTAGCTCTGCTGCTCTATTACTTGCTTCTTCTCCTCCACTCGCTGGCCTTTCTCGTTGGTCTTAGTGCTGGAGTTGGATTTCGATGAGCTGCGCGTGCTTGTAGAGCGGGTATTGCCGCCCGTGAGATTGTTGATGGCGCTGGTTTGGGAGAGAGCCTCTCCGCAAACCCACATCAGTATGGTGATTATGAATATTAGTCGCTTCATAAATTTCGTGCAAATTTACACATAATTTACGAAATACGAAAACCCTCACCTGATTTATCTTGTTTTATTAACATAAGAATTTCAACTATCTAATATTCACAATTATGAAAGCTAAATTGCTACTGGGTCTCCTTTTCTTAGGAGCATTGGCTTTGCCTGTGCGCTCTCATGCGTGCTCGCGAGCCTTATATGTGGGCGACACTACTGCCACCGAAGCCAATCAAGTGCTTAGAGTGGTAGGCCGATCGCTTGATTGGGCCACTCCTATTCCCACAAATATCTTCGTGTATCCTCGAGGCATGAAAAAGCAGAGTGCCAAGGAGGGAAAGATGTTGCACTGGACCTCGAAGTATGGCGCTGTCTATGCAGTGGGGTACAATGCCGGAATTACCGAAGGCATGAATGAAAAGGGCTTGGTGATGAATGGCCTTTTCTGCCGCAACACCATCTACAATGGCGAGCCGCAAGAGGACAAGCCTCAGATGTCGCTCGCTGTGATATGCGCGTGGGTGCTCGACCAATGCGCCACCACGCGCGAAGCCATTGACTTGGTCAAAAACCAAGATTTCAAAATTGTCGGAGCCACCTTCGATGGCGGCACAGTCTCCACCCTCCACTGGGGAATAACCGATGCCTCGGGATACAGCTGCATTCTGGAGTTCCAAGAAGGCAAGCTCAACATCTACGAGGGCCAGGACATCCCAATGCTCACAAATGAGCCTCCATACCCTGATATGCTGGCCATAAATAAGTACTGGGAGGGAGTAGGAGGCCAAAATATGCTGCCTGGCACTGTGCGCAGCGCTGACCGCTTCGCTCGCGGATACTTCTTCTTGGAGAGCGTAGCGCATACCAACGACCTTACCACCGGCCTGGCAATCTGCCGAAGCATCCTCAACAATGTGTCGGTGCCTTTCAAATATGAGCGCGGCGACAAGAATCTGAGCCAGACTCAGTGGCGCAGTTTCAGCAATCTTCGCGATTGCCAGTACTATTTTGAGAATGTGACAGATCTGGGCCTGTACTATGTAGATCTTACCGAGGCTGACCTAAGCGAGGGAGCCCCTGTGCTCTATTATGACACCAGCAAAGCCACAGATGTGGTGGGCGATATTACTTCGCAGATGGTGCCCAGCCAGCCTTTTACCCCAGAATACCAATAAGCACTCAATGATTGAATATGCAATAGGGGCGCTCCGCGGAGCGCCCCTATTGTTGTTTACTTTTTCTCTTTGCGTCTTTCGAGTTGCTTGTCCAGAGCCTCCAGGCCCAGGTCTACAGCCTCCTCGAAGGTGTCTGCCACCTTGCTGGCTACTATGTCTTCATGTGTTGGGATACTTACCTTGATCACAGCCTCTTTGTTCATGGCCGTTTCGGGCTTCACTACCTTCAGGGTAACATCGATTACCGAGATGGCCGTGTTGTGGCGGGCCAGTCGCTCTGCCTTCTTCTGAATGAAGGCCTCCAGGCGCTGTGTAGCGTCGAAGTGGATAGCTTGGATTCTAACTTCCATGGTGTCCTCCTTTTTTTAGTGCACGAGGATGTGCGTGTTCATAATTCTGTTTGAGTTCGCTCAGAGATATATGAGTGTATATCTGTGTTGTTTCTAAAGATTGATGGCCCAGCAGCTCCTTTACGCTGTTGAGGTCGGCCCCGCCGTTGAGCATGTCGGTGGCAAACGAATGGCGCAGCACATGGGGGCTCTTCTTGGCTGCTGTCACCCGGCCATCGAGGGCGGCATGCACGGCGCGGCGCACTGTCTGATAATCGATGCCGGTGCCTTTAGGGCTGAGGAAGAAGCAAGGAGAGGAATGTCGCGGCAGATCAGCTCGCGCTCGGCGATACTGATCAATGGCCTTAGCCAAAGTCGAGCCAAAGGGTATGATGCGCTCTTTGTTGCGCTTGCCGATCACGCGCAGCGTGCCGGCGATGGCATCCACATTGGCATCCAGCAACCCCGCAAGCTCGCTGGCTCGCATACCAGTCTGGTAGAGCATATCCACTATCAGATGGTCGCGCACATCGCGATAATTGTCGCTATCCGGCTCTTGCGCTAAAATCTGGGCGGTTTGCTGGGATGGTATTACTGATGGGAGAGTTTTCTTTGGCCGCGCAAGCTGCAAGTCGGCTGCCGGATTTGTTTCCAAGCCATGGCGGCGCATCAGGAAGCGGAAAAAGCTGTTGAGCGCTGAAGCTTTGCGCTTGATCGAACGTGCCGACACACCCTCGCGGCTCACGGAGGCTATCCACTGGCGCAAGTCCGTGGTAGTGACATCCTCAACCACCAAGTCATGCTTGCCATTGCCCGTGGCAAAGGCTGCCCATTGGCGCAGATCGGCATTGTATGCCTTGACTGTTAGCGGTGACAGAGCCAACTCGCACTGAATATAGATTATGTATTCATCTATCAACATCCGCTCAGAGGGGTGTTTATATTCATGGTTTTTATAAACAATACCCAAAGTTACGCCAAAATGTTCGTACCACCAAATTTTTTTCACACTTTTTTCAAAAATTCTCATAAAAATCCCGCCGATGGGAATTCATTGCCATCTCAATATCGGCTCCACCCACTTGTGCTTTATTTAGAGTCTGTTTAATAAGAAATGTTAAATTGAAAAGTGGCTCATTTTTTAGTTAAATTTTTAAGTTTCCAAAGTTAGTTCTATGAACAAAAATATCGGTATAGAAATT
>CAZRYC010000008.1:0-60139 GCA_964604175.1 uncultured Bacteroides sp.
TTTTTTTTAGGGATCGGCCACGGTGTGGCCGATAACGGGAGGCGGGCTAACGCCATGTAGGGTTAGCCCGCCTCAATCCTTTGTATTTTGTACTTTGTATTTTGTATTTTGTATTTTGGATTTTGTATTTTGGATTTTGTGGTTTATTTCATGAGGGCCTTGGTGGCGCGGATAAGCTGAGCATCGGTGCCCTGGAGGATGTCGGCTGGGTTGTTATAGACTTCGATGTCGGGATTGAGCTGCTGGTTCTCCAAAGGCTTCCCATTGACATCAAGGCTGGTGACCATGGGTATGCCGAAATAGAGGGATGGATCAATGAGTGTCTCCCACCACACGGCAGTCATCGTGCCTGGGACAGGGGCTCCTACCAGTTTGCCTATGCCCAGGGTCTTATAGGCGTAGGGGGTGCCATGGGCATCGCTGTAGTTGCCTTCGCCCACAAGCATCACTGATGGCTTGCACCATTGCGAGAAGGGGTCGCTGCCCACATATTTTCCTCGCGGACTGTAGCGCACATATTCCTTGCCGCTAAGCAGCAGGGCTATGTCGTTGTGGAGCCAGCCTCCGCCATTGAAGCGGGTGTCCACCACCACGGCATCGCAGTTGCGATATTTGCCTAAAAGCTTGCTATAAACCTCGCTGAAGCTCTCGCCATCCATGCCTTTGATATGCACATAGCCTACCTTGCCTGCGGAGATGCTGTCAACAATCTTTTCATTGCGTTCTACCCAGCGCTGGTATAGCAGCTGCCTTATCGAGCCTGCTGGCTTAACATCGCTGTATTCCACAGCGCCAGATGGCTTGCGCACGCCTATGCGCACCTTCTTGCCAGCCTTGCCCTCAAGCATGGGATAGTAGTCGGTCCCAGCCAAGATTTCATCGCCATCAATGGATACGATGATGTCGCCTGGCTGTACGTTGGCTTTCTTTGTGCTGAGCGGTCCTCGGGCGATCACTTCAGCTACCTTAAGCCCATCGCCATCGTAATCCTCATCGAAGATGGCTCCGAGAGAGGCTACCGTGGCCACATCATTGTCAGGGCGATATCCCGAACCGGTATGCGAAGCATTAAGCTCGCCAAGCAGTTCGCTCAGCACCTCTGAGAAATCGTAATTATTATTTATATATGGTAGGAACTTGCGATAATCCTTGCCGTACTGCTCCCAATCTATGCCATGGATTGTGGGGTCATAGAATTTGTCGCGCACTTGGCGCCAAGCGTGGTCGTACATGTACTCACGCTCGGCCGATGGGGTGCGGCTGTAGAGAGCGCTGAATTTTACAGGCTTAGCCTCGCCGCTTTCCAGCTCAATCTTCTGTATGCCGGCACTGCCGGAGGTAAAGAGGTTTTCTCCCTCTTTGTCGGGCAGGAGATTGGATGACTGTATGTCATCCACCAGCACCTTAGTCTCGCCCTTGCGCAGGTCTCGCACATAGAGGTCGGCTTCGCCAGCATTGTTGAGGGCGATGTAGTAGAGCTTGTCGCCTTTTGGTGAGAGGAAGTAATCGCCCATAAGCGCTGAGGTATCAGTGAGGCGCCGAGTGCGGAATTTGCGGTTGGCCAGATCAAATTCCAGGGGCTTCACATCATCCTCGTCTTCCTTCACATCTTTTGCTTTGCCTTTCTTGCTTTTCTTTTTGGAGTCTTTATCGCTTTCTTCTTTTTCTTTCTTAGCCTTGTCAGCTTCTTCTTTTAAGCTGGCCTCCTCCTCAGTGAGGTTGAGGTCATCCCAGGCTTCGCCGTCGAGCATCATCAGCAGTATGTCGGACTGGTTGCCCCAGGAGCCGTGGCTCTTCATGCCATAGCGGCCGCTCTCGTAAGTGATGCCCTTTCCGCCCATGACCCATTTGGGGTTTGCATCGGCGTAGCCGCTTTCGGTGAGGTCGATTACCTCAGAGCCATCGGCCTTTGCCAAAGCGATGTCAGTATTGTTCCAGCCGCCCACGCCAATGTATGTGGCTAAGAGCCAGCGGCTGTCGGGGCTCCATTCGAAGCTGATGTCGCCGTCGCTGTAGCTGTAATTATACTGGCCGTCAAGGGCTGTATTTACTGCTTTGCTTTTAACATCAATCACTCGGATTTCATCTCTTCCTTCGAGGAATGCCACTTTTTTGCCATCGGGGGAGAAAGCGGGCTGCTGAGCCGGGTTGTCGCTACGGTATAGCAATTCTTCCTCGATGTCAGTAGCATAGGGGAAGGTCTTTTCGTCTTCGTTCTTTATCTTTGTGATGAAGAGTTGCCATAGGCCGTCGCGTTCGCCGTCATACACTATGCTGCGGCCATCCGGCGAGAAAGAGAGCACACGCTCCTGGCCATCAGTGTTGGTGATGCGCTTGGTGGTCTCATACTTGGTGTCGGTGACATAGACATCGCCTCTGAGCACAAAGGCAACCTGCTTGCCATCGGGGCTAACAGCCACTGAGGTGGCTCCGCTTGTGCGATAGCCCTTAACGGCGTCGGCGTCATAGTCATCGGCCAGAATTTCAACCTCCACTTTCTGGGGTTGGCCACCGGGTTTCTGAGTGTAAATCTCGCCATCCCAGCTGTAAGCTAATGTGCCATCATTGGCAGCAGAGAGGTGGCGCACAGGATGGCGCTCAAATTTGGTAAGCTGCTGCTCCTGGCCCTGAAGATTGCGGCTATACACATTCAGAGTGCCGTCTTGCTCAGAAATATAATAGAAAGAGTCAGCTTCGGGAGCCCATACGGGATTGAGGTCGTGGCCGTTGAAATCTGTGAGTTTGGTGTATTTGCCATCTTCCACAAGCCAGATATCGCTGGTGCCGCTGCTTCGCTCATGCTTGCGCAGCGAATTTTCCACTCCCTTTTTGTCCTGATACAGCAACCGGCCCTGAGCATCGATGCTAATGGCACCCATTGGGATTGACGCGTACATTTTGGGGCGGCCTCCAGTGGCGGGTACTTGCCACACCTGCGCTTGGAAAGGGCCTTGAGCCACTTCCAGGGTAGGCATCTGGTAGCTGGTGGAATATAGGATGGTGCTATCGTTGAGGAAGCCCAAAGGAATTTCCGAAGCGCTGTTGGTGGTAAGGCGCTTAGGGGTGCCACCTTGCGCATCCACGATAAAAATATCCAAGCTGCCTCGGCGATCTGAGGCGAAGGCAATCTTAGAGCCATCCGGACTCCACACAGGATATGAATCGAATGCCGGGTTGGAGGTCAGCTGCGAAGCGGCGCCTCCCTGGGTTGGCACTGTGAAAATGTCGCCGTGGTATGTGAAAGCTATAGCGGAGCCATCAGGAGAGATGGCTGTGTTGCGCAACCACAGTGGGGCTTGCTGCGCTGATGCGCAGAGCCCCACTGCTAAAATGGGTAAGAATAATGATTTCATGATTGGTTTATAAGATATCTTATTGAGCTAATATCAGGGCGCTGGTGGCTGGCACTGTGACAGTGCCACCGGAGTTGCGCCCCATGCCGTCGGCTTTGATTTTGCCATCTTGGGCTATTACTTTCCAATTGCCGCGAGGCACCTCCACTTTCACTGGCTCGGGATTGCCGTTGAAGACAAGCTTTATCTCTTTCCACTGGTCGCCGTTGGCATTGTCGATGATGGAGTAGCTTACAACATTTGGCTGCTCTATCTCATCAAATACTATGTGCTTGGCTATGTCTTCGGCTGTGGTCATGCGGAAAGCAGGATGAGCCTTGCGCAACTTGATGAGCTCTTGATAGTATCCGAACTGCTCGGCATTCTCATGCTTGAGGTTCCAGTCTATAGCATTGATTGAGTCCGGGCTTTTGTAGCTGTTATGCACTCCCTTCTTGTCACGGAAAACTTCCTCGCCAGCGAACATAAATGGGGTGCCTTGGCTGGTAAACACAATAGTCTGAGCCAAGCGGGCTGCGCGCTGCCGCTGCTCGGGTGTGCTTCCGGGCATTGATTTTGCCAGCTTGTCGGTGAGGGTGAGGTCATCGTGGCAGGATACATAGTTGATGATCTCGGTGGGGGCTGAAGCGTAGGCGAATTTTGAGTTGTTGCCCTTGCTGTAGTCCACCTGCGGGTGGGCTGTGGCAGCCACGATGCCGATTTTTACTGTCTCCTCATTGCCAGCCTTGCCCTGGGCAAAGCCCTGCTCTTCTTCGTTGCTGTAGTGTCCCTTTACGGCATCGCGGATATCGTCGCTGAACACAGCTATGCCTTCCATCTTGGCCACATTCTCCTTCAAGGCTCGCTGCTCTACCGGCAGGGGAGAGTCACCGGCAGTCCAGCCTTCGCCATAGACAAAAATGGATGGATTGAGCTCTTTCAAAGAGGCAGCCACATCGTTCATGGTCTGGGTGTCATGGATAGCCATAAGGTCGAAGCGGAAACCATCGATGTGATACTCTTTGGCCCAGTAGTTTACGGAATTTACAATGAAATCGTGCATCATTTGGCGCTCGCTGGCTGTCTCGTTGCCGCAGCCGCTGGCATCGCTGTAGGTGCCGTCCTGGCGATGGCGATAGAAATAGCCGGGCGCGGTGAGGGAGAAGTTGCTGTCATCGTTGTTGGCTGTGTGATTATACACTACATCCATCACCACACCGATGCCAGCGTTGTGGAGGGCTTGTATCATTTCCTTCATCTCACGGATGCGAGCTTCGGGGTCCGCAGGATTTGTACTGTAGCTGCCCTCGGGTGCATTGTAGTTGAAAGGGTCGTAGCCCCAGTTGTATTGGGGCTCGTCCAAGCGTGTTTCATCCACTGAATTGTAATCGTAGCTTGGCAGGATGTGCACATGGGTTACGCCAAGTTCTTTGAGATGGTCAATACCGGTCTTGTCGCCAAGCGGCGTTACTGTACCCTCTTCTGTGAGGGCCAGGAATTTGCCCTTGTTCTGAATGCCGCTATTTGGATGTACTGAGAAATCGCGATGGTGCATCTCATAGATTACGGCATCAGTGATGTTGGCTATCTCCGGGCCGTGGTCTTGATCCCAACCCTCGGGATTGGTGGCAGCCATGTCGATGATTGCAGCGCGCATACCGTTGGTGCCCACAGCCTTGGCCCAGATGCCAGGAGTCTCGTCGAGCCACTTGCCATCATATTTGATGCGGAAGGTATAGAACTTGCCATACAGCTGCTCGGGCACAGAGGCTCGCCAAGTGCCTTGCTCGCTGCGCTCCATATCAATAGTCTGGTAGGGCTCCCCACCTAAGTCCTGATTGTAGAGCAGTACTTGCGCTTTCTGAGCTTCAGGGCTCCAAAGAGTGAAATGTGTGCCAGAGTCGTTGACTGTAAGCTCGAGATCGTCGCCTGTGTAGGCAGGAAATTCGGCGAAGCGCTCATCGCCTTTTGGGGCTTTTGAGCACCCAACGCAAATCAAAGCAGTAGCAAGAGCCATGCCTGAAATAGTTTTAGAAATTGTCATTATATAGGTGGGTTAAAAGATTATCTTTAAGGTTTAGCAAAATTAGTAAAAATATAATAATTAGACAAAAAAATGCCCGTGATTGTTCACGGGCATAATCAATTATATCTGATAGAGATTACTTTGCGGCATTGTCAGGGCACTGAGCCTTTGGGCAGGGCTGACCTTTGCAATCCCGACCGGGGCCTTTCTGACCGCGGGGACCTTGAGGGCCAGGACCCATCTGGGGCTGCTGAGGAGCCATCACTATGTTCTCCAGGAACACCACATACTGGTCAGGGGTAAGCACCTCTTTCACTTGCTCGATGTACTCTTTGCGAGCTTGCATCATCGGGTTGGGACCTTCGGGCCGAGGACCATCGGGGCGCTGGCCACGGAAACCGCCACGGGGACCGCCAGGACGGCACTGTGCCGAGTCGCACTGAGCCTTGTCAGGGCGCGGGCCTTTGCGGCACTGTGCCGAGTCGCACTGAGCCTTGTCAGGGCGCGGGCCTTTGCGGCCTTGCTTGCATTGTGCGCTATCTCCGGGGCAGGAGGCTGAGCCGCGCACCAGGGTGCCGTTCACGATGGGCTTGTACTGCTCGTTGATCTTATCCATCTTTGCTTGCTGGTCGGTGTCGAGGATTATGCCCTCGAATGCATAGTCGGTGAATACCTGAGGCTGGTACATCTTGTTGCCTTGGCAAGCGGGAGCCTCATCTTGTGCCATAGCTGACATGCCGCAGAGACCGAAAGCGGCGATTGCCAGAGTTAAAAACATTTTGTTCATAAGTAAGTAGGTTGGTTAATGAATTTTCTATTATCAATTACGTAAATTAAGACAAGTGGGGGCGGAAAAGTTTTACATACAGAGGATTAGATTTACAATTCTTTAACCTTGTACTGGATTTGTCGATAAAAATGCGACAAAGAAAGAGCGGAGGGGCCTCTCGTTGGCAAGTCGCATTACAAATTTTGACGCCCCTCCGCTCAAAAATAGGATAAGCGGGAGCGTCAAGTCATATTATATTGTAGTTGGTCAGAGATCATAGTGCGCGCCAGTTTTCGGTTATAAGTTTCTATGTATTTATAACCATTTTGGGTGCTTTATGTTCACTGTTTTTGTAAAAAAATTACCGAGCCAAGGAGAGGTTGAAAGTCAGGCCATAAGTAGTGTTAGTAGTGGGATAGGCGCTGGTGGTGACAATGGGTGTGTTGGCCTGATGGGTGAAGTAAGCTTGGATTGACAGGGCCTTGCTCAGCTGATACTGAGCAGTGAAATTAATGCCCAGGGTGCGAGTGCCGCTTGTGGGCTGAGTGTAGTTGCTTTCGATGCGGCGTATGAGCGATTGGGTGTTCTGAAGCGAGAAGTCGCAGTTGAGCGTGAGGTCGTGGCTCACACCCTGCTGCGAGCCTTTCATCTTCAGCACTGTGTTGAAGTTCACGATTTTATATCCTGCGCCTATTGTTAGCCCCTTAGTGGTGGCCTCCACCACCTGGCCGGCGCTGGTGTTGAGGGTGAGGGTGCGCTGGTCGCGGTATTCGCAATTGAATTGCACATTGTTATTGAGCGTAGCCGATACTCCGAGGAGCGGCGCAAACCTTTCGGTGATTACAACAGAGGAAATGTTGTAAGGCGATGAGGGGATAGGCATGCCAGTGAGCTCATCGAGAGTATAGCCCATATTCTTCTTTCCATCTACGCTTACCCAGTTGAGATAAGAAGAATAAGAGCCCACAGAATATGTGCATTGGTAGGCATGGCTGAGAGTGAATGACTTGAAAATATTTCGCATGTTGCCCAAGTTGATCAGCCCATCGTAGGTCACACGCCAGTTGGGCAGAACAGCGGAAAAGTCAGGGAAGGGGTTGGTCCACACCTTATTGGGATCCATGCCAGTGTAGGCAGCAACAAAGGCGGGAATGAGCACATCGCTCGATGTTGTACTCAAGGTGCCGATGGCTGGGTCGAAAGGCAATCCGGCTTGGGCCGTGCCCGATATAAAGCCGCTATTGGGGTATGAGGTGCCTACGTATTGGCTTTCTATGCGCTGTGCGATAATAGGAATGTACTCGAGCATCTTGTTGAAAGCCTCGGAGTTGTAGCCATCCTTGGCTTTGCTGCTGCGCAGGGCTGTGGCAATGGCGCAGTGTGTCTTGGTATAGCTGCCGGAGAGAGTAGTAGGCAGTCCATCGTACATGAATTGCACGGATTTGCTGTTGTTGGCCGTGCGATTGAAGGTGAGCTGTATCTTCAGACCCTTTATAGGCTCTAAATTGCACTCGATATTGATTTCCTTGGCTTGCGACCATACGGCTGGCGAGGTCTGGCCATCATCTGTAATCAGCCATCCCCGCTCCAGAGCCTTGTTTATGTAGTCCTCGCCAGCAAAGCCGAAGGCAAAGTCTAGGCCGGGAGCCATGGGACCGTATGAGTTGCTTTGGCCGAAGATATCCCCGATGTTGGGATTAAATAGGGGGATTGAGAGCTGATTGGTGCTGCGATAGCGCACCGAAACGTTGCGAGGTGACATCAGCGCACGCAATGCATACTCCGAGATGTCGCGCCACAGAGGCTTGTCCTCGTGAAGCTGCTGTACGATGCGGAATTTCAAGTCTTGATCGCCATGGGTGAGGATTTCGACCGTATTTGCGTCAATGACCTTGAATTTTACCGGGAAGCGTTGATCATCGAGGGTGGTGGCCGAAACCTTGACTTTCTTGGTACGAAGCGTATGCTTGATGATAAGCGAGGAGTCGCCGTTGAGTTTAAAGGTCTTCTCAAAGGCCTTGGCTTTGGTGGTCTCTTTGTTGGCTGTGCGTGATTTTGAGTTTCTGGAGTTTCGGGAATTGGAAGCGCGACTGGTAGAATTGAAGCGCTTGTCCACCTCTTTTAGGATAGGTATCTTTTTGTATATCGACTCGAAATTGATGCGCCCATCCATATTCCAGGTGCCTTGGTTGGCTATGGTGTTGCCGAGCTTCTCGCCATCGATAGTAGCTCCGCGATCCCAGCGGTAAGTGGCGTTGTAAGTCACATTGCCGGTGAGGAAGTCCAAGAACGGAATCTTGCTGAACGGGGCTTTGTACTGGGCAGTGAATGTCTGATTATAAGCCCAGGGAGTACCTAAATGTTTAATGGAATTCCACACCGTATCCTGCCATTCCTTGTACTTGTCCGGAAATAGTTTCTTGTTGACTGCGCCCTCTGTCTCTTCGATGCGCGCCGAGGTGTTGCTATTGAATGTAAAAGATAGGCTTTTGGTGAGGCTCCAGTTGATAGAGAGCTGTCGATCCCAGAGGAAATTCTTGCTCACAGACACTGGCAGCTGGAACATCTGATCTGTCTCAGAGCGCACTTGCTGCTCATAGTAGTAGCGGCTCATGGAGTTGAGGAATGTGATGTTGTTGGGCAGCCACTGCAGTTCCCATTCACGGAAATATTTTAGGTTCTTCTTTTTTGCATTTATAAAGCTGAAAGGCTTCCACCCTTTGATGTAGGGTGTGTAACTGTACTGCAGTGATCCACGGTAATCATTGGTGTACTCATATTCGATGGTGGGGTCATTTTTGGTCTGCTTGCTGAACGAATAATTGAAAGTAAAGTTAGCCGGATCCCAAGGCATAGGATTTTTGCTCTGCACATCGAATTTGAGGCCAGAGATAGAGAAATTCTGGATGGTAGTGCGAGTGATGGCGTAGTCGTTGATAGAGTCTTTTTCTTGCTGAGTGGCGCAGGCATCCAGAGCGTCCTTCATTAGAACGTCCTGATCGAGAGGGTTGTACTTAGGGGTAGTTTTTTCTTTGGAGATTGAATAGTAGATAGGAGCGTGAAGCTTGGCTTTTTCTGGCAGGAAGCGGCCCAAGTCGGCTTGCACGGCCACATTGTACTGGTGATAATCATCCAGGCGGCGGGAATTGAGGCTTTGGTCCACACCGCCGAAGCCAGCAGTCTCGATGTGCACTCCGGCATTTACAGTGGCTATATCGCTGAGAGCCAGGTTCATATTGCTCTTCAGGGCCCAGCCGCCATCTTCGTTGAAGTCGGTTACTTTAAGCTCGTTGACCCACACTGTGCCGGACTTAACTGTGGCAGCATTGTTGCGAATGCCAATCAGCATCACTCTCACATCGCTGAGCGAGGGATTGCCAAGCACTGTGATGGTGTTGCGCTCGTTGTCGGGGTCGCGTCCGCTGTAGCGGATAGCATATCCCACGCCCTCCTCTTCGTTGCGCTTGGCGGTGTTGCGCTCGAGTTTGAGATTTACCAGCGCTTGGAGGTTGAAGTCGAAGTAGTTGCTCTCAGGCCATACCTTGTAGCGATCCTGCTGACTGTCGCTGTAGTATCCGGCTGGGGTGATTTCCAGCGGAACCTCGTACTCGTAGTAGTTCGACTTTACATCTGCGCCCAGTCGCAGGAACAGTGAGAATTGGCCGCTCTGCAAATTTGTCACATCATCAATCGGGGCTTCAGCGTGCACCCACATCTGTATGCGCTTGTAGTTGCGCAGGTCTTGCTGAGTGTTTTTGTACACTCCTCGTGCGTCGCCTGCCTGCAGGTCCTCCACGGTGAGCGACATTGATTGCTCGTTGAGCTGCACTATCTGGGTCTGACCGGGGTCAGAGATGCGGGTTACGCCGGGGGGTAGCACATAGTTGACTGGCTCGCGTTGTGCATTCTCTTCGATGTTGACTACTGACACGTCGAGATCGCCCTCGGCAGGAGAGTCACCGCGAGTGTTAAGGTTGAATTGATAGGGGCGCCATTCGCCTCGCACCAGTTCAAGAGTGCCAAAGCGCAGATGTGTCACATTCTTAAAACCCGTAAGAAAGATGCGCGCAAAGCGGATGGTGGTGAAATCGCTGATGTTGCCCACCACCTTCTCATAGTCGCTCAATGGAATTTTGAACTGATACCATACCGCCTCCACAGGCACTCCATTGCGAGGGGTGACAATGGTGGTCTGCTTGTCGGTGATATAATTTTTGCCAACTACGAAGTCTTCTGGGCGAATGGATACTCGGTACTGGAAATATCGCTCGTATTCGTTGAGGGTGTTATCCTGGTTGATATCTTCAACATCCGGGGTGTTGCGCGAGCTTTGGTACAGAGCATCGTCTGCTTCATCGGGCGAGAGGGAGTTTCCCTCCACTCCGTTGTAGCGCTTGTATCGTGCGAGCACTCCTAAGCGCTCGTTGTCATAGTCATAGCCGCGATAGAAATGGTAATTGTCGCCAGCCGGGTCATTGAGAGGCGAGAACTTGTCGGCCTCCATTTTTGCGATTGTGGCGCCGGAGAGCTTAAGCCGCAGCTTGGAAAGATAGTCGCTGTAGCTGGAGAAGGAGTACTCCATATCGTTGGGCAGCCCATCTAAGCCCACATCTTGCACCAGGCGCGAACCAGTGGAGTTGTCAAACGAGTAGGTGAGGGAGTTCTGCTGGCTCACTCGGCCCCAGACAGTCTCGGTAAGGTATTGGTCATCGCCGTCGTAAGGGATGCCGTTTTCGTAACTTTTAAGACCATCTTTAAGAATATCCTCGGAAATTTCGCCGAAATTGAAATAAAGGTCTCCCCCTTCATCATTGGGATTTTCTGGATCCAAGAAGGGGCTCATAAGCCAGAATTGGAGATATTCGATATTGCTTGAGTCGAAGTTGGTGTTATCCATCTTGCGCATGATGCCGCCCCAACGCTTTTCGGGGTAAAGCAGGTTTCCCTCATCATCGATGTTGTCGGCATCGAGGTTGTAAGGCCCGCGCTCGGTGGGATAGTAAGTGAGGTTGAGGGTCTGGATGGTGGTGGATTCGCCGTAAGTGGTCTGGCGCCCCGGGAAGATTTCGCGAGTGTTGACCTCGCGCACATAGGGATTGCTAATCTGGTCAAGGTCGCTCTTGATATATCCAGGACACATCGAAGAATTGCGAGAAGTGAAAAGGCGGTCGATATAGTACCAATTGAGCAATGCGCGGTTCATGCCGTACTTCACATCATTGCTCAGAACCCCCTCAGGGAAGAGGGCATCGTTGCTGGGGTCATAGGGAGTGGAGGCAAGTTGCCAAGAATATGGTGAGCGCAGGTCGATGCCAGTCTGAGTGTACTCGAAATCGTCGATATAGGAAGAGCCTTTGTTAGAACCGGATTTCTGAGAATGAGGTATCAACTGGGCATACTCAGCCGTGAGGTTGATGCGAGATGGCTGAGTAGCGTTCACTGTGGGTATCTTATTGAGCAGATTGGTAAGCCACATGAAATCGGTGTTGTAATTGAGGTTGAACCCGATCATGGTGTTGTTCACAGTCTCATTGCCAATGTCCACTTTCTCTGTCAACGCTTTCTCTGAATAGTGCATGATAGTGGTGCCCAGAGTAAGATTTTTGTTAAATTCATACTGCAAGTCCAAGCCCAGCAGGGTCTTGCGCTGAAGTGAGAAAAGCGACTGGTTCTCCAAAGTCACGCTTATGCTTTGCCCTGAGTCGATGATGCTCTGGTTGGTGATGGTCACTATTCCCATGGCATAGTCCACTGTATAATCGGAATTTTCCACCAAGGTCACGCCACCAGCCATTACCACCACGGATCCTCGCGGCACATTTGTGGCGTTGAGGCGGATTTGAGAGCCGGAAGAGGCCTGATATTCGCCAGTTAGGATGAACTTGTTCTTGTCGGCGAATTGCTGAGCCACAACCAAAGTGGAGTCGTATAGCTCCTGGTACACATACTTCTGAGCCTCCACGGGATTGCCAATGGCTTTTTCCAGATGTGAGCCGAAAGGCTCAGCCACTGGAAATATCACCTTGCCTGTAGAAGCCAGGATGGTGTATCCCTCCACGAAATCGAAGAAGCCGTCAACGTTGCTTTCCTGATTGGAGTCGAGGCGGTCAAGATTCATTACCTGTAGGAGGGTCTTATTGTTGATACCTGCCACCGGAAGATATGGGATAGAGGTGCCGGTGGTGTCGCTCAGATACTTGATATCAAGCTTGAAATTTGATTTCTGAATTTGATAGCCACCCAGGCTATAGACATTTTTCATCATGAGCCTCCAGGTCGGTAGCTTGGTGCTTACAGTGGTGCCGCGCAGCATCTTTACAAAGAGGCTTTGGCTTGTAGTGGTGATGTCGCTTGAAAATTCGCCCACTTGGTACACTTGGCCATTGTAAGTGTATTCAAAAGCCACAGCCAAAACCTCATCGGTGCTGAGCGCGGATTTCAGAGAAATGTATCCCAAGGTGCTGTTGAGGGTGTATTCGCTGGAGCTAAGCAAGCGCGCACTTTCCACTTTTTCATAGTCGCTGCCTCCAGTGATGCCGTATGCTTGCAGCGGACTTAGGGCTTGTGTTACCTGGCTGATGTCTCGAGCTTCGGGAAATTGCTCTTTTATTGTGCTAAGCAGATTGTTGCTATTGTTGCAAGGCACGCTGATGCTGGCATTGGGAGTCCAGTAATCATTGGCGAGCACCTGGTTTTCACCAATGTCGATAAAGCCAACCAGGTTGCGGGCTTCATCATATTTGCCGCTCTTGTTGGTCACCCATACCTCGATGCGAGAAATCTGTATGCCCGAAGAGATGTAGGGAATCTTAGCTGCGAAGGTGTCGTAGTTGTCACGGAAATATTGCGCCAGAAAGAAATGGCGATTGGCGTCGTAGTTGTCGGCATTGATGCTGAATTCTGTGGTCTGTACGCCTCCCTTTGAACTTACGCTCTGAGATTCAGAGTTCTGCTGAGATACTAAGGCTGTAGCAGTAAGCTTGCCGAACTGCAGCTTTGTCTTGATACCGAATAGCGAGGTGCTTCCACGGATAAGCGACGAGCCAGTGGTCATCGACACATTGCCAGCTTCGATGCTCTTAACGATATCGTCTTCGCCTCCCTCGTATGCGAGCTTGAGATTTTTGGAGTCGAAATCAAAGGTGGCATCGGTATTGTATGTCATGTTGAACTTCATGCGCTCACCTACGCTCGCATTGATGGTGGCCTGAATTTTTTGGTCAAAGTCAAAATATGTCTTTCGCCGCGCAGAGAGCGAGAGGGCAGGATTATCAGTTTTATTGCTCTTCACCCCCATGGTTACTTGTATTGAACCCTGTGTCTTGAGTTTCACGCCACCGGGCCCGAAAATCTTCTCTAACGGGCCTAAGGCAAAGTTCATGTCGAAGATGTTGAATGGCTCTTTTTCTTCCCCCTGAGTGAGGGCTAAGTTGCGCTCCTTGTAGTACTGCTGCAGAGATCGGCGCAATTGCCAATTGTTGTACTCCTGCTCAGTGAGCATGAATGGGGTGGCAATGTCCATATCGCCCACCTTGGTGCGCAGGATGTAATAGCCTGTGGCGGGGTCGTACTCGGCATTTGTGCTGATGTTTTTTGGATCGGAGAGATCATAGGCACGCTCCTCCTCCAAAAGTTGCTCGTAGGTCTGAGGCACATTAGGCCCAATGGGCATAGGAAGATTAATAGTGTCACCAACAGCGAGAGTCTGCGCTTGCGAAAACACACAGCACCAGATAGCCCCAATCAGGGCTGTCAGGCGTAAGATATGGAGGGAAAAAGTATGTATTTGGAGCGTCAGATTCATTATTTTAGGCCGGCGTCGCCTAAGCCTAAAATACCAGCGCTAAAGCATAGTCAAAGCCGATTTGATAGCTTTTTCCACTTTCAGGCCCGGATCGGCATCATATAGCTTTTTTAGCACCTTTTGGCTTGCTTGCTTTTGGAAACCCAGCATCACCAAGGCCGCCAGGGCCTCTTCGTAGGATTGGCTTGAAGGCAACGTCTCCTCTATTAACGCATCTTCACTAAGTTTTATTTTACCCTTAAGGTCAACTATGATCCTTTGGGCGGTTTTTTGTCCGATGCCCTTGACATTTTTGAGCCTCTTTTCATCACCAAGGGCAATGACTTGCTCCAGCTCAGCTGTGGGGATGGATGACAGCAGCACACGAGCGCTGGCGGCTCCCACGCCGCTTACTCCAATCAAAGCTTGGAACATGGCACGCTCACGCGGATTGGTGAAGCCATAGAGCACCCAGGCATCCTCGCGGATGCTTTCGTGCACCAAAAGCTTGGTCTGCGAGCCTTCTTTCCCTTGCAATTCGCCATAAGCTTGGAGAGAAATATTCAGATTATAGGCCACGCCGCCGGCTGTCTCTATTATGGCGTTGGTAGGAAGCAGCTCCACGAGCTTGCCAGTCACATATTCTATCATGATAGTTTGTTATTAGTAAAGGAAAGGTCACAGACGGAAAACGAACAGGGGGCTTGACTCGAATCGAGGAAGGGCTGCGAGGCGCACATCGGCTCTTTGGCTTGTGAGCGAGCCATCGGCTGCCCCAACTTTTAGGCCACGCCGCTCCAAGGCTTCTTTGCTTACGCGAAGCGCAAGCTCTGGCCGGTTGTTGTCGGCGCTGAGATGGCATAGGAAAACATCGGTCAGATGCGGCTGCCACACCTCGGATAGGTATGTGGCTGTAACCAGATTGTTGAGGTGCCCCTTGTCGCCACGGATGCGTGCTTTCAGATGCTCAGGGTAAGCACCCGCTGCAAGCATGGCAGCATCGTAGTTGCTCTCTATCATCAGAAAATTAGCAAGCCTGATGTAGTGGTCGGCCCGCTCGTTGATGATGCCCATGTCGGTGGCAACAACAAAGTTGCAGTTGTCAGCCGTGATGCAAAATCCCACATTGTCGCTGCCATCGTGGCTTACCTCAAAAGGGGTTGCCATAAAGGGGCCAATCTCAAATGCGAACTCATGGAAAATGGCCTTGTGATAATCCTTAAGGCGCCGGCTGACGTTGCTGCGCTGCAAAATGCCATTGAGAGTGCGCGGGGTGCAATACACCAAGGGGTGCGGGAGCTTGCGAAGCAATGGGTAGGCAAAGCGCACATGGTCGCTATGGTCATGTGTTAACAGCAGACCAGCGATTTTGTCAAGTGAAATGGCATTTTTCTTGAGCTCGGCGAGCACTTTGACAGTATCCACTCCGGCATCAATCAGGATGCCTCCTTCGTTGGCTATGCCTAAATAGGAGCAGTTGCCGCTGCTGCCACTGCCAAAAGAGATAAATTGCAACTGCCTATGGGTGCGCAGTCTCAGGGCATCCAAATCCGGACCTAAATCTTGGCCGCTCGCTTGTTTTTTTCGGTGCTCCTCCAAGGCCAAAGCCAGAGGGTCGGGAGCCTTAAAATCAGGATCCACGTCATCGAAAAGGCCGGGGAGGTCTTCGAGCTTTCTGATAGAGCGACGTTTTTTCTGTGCCATAGGTTATGAGTATAAGAGAAAGATAGCAGGCGTCTTTTCGTAATTGTACTGATGGTTGCGCCATTTGCTCAGGGGGAGGGTGGTAATATTTTGGCCCGGACCGGTGAGGTCAGCAGCCACGCACAGCAGCATGTCGCCGGGCAGATTCTCTGCCAACCATTGCACTAATTTGTTGTTGCGGTAGGGGGTCTCGATGAAAATCTGTGTCTGGCGATCGCGGCGTATCCTTCGTTCTAATTCTTTAAGCTTAGCGCTGCGCTCTTTGGCATCAATGGGAAGATATCCGTTGAAGGCAAAGCTCTGTCCGTTGAAGCCGCTTGCCATTACCCCTAAAATAATGCTTGATGGCCCCACTAAGGGCATTACCTGGTACCCTTGGCGCAGGGCGATAGCTACAACGTCGGCCCCGGGATCGGCTACGGCCGGGCATCCGGCCTCGCTGATTACACCCATAGAGTGGCCTTGCGCCATAGGTGCGAGCATGGAGGGTATGTCTTTGGGGTCGGTGTGCCGATTTAGCTCAAAGAAAGAAGATTCATCAATGGGGAAATCAGAGATGCAAGCCCTGAGAAAGCGGCGGGCGGTGCGTACATTTTCCACGATGAAAAATCTCACCCCGCGCAAGAGCTCAATATTGCTCTGCGGCAGCACATCAGTCACTGGGCCTAAGCCCATGGTTGATGGAAACAGATATAGTTTAGGGCGATCTTCCGTCATAGCCGTTGAAATAACCAACAAAGATACGAAAAAAATCCCAATAGTGGAGAACTATTGGGATTTTTTAGGAATAAAAATTGAAGTAGTTATGAATTAGCGGGGTTAGCGGGCTTTTGACTGTCGTTTTGTGGAGCGGGGCTGCTGAGGGATGTGTCGTGAGCCGGTGCCTGCTGCTCGGCGGTTGCCGCTTTGAGCTGTGCTTGGCGATCAGGATTGAAGATGTTCATCAGATGCTTTTCTTGGAAGCGTTGCAGCAGTTCCCAGAAGTTAGGCACGAAGAGGGTGCCCACAACAGCGTTGATAAACATGCCGAATACCACTGCCGTGCCCAGCGAAATTCGCGAGGCTGCGCCCGCACCGGTGGCGAAGAGCATAGGCATAATGCCAAATACGAAAGCCAAGGCAGTCATCATAATCGGGCGGAAGCGCACTTGTCCGGCATCGGCGGCGGCTTGCTGGATAGAGATGCCAGTGCGCCGATATTCTATGGCGTATTCCACAATCAGAATGGCATTCTTGGCCGAGAGGCCCAAGAGCAGAATCAAGCCGATTTGTGTGTAGATGTCGATGCTCTGCCCCATAATCAAGCAGCCTATGACAGTGCCAAGAATGGCGGTAGGCATAGAAATCACCACCGCGATAGGGTCGGTAAGGCTTTCATACTGTGCTGCCAGCACCAGGATAGTGATTACGATAGCCAAAATGAATACGAAAGAAATTGTGGTACCGCCTTGGGTTTCCTGGTAAGCCTCGCCTGTCCAGGCATAGGAGTAATTATTGCCAAGCTCGTTATGCACGATTTCCTCCATCGCTTGGATTGCCTCAGAAGAGGATACACCATGAGGCACGGTTGCTGTCAGCGAGCCGGCTGTGTACATGTTGTAACGGCTAATAGACTGGTCGCCCAGCACCGGGGTGATGGTGGTGAAGGATGAGAACGGAACCATGTCTCCATTGGCATTGCGCACGCTGAGCTTAAGCACATCTTCCACATTGCCGCGCGCCAGAGCATCAGCTTTGAGGTTAACTTCATACACGCGGCCGAACTCAGTGAAATCGTTGACATAAGAGCCGCCCATGTAGTCGCTCAAAGCTCCGAACACACCGCTCATCGTGAGCTGTTGCATCTTGATTTTGTCGCGGTTGAACGAAAGCTTGTATTGCGGCACGCCGCCCTGATACAGGGAGGTTACTTGGCCTATGCGGTCGTCTTTTTCGGCTGCGTCTTGGATTTTCTTGATTGCGTCGGCCATGGCTTCTGAGCCATAGTTGTTGATGTCGAGCAGCTCCATTGACAAGCCCGAAGTTAAGCCCAATCCAGGCACTGATGGCGGGTTCAAGCCGAAGCAGATGGCCTCTTGCACAGTCTCGCCATAAGCCTCAAACTCCTCGATTGAGGCATTCACGCTCTCATTCTTGGCTTTGCGCTTGTTCCAAGGCTCCATGGTTACTACCAAGGTGCCTAAGTTGCTGCCGTTGCCGCCTCCCATAAAGCTCATGCCGGTCATGGCGATCGTATGCTCTACACCGGGCTGGGCGAGCACATGGTCGTTGAGCTGCGACATGATTTTGTCAGTGCGCTCAAGCGAAGCGCCGGTTGGCAGCTGCACCGAGCCCATCCAGTAGCCCATGTCCTCTTCGGGAATGTAGCTGCTTGGCATCTTCAAGAAACCCCAGAAAGCTATGCCGGTGATTAAGAAATAGGCAATGATGGCCACCACAGGCTTTTTTAGGAACTTGTTAACAATGCGCATGTACAGAGCCAGAGTGGCGGCATATCCCTTGTTGAACCAGCGGTAGATGAAGAATTGCTTGCGGTTGGGGTCCTTCGGCTTAAGGAATAGGGCGCAGAGCGCAGGAGTAAGCGTAAGGGCATTGATGCCTGAGAAAGCAGTGGACACGGCGATTGTAAGGGCGAATTGCTTGTAGAGCTCGCCTGTGATGCCGCTCACGAATGCGGTGGGCACGAACACGGAGATCAGCACTAACACCTCGCCCACGATTGCCCCTTGCAGCTCGACCATGGCTTTCTCAGAAGCTTGCCTCGGGGTGAGCTTGCCTTGCGATAGCAAGCGCGCGACATCCTCCACCACCACAATGGCATCATCCACCACAATGGCGATGGCCAATACCAGGCCGAAGAGGGTTAGGGTATTTAGAGTAAATCCCATAATCTTCATCGCCGCGAATGTGGCGATCAATGACACTGGGATGGTAATCATGGGTATGATAGTGGCTCTCCAATTCTGCAGGAAGAGCAGGATGATAACCATTACAATCAGGGTTGTCTCCACAAATGTTACCAACACTTCGTTGATAGAGGCGGTGACAAAATCCGATGAGTCTTGGATAACCTTGTAATGCACGCCTTCCGGGAAGTAAGGCTGCAGCTCATCGAGCTTCTCGCGCACTCGCTTCGACACATCCAGAGTGTTGGCTTTTGGCAGCTGGCTGATGCCAATCAGCGCAGCCTGCTTGCCATCCACGCGGGCTATATTGGAGTATTCAGTGCTGCCAAGCTCCACATCTGCTACATCTTTGAGGCGCAGCATTGAGCCATCCTCATTGGTGCGCAAGATAATATTGCCGAACTCCTCAGCCGTAATCAATCGGCCTTGGGCTGAAAGCGTAAACTCAAATGCTTCATAAGATTGCAGCGGCGGAGTGCCTACCTGGCCGGCTGACACTTGCATGTTCTGGCTCTCAATAGCCTCCACCACATCGCTGGGGCTAAGGCCGCGCACTCGCATCTTGTCGGGATCAAGCCATACGCGCATGCTGTAATCGCCAGCGCCGAAGGCTTCGGCCTGACCTACGCCATCCACGCGCGAAAGGGCATCGGTGATATTGAGCTGCGCATAGTTGGTCAGATAGAGAGCATCATAATTATAGCTGCTGTCGGCCTCTAAGGCTAAGAACATGCACATATTGCTTGAGCGCGACATCACATCCACGCCTTGCTGTTGCACGGAGTTGGGCAGTGTGGGCTCGGCCAGGGCCACACGGTTCTGCACCTTTACGGCAGCCATGTCTTGGTCCACATTGTTCTCAAAAGTTATGGTAAGCATGTAGCTGCCATCGCTTCCGCTGGTAGAACTCATATACATCATGCCCTCCACGCCGTTCACTTGCTGCTCGATAGGCACGCCTACGACCGTGGCCACCGTCTGGGCGTCAGCTCCAGGGTAGCTGGCAGATACCATGACCGTGGGTGGCGAGATGTTGGGATACTGCGCCACTGGGAGGGTCTCCACCGTAAGAATTCCCGCCAAAATCATAAGCAGTGCGATTACGATGGAGAAAATTGGTCGATCTATAAAGAATTTCGAAAACATGGCTTACAGTTTTTATTTGGTCATCACGGGCTTAACAGCCATGCCAGGGCGCACTTTAAGCAGGGCTTTGGTGACATATTTCTCGCCACCCTGGAGGCCCTTTGTCACAATGCGCATGCTATCGTTGGCCATATCGCCCACCTCAATGGGAGTATAGACTACTTTGTTGCTGTCATTGACCACATAGAGGTACTTGTTGGTCTGGCTTGTGGAGATAGCGGCATCTTTTACAAGCACTGCCTTGGGATCCACTTTGTAGGGCAGCTTTACGGTGCAATACATTCCGTCTCTGAGCTCTTGATAGGGGTTGTCGAGGCCAATTCTCAGCATCAGTGTGCCGGTACTGCTATCTACGCCGGGAGCGGTGTAGGACAGCGGGCCAGAATACTGATGGGGCAGATTTTCACTGAAGTTTACGGGTACATTGTCAAAATCAATCAGATTGCGGTCCGGGCTTAGAAAAGAACGCTCATAGGCTGCATCTTCGATATAGAAATTGGCCCAAAATTGGGAGTTGTCGTAAATTGTGGCCAGCACTACGGGAGCTACGGCTCCAGCCACATAGGATCCTGGGCTTAGGGTGCCTTTGGTCATATCCCCGTCAAATGGGGCGGTGACCACGCAATAGCCCAGGTTGGTGCGAGCGTTCTGCAGAGCTGCTTTAGCGTTTTTGATTGAAGCCTCGGCCTGCTCCATAGCGCTTTTGGCTTCGATTACTTGGATTTGTGACACAGCGTCGCTCTCCAGGGCCTTTGTCAGCGCAGTGTAATTTTTCTGAGCGTATTCATAAGTGCTTTCCGCAGTGGCTAAGGCTGCTTCGGCTTGCGCTACTGCGTCGCGGTACTGGGTATCCTCAATGGTGAATAGCACTTGCCCCTTGCGCACATGGTCGCCATTATGGTAATTTTGTGTCTTAAGGGTGCCATCTACGCGACCCACCACATCCACTGAGTTGCGGGCGGTAATCGTGCCCGGGTATTCTTTGCTAAGCAGCACAGAATCCACCTGTGCCTCAGCCACATCCACTGGCATTGTCTCGGCCTGGGTGTCAGCTTTCTTTTTATGGCACCCGGAGAGTAAGAGCAGGGTGCCGAAGAGTAGAATCTGAGTCTTCATTATAGTAGTTGTTAATTATTTCCATCCGCCACCGAGGGCTTGGTAAAGAGATACAAGATCAGCAAGCGCATTGCCCTTGGCCACCACCAACTCATTGGCATAGCTCAGCAGGCTTATCTGGGCATCGTTGACATTGATAAAGTCGCTCAGACCGCTCTTGTACAGATCAAGAGAAAGTGTCAGGGATTCTTTGGCGTTGTCCACTACTGTCTGAAGCGCATCGATGTATTCCAGATCGTGATAGTAATTGCTCATGGCTGTCTCTACCTCGTTGACTGCGCTGATTAGGGTTAGGTTGTAGGAGTCAATGCCGATTTGCATTTGTTCCTTTGCGCTTGCCACGGCAGCCGAGCGGGCAAAGCCATCGAAGATAGTCCAGCTCAGGGTCGGGGCTATGGTGTAGCCTAAGCTGTGATTTTTGAAAAGCTTGTCGAAGTCGTGGGCGGCTGTGCTGATTGAGCCGGAGAGCGAGAGTGTAGGCAAGAAATCTTTTTTAGCAATGCCTACAGCGGCCGCATAGCTGGCCAGGGTGTATTCAGCCTCCACAATATCTGGTCGGCGGCGCAGCAGCTCCATGGGCACTCCTACTCCGAATACTTGATGGTAGTCGGGGAGCGGGTTGGCCTGGTCGCCCACTATGGCCGTCAGTTCGTCGGGGAACATTCCCAATAGCGTGGCCAGTGAGGTGAGCAAGGCTTGCTTGTTGGCCTTCATATCTGCTAAAGAGGCCAGGGTGGAATTGTAGGTGGTGCTTGCTTGTGCCACATCGAGCTTGGATGAGATGCCGGCTTCGAAGCGGGCCTTTGTCTTGTTGAGGATGTCGAGCTGGCTCTCTACATTGTAGTTGATTACTTGAAGCTCGTTTTGGATGGTGCGGTATTGGAAGTAAGCGGTGGCTATTTTTGCCGCCATTGACACCATTGTGGCATCGTATTCGGCCTTAGTGGCATTGTAAGCGGCTTTTGCCTGCTTTGCCTTGGCTGTGATTTTGCCAAAGACATCGATTTCCCACTGCATATCCACTCCTAAATTGAAGTATGAAAGCACAGTAGGGTCAATGTCGGCCTTGGTGGTCAAGCCGGATGTGCGGCTCTTAGTCCAGCCTCCCGCAAAGGAAAGCTGGGGATAATATCCGGCCCGCGCCTGTCGCAGGCTCTGGCGAGCTATGGCAATGCGCCGCTGAGCCATGAGCACATCGTAGTTGCGCTCTATCCCGATGCTTATAAGCTGCGATAGAGTAGGATCAGCGAAGGAATCCCACCATTTGTCGTCGGTAGGCGAGGTCTGGGGCATGCCCAGATCAGAGGCCAAGGCCCATTGCTGAGGCAGATTGTCGGCAGTGAGCTGCTCTTGCGCTTGGGATTGTGTGTATGCGCCTGCCATCAGGCAGGCAATAGCAATAGATAAACGGTCGAAACGCATAACTAAGATTTGATACGTGTTATTTAAATTAATAACACAATATCAAATCATTAGTTTTTGCCAATCTCGCTAAAAAAATGTCGTAATTGTTATTTGAAGGTGGAGAAAGCCAGGGGGAGGAGCGAGGCGATGGAGGGTAGCATAAGCACACGGTCGCGGGCTGCAAGGAGCACGGTGATGGGGCGCTTGGCCAAGTTTTCGTACTCCAAAAGTGCTTGGCGGCAAGCCCCGCAGGGTGAGATGGGCTCTGGCACGAACTCTCCTGATGTGTCGCGAGCTGCGATGGCTATGGCCACCATGCGCTCGCCAGGATGGTTGGCATTGGCGTAATAGCAGGCTGAACGCTCGGCGCAGGTGCCGCTGGGGTATGCCACATTTTCTTGATTGGCCCCGGTGACGATCTGGCCGCTCTCAAGCAATATGGCCGCCCCTACATGGAAGTGGCTGTAGGGGGCGTAGCTGTTGAGCGTCATCTCTTTAGCCCGCTCCACTAATTTTTTGAGAGCTTCGGGGAGCTCGGCTTCTGTGGTCTCTACAACCGGGATAGTAATTTGAGATTTTTTCATGGCTTTATTTTTTCATGGCTTTATATGTGATTAAGCCTCATCGAGGGGTTCGTAGGTGTCGTAAAGAAAATCGTTGTAGGGGAAGCGCTCCATGTGGATGGCTTTGGCTTTATCGTAAATTAGGCTCTTAAGCTTTTCGATGTTGATGCCTTTCTTAGCGGAAATGAACACGCAATTGTCGCCCAATCGGCTCATCCAGGAACGCTCAAGTTCTTCAAGAGACACATTTTCGCGCTTTGTCTCAGTGAGGTCATCTTCATCCTTGGGAGTGTAGCTGAAGGCATCGATTTTGTTGAAAACGATAATCATTGGCTTGTCGTTGCCCTGGCATATTTCGCTCAGGGTTTTGTCCACCACTTCGATTTGCTCTTCAAAATTTGGGTGGGAGATGTCAACCACATGTATCAGGAGATCGGCCTCGCGCACTTCGTCGAGAGTAGATTTGAAAGAGTTGACAAGATGCGTAGGCAGCTTGCGTATGAAGCCGACCGTATCGGTGAGCAACACCGGGAGGTTTTCGATAACCACCTTGCGCACAGTGGTGTCGAGAGTGGCAAAAAGCTTGTTCTCGGCAAACACATCGCTCTTGCTGAGCAAATTCATTAGGGTGCTTTTGCCCACATTGGTATATCCTACCAAGGCTATGCGGGTGAGCTTGCCGCGATTCTTGCGCTGCACAGCTTTTTGCTTGTCAATGGCAACCAGTTCGGCTTTGAGGCGCGAAATCTTGTCGAGGATGATACGGCGGTCCGTCTCAATCTGTGTCTCGCCAGGGCCGCGCATGCCGATGCCGCCTCGCTGGCGCTCCAGGTGAGTCCACATGCGAGTCAGTCGGGGCAGCAGATATTGGTATTGGGCGAGCTCTACCTGGGTTTTGGCGGTGGCTGTCTGAGCTCGGTTGGCAAATATGTCCAAGATTAGGCTGGTGCGGTCAAGAATTTTTACCTTGAGGGCATTTTCGATATTTGCTACTTGCTTAGTGGTGAGGTCGTCATCGAAAATCACCAGCGATATATCATTCTCCTCCACATATTTGGCTATCTCTTCGAGCTTCCCTTTTCCCACAAAGGTACGCGGATTAGGGTAGTCGGCTTTCTGAAAGAAAGATTTCACCGGATAGGCCCCGGCAGTCTCGGCCAAGAAAGCCAGCTCGGCGATGTACTCCAAAGCCTTGTCTTCGGGCTGCTGCGGTGTGATAAGGCCTACCAGGATGGTGCGCTCCTGCTCTATCGCTATATCGTTGATTTTAGCCATAAATCGTTTTTTCTTAAATAAAAACAAATTAATCAGCAAAATTACAAAATAGATTTTAGTTTTCCGTTGACAGTTTTCAGAAAATAATCGTAACTTTGCATAAAATATTGAGAGTATGAAAATAACCGAAAAGAGAGCAGCTGTGTGGCATGGAGTGCTGTTGATAGCACTTTTTTCATTTTCAGCATGCTATATTAGTGAATTTCAATGGGTTCGCGATCTTAGCCTTAGCCCTCTGATAGTGGGTATTGTGTTGGGTATGTTGTATGCCAATAGTTTGCGCAACCATTTGCCCGACACATGGGTGCCAGGAATAAAATTCTGTACCAAGCAGGTGCTCCGCTGGGGCATCATTCTATATGGGTTCCGCCTAACATTCCAGCAAGTGCTTGAGATCGGCGCCCCAGCTATTCTGATGGATGTGATTATCATTTGCGGCACAATGCTGATAGGCTATCTGGCTGGGAAGATGCTGAAGATGGATACAGACACCACCTTGATGGTAAGCACTGGCAGCGCCATCTGCGGGGCAGCGGCAGTGTTAGGCGCGGAGCCCGTGGTAAAGTGCCAACCATACAAGACAGCGATTGCTGTGTCAACGGTGGTAATTTTTGGCACCTTGTCGATGTTCCTGTATCCGGTGCTATATCGATGCGGGGTGTTCGATATGACTACCCAGCAAATGGCAGTGTTCACGGGCTCTACGCTTCATGAGGTGGCGCACGTGGTGGGCGGCGGCAATGCCATGGATCCGGATGGCATGCTGCATTTGGCTGATAATGCCACTATCACCAAGATGATCCGAGTGATGATGTTGGCCCCGCTGCTCTTGATTATGGGCTTTGTGCTGGGCAAGGTGCGCAGCAAGCGCGAGAGCGCAGCTGGTGGCAAAAGCAAAATCACTGTGCCGTGGTTCGCATTTGGTTTCCTTCTTGTGATAGGTATCAATTCTATGCTCCAGGCTATGCCACAGATTCCTGCCGAGGGATTGCGGGCGTTCACCGATGGCATCAATGCTTTGGACAATTTCATGCTTACAATGGCCATGACAGCCTTAGGCGCGGAGACAAGCTTCGACAAATTTAAGCAGGCGGGAGCCAAACCCTTCTACTTAGCCGGCATTATCTATGTGTGGTTGTTAGCAGGCGGATACTTCATTACTAAGGCTTTGGTATGAAATGGGATTTGCTCATCAATGACTTGCGCTTTGGATTGGAGCACTACCATGATCCAAAGAAGGGGCGCGGACGCAGCGATTTTCGCCGCGACTATGACCGCTTGGTCTTTTCCTCGCCTTTCCGGCGCTTGCAAAATAAGACACAGGTAATGCCGCTGCCAGGGAGCATTTTCGTACATAATCGGCTGACGCATTCTCTGGAGGTGGCGTGCGTGGGCAAGTCGCTTGCCGATACCATAAGCTCATCCCTGCAGAGCAAATATAAAGACGCATCGTGGAGTCACAAGCTGGGCGATATTGGCGATATCGTGGCGGCAGCCTGTTTGGCGCATGATTTGGGCAATCCGCCATTCGGACACTCTGGAGAAAAGACAATAGCCACCTTTTTCACAGAAGGCGAGGGCCGAGAGCTTAAGGATCAACTTCAACCCAAGCAATGGAGCGATTTGACCCATTTTGAAGGCAACGCCAATGCTTTCCGCCTGCTCACTCATCAGTTTAAGGGCAGACGCCCCGGGGGCTTTGCCATGACGTACTCCACCTTGGCCTCTATTGTAAAATATCCCTATGATAGCAGCCATGCTGGCACGATGGGCAAATTCGGTTTCTTTGATAGTGAGCGCGAGAGCTTTATCCGAGTGGCGGACACCTTGGGGATGAAGCGTATCGATCAGACGGATGGCTCTGTGGTGTATGCGCGTCATCCCTTGGTATATCTGGTAGAGGCGGCAGATGATATCTGTTATGAAGTGATGGATATTGAGGATGCCCATAAGCTGCGCATCCTTACGCTTTCTGAGGTTCGGGATGTATTTTTGTCATTCTTTGAGGAAGAGCGGCGCACCCATATTCAGAAAGTGATGGATGCTATAGAAGATCCAAATGAGCAAGTGAGTTATATGCGCTCTTGCGTAATTGGAGCGCTTGTAGACCGGTGCGCCGAGATATTTTTACAGCATGAGCAAGAGATACTTGACGGCACATTCCAAGGGTCGCTCTTGAGCAAGCTTCCAGAGCTTGAGGCTGCTGGCTATGGTGAGTGCACTGACTTGTCGTATGCTAAGATCTATAATAGCCGGGATGTGGTGGATATAGATTTGGCCGGAAGCAGCATCATAGCTTTCTTGCTGGAGAAACTTACTTACGCAGTGACCCATCCGGACCATTACTATTCTCGACTGTTGCTCTCGCAAGTGCCACATCAATATGATGTCATGGCCGGGAACCTATACGATCGCGTGCTTGCGGTGGTGGACCATGTATCAGCCATGACTGATGTCTATGCCCTTAATCTCTATCGCAAGCTCAATGGGCATGATTTGCCAGCGGTTTAGTGTTGGAAAGAGCGGTGGATTTCGTTGAGGGCTTTAGAAAGGTCTTTATTGGCTATCACCAGGGAGATATTTGTTTCCAAGGCCCCTTGTGCGCATGCTCGCACGTTGATTTCATTAGCGCCTAAGGTATAGAAAAGCTTGCCTGCAGTGCCGGTGTTGTTGCGCATGCTTTCGCCTACCACGGCTATGGTGCTGAGATCGCTTTGCTCGGAAATCTCATTGAATTTTCCTGACTCTAATTCTTGCGCGAATTCCTCTCGCAGCACACGCACCGCCAGCTTGGCATCGCTTGTGCGCACAGCCAGGGTGGTGTTGTTCTCGCTTGCAGTCTGGCTCACCAAGAATACGCTCACGCCATTTTTGCTCAGGCTTCCGAAAATGCGAGTGTTCACGCCTATTACGCCTACCATGCAAAGGCTGGAAATGGTGATCAGGGTGGTATCGTTGATGCTTGAAATGCCAGTTATTTCACGCTTGGCAGCCTCCGGAGCCAGTTGATTGCTAATAAGGGTGCCCAGAGCATCGGGATTAAAGGTGTTTTTAACTAAGATTGGAATGTTCTTGTGATATACAGGGTAGATAGTAGGGGGATATAGCACATTAGCGCCGAAATTGCAAAGCTCGGTAGCCTCGGCGTATGTAAGATTGTGGATCACGGCCGCATCTTTCACAATCTTTGGATCTGCGGTCATGAAGCCATCTACATCAGTCCAGATTTCTAAGATTTCGGCATTGAAAGCAGTGGCAACGATAGCAGCTGAATAGTCGCTGCCTCCACGGCCCAGATTGGTTACATCGCCTTTGCTGTCAGAGGCGATAAAGCCACCCATTACGGCTGTGGTCCAAGTGGTGTCAGCTGCTATGGTTTCTGAAATGGCAGTGGCAGTGGCTTCGTCGTCAAGCACTTGGTTGCCATGGCCATCGTCCTTGGTCTTGATGAATTTGCGAGCATCGAAATGATCGGCTCCTTCGAGCATATTGCTAACGATTAGGCTGGAGATGCGCTCGCCGTAGCTGACGATGATGTCGAGAGAGCGTTGAGAGAGCTCTCTGAGCAGAGTTACACCACAGTAGATGTTGCCCAGTTCATTCAGGAGGTTTTTCACCAGGCCGAGGGTGCCTGCGCGGCGCGCTTCCGGCACAGCCCCCACGATTAAATCGATATGGCGCTCGATGATTGCTGTGTAAGCATCCATATAGCTTATATCATCGGCGGCAGCTTGCTTGGCAGTGTCGATTAGCATATCAGTGATGCCGTCGAGGGCTGAAACCACCACGATTTTGCGTCCAGGCGTATCCTCGATGATTTTTTTGACATTGCGCAGGCACTCTACCGAACCCACTGAGGTACCTCCAAATTTCAATACTTTCATTGCCGTAAATTCAAATCCTGTGCAAATATACGAAAAAATCTAAAAACATACTGTTTTTAACTCAGGGATTGCGGCAGAAAGGGAGAAGCGAAGCCGGTCGGTGCCAGGAGGCACCGTTGGCACTCGGATAGGCAGCACTTTCAATCCACGCTTTAGAAATTCATGAGAAAGGGCTACAGTCTTTTTTGGATCTCCCACGATAAGCGGTTGTATGTGGGATGGCTCCATAGGCGTATTGAGCTCCTCCAAATCCAATTCTTTGACCCATGATTGAATAAGGGAAGATAGGGTAATGGCCAACCGCTGCAGATGTCGGCGCTCCGCATCCATAGTGACCATTTTTTCTACAAGCAAGCGAGTCCAGAGGATGTTGACGGGTGGCAGGGCCGTAGAGAAAATAAAGCTGCGGGCGCGATTAATCAAAAAATCGCGCACATCCGCATTGGTGAGCGCAAAGGCTCCCACAGAGCCTAAGGCCTTGCCAAATGTACCCACCACAATGTCAGCCTCAGCGGGAGCTATGCCTAAGCCACGAGGCCCCAAGACTCCAAATGCATGCGCTTCATCTACATAAAGAAGCGCATTGGCATACTGCTTCTTGATGCGGGCAATCTCATCTAAGGGAGCTATGTCTCCGTCCATGCTGAATACCGACTCGGTGATTATCAGGATTTGAGAATATTGTGATTGATAGTCTTCGATGAGTTGTAGAAGATGAGCGGTGTCGTTATGCCGCCAGCGAATGAGTTTGGCCCGGCTCAAGGTAATTCCATCAATAATAGAGGCATGCACTAAGCGGTCAGCCAAAACCAAGGTGTCACGGTCAGCCAAAGCTGAGACGAGCCCAGTGTTGGCATGGTATCCGCTATTGAAAATCAGGGCTTTTCTGCCAGGATAGAGGCTTCCGATCAAGGACTCAAGCCTTTGGTATTCTTCTTGATGCGCAGCCAATAGGCGGGAGGCAGAGGCCGACAGCGCAGGAGCGCTTTCAGCGGCAGCTTCCAGGAGGCTTTGACGCAATTCCAGATTTTGAGCCAGTCCCAGATAGTCATTGCTGGATAAATCCATCACATCAGTATTTTGGGGCTCCGGAATAGTGCGGAAATTGCCGCTTGCGCGCAGCTGTGCAAGAGTGTAGGCTATATTCATTTGAGGATTTCAATCATGTGGCGAATCAGATAACGCAGCTGGTGGTCAGAGATAACATAAGGTGGCATAATATATACGTTTTTTCCGAATGGGCGCACCCATATACCATGTGCCACGCAAGCTTTTTGAAATTCGCCCACATTCACCGGCTCTCTGGTCTCTATCACGCCGATACTGCCTAAGACACGCACATCGGCTACGGTTGTCAGTTGCCATGCGGCTTGCAATTCCTCTTTTATGATGCCTTCGATATGCTTAAGCCGGGAAGCCATGTCTTGCTTTTGCAACAGCTTAAGAGAGGCGATGGCTATGGCGCATGCCAATGGATTGCCCATGAATGTGGGCCCGTGCATCAGCACTCCGGCCTCTCCGCGCGAGATAGTGTCGGCCACATCTTGGGTGGTGAGTACTGCGCTCATAGTCATATAACCAGCTGTGAGGCCTTTCCCAATGGTCATAATATCCGGTTGTACCCCCGCATGCTCCCAGGCAAACTGCTTGCCAGTGCGCCAAAAACCAGTGGCAATTTCGTCAAAGATGAGGTAAATGCCCGCCTGATCGCAAAGCTTGCGCAGCTCGCGCAAATACTGCGGATGATAGAAGCGCATACCCCCGGCGCCTTGCACTATGGGCTCCAAGATTACGGCGCAGAGTTCGTCCTGATGCTCAAGCACAAGCTGCCGCATGGGTTCAAAGTCGGCTGGATTCCACTGCTCGTAAAATCCCACTTTAGGCTCTGGAGCAAAATATCTGATTGGGAGTGCGGAGCCAAAAGCTCCGTGCATTCCGGTTACCGGGTCGCATACGCTCATGGCATTCCAAGTGTCGCCATGATAGCCTCGCCGAATTGTCACGAAGTTGGAGCGGCGATGGTCGCCAGTGCGCGAGATAGCAGCTTGCACAGCCATCTTCATGGCCACCTCCACGGCTACAGAGCCAGAGTCGGCATAAAAAATGTTGTGCATCGATGGGGGAGCCATCTCCAAGAGCATACGACCTAACTCTACAGCCGGCTTATGGGTGAAGCCGCCGAACATCACATGGCTCATCTTGCTTATTTGAGCCCTGGCAGCGGCATTTATTTCTGGGTTATTGTAGCCGTGAATAACGCACCACCAGGATGACATGCCATCAATCAGCTCAGTGCCATCCTCAAGCGTAATTACAGCGCCCTTGGCGCTATCTACCATATATGTGGGCAGAGGGTCGAGGGTGCTGGTGTATGGATGCCACAGATGCTCTCTGTCAAAAAGATTGTCGGAGTCCATTAGAAGATGTAACCTATTTGAAAATCCAAGGAGAGATTACGATAATGTATATCAAGCACTCCCTGATTGATAGCGAGATTGCGCGCTCCGATTTGGAAAATGGCGTTGAAAGTGTAGCGATGCCGATACACCAGGCCAGTGGCGATTCGTGGTCCGAAATCGAATTTCTTTACGCCGTTGATCAGGGCCTGGCGGTTGTTGTAATAATCTGTTTCATAATTGGCATGGGTTACCACGGGCTGGCCCAGAGCGTTCTCTCCACTGGTGTATCCGCTTGCTTTCAGGTGCCCTCCGGTGCCTTGGGAGAAATACATGCCGGCATCAACATTCCACATCATGCGCCGTCCGATATTGAAGCGCCAACTCAGGTACACCGGCACAGTGAGCGTGTAATAATGATTGCGAGTGTACATGCTGCTGATGGAGCCTGAAGAGTTGTCAACAATCGACATGCTGTATCGGAAATTATTGATGTTGAACTCCATGCCAGTGGCTAAGCCGAATGAATTGCGAATGCAGAAGCGGATATCCAATCCTCCGCTCACGCGGCAACCGGGCGACAGCATGAAATCACTCATGCCAGGCACCTGGCTTCCATAGTTTTGCACTATGGTGCTAAGACCCACAGATACATGAGGCTGAAACTCAATCCATTTTTCTGGGCGGCTGCTGTCGTATAGGGGATATTCCGTGCCGCTATGCGATACAGGCTCAGCGCTCCAGCCCCACAAGCAGGCTATGGCACTGGTAAGTAATATCAATATTCTATTCCTCTTCATTGATTCGCTTAACTGAGGGGCTTTTCATTTTAACCTTTAATTCATCGAAGCCCTTGCCATATACGCCGCCTACGCGAGCTTGTGTCAGGAAGGCATTGGGATCGATGCTCTTTACAATGCGGCTGATGGTCACTGCCTCGATCTTGCGGCACATTACCAGCAGCATCTTCACCTCTTTCTTAGTGTACCAGCCTTCGCCGGTGAATACTGTGCAGCCTCGGTGAGCATCATTGTTGATGGCTGTGGCGATTTCTTCCCATTTGCGCGAGAAGATGGTGAATTGCACAGCTTGGCGGTTGCCGCTGATTACCATGTCGGTGAGGTAGCTTACCAGAAAGAGCACTACATAACCGAACACCATCTTGTCGATATGGTGGAAGATGAAAAAGCTGCTGGAAATGATGGCGCAATCAGTGTAGAGAATGGTGCGCCCTATGGTGATGTTGGTGTGTTTGTTGACCATGGCGGCTATGATGTCGGTGCCACCGGTGGAGCCATTGTGGATAAAGGCTGTGCCTATGCCCAAGCCGCAGAGGGTGCCTCCAATCACGATATTCATAAAGGGCTCATCGGTGAGCGCTTTGGGGAATAAGGGTTGGAAAATGCCGATGAAGAATGAGATGGCCAGCACGCCATAGATGGTGCCGATTACAAAATTTTTGCCTACAAGCCGGTAGGCCATGCAAAGAAGCACTGTGTTGATTGCCAACTGGGAGATGGCCACAGGAAGGCCGGTGAGAAAATAGATGATGGTGCCGATACCAGCCAAGCCCCCGATTACGACTTTCTCAGGCAGGATGAACCCGCAAAAACCGAAAGCGTACAGGATTATGCCTAACGTTATGAACACATAGTCCTTAGCTGTGATCCAAATTTTATTAGAAAGGTGTGGCATTATAAGGCTAACTAAATTTTTTTGCAAAGTTAGTGACTTTCGACCATATGTGTGCAATGTGATTGGATATTTTTTTGTAATTTTGTAACAAGAATTGGAGATTATGAGATATGTCTGCTTGTATATAATTGTCACTTTGCTTTGTGCTTGCTCCGGCAAAAACAGCCAAGATGAAAGAGCAGAGCCAGTGCGGGGTGTGCTGGCTGTGAGCATAGAGCCTCAGAGGAAGATTTTGGAAGAGTTGGTCGATGGTCGCTACCAAGTAGTCACTATGCTGGCTCAGGGGGCAAATCCCGAGACTTATGATCCCACTGTGCGGCAAAAGATGATGGCCTCAAAGGCCGATGCTTACTTTAAGATCGGATATTTGCCTTTTGAAGACAACATAACCAGCGATCTGCCTAAGAGTGTCAGAATATACAATACATCTGATGGAGTGACTCCGGTGGTAGGCACACACTCGCATGGGGCAGATGAAAAGCATCAGGAGACTGACCCCCATGTGTGGTCATCTCTGACCAACGGCAAAATCATAGCCTCAAATATGGCCGACGCCTTAGGCGAGCTGGATCCGGATAGCGCGAAGGTGTATCGCAAGAGGCTGGCTCGCATGACCCAAAGATATGACTCTCTCAACCGAGCAGCCAGAAATCGCATAGCTGAGGCAGGTATGCCTGCATTTGCCGTATGGCATCCGTCGCTGAGCTATTTTGCACGCGATTATGGAGTGGAGCAAATAGTGATGGGCCAAGAAAATAAAGAGGCCACAATAGGCAACATCGCCTCCATGATTGCTCATGCCAAGGAGGATACGGTGCGAGTGTTCTTTTATCAGCGAGAATACGATTCCCGCCAAGCAGAAAGCGTGAGCCAGGAAATAGGGGCCAGATTAGTGCCCATAGCCCCGCTTGATTATGAATGGGAAACAGAAATAATGCGCATTGCCCATGAACTCTCCCGTTAAGTTTTTACACTCTCAGGCATCTCCCTTGATTGCGCTGCACCACATCTCGCTCAAGCGTGATGGACGCACAATCTTGGATAATGTTAATTTTGATGTATATACTGGCGACTTTGTGGCCATCACTGGGCCCAATGGGGGAGGCAAGACTACACTGCTGCGCATAATCTTAGGCTTAGTGCCACCCACGGGCGGCTCAGTGCGCATGAGCCAAGAAGTGAGCGTGGGCTATCTGCCTCAGAAAAATATGATAGACTCGCATTTCCCGATTTCAGTGCGCGAGGTGGTGGAGAGCGGCTTGCTGGCAACTAAGGGCATGAGCAAGGCAGATAAAAAAGAGCGAGTGTCAGAGACAATTGAGCGCATGCAACTTGCCACACATGCTGAGCGACCCATAGGAGAACTCTCCGGGGGACAATTGCAGCGCGCCCTGCTTGGTCGAGCCATAATAAGCCAACCACAGCTGCTTGTGCTGGATGAGCCGTTGAGCTATCTTGACAAGCGCTTTGAGCAGAGGCTTTACGATATTCTTCATGACATTTCGCAGGAGGCTACCATACTATTGGTGTCACACGAAATGACTACCATAGCTGCGATGGCAAATAGGCATCTGATTGTGGATCATACGCTGCATGAATGCACGGCAGCCCACCACTATATTCGCACAGAATGCGAGTAAAATACAAAAGTAGTTTGTCATTTGTAGTTTAAGAAGCGCTCAAGGTCGATTGCGGCATGACAGCCGGCACCCGCGGCGCTTACCGCTTGCTGGTACACGGGGTCGGCAACATCGCCAGCCGCAAACACTCCCTCCACGCTTGTTTGAGTGCTCTTTCCCTGGGTAATGATATAGCCTTCTTCATCCAGGTCTAATTGCCCTTTGAAAATTTCAGTGTTGGGCTTATGGCCTATGGCTAAGAAGAATCCATCGATTGCGATGTCGAATTTGCGCTCGTTGGGCTCGCCCTTGTATTCCACTAAGTGCGCTCCTTCCACAAATTCCTCACCAAAGAGACCAAGGGTATTGGTATTGAATAAGACCTCAATCTTAGGGTTATTTTTCACTCTTTCCTGCATCACATGGCTTGCGCGCAGATAGGGCTTGCGCACAATCAAATATACTTTCTTCGCCAGCCCGGCCAGATAGTTGGCCTCTTCGCAGGCGCTGTCGCCACCGCCCACCACAGCTACAGTGCGATTTCTGTAGAAAAAGCCGTCGCAGGTGGCGCAGGTGCTCACGCCTAAGCCAGCGTATTTTTTCTCATCCGGCAAGCCTAAGTATCGGGCATAGGCTCCCGTAGCTATGATCACTGCCTCGGCCTCGATGCATTCCTCTTCGCTTACCCACGCTTTGAAGGGCCTGGCTGAGAAATCAACCTTGATCACTTTGCCGGAGCGGATGTCGGCTCCAAACCGGATTGCTTGTTGGCGCAGGTCGGCCATCAAGTCTGTGCCGGAGATGCCTTGAGGATAACCAGGAAAATTTTCCACTTCGCCAGTGGTTGTGAGCTGTCCGCCAGGTTGGAATCCTTCGATTACTATGGGTTGCAAATTGGCGCGCGAGGCATAAATCGCGGCAGTATATCCGGCGGGGCCAGATCCTATGATAAGGCATTTAGTCATGGGGTATGTAGTTAAAATGGGGTATGTAGTTAAATAGGTTCTTAATTCCTTTGGGGCTTAAGAAACACAGAAATTGGGGATTTTGTTTTAGTTCTGCTCCAGAATGTGCTCCAAGGTCATCATATCTACCAAGATATCGCGAGGCTTGGCTCCATTGGCGCGGCCCACGATGCCCGCTGCTTCCATCTGATCCATCAAGCGGCCGGCACGGTTGTAACCGATGCCGAATTGGCGCTGAAGAGAGGAAACTGAGCTGATTTGGCGCCCCACGATGAAGCGAGCCACCTCATCGAACATAGCATCCCGATCGCCAATATTGGCGCTTGCTTTGCCGCCTTCCTCATCACCCTTAGGCGGGTCGGGAAGCATATAGGTCAAGTCAGGGCCTACTTGGCGATATATGCTGTCAACGATGGCCTCAACCTCCTCGGTGCTGATAAAGGCGCATTGCACGCGGGTCATATTGCCATTGTGAGAGAATAGCATATCGCCCTTGCCGATTAGCTGATTAGCCCCAGGACAGTCAAGAATGGTGCGGCTATCTACCATCTGAATTACTCGGAAAGCAATGCGTCCTGGGAAGTTCGCCTTAATCAGGCCGGTAATCACATTGGTTGAGGGTCGCTGGGTAGCAAGAATCATGTGTATGCCCACAGCGCGTGCCTTTTGGGCTATGCGAGCGATAGGGGTCTCCACCTCCTTGCCGCTTTGCATAATCAGGTCGGCAAACTCATCGACCACTACCACAATATATGGGAGATACTTATGTCCCTCTTCGGGCGAAATCAGGCCTTCAGTGAATTTCTTGTTGTAGTCTTCAAGGCTTCGCACACTGGCGTCTTTGAGCAGGGCATAGCGATTGTCCATCTCGACGCACAGCGAGTTGAGCGTGGGCACTACCTTGTTGGGGTCGGTGATTATGGCCTCTTCTTCTCCGGGAAGTTTCGCTAAGAAATATCGTTCGATCTTGGCGTAGAGGCTGAACTCCACCATCTTCGGATCCACCAACACAAGCTTCAGCTCCGATGGGTGCTTGCGGTAAAGCAGAGATGCGAGAATGGCGTTCAATCCCACTGACTTGCCCATGCCGGTGGCACCAGCGACCAGCAAGTGAGGCATCTTTATGAGATCCGCCATGAAAATTTCATTGCTGATGGTGGCTCCCATTGCCATGGGAAGCATCATTTTGCTTTCTTGATACTTGGCTGAGGCGATTACCGACCGCATTGACACTGTCTGCGGGTCGTTGTTAGGCACCTCTATTCCCACAGTGCCCTTGCCGGGGATTGGGGCTATGATTCGAATGCCCAGAGCCGAGAGGCTAAGAGCAATGTCATCCTCCAGGCGCTGGATCTGTGAAATGCGCACGCCTTCGGCAGGTACGATCTCGTATAGTGTAATGGTAGGCCCTACGGTAGCCTCAATCTTGCTGATTTTGATGTTGTAGTTCAGGAGGGTCTGTACGATACGCTCCTTGTTGGCCTCCTGCTCAGCCATATCCACCTCGATTTTGCAAGCGCGTTCCTCAAGCAGGTCAATCTTTGGCAGCATATAGCCTTTGAACTCATCGTGAGGATTGTAGGGCTTCTTAGCTACTTTCCGAGCTTCCTCAATCTCTTGTGTGCCTACGGAGAACGCAATTTCATCAGAGGCAGGCAAGTCAGGAGCTTCGGGAGCAGTCGCTTCCATTGGAGCCTGGGGAGCTGGAATTTCTTGTATTGTGATAGGCTCGCTTGCCGGGCTATCGATATTGAAACCTAAGTCATCGGCTGCCTCTTCTTGGTGGGGCTCAGCCGAAATGGGCATTTCTTGCACTTCTGTAGCCACAGGCGTTACGACTGGTGTTTCTACAGTATTCTCTGCGGGAGCGGGCGTTGGAGCATCAATGGCTATTTCTTCTTGGACAGGAGCTGGCTGGCCGCTTTCCTCTGTCTCTTGCTGCTCTACAGCATTCTCAAGCTCGCGCTTGCGCTCGCGACGCAACTGCTCCTGCAGACGGTGACGATTGACCCTCTCGCGCCATCTCTTCCAAGCAGAGGTGATCTCTGTGAGATATACGCAGATTACAGCCACTATCAGCAGGGCCGAAACCAGCATGGCGCCCAAGTAAGTGGCATAGCTAATTATCCATTGGTTTACATAGTAACCGTGTTCGCCTCCCCATTTGAGCACAGACTCGCTGTCTAAGAAAATCAAGCCCAAGACAATAGAGATGGTGATGCTTACAAGCAATGTCTTGAAAGTCACTGACCAGAAGCGACATTTCTTCAACCCTAACAAGCCCAAAGCCAAGAGCCACATATACACAATCAGGGGAAGCGAGCCTAAGCCCAGGGTGTCGCAGAGCATCACTTGGGATAGCCAAGCGCCAAAGGCTCCGCCGGCGTTCTTGACTGTCTCGGGACCTTGCGCCATCTGCGCGATTGTGCTGTTCATAACCAAGCTCTGGTCCAGCGCTCCATATTTTAGATGCGACATCACGGCAAAAAGCATGAACACAGACATCAAAATCAGAGCCACGGCCATAAATAGGCGAGTGCCATCTTTGAAGAAAAAGCGAGTAAGAGCGAAGCGCATCCACCAGGGGCTGTCGTCGACCACATGCGAGATCTCGCGCTGCTCTTGTGCTCTTTGTTGGCGCTCTTCAGCCGGCTTATGCTGCGGTGCTGTCTTTTGCTGCGGAGCCGAGTCGGGTTGTGGTGTAGCTTGTGGAGGAGCAGTAAAGGGTGCGTCCATCGCCACAGTGTCGTGGCGATGTCTTCTATTTCGTGGCTTTACGATATCGGGATCGAAGCCGTCGAGCGTCATATCTAAATCTTCTGACATAGTTAAAGTCGTTTCAGCTGAGCAATATAGGCAGCTGGGTCAGCAGCTTTGAAAACAGCGCTGCCAGCAACCAGAGCCGAGGCCCCGGCCTCAGCCAATTGTGCCCCGGTATCGAGATTTACCCCTCCATCGATTTCAATGATAACATCGGGTGCGCCATTCTCCGCAGCTAAGGCTTTAAGCCGCCGCACTTTGTTGAGGGTGTTGGGAATAAATTTCTGACCGCCAAAGCCTGGATTTACGCTCATCAGCAGCACCATGTGCAATTCGCTGATTACATTGCGAAGCATTTCCACCGGTGTGGCCGGATTGAGGGTTACTGCCGGCAACATACCAGCCTGCTTAATCTCATGAATTACACGGTCGAGATGGAGGCAAGCCTCCTGATGCACATTCATTATCATCGCGCCTGTGTCGCGCACCCGTGTGATGTAATTTTGAGGGTTCACCACCATCATGTGCACATCCAGAGGTTTCTGGCTCTTGCGCGCTATGGCGTCAATGACAGGGAATCCGATAGAGATGTTGGGCACGAAGCTTCCGTCCATCACATCGATATGTAGCCAATCAGCTTGGCTATTGTTAAGCATTTCGACCTCTTGGTCGAGCTGGCCGAAATTGGCAGCAAGCATTGAAGGCGCAACGATCATGGTTTTCAATTTTCGGATGCTTTCTTTGGTTTGAAAGCGTTATAGAGGATAATAGCAAGACAAACAGCCCCGATTGCCAGGCCGGCGTAAGTGAGGTAATGGTTATATTCCTCAATGGTCTCGCGCAAGTGGTCCAAAGCCACTGATTTGGCGAGCCAATAACCAAGCACAGCCAAGATTGCATTCCAAATCCCGGCTCCTAAGCAAGTGTAGAGGCAGAAAGAGCCAAGATTCATGCGAGCCAGGCCAGCGGGAATTGAAATAAGCTGGCGCACGGCCGGAATGAAGCGTCCTATAAAAGTGGAGATATTGCCATGCTTGTCGAAGTATTTCTCCGCCTTGTCCACCTTGGCTTCATCAATTAGGCAAGCATGGCCAAATCGGGAATTGGCGAAAGCATATACTATTGGGCGCCCCAGCCATAGGGCTAAGAAATAATTCACCAAAGATCCTACCAAAGCCCCAGCTGTAGCCACCAGCACTATGATATAGACGTTCATATCGGAATGGTTGCCGGCAGTGCACGCCAAATATGCAGCCGGAGGCACAACCAACTCGCTCGGAAAGGGAATGAAAGAGCTCTCAATGGCCATGAAGATGAACACAAACCAATAGTTGGCATGGCTCACGAACCAGTCAAAGAACGAAGCGGCGTCGAAGATGGAGAGCAGTATGGCGAGGTCGGTCATTTGTGTCTTTTCGATGTGTTTTTATAATGTCTTGCAAAGATACAAAAAGTTTTCCTAATCTGTTTACAATTGCACTTTTTTAATTTACAAAAAGTACATACCCTTAATTTTTCTAAAAATATTCACTTTTCTAAGGAAAAATTGTTTACTTTGCAAGAGAACTCGTTTAAACTTTTCACCAATGGTACTTTTTGAGTCTTTTTGGTTGTTTTCTTCAGCCTCATCAGTCATAATAGAACCCCATTACTCCATCTTCGGCTTTGAAAACATCTCAAAAAATCCTCTAAAAAGTCCTCATTGTCGAAAAGTTTAAACGAGTTCAGAAACAAAAATTTTTGAGTATGAAAAATTGGATGATAATGTGCCTTGCTCTGGTGGCTTTTGGTTGCTCCACAGCAGTAGGCAAATCGGCTCCTGAGCAGAAAACGTATCAAGTGTCCTCAGCTTTCAACGCCATCGAGGTCACCGGCTCTTACGATGTGAATTGTGTGGCTGACCCATCGCGCGCAGGCCAGATTATAATGCATGCTAATTTTGAATTCAGTCCTTACACCAATGTAGCTGTGAAAAATGGCAAGCTTTTAATTGAATGCACAAAGAATAGTGGCGGCTGGGGCAATAAGGAGGTAAAGGCCACTGTGTACTATACTGGCGACATCAACACATTGGTTGTCACTGGCAGCGGCGAGATTGAAATACCTCAGCTTAAGGGCACAGTGGTGAGCTGCACCGTCACCGGCAGCGGCGATATCGATGCCAAGAATGTCGAGGCTCCCACTTTCCATGGCACAGTCACAGGAAGCGGCGACTTGGATGTGGCTTCGATGATAGCTAAGAAAGTATCGTTGCAAGTCTCTGGCAGCGGTGATGCGGATGTGGAATATCTTTCTGGCACTACTGTTGACTGCGCTGTAAGCGGCAGTGGCGAAATCAAAGTTAAGGGCTCTGCTCAGAATGCTTCAGCCAGCGTAAGCGGCAGCGGCGAAATCAAGCTTGGCTCATTGCGATGCCAGACTGTGAATGCTACCGTTACCGGCTCGGGCAAGGTGGAATATAATAGGGAGGCTTCCATCTCAGCCAGCGGACGCACACAGAATATTCACGCTAAATGAAAAAGATATTGAATTTGTTGCTGCTTTTGTGCATTGCCCTTGCTGGGGCTGCGCAAAAGCAGCTTAATGCTGAGCAGGTGCTAAGTCGCACTGCGGGCAAGCTATACGAAGCCCCAGCTGTGAATGTGAAGTTTCGCGCCACGGCCGGGGATACTGCTGTGGATGGGGATATGACTATCTGCCGAGAAAAATTCAAGATGCTTACGGCTGATTACACTGTATGGTATAATGGCACCCAGATGTGGAATTATTATAAGAAGAATAGCGAGGCTTATCTTTCAGTGCCCACCCTGGAGGAGCTGCTGGAGATCAATCCTTTTATCATAGTTTCGCATTATAAAAATAATTACGCGGCTAAGGTAATTTCTCACCAAGGTGGAAAATACACGCTGCAAATAGAGCCGATTAATCGCACGTCTCAAATCAAGCAGGCCACGTTGGTGATAAATTCCGCAGATTGGCTGCCAGCTTCGGTATCTGTTACCTTTGCCAATGAAGCTCAGGCAAAGATAAGCATCCTCTCGGCTACAATTGGCACTTCTGTGCCACCAGTCTCTACATTCTCATATTCTGCCAAGGATTATCCCACGGTAGAGCTCATCGACTTGCGTTAATATGGTTAGGGATGAGTGGTTTGTGGCTTGCGCCGTTCGGCGATTTCCATAAGGTAGATGCTGCCGACGATTAACAGGAACGAAGCGAGTTGCCACCAGTTGAAGGTATCTTGCCCCAGGATGTAGCTTGCCACGGCAGTGATGATAAGGTTAAGATAACCGTAAACGGCCACTACTGTGGCTTTGAGATATTTGATAGCGGTATAAAAGAAGATATATCCCAAAGTGGTGGAGCAAAACAGTACAAAATAGAGCACAAGCATGGGGCGGCTAAATAGCCCAGTGCGCCATATTGGCATGTCAAAGCCATAAAGGCACATCATGGCTACTGCTGGGATGCTTGCTCCTAAGAATACCCACTTGAGGGTGGCTATGGGGTTGGCATTGCTTAGGGCCTTGTGGCTCCACACTATATAGATGCTGAAGAGCACAGACGCAGCCAGAGCAAACAAGTCGCCTTTAACCGGGTCTGTGGCCAAGCCATGGCTATGCTCTGTGAAGATGCATAGCATGCCTCCGGCCAGGCCCAAGGCCAGGCCCCCATACTTCATCCAGCTGCCTTTCTCACCTAAGAAAATAACCGAGAGCACGAATACCCATACTGGATCTATATTCATAATCAAAGTTACTGGAATAGGCGAGCTGTATGTGAGAGCCAGGTTCAGAGTGACTATATATGAGAAAAACACCACAGCCCCGAGGCAGAGCAGATTGGCTTTCTGCTTCCAAGTGAAGCGCTGCCGACCTCCGGGATAGAACAGCCCTACGATCCAGAAAGTCAGAGCTCCCCAAAGCAGTCGCACTGCTGCCAATCCCTTGGCATCAACATATTTTGGCTGTAGATAGCGTATGCAGTTATAGTCAAGGCCGTAGGTCAGCTTTGATGCCAGCATATTCAGATTGCCTTTCAAAAAATTTCCCATAGTCGAAACATTTTTCCTATTTACAACAACTGCCCTCGCTGTATGGTTGAATGTCGTTACTAAAGAGGGAAATCTGCAATCGAGCAACAAAAACAAAAATGAGAACAAATTTTGGGCTGGAAAGAGACATTGAGTAAGGAAATTTGTTGTAATTTTGTGACAGAGAAAACAAATAAAGTACGACAATATGAAAAACTTTGACTACTACACCCCTACGCGCATAATTTTCGGACAGGGCGTCATTGAGAAGCTTCCCAAGGTAATGAAACAGTTCGGACCTCGCATCCTGCTCACTTACGGAGGTGGCAGTATCAAGCGCATAGGCTTGTACCAAAAAGTGAAAGAGCTGCTCGCAGACAAGGAAATTTTCGAGCTCTCGGGCATAGAACCTAATCCCAAATACGACCCCTCCGTACTCGATGGAGTGCGCCTCTGTAAGGAACATAATATTGATGTCATACTATCGGTAGGGGGCGGCAGCGCGCTCGATTGCTCTAAGGCAATAGCAGCCGGTGCCCTCTATGAGGGTGATCCATGGGACTTGATAACCTCCCAAGTCAAGGCCAAAGCTGCTCTGCCTATCGTGGATATAATGACTCTGGCTGCCACCGGCAGCGAATATGATGCAGCCAGTGTAATTTCCCGCACTGACACCAACGACAAGGTCGGGTATCACGAAGATCTCACTTTCCCTCGCGTGTCATTTCTGGATCCAACATACACCTTTACAGTGAATGCCAAGCACACGGCAGCTGGCGTAGCGGATGCCATGAACCATGTGATGGAGCAATATTTTTGCGCTGAGCACAATATGGTAGCCGACGGCTTCTGCGAGGCCTTGCTTAAGACCCTCATACATTGGGCTCCAGTAGCTCTTAAAGAACCCCATAATTATGAGGCCCGCGCTGAGATTATGTATGCGTGCATGTACGGTTGCAATGGCATCTTGGCTCTTGGCAATTCCCAGACTGGCTGGCCCATGCACGCCATAGAGCATGCCCTCTCGGCCTATTATGATATCACCCATGGCGAGGGCTTGGCCATTATCACTCCGAGGTGGATGCGCGCTATCTTATGCGATAGCACTCTGGAGCGCTTTGTCAGCTTAGGTGTTAATGTCTTTGGTATTGATCCTTCTTTGCCAGCTCAGGAGATAGCAGAAAAGGCTATCGCCGCCACCAGCGACTTTTTCAAGAGCTTGGGCATGCCGATGTCGCTCCGCGAGGTAGGCATCGATGAGTCGCGCCTTAGCGAGATGGCGCGCCACATCCGCGAAGAGTTTGACGGCAAAGGCTCCCACCTTTACTTTCCGCTCCCCGAACAGACCATCCTCTCCATCCTCCAATCCTCCTTGGACTAAGGGAGGACGTTCTCGCTTGGCAGTCTATTTTGTCAATTGCCAATAGTCAAAATCGAAGAGTTGGGTGTCGGGCCCATGGAAGAGGAAATAGAGGTCGTGAATCCCAGATGGGATATCAGCATTGACTGACAGCAGTTGCCATTCGCCAGAAGTGGATGGCACCTGCAGTTCGGCAATAGGCTTGCCATTGAGATTGTCAAGTCGCAGCTCGATGCTGCCTCCAGAATCTGAGGCTCGGACTTGCGCTTTGAACATCTTTGCACCCCCTTCGCCAAAATCTATAGCTCTGACGCGCATCCAATCGCCATTGTGGATTGAAGTGACATGATGGTCAGTGCCAGAGCGGCGGTCGGTCTTCAGCCCATAGCTGTCGGCCATGGTCTCAGCCTCGATTCGCTGGTATGGATCAAGGTTTCTGACAGGCTCGCGTACACCGTTGGCCGTGAAGGGAATGTGGGGAATTGATCCGTCGGCATTGCGCTTGAACTCCTCTACGCAAGTAGAACGGCGAAATCCGCCCCCATTGGGAAGCTGGCCAGTGTGATAAAACATGAAGTCGCGGCCCATGAACTCGATGCTCCCTCCATGGATGGTGAAGCTGTTGGGCGCTTCGTCCATAATGCGCCCTTTATAGGTCCAAGGCCCATTGATATTTTCGGCCGTGGAGTAGGCCCAATGCTCTGGCACTCCTCCAGCCGCATATTCGAGGTAGTACTTGCCATCGCGCTTGTAGATCCAGGAGGCTTCTTCGAAGCCAGTCTTCATCACCCTCTTGTTGAGCTGATAGTCCTGCTTCATCACTCGGGGACCAAACGAAGCTTCATCGTCAAGACCCTGAACAGGCATAATATCGCTGGCCAGTGAAATCATGTCATCACCAAGCTTGGCATACCACAGGCCATTATTTCCCCAGAAAAGATAGGCTTGGCCATCGTCATCGATAAAAACGCTGGGATCAATGTAGCCCCAATCGCCAGGCACTAAGGCATGGCCGATGGGGTCAGAGTATGGCCCGGCGGGATTGTCGGATACTGCCACTCCTATCCCTTGGCCCCCATGCTCGAGGTCGGTAGCGGTCACATACCAGTACCATTTGCCATTGCGCTCTACCGCCTGCGAGGCCCAAGCATCATCTCCTTGTTTTGCCCATGAGAATGTTTCGGTTGAGATAGGGCAGCCAAGATAGGTCCAATTGACCATGTCGTTGGTGGAGAACACCATCCAGTCCTTCATTTTGAAGTACTGTGCGTCGTCTTCGTCATGATCTACGAAGAGATACACTGTGTCGCCGTGCACCACAGGTGCCGGATCTGGAGTGAACCATGTCTGGATAATAGGATTCTGGGCTGCTGCAACTAAAGCGCAGCTGGCAAAGGCTAAGGTAAATATTCGGTACAAGGCATTCATGTCGATTTCTATGTTGTTATGAATTTTTTTATGATAAGGATTGAAGTTATTCAAATTGAGGTTGTAAAATTACACCAGAATTTTCATTTCATCCTGTTTCTTCGTAACATTTCCTTATTTCTCTGATATACCCCCCAAAATCCAATGTAACAAACTTCTTTTCCCATATTACAAACACCATTCTCTGCATTGGATTAAGGGGCTTGAACCGAATTTAATGTTGAAGAATTTTTAGTGGATTTTCTAAAAGTCAGATCCGGTTCTATTCAATAATTGCTAAATTTGCTGCATGAAAGAGATTGAAGTTATGCTTCCCCAAAAAACACAGGCTTTTTGGCTTGAGCCGTAATTTGATATTCTGATGAAAGATTTTTTCCTGATCTATTCCTTTAGTCATTATTTTGTCGGTGCAAAATCGGTGCAAATTTGAAAAAGAAAGAGGATAAGCTATTGGGAGTCAATTGCTTATCCTCTCGGATTGGGGGGTGCCCAGAACAGGACTCGAACCTGCACGCCTCGCAGCACTCGCACCTGAAACGAGCGCGTCTACCATTCCGCCACCTGGGCATCGGGGGTGTTTTTGGTGATGCAAAGTTAGATATTTTTTTTGAGTTGACAAAAGTTTTTTCCAAAAAAAATCGTAAATTTGCAGAAATACAGAAATCACAATAATACAAAAACAAATATGAGCAGCATTCTGAAGAAAAATTTACCTTTGGGCATGGCCAGCGACCATGCCGGGTATGAGATGAAATGCATCGTGCAAGGGTATCTGACCTCGCAGGACATAGAGTATGTGGACTTCGGTACCAAGAGCACTGAAAGTTGCGACTATGCCGACTTTGCGCATCCGCTGGCCCTTGCCATAGAGAAAGGCAAAGTGTATCCGGGCATAGCCCTCTGCGGCAGCGGCAATGGCATTGCCATGACTCTCAACAAGCATCAGGGCGTGCGCGCTGCCATCTGCTGGAGCGTAGAGCTCGCTAAGCTCGCTCGCCAGCACAACGATGCCAACGTGCTGGTGCTTCCGGCGCGCTTCATCGAACCAGCTCTTGCAATAGAGATTGTGGAGGCCTTCCTCAACACTGATTTCGAGGGCGGTCGCCATGCACGCCGCATCGAAAAGATGCCAGTAAAGCCATAGAGTACAAAGCAAAGAAAATCAAAGAGGGTGCGAAATGAGAAATTCGCACCCTCTTATTTTTGCCGGGCCTCCGGGAGGAAAGCCCGCAGCAAGCAGCGGGCCACTATTTTACTTGGATTACCAGGTAGGGAGATACTGACCAGAAGCTGTTGGGGTCGGTGATGTAGAGAATTGAGGTTGCACTCGATTCCTGCTCTATGCGGTAGGATCCCTCTGGCATAGGAGTCAGGACCTTGGCGTCTTCACCCGCAAATTTCACGCTCTGATATGTGCGCTTGTCCACCTTGGTGAACTTTGAGGGGTCGAAATCACTTAGCTGTATCTTTGATTTCTTCAGGAGATTGCCCTTGCTCAGCACTCCAGCTTCTTGGAGGTCTTTCTTCGAGCCAATCCGCACATAAGCTACATTCAGCTCATCACTCTGCTCCACGATGGTTTTCTCATTGGCGCGAGCCTGCTCTTCCAGCCCCTCCACATTGGTTTGGAGCGAAGCAATGTTGCTTTGCAGCATCGAGATGTTGACATCCTTTTGCAGCAGCTGAGTGTGCAGCTCGGCTATCTCCTTGTCCTTTTCAGCAATTTGGCTCTTAAGCGAGGCGATGATGGTTTTCATCTGCTTAGCGTTCTCGCTGGTAGCATTCTCCAAGCTCTTTTCCAATTCGGCTATGCGTTGGCGCTGCTGTGCCACTGTCTGCTGGTAAGCCTCGATGTTTTGGAGAATCTGCTCCCGGGTGGGCAGAGGAGCGCCCTCGTTATTATTGATGCCGAGCACTTTCAGAGGCCCGAGATTGATGCTGTCCAGTTCGTTGGCCACAATCTGGATAAACTGAGTAAGCTCAGCATTTACTGCTTCGATTGAATCTTGGTATTGCTGGTGGGCCAGCTCTTGCTCTTTGTTGCCGCCATTGCACGCAGCCATCACAAAAGAGAGACACAGAAAATAAACAAGCTTTTTCATGAGCAAAAAAATTAGATATAAGGCGGTGCAGCCCAAGAGGCTACACCGCCAAGTAATAAAGCTTAGGTATTACATAGCATCGCGCACATCGCTGATGGGAGTCTCCTCCTCTACAGGGATGTCCTTGTTGACATTCTTGCAGCCTACCAGAGAGTAGAACAGCAGATAGCCAAGCATAGCCACCACAAGCCAGTAGCTGGCCATGTAGCCGGCATGGTTGCTGATGGTTTGCTGGATTAGAGGCATGATGCCGCCGCCGACTACCATCATCATAAAGATGCCGGAAGCCTGGGCTGTGTACTTGCCAAGCCCCTCAACAGCCAAGTTGAATATGCCGCCCCACATCACAGAGGTGCAGATACCGCAGATTACCAGCAGATATGCGCTGACGGGCACTTGCACACCGCCCTCGAGGATAAATTCGGGGATGGGCAGGGTGTTTTCCTTAGGAATAAGGATGGCCAGAATCACCAGGCAGATAGCCACAGAGGACACGGTGATGAGCTGAGCGCGGGTGCTTACCACACCGCTGATGATAGAGCTAAGGAAGCGGCCGCAGAGCATTAGCAACCAGTAGATAGCTACGATCGATCCGGCGATAGCCGAAGCCTCGCCGATGATGCCAGCGCCCTTGGCGCTCTGATCGGCAAGATAGAAGTTGAGAGTGCCGGGAATGCCAATCTCGATGCCCACATAGAAGAAGATGCCCACTACTCCGAGCACGCAATGGCGGAAATTCCAGGGAGAATGGGTGTACTTCACTCGCTTTTCGCCTTTCTTGCGAAGGTTAGGCTCAGGAACATTGACAAATGAAATGACAATAAAAGCCAGAGCGAACACGCCCATACCGATCCAAAGCAGAGGGGCTACGTTCGACATAGATGTTTCGGGGCTGAGCACGCCTACCATCACACCCACAAGCATGGGGGTGAGGGTACCGGAAAGAGAATTCAAACTGCCACCGATTTGGATAAGCTGATTGCCACGGTTGCCGCCGCCGCCAAGGAGGTTGAGCATGGGGTTAACCACGGTGTTGAGCATGCACACGCTGAAACCGCAAATGAAGGCACCGAGCAGATAGATGACGAAAGCAAAGTCGGCACTGCCCGAAACACTGCTGGAAAGCCACTGCACGAACAAGCCGATAATGCCTACGGCCATAGCCCATAAGGCAGTCTTTTTGTAGCCAATCTTGACAAGCAAGTTGCCTGCTGGAATACCCATAAATAGATAGGCAGCGAAGTTCATCATGTTACCCATCATGCCCAGCACGGCATTTCCTTCGTAGTGATATCCCCAAATGGTACCAAACGGAGCAGCCATATTGGTGACGAAAGAGATCATTGCGAACAAGAAGCACATCGCAATAATCGCAATCCAATTGGTTTTTGGTTTTTGTTCCATGTCTGTTAACGTGTATTGATTAGTTTATTATTTAGAATTTCCCTTAATGTTGGCATCAATATGCTCTTGGTCCGAAAATGGCTGTGCCAATGCGCACCAGAGTGCTACCCTGGGCAATGGCCAGCGGATAATCATCGCTCATGCCCATTGATAGCACATCGAAGCCACGCAAGTCCGTGGCAATCTCAGCGCAGCGGCGCTTGCACTCGGCAATAGCGCGAAAGTCGGAGCTGATGAGTGCTTGGTCATCAGTATTAGTAGCCATGCCCATAATGCCGCAGATATGGGTGGCTTTAAGGCTTTCGAAACGCCTCTCCCTCATATAGTCGTAGAGCTCTTCGGGGAGAAAGCCAAACTTTGTTTCCTCCCGCGCCACATGCACTTGCAGCAGTACCCGGGAAGTCACGCCAGCCTTAACGCTTTCTGCATCAATAAGGTCAAGCAGATGCTGGCTGTCCACGCTCTCAATCATAGCCACTTTGCCTACCAGAGAGCGCACCTTATTGGATTGCAAGTGGCCTATGAAGTGCCATCGCACGTCGGCGGGCATCTCCGGTATCTTGGCCAGCAACTCTTGCTGACGGCTCTCTCCAAAAATGCGCTGCCCCGCACGGTAAGCCTCCATCAGCTGATCCACAGGGTGGAATTTGCTGACAGCCACCATCTCTACGCCAGCAGGCAGAGAAGCATGTATCTTAGCTATATTTTCTGATATCGACATATTATATCGGGGGCTTACTCTTTTTTACCGAGGTCGGCGGGATATACGTCGAGGATGGTGGTTTCGTTGATTTGAGCAATATCGTAATCGGCCAAGGTGCCTTTCATGCACTCTTGGAACTGCTTGAGAGCGCCCTCGAAGTTGCTGGCTTGCACCAAGGTGTATACTGTGATTTTCTTTTCTACCGGGGGCTTTCCCAGAGCAGCCGGCTTCTCATCGATAGTGGTGATAAGCCACTTTACGAGATAGAATTTGTCGGCCATGTCATCGAAGAAAATCTCTTGGATGCGGGTGCGCTTTACTGCGCTGATGGAAAAATCGCCAGAAATATATGGTTTGCGCTCGGCGGTTATGCGCGTCTCAGCCTCGGTGAAGCTGAGAGCATCCACAAGGAATGTCTCAGTAACCTTTTTTACGGAAGTGCCATTCTCTTGCAATTTGTCGTAGCGCACTTTGCACTCAAACCAGTTTGCCATATGGATTGTATAGAAATGTTACGATAGATTTATATTGGCAAAGGTAGCAAAAAGATTTCAATTTATCAGTTTTTTTTGATAACTTTGCACAAATTACTACTAATGCAGAGGGTTCCGCCAAGCGGAGCATAGCGATGAAGCATATACTAAAGACATTGGCAGCCATAGTGCTGCCGAGGAAGAAAACAGCCAATGGCGACTTTGTGCGTCGCGAGCGTTATCAGATCTCGGTAGTCAATAGCACCAGCCAAGCCCCGGTGTTTACCGCAAAGGGTCGCAGGTGGGGGCTGCTGTTGTGCGCACTGGCCATCTTCTTCGCCATTGGAGGCCTCTGGCTTATCCTATTTATCTATACACCCATGCGAAATGTGCTCCCGGTGAAGATGCAGAGTGACCTGCGCCATGAATATGTGGAGCTCAATAGGCGCTTGGACGATGCAGCGGAGTCAGCTCAAGTGAACCAGCAATATCTTGACAATGTGTGGGCCATCTTGCGCGACTCTGTGCCAGAGGCTGAGGCTGTGGCTGCCACATCCGTGGCACCGGAAGCCGTGCCTCTTGACTCTTTGCTTGAGGCCAGCGGCCGCGAACGCAGCTTTGTGGCTCGATTTGAGAACGCAGAGCGCTTCAATGTGTCAGTGCTCTCACCATTGGCTGCTGAAGGCATGACATTTTATCCGCCCGTGATGGGTGTGTCCACAGAAGAAAAGGTCACGGAGGCTGGCATCCCTTATGTGCAAGCCATTCCGGCTAAGAGCTCACCCATCTCCGCCGTGTACCGCGGCACAGTGCTCAATACTTATTTTACCACAGGCAGGGGCATCACCGTGGTGATACAGCACCCCAATGATTTTGTAAGCGAATACTCCGGACTTGCCGAAAGCTTTGTGACCCGTGGCGATAAAGTAGTAGCGGGTTCCCGCATCGGTCTTGCGCAGGAACGCCGCTACCCATTTTTGTTCGAGCTGTGGCACAACGGCTCGCCGCTGCCACCTCGAGAATACATTCTGTTCTGATTACTTGATAGATACCAGCTCTACATCGAAAATGAGAGTGCAATTGGGCCCGATGGGACCCCCTGGGGTGCCACCCTCGCCATAAGCCAGCTCGCTGGGGATGTAGAAGCGGTATTTGCTGCCAACAGGCATCAGTTGCACACCCTCGGTCCATCCAGCAATCACACCGCTCAGGGGGAAGGTGACAGTCTCGCCGCGCTCATAGCTTGAGTCGAACACAGTGCCATCAAGCAGACGGCCCTCATAATTCACTTCTACTCGATCTGCCGCTGTAGGCTTCTGGCCCTCGCCTTGCTGGAGTACCTCATATTGCAAGCCAGAAGCTGTGGTGGTCACTTCCGGGCGCTTTGCATTCTCAGCCAAGAACTCTTGGCCTTCCACTGCATTTTTCAGGGCTGGCGGCAGCATGCTCTCCTGCTTGGCTCCCTCAGATTCGGTAGCTTGCTTGTCTTTGCTGCTGCATGAGGCAAGGCTTATGGCTGCCACTGCTACAGCTAACGCGTAAATTGTTTTCATTTCCAGTTAAATTAGTGTTTTGCTAATGCAAAGTTAGTAATTTCTTCCCGCAAATTGAATAAAAATGCCTAACTTTGTGGTATGAAAACCGATGATTATCTGAGCAAGCTCAACGACCAGCAGCGCATAGCTGTGGAATATTGCGAAGGCCCCCAGCTGGTGATAGCCGGTGCGGGTTCTGGCAAGACACGCGTGCTCACATACAAAATAGTGCATCTCTTGGCTCATGGATATGAGCCTTGGCGCATTTTGGCTCTCACATTCACCAATAAGGCAGCTCGAGAGATGCGTGAGCGCATCGAGGCTCTTGTGGGCGCGGAAATGGCAGCGAAGCTGTGGATGGGCACGTTCCACTCCATCTTTGCCCGCATCCTGCGCATCAATGCCGAGCGAATAGGCTTCAAAAGCAATTACACTATCTACGATACGGCAGATAGCAAGTCGCTCATAAAGATGATAATCAAAGATATGGGCTTGGACGACAAGGTATATAAGCCCAATGTAGTGCTCAATGCCATCAGCAATGCCAAGAACTCTCTGGTGTCGCCCCAAGCCTATGCTCAAGACAAGGATATACGCGAGGCAAACCGTCACACCAAGCGCGAGCGCATGCCCGAAATCTATTCCGCTTATGTGCATCGCTGCCGAGTGGCCGGAGCCATGGATTTCGATGATTTGCTCTTCTACACCAATGTGCTCCTGCGAGATAACCCTGATGTACGCCACCACTATCAAGAGTTCTTCAGATACGTGCTGGTGGATGAGTACCAGGATACCAACTTTGCACAGCACCTGATAGTGTCGCAGCTCACTGAGGGAGCGAAGCAGCTATGCGTAGTGGGCGATGATGCCCAGAGCATATATAGCTTCCGTGGGGCCAACATCAGAAATATCCTCAATCTAAAGCGTTCGTACCCCACGCTGCAGATACACAAGCTTGAGCAGAATTACCGCTCCACTCAGAATATCATCAATGCAGCTAATTCGCTTATTGAGAAGAACACCCAGCAGATGCCCAAGCAGGTCTTCTCACGCAATGCACCCGGTGATCTGATTGAGGTTGTAAAAAGTTTCAGCGATTATGAGGAGGCCTATTTGGTTTCTAACAAAGTCTCGCAGTTGCAGATGCGCACAGGCGATTCCTTGGAGGATTTTGCCATACTCTACCGCACCAACGCCCAGAGCCGTGTGCTTGAAGAGGCCCTGCGCAAGCGCAACATCGCATACCGCATCTACGGAGGGCTCAGCTTCTACCAGCGCAAGGAGGTAAAAGACGCCATCTCATATTTCAGATTGAGCATTAATCCGGCTGATGATGAGGCCCTGAAGAGAGTTATCAACTATCCTGCCCGTGGCATCGGCGATACCACTTTGGCCAAAGTTTCTCATGCCGCTATCAATAATAACGTGAGCCTCTGGGAGGTGATCAACGATATGGATCGCTACCCGGTGGAAGTCAACAAGGGCACTCGCGCCAAGCTTGAGGGATTCCGTGACCTGCTTTTAAGTTTCAATCGCCTCAATGCGGAGGGTTACGATGCCGATGCGGTGGCACGCAAGATCATATCTGATACCGGCTTGCTTACCATCCTGCTCAGCGACAAGACTCCCGAAAGCATCTCTCGACAGGAGAATTTGCAAGAGCTACTCAATGGCGTGAGAGAATTTGTGGCCAACAAAATGGAAGAGGGCAATGCAGAGCACATCGATATGGCCAGCTTCCTGAGCGAGGTGTCATTGGCCACCGATCAAGACGAAACTGAAGAGGACAACCAAGAGAAAGTGACGCTTATGACCATCCATGCCGCCAAAGGCTTGGAGTTTGGCAATATCTTTGTGGTGGGGGTGGAGGAAGAGTTGCTACCCTCCGCCTTAAGCATGGACAACCCTTGGGAGGTGGAGGAGGAGCGCCGCTTGCTGTATGTGGCGATTACTCGCGCCAAGCGCTTCTGCATGCTCAGCTATGCGGCCTCCCGCTTCCGCAATGGCCAGACGGTGGCCAGCAAGCCGAGCCGCTTTTTGCGCGACATTGACTCCAAATGGCTCCACTTTTCCATGGGCACAGATGCACCTAACATTGACCCGGTGCAACGTTATCGCAACAGTTACCACACCCCGCTTGTACAGCCAAGCAATTATCGCAGCCCTGCATCCCCTAATCTTACTAAAGCGACAATTTCGCCTGCTGCGCCTGCCAGTGCCGGCAATGAAGCCTTGCACACCCCTGGCGAACTGCAGCCAGGAATGGAGATTGAGCACTCGCGCTTTGGCCGCGGCCGTATCATAGAGGTGGACACCAGCCAGCCCGATGCGCGCATTCGAGTGAAATTCGACAATGTAGATGTAAAAACGCTGCTGTTGAAATTTGCCAAATTTGTTATCCTCTAATCCTATCCCAGACCAATGAAGCCACAAGATATACCCACGCCTTACTATATCGTGTATGAGGACAAGCTGCGCCGCAATCTTGACCTCATAAGCGAAGTAAGCCGCCGCAGCGGGGCAAAAATCATAATGGCTTTCAAGGCAAATGCCCTGTGGCGCACATTCCATATCATGCGTGAATATGGGATAGGCTTTACTGCCAGCAGCCTTAATGAACTCCGGCTTGGCAGAGAATTTTTAGGCGAAGATGCGCATAGCTATTGTCCGGCCTACACCGAGGCCACTATCGATGAATACTTAAGCAAGAGCTCCCACATCACCTTCAATTCGCTGGGACAGTGGTCTATGCATCAGGATAAGCTCAAGAATTATCCTGCTGTTTCGCCAGGCCTGCGCGTCAATCCTAAATGTTCGGTGATAGAAACAGATCTTTACAATCCCGCATTGCCGGGCTCGCGCTTCGGCGTAGGAGCCGCCGACCTCAAATACGGTTTGCCTAAAGGTATCGAGGGCTTGCATTTCCACGCTTTATGTGAATCTTCCAGTTATGACTTGGAGAAAGTATTGAAGGCTTTTGAAAAGCAGTTCGGCCGTCTTCTGCCTCAGGTGAAGTGGGTGAATATGGGCGGGGGTCATTTGATGACCCGTAAAGGTTATGACACAGAGCATCTGATTCGACTTATTCAAAGATTTAGAAGACGCTATCCATGGCTTCAGGTAATAATGGAGCCCGGGAGCGCCTTTACTTGGCGCACTGGCGATTTGGTGACCAGCGTGGTAGATGTAGTGAGCAACGATGGGGTGAACACTGCCATCGTGGATGTGTCATTCGCGTGCCATATGCCTGACACCTTGGAGATGCCTTATCAGCCGCTGATTACAGAGAGTGTGCCGAAGGGGGCTGGAGCTCTACCGTATATGCTCGGCGGCAATAGCTGCCTTAGCGGCGACTATTGCGGCCCCTGGCACTTCGATCACAAGCTGAGGGCTGGCGAGAAGCTGACCTTGGAAGATATGAACCATTATACCACGGTAAAAACCACAATGTTCAATGGCATTCAGCACCCCGCGATTGTGCTTTGTGATAGCCAGGGCGACTGCCAGTATCTGCGCCAGTACGATTACGATGATTATAAAAACCGCATGTCATGAGTCGCAAATATTCTGTAATCATACCAGTGTACAATCGCATCGATGAGGTGAGAGATCTGCTCGATAGCCTATCTAAGCAGACACATAAGAATTTCGAGGTGATAATCACAGAGGATGGCAGCACGGCCCCATGCAAGGAGGCAGTGGACGAATATGCCGACAAGGTGGATGTGAAATATTTCTATAAAGAGAATGAAGGGCGGTCTATTGCTCGCAACTACGGCATGGAGCGCGCCACGGGAGATTATTTCGTGTTCTTTGACAGCGACTGTGTGATTCCGCCACACTATTTCGAGATACTCGATCGCGAGCTTGACCGTGAACCGCTTGACTGCTTCGGAGGACCTGATGCGGCCCACGAGAGCTTCACCGATGTGCAAAAGGCCATAAACTACAGCATGACATCCTTTTTGACCACTGGCGGAATACGCGGCGGCAAGGTGCAATTGGAGAAATTCACTCCGCGCACCTTCAACATGGGCTTTTCCCGCGCAGTGTATGAGAGGGTGGGAGGCTTCCGGGAGATGTTCAGCGAGGACATCGACATGAGCACCCGGGTGCGTCAGGCTGGCTTTTCTATCGGACTTATCCGCGAAGCTAAGGTTTGGCATAAGCGGAGGGTGGATTTCCGAAAATTTTTCCGTCAGGTGCATGTGTTCGGAATGTCTCGCATCACCCTTAAGCTGCTTTACCCAGATAGCCTAAAGCCAGTGCATGCGCTGCCGGCAGTGTTTGTCATCGGCTGCGCTGTAATGATTATACTGGCAATAGCCTTGTCGCCTCTGTGGCTGTTGCCGCTGTTGATTTACTTATTGGCGATATTTATTTCAGCGTGGGTAAGTGCCAAGAGTTTCAAGATAGCATGCTTGGCTGTGCCGGCAAGTCTGATACAGCTTACAGGCTATGGGATAGGATTCATACAAGCATTCACCACAAAAATATTGTTGGGCAAAGGCCGCGACATCGATCAGGAAGTGGCCATGCGCAAAGGAAAATAATCAACTGAAAACAGAAAACTGAAAACCGTAAACTGAAAACTGAAAACCGAAAACTGAAAACCGAAAACCACACAGGGATTATGTATGAAGAACACGAGCAGCGAGGGCTGCTCATCTGCGAAATGGACGCCTCGCAACGTCCGCGTGAGAAATTCCTTGCTGAGGGCACATTTGACAACCTCAGCGATGCCGAGGTGATGGCTATAATCTTTGCCACCGGCGTAAAGGGAATGTCAGTGGTAGATCTGTGCAACCAGATTTTGGAAAAGAATCAGGGCCATCTGTCGCTCATAATAAGAAAGAAGGTCAAGGAATTGATGGCCGAGCACAAGGGCATAGGCCCAGTGAAGGCCATCACTCTGCTGGCAGCTTTGGAGCTTGGCCGGAGAGCCAGCCTTGATGCCAAAAACATGGCAGCAAGCCTGCCTTTTAAGGATTCGGAGGATGTCTACGAGCGCATGAAGCACCGTTTCTTGTGGCTAAAACACGAAGAATTTTGGGTGGTCTATCTTGATCGCGGCCTCCATATCCTGAAAGAGGAGTGTGTGTCGCGCGGAGGCACTGCAGCCACTGTGGTAGATACGAAGATAATCATTCGCAAGGCCCTTGAATGCTATGCCAGCAGCATGGTGCTATGCCATAATCACCCCAGCGGCACCATGCGCCCCAGCGGCGAAGATGACAATATTACAAGAAAGGTCATAGACGCGGCTCGCCTTTTCGACATGCGCGTCTATGACCACATTATCTTTACCGATGGAGGATATTACAGCTACGGCGACAAATCTCGCCTTTAGCAGCTGAGCCGAATATATCGCCATAGGCAATCGGGCAGCAGCCCCCAGATGCCATCCACCAGGCTCCACTTCCAGTCGATGGTGGCTACGCGAGCGCGGCGCAGGATAGCTTTCTCCACCAGAGGGGCAGCATAGTCCACAGCCATGGTCAGGGGATAGTGCTTGTCGGGGTCGAGCAGGTCAGTGCGCACGAATCCGGGTCGGATGTCAGTCACGCTCACTGCCACTCGCTGCATGTGAGCCAGTTGGTCTATGGCTTGCAGATAATTGCGCTGATATCGCTTGCTTGCGCTGTATGTGGGGGCGATGCCTAAGCCCTTAGTGCCAGCTACAGAAGTGATGGCGGCTATTTGGCCACGCCCCACATTCTCGGTGTCTTTATAATATTTGTATGCGGCATTGATTATGCGTGTGAACCCCCGCACATTCACTGCCAAGATTGGCTCGTCCTTGCCCCATTCCAAGAGTGGATTTGCGAAACCCACTCCGCTTGCGAAAAGCAGTACATCCATGCCGCCATTAAGCTCGATGAGATTGTTGAATTTTTCCACAGCATCCTGTGCTGTAACATCGATGGTGCGGTAGATGATGCGGTCTGGCACTTGGGCGGCAACTTCCTGGAGCTTGTCTTCGCGGCGAGCTGCAATAGCCACTTTCCACCCCATTTTGGCGAAATCCACAGCGATGCGGCGACCGATGCCGCTGCTGGCCCCTATGATTACTATTCGTTTCATAAATTGTGAGTTAAAGTCTGAGGGAGAAATAGCGGACCTCTGCGTCACTCGGGATTCTGGGCATCCAAGCCTTGGTTAATTTGGTCAGGCGAGGGTTGTCCGGTATCATCGGGGAAATAGAGGGTAGAGTCGTCCGTTCCCTCATTAATAGTAACCTTTCGCTTGAAGATTTTGTTCACATCCAGAGTGTATGTGATGTTGAGGGAGCCGGCGATATTGGCCCCGCGAGATCCGTATCCGGGAATGTACCAAGGGTCGCCGTATTGGTTCTTGGTCTCATTCATAATGTGATGGTAGCGGAAAGACCAACCTGCCGATATCGGACCCCAAACCTTTACTTGCAAGCCGATGTTGAATTCCCACCAAAGCACAGTGGAGCTCTGAGTAGGAATCTCCGGGTATGCTGTCTCATCCCAATAGGTTGAGGTGATGGTGATATCCTTGATGTCGTATTTAAATGGGGAGAAGCCGAAACGCAGGCCGAGGAAGAATTTATAGTCGGGATTGGAATTGTAAAGGAAATTGTAATCGGCGCCAAGGCGGAAATACACGCTCAGGGGTGACTTGTAAGTGAAGTTGTTATCGGCAGGCGTGTTATTGGCAGAGCCGAATCCGAACTCAAAAGCTGGCATATACCGATTATGGAGGCTTACCTGGGCGCCAAATCCGATCAGGCCGTAATGCTGGCCGAAAGCGCGCATCAATGGGTTCCACAGATCCACACATATCGAGGCAGAGTGGAACAGGGGGTATTGCATTGGCTTTTTGATCTTCATGGCCGTGCTGTCGCGCCATTCGCGACCGGTAATAGTGTCCACATAGATCACATTGCCGTCATCATCATGATAGTGCACCATGCCCTCGCGCATGCGGGCGTTGATGCGAGCGGTATCATTGGCCAGTTCATTGATGGGCTGGGTAGCGGTAGCCTTAGTGTTCACTGGGGTAATCTTGCGCTGAGCCACGGCATCCATCGCTATTGCGCACAGTAACATCACTGCCAGAATCTTTGCCAGTCGGCTCATCGGTTGCCTCCTTTCTGCTGAAAGTCAGCCAGACGGCGCTCGGGCGCATTTACCACGGGGCGATCGTCAACCTCAGTGGTGTCATCATCGGAAGAGGTGCGGAAATACACTTTTATGCGCTCCAAGTCGATATTTGTAATCAGGGAGTCGGTTACGATAACAGAGTCAATCAGGTGAGTGGTGTACCGATACTCGTCGATATGGTAGTCATATATTACGCCGCATTCCTCCGAAGCAAACCGGGGCGAAGAGGTATAGTCGAAGACGATTGTGTCGTTGAGCTGCGGATAGTCGAGATAGCTCCATTTGTAGGCTATAATCCAGCCTGTGCTTTGCTGAGTGGAGCGCATAGGAAGATACAGGGCGCTAATTCGCTCGCCGGCAGCTGAAATAGGGTCGTCCTCGCTCATGCCAAGTCCATAGATTTGCAGAGAGTCGAGAGTGATAGCCGAGCCAGTGCTGGAGTCGTAGAATCCGGCATATGGCACAGCGTTCCTATTCTCCAAGCAACCATTGGTGTTGCAAGAGCCGAGAATGGAAACTGCGATTAGCAATGCTAATATATGGAATAAATTTCTCATTTAGCAGCTCTAAAATTCGGCTTCGATTTCATAGTGATTGCGCAGGGCCGAGTTGCGCACAATCAGCTCTCCAATAAATCCGGCTAAGAAGAGTTGGCTGCCTAAGAGCATCAGCGTTAGGGCCAGGAAGAAATATGGCGAATTTGTCACCAAAGTATAATGGTTGCCGTGGTACATGTTGTAAAGCTTCAAGGCTCCCACTATTACCACTGCTATAAATCCTAAGAAGAACATAAGCGAGCCCAGCAGGCCGAACAGATGCATAGGTTTTTTTCCAAATTTTCCCGTGAACCAGAGGGTAGCCAAGTCGAGGTAGCCGTTGACAAAGCGGTCGAGCCCGAACTTTGTCTTGCCGTACTTGCGAGCCTGGTGATGCACCACTTTCTCTCCAATTTTGTTGAAGCCGGCAAGCTTGGCCAGATAAGGTATGTATCGGTGCATGTCGGCTCCGAGCTCAATGTGCTTTACTACCTTTTGGCGGTAAGCTTTCAGCCCGCAATTGAAGTCGTGGAGATTGTGAATGCCGGAAACTTTGCGAGCAGTGGCATTGAATAGCTTTGTGGGAATGGTTTTTGAGAGGGGATCGTAGCGCTTTTTCTTATATCCAGACACCAAATCGTAGCCGTCCTCGGTAATCATGCGGTAAAGCTCCGGAATTTCATCTGGGCTGTCTTGCAAATCGGCATCCATAGTAATCACTACATCGCCTTGGGCTTTAGCAAAGCCAACATTCAGGGCCGGAGACTTGCCGTAGTTGCGGCGGAAGCTTATGCCCTTTACTTGAGGATACTGCTCGCGGAGCCTGTTTACGACAGTCCAGGAACCATCGGTGCTGCCATCGTCCACATAGATAGCTTCGTACTCAAAGGCGTGCTCTTTCATCACCCGGTCGATCCAAGCTTGGAGCTCAGGCAGGGATTCTGCTTCGTTGTACAGGGGTATTACTACGGATATGTCCATATCCAGATTGTGAATTTCAGTGAATACGTTTTTTAGTCCATCGCAGCAAGCAGGCGCAAATCAAGGAAATGATAGCGCCCAAGAAGCTGCCGAGCCAAATCATAGTGAAAGCGAAAGAAATAGGAGATGGGAGCAGCTTTTCGCTTATTATTCTCTCCAAAGTCACACCAAAGTGCTTTGCCTCCGGGGTGCCCAAATCGATATAGAATTGGGCCACCTGATCGAAGAGGTTGACAATGAAATCGGGATTTATTACACGCATGTAAATGTAAGCCACCAGGCCCAATATCAAACTGCCGCAAAGGAAAATTACGATTCCGTGCATCCAGATAGCGGACAATCGGCTTGTGCAATGGCTTGCCATATAGGCTCTGCGCAGCAGCGCATAAGCGAGCACCGGCAATCCCAGCATCATTACTTGGCTCAGGAGCAAAAGCAGATTATTGTTAAGGCCAGTGACTTGGAGTACATACATTACCCCCATGTAAGCCCCCACGATAAGGCCATCGCTTGCGCCAAGGTGGTACACGCTGCGCTGATGTCCTATTTCCTTTTCGTCAGTCATCTGTAATTTTAAGATTGGAGGCCTAATTGGGATTATTAGTGCAAAATTAGGGATTATTTCTCAAAAAAACAAAAATCCAGTACAAAAGTACTGGATTTCAGTGTTGATGTAAGCCTGGCTTATTCAGCTGCGGGAGCCTCCTGAGCGGGGGCCTCTTCGCCGGCAGCTTCCTTAGCGGCAGCCACGGCAGCGGCCTCGAGAGCAGCAGCGGCTTCAGCCTTCTTCTTTGCTACAGCCTCAGCCTTTGCTTTGTTCTTAGCTTGCTCAGCCTCAAGGCGGCTCTTGGCAGCCTCTTGCTTAGCGTTAGCTGCAGTGGCCTTCTCTTTTTCAATCTTTGCCTGACGTGCCTGCTTCCAAGCATTGAAGCGACGCTCAGCCTCAGCCTGGTCAAAAGCGCCCTTAGCGACGCCTCCCTGGAGATGCTTCATGAGCATTACGCCCTCGTGCGAAAGGATGGAGCGCACAGTGTCGGTAGGTTGAGCACCTACGTTAACCCAATACAAAGCCCGCTCGAAATTGAGAGTAATTGTAGCAGGATTTGTG